>JAZLKF010000042.1:0-1844 GCA_045597525.1 Fibrobacter sp. | reverse complement strand
GGCATCTTCACCGGGACTACAATTTCACCGAGCTCACGGCTGAGACAGCGTCCAGATCATTACACCATTCGTGCAGGTCGGAACTTACCCGACAAGGAATTTCGCTACCTTAGGACCGTTATAGTTACGGCCGCCGTTTACTGGGGCTTCAGTTCGTACCTTCGCTTGCGCTGAGCACTCTCCTTAACCTTCCAGCACCGGGCAGGTGTCAGGCCATATATTTCATCTTTCGATTTAGCATAGCCCTGTGTTTTTGGTAAACAGTTGCCTGGACCTTTTCACTGCGGCTCACATCGCTGTGAGCGCCCCTTCTCCCGAAGTTACGGGGCGATTTTGCAGAGTTCCTTAGCCGTGGATCACTCGAGCGCCTCAGTATACTCAACCCAACTACCTGTGTCGGTTTGCGGTACGGGCACTGCACTCGCTTTTCTTGGAGCTGATTCACATGCTCGCTTCGCCCGAAGGCTAGGCTCTGGGGCTAATCCGTCGCGCCCCGCATGCCTACTCAGCCCGTCACTTTCATCGTGCAGCGGTCTGGGAATATTCAACCAGTTGCCATCGGTATCCCCCTTCGGGTTAACCTTAGGACCCGACTTACCCTGATCCGATTAACGTTGATCAGGAACCCTGAGTCTTTCGGCGTCAAGGTTTTCCACCTTGATTATCGTTACTTATGCCTACATTTGCTTTTCCAACCGCTCCACCGCGGCTCACGCCTTCGGATTCAACGCCGTTGGAATGCTCCCCTACCGATGTATCACTACATCCCGCGGCTTCGGTAATACGCTTATGCCCGATCATTATCCATGCGCGGCCGCTCGACCAGTGAGCTGTTACGCACTCTTTGAATGAATGGCTGCTTCCAAGCCAACATCCTGGCTGTCTCTGCAGCCGCACCCCGTTAGGACAACTTAGCGTATATTTCGGGACCTTAGCCGGCGGTCCGGATTCTTCTCCTCTCGGACATGGACGTTAGCACCCATGCCCTCACTCCACACAAACGTCACTCCAGCATTCGGAGTTTGTCAGGACTTGACAGGCGGTGAAGCCCTCGCATCCTATCAGTAGCTCTACCTCTGCGTGACTATGTGCAGGCTGCACCTAAATGCATTTCGGGGAGTACGAGCTATTTCCCAGTTTGATTGGCCTTTCACCCCTACCCTCACCTCATCCAGAAGCTTTTCAACGCTTATTGGTTCGGACCTCCATCCGGTGTTACCCGGACTTCATCCTGGACAAGGGTAGATCACAAGGTTTCGCGTCTGCCATGACTGACTCAGCGCCCTGTTCAGGCTCGCTTTCGCTCCGGCTCCGCCGCTCAGCGGCTTAACCTCGCCAGTCATGAGCAACTCGTAGGCTCATTATGCAAAAGGCACGCCGTCACGGAACTTGTCCGCTCCGACAGGTTGTAGGCGTACGGTTTCAGGGTCTCTTTCACTCCGCTGTCCGCGGTTCTTTTCACCTTTCCCTCACGGTACTCGTTCGCTATCGGTCTCCATGGAGTGTTTAGCCTTGCCAGATGGTCCTGGCAGATTCACGCAGGATTCCTCGTGTCCCGCGCTACTCAGGATACCCGTATCTACACACACTCCTACGCATACAGGACTCTCACCTTCTATGGCCGGCCTTTCCAGGCCGTTCCGCTTGCGTGTGCTTCGAATATCCGGGTCCTACTACCCCGCGCATGCCGTAACACGCGCGGTTTGGGCTGCTCCCCTTTCGCTCGCCGCTACTCAGGGAATCACTTTTGTTTTCTTCTCCTGCCGCTACTAAGATGTTTCAGTTCACGGCGTTCGCCTCTCTTGCGAGATATCCTTGCGGATGGGTTCCCCCATTCGGGTATC
>JAZLKF010000041.1:0-3559 GCA_045597525.1 Fibrobacter sp. | reverse complement strand
GGGATGGGCATGCGGATGATTAGCTGGTTGGCGGGGCAACGGCCCACCAAGGCGACGATCATTAGGGGTTCTGAGAGGAAGGTCCCCCACATTGGTACTGAGACACGGACCAAACTCCTACGGGAGGCAGCAGTGAGGAATATTGGTCAATGGGCGAGAGCCTGAACCAGCCAAGTCGCGTGAAGGAAGACGGCCCTATGGGTTGTAAACTTCTTTTGTACGGGAATAAAGTCGGGCACGCGTGTCCGTTTGCATGTACCGTACGAATAAGGATCGGCTAACTCCGTGCCAGCAGCCGCGGTAATACGGAGGATCCGAGTGTTATCCGGATTTATTGGGTTTAAAGGGTGCGTAGGCGGGGGATCAAGTCAGTGGTGAAATGGTGCGGCTCAACCGTAGCATTGCCGTTGAAACTGGTTCTCTTGAGTGCGAATGAGGCAGGCGGAATGTGTTGTGTAGCGGTGAAATGCTTAGATATGACACAGAACACCGATTGCGAAGGCAGCTTGCTGGGACGCGACTGACGCTGAGGCACGAAAGTGCGGGGATCGAACAGGATTAGATACCCTGGTAGTCCGCACAGTAAACGATGATAACTAGCTGTTGGCGATACACAGTCAGTGGCCAAGGGAAACCGATAAGTTATCCACCTGGGGAGTACGTTCGCAAGAATGAAACTCAAAGGAATTGACGGGGGCCCGCACAAGCGGAGGAACATGTGGTTTAATTCGATGATACGCGAGGAACCTTACCCGGGCTTGAAATCAGGATGACGCAGCCGGAGACGGCTGTTCCAGCAATGGCGTCCTGGTAGGTGCTGCATGGTTGTCGTCAGCTCGTGCCGTGAGGTGTCGGCTTAAGTGCCATAACGAGCGCAACCCTTGCCGGTAGTTACCATCATTAAGTTGGGGACTCTGCCGGGACTGCCACCGCAAGGTGCGAGGAAGGTGGGGATGACGTCAAATCAGCACGGCCCTTACGTCCGGGGCGACACACGTGTTACAATGGGGGGGACAGCGAGCAGCCATGCGGCGACGCAGAGCCAATCTTGAAACCCTCTCTCAGTTCGGATCGGAGTCTGCAACCCGACTCCGTGAAGCTGGATTCGCTAGTAATCGCGCATCAGCCATGGCGCGGTGAATACGTTCCCGGGCCTTGTACACACCGCCCGTCAAGCCATGGAAGTTGGGGGAACCTGAAGTGCGCCACCCGTGAGGAGCGTCCTAAGGTAAAACCGATAACTGGGGCTAAGTCGTAACAAGGTAGCCGTACCGGAAGGTGCGGCTGGAACACCTCCTTTATAGAGAAAGGGCGCTGTCAGGGCGTCCGGGCTCGGAGCTTATTGTAATATTTGTCTGACTGTGGAGAGACATCGGTACATTCTGGTTGTTTGATTGAGAAAGATTGGCGGTTCCCGACACGGACTGGCAGTCGCACATCAGGACCGATACCGGGGTCCGGAGAGCGAACATTGACATATTGCACAAGAGAGAAAAGTAAGAGTCTCAACAAAGGTTGAGAGTAAAGAAGAAAACTTTTACAAGAGTAACTAGAGCAGAGAGAATTCACAAACGAGAGATAAAGAAGCGAAGAAGGGCGGATGGTGGATGCCTTGGCTATAGGAGGCGAGGAAGGACGTGATAAGCTGCGAAAAGCCGCGGGGAGGTGCAAATGACCCTTGATCCGCGGATGTCCGAATGGGGCAACCCGGCTGGCTGAAGGCCAGTCACCTGCGTATGCAGGGGCGAACGGAGGGAACTGAAACATCTCACTACCTCCAGGAGAAGAAAATAAGAATGATTCCGCAAGTAGTGGCGAGCGAACGCGGAGGAGCCCAAACCGGCGGCGTCTAGGCGCGGCCGGGGTTGTAGGACCGCAGGACGGCGTATCGATTCAACGGGAATGGTCTGGAAAGGCCAGGCGGAGAGGGTGACACCCCCGTACCGGTACAGATCGGGAGCCATGCGGCATCCTGAGTAGCGCGGGACACGAGGAATCTTGCGTGAAGCAGCGGGGACCATCCCGCAAGGCTAAATACTCCCTATAGACCGATAGCGAACCAGTACCGTGAGGGAAAGGTGAAAAGCACCTCGAGCAGAGGAGTGAAATAGAACCTGAAACCGTCCGCCTACAAGCGGTTGGAGCCCCGTTGGGGTGACAGCGTGCCTTTTGCATAATGAACCTACGAGTTACCGTCGCCAGCGAGGTTAATACCTTAAGGGTAGGAGCCGAAGTGAGAGCGAGCCTTAACAGGGCGTTTAGTTGGCGGGGGTAGACGCGAAACCAAGTGATCTACACTTGAGCAGGGTGAAGTTTCGGTAACACGGAATGGAGGCCCGAACCTATTGGCGTTGAAAAGCCCTTGGATGACTTGAGTGTAGGGGTGAAAGGCTAATCAAACTTGGAGATAGCTCGTACTCCCCGAAATGCATTTAGGTGCAGCGTCGGCGCAGTTACTGAGAGGTAGAGCGACTGATTGGATGCGAGGGCTTCGCCGCCTATCAAGTCCTGACAAACTCCGAATGCTCAGTAACGGTCACCGGCAGCGAGGGCATGGGTGCTAAGGTCCATGTCCGAGAGGAGAAGAATCCAGACCATCAGCTAAGGTCCCGAAATACATGCTAAGTTGCATTAACGAAGTCGAACTGCAGAGACAGCTAGGATGTTGGCTTGGAAGCAGCCATTCATTTAAAGAGTGCGTAACAGCTCACTAGTCGAGCGGTTTGGCGTGGATAATAAGCGGGCATAAGCATGTTACCGAAGCTATGGGATACGACAAGTATCGGTAGGGGAGCATTCCGGCGGCGGAGAAGGTGCGGGACGACCCGTGCTGGAGCGGCCGGAAAAGCAAATGTAGGTATGAGTAACGATAATGCGGGTGAGAAACCCGCACGCCGGAAGACTGAGGTTTCCTGATCAACGCTAATCGGATCAGGGTAAGTCGGGGCCTAAGGCTAAGCCGAGCGGCGAGGCCGATGGAAGAACAGGTTAATATTCCTGTACTGGCGGCATCAGCGACGTGGAGACGGAGAAGTGAAAGCCGTGCGGACTGACGGAATAGTCCGCTGAAGGGCGTAGGTTATGAGGAGGGCAGGCAAATCCACCCTCCGAGCCGAACCTGATAGTACCGGGAGCCTTCGGGCGACCGGATATCGGCCTAAACAGGCTCCCCAGAAAATCCGCTAAGCAATGGTGCCGGCACCCGTACTACAAACGGACACACGTGGTCAAGTAAAGAGTACTGAGGCGCTCGAGTGATTCGCGGCTAAGGAACTAGGCAAAATAGACCTGTAACTTCGGGAAAAGGGTCACCCCCTGAGAGACGGGGGTCGCAGAAAAATGGCTCAGGCGACTGTTTAACAAAAACATAGGGCTTTGCGAAATCGAAAGATGAAGTATAAGGCCTGACACCTGCCCGGTGCTGGAAGGTTAAGAGGAGATGTCACGAAAGGAAGCATTGAATTGAAGCCCCAGTAAACGGCGGCCGTAACTATAACGGTCCTAAGGTAGCGAAATTCCTTGTCGGGTAAGTTCCGACCTGCACGAATGGTGTAACGAT
>JAZLKF010000040.1:0-2094 GCA_045597525.1 Fibrobacter sp. | reverse complement strand
TTTGTCCGTTAAGTGATGGCCTTTCCACTCAGCACCATCAGATCACTAAGACCTACTTTCGTACCTGCTCGATGTGTCCATCTCGCAGTCAAGCCTCCTTGTGCCTTTACACTCGTACGATGATTTCCAACCACCGCGAGGAGACCTTCGCGCACCTCCGTTACTCTTTTGGAGGCGACCGCCCCAGTCAAACCGCCTGCCTAACATTGTCCCCATACCAGCTTCATGGCACAGGTTAGAAATTCCATTCATCAAGGTTGGTATTTCACCAGTGACTCCACGCAACCTGACGGCCACGCTTCACAGTCTCCCAACTATCCTACACATGATAAATAGGATCCCAATATTAAGTTACGGTGAAGGTTCACGGGGTCTTTCCGTCTAGATATAGGTAGTCGGCTTCTTTACCGACATATAAATTTCACCGAGTCTCGCGTTGAGACAGTGCTCAGAATCGTTACTCCATTCGTGCGGGGCGGAACTTACCCGCCAAGGAATTTCGCTACCTTAGGACCGTTATAGTTACGGCCGCCGTTTACTGGGGCTTCGATTCACAGCTTCGCGTTACCGCTAACCGCTCCTCTTAACCTTCCAGCACCGGGCAGGTGTCACCACCTATACGTCCCATTACTGGTTCGCAGATGGCTGTGTTTTTGATAAACAGTCGCCTGGGCCTGCTTTCTGCCACTCACATTATTTGACTAAGTGAGCCACACTTCTCCCGAAGTTACGTGTGCATTTTGCCGAGTTCCTTAACGCGAGGTCACTCGTGCGCCTTAGATTACTCATCCTTCCTACCTGTGTCGGTTTCCGGTACGGTCAATACTTACTAACCTAGCCACTATTTCCCGGCACCTTGATTACGTCAGCTTCGGTTCGACTTTCTCTCCCCTACCCGTCATGCATCAGATCAGAGTGTCATTTAACCCACTCCTCAGCTCCTCTGCATTTGGACCGGAACTACCATTCTCCGGCCTGATTTCACCTCATGCGTCATGGCTTCAAATAAAAACTGGTTCTGGATTCTTCACCAGATTCCCATCGGCTACGACTTTCGTCCTCGTCTTAGGGGCCGACTTACCCAGGGCAGATTGCCTTTACCCTGGAAACCTTAGGTTTTCGGCGGACGGGGATCTCACCCGTCTTTTCGTTACTTATACCTGCATTCTCTCTTCCATCTCCTCCAGCACCCCTCGCGGGTATCCCTTCTCCGGTTAATGGAATGCTCCCCTACTGATCATCACAAGTGATGATCCCATAGCTTCGGTATCATGCTTAGCCCCGTTTCATTGTCTGCGCACGGTTGCTCGACCAGTGAGCTGTTACGCACTCTTTTAAGGAATGGCTGCTTCTGAGCCAACCTCCTGGCTGTCTGTGCAACCGCACTTCATTTCACACTTAGCATGATTTCGGGACCTTAGCTGTTGGTCTGGGCTGTTTCCCTCTCGACTACGAACCTTGTCGCACGCAGTCTCACTCCCATAGGCTGGGTAACGGTATTCAGAGTTTGATTGAGTTTGGTAGGATTTGACTCCCCCGCACTCATCCAGTGCTTTACCCCCGTTATCTTTCTATGAGGCTGTCCCTAAAGGCATTTCGGGGAGAGCCAGCTATCTCCAGGTTTGTTTAGTCTTTCGCTCCGAGTCACAGGTCATCACTACCTTTTTTAACAGATTACTGTTCGGCCCTCCACAAGGTTTTACCCCTGCTTCAGCCTGCCCATGACTAGATCACCTTGGCTTCGGGTCTACGACATGCAACTTCACTCGCCCTGTTCAGACTCGCTTTCGCTCCGGCTCCGTGTCTTCGAACACTTAACCTCGCTGCATACCGTAACTCGCAGGCTCATTCTACAAAAGGCACGCCACCACCCTTACGGGCTATGACATCTTGTTAGTTAATGGTTTCAGGTTCTATTTCACTCCCTTTACTAGGGTTCTTTTCACCTTTCCCTCACGGTACTTGTTCGCTATCGGTAGCTAAGTAGTATTTAGGCTTGGATCGTGGTCGACCCATGTTCCGACAGGGTTTCACGTGCCCCGCCGTACTCGTAAAGTCTATGCTATTAAGATCCGCAATGTTTCGAATACGTGG
>JAZLKF010000039.1:0-1829 GCA_045597525.1 Fibrobacter sp. | reverse complement strand
GGAACAGACGCGAAACCTAGTGATCTACCCTTGACCAGGTTGAAGGCGCCGTAACAGGCGCTGGAGGACCGAACCAGTTTCCGTTGAAAAGGGCTTGGATGAGTTGAGGGTAGGGGTGAAAGGCTAATCAAACTGGGAGATAGCTCGTACTCCCCGAAATGTCTTTAGGGACAGCCTCAATTTAGCTTCACGGAGGTAAAGCTACTGATTGGTTGCGAGGGCTTCATCGCCTATCAATACCAGACAAACTCTGAATGCCGTGAAGTGATGATTGGGAGTGAGTCGTTGGGTGCTAATGTCCGGCGGCAAAAGGGTAAGAGCCCAGATCTACAGCTAAGGCCCCGAAGCGTAGTTTAAGTTATGACAGAACGAGGTGACATCGCCTAGACAGCTAGGATGTTAGCTTGGAAGCAGCTATTCATTTAAAGAGTGCGTAACAGCTCACTAGTCGAGCGATGACGCGTGGATGATGAACGGGTATAAAGACTACCGCCGAAGCTTAGGACTTGCAGCAATGCGAGTGGTAGGGGAGCATTCTACTCAGCGTCGAAGGTGGAACGTGAGTTCTGCTGGAGCGTGTAGAAAAGCAAATGTAGGCATAAGTAACGAAATGAATGAAGAAACATTCACACCGAAAACCCAAGGTTTCCTGAACAACGTTAAACGGATCAGGGTTAGTCGGGGGCTAAGGAGAACCCGAAAGGGGTATCTGATGACCAACTGGTTAATATTCCAGTACCCGCTATACAGGTTGATTGATGACCGAGGAGTGACACTGCCGCGAACTGACGGAATAGTTCGTTGAATGCTGTAGGGCGACTGAAAGCAGACAGTACCGGGAGTCTTCGGACGACTGGACAGCGCAGGTAAGCAGACTTGCAAGAAAAGTCGATTGACGCGTAGCGTATAGCGGCCCGTACCGTAAACCGACACAGGTGGGTGAGGAGAGTATCCTCAGGTGTTCGAGTGAATCATGGCTAAGGAATTAGGCAAATTGACCCCGTAACTTCGGGAGAAGGGGACCCACGCGAGTGGGCGCAGAGAAATGGCACAGGCGACTGTTTACCAAAAACACATGGCTATGCGAAATCGTAAGATGACGAATATGGCCTGACACCTGCCCGGTGCCGGAAGGTTAAGAGGGGGAGTTCGACGCAAGTCAAAGCTCTGAATTGAAGCCCCGGTAAACGGCGGCCGTAACTATAACGGTCCTAAGGTAGCGAAATTCCTTGTCGGGTAAGTTCCGACCTGCACGAATGGTGTAACGATCTGTGCACTGTCTCAGTCATGAGCTCGGTGAAATTGTAGTGGCGGTGAAGATGCCGTCTACCCGCAACGGGACGAAAAGACCCCGTGAACCTTTACTATAGCTTAGCGCTGAATTCGGGTAACAGATGTGTAGGATAGGTGGGAGACTGTGAAGATGCGACGCCAGTCGTGTTGGAGTCATTGTTGAAATACCACCCTTCTGTTACTTGGGTTCTAATTCTGCGAAGAAGACACCGCTTGGTGGGTAGTTTGACTGGGGTGGTCGCCTCCAAAAGCGTAACGGAGGCTTCCCAAGGTCCGCTCAGTACGAATGGTAACCGTGCGTAGAGTGCATTGGCACAAGCGGGCTTGACTGGGAGACAAACAAGTCGAGCAGGTACGAAAGTAGGGCAAAGTGATCCGGTGGTTCCTCATGGTAGGGCCATCGCTCAAAGGATAAAAGGTACTCCGGGGATAACAGGCTGATCGCTCCCAAGAGCTCAAATCGACGGAGCGGTTTGGCACCTCGATGTCGGCTCGTCACATCCTGGGGCTGGAGCAGGTTCCAAGGGTTCGGCTGT
>JAZLKF010000038.1:0-32440 GCA_045597525.1 Fibrobacter sp. | reverse complement strand
CTGCCGTCTCGTTCGTTCAGCCTTTCGGGCGTCCCGTTCGAGGGTGAGGCCAATTATAGAATTTTCCGTGGCGATGTCAAGGGTTTTTCTCAAAAAATTTCACTTTTTTTCGATTTTTTCAGAAATAACGGGTTTTATTCCACATAATCTCCAAATTATCAACATCGTGTCAACAAGAATCTTTTTGTGAACCCGTTCTTTTCCGCCATTTATCTATCCCGTAATGCAATTTTTTCGGACCATCACGGGTCTTTTTTGAAAAAATCACCTCTCAGACAATAAAATATCACTTTTGAATCGTCTTAAACACCATATTTAGCCCCAAATGCCATCAGTTTTGCTCAAACTTTTCCAATCTTGCGTCCAAATATACTGCATTTGGATACAAACTTATATGTAAACGCCAGTTTCGCTGATTCCGTTCTTTTCATACAAATTCCAGATGCATTTTTTTTAAACGAAAGTTCAAATTTACTTTGTCAAAATTCGAAGCATTCTAACGAATACGTTCTGACTTTTCAATTTTCCTTTCAAGTATAGTCAATGCTTCCAACTCAATCTGGCGAGCACGTTCCCTTGAGTAACCGCACTGTTTGCCCACAGTTTCAAGTGAAACCATCTTGCCGCTCTTGTCAAAATACCTTGTCCGTATTATATTACGTTGTTTGTAATTTAGTGTCTGGACACAATTTTTGAGATACTCCATTGTGTTGGTCAGAACAAAACGCTGTTCCATATTTTGCACATCATCAACCACCAATTCCGAATCCTCAAGAAAGTCCACATAGCTCGATATGGACGCGGAGTCTTTACGTTGTCTGTGAATTTTCACCTGACTTTCCGGAAGCCTTACCACTTCGCTATTATACAAAACAAGCCGACTTAAGTATTTGCGAATCCAAGTGATTGCATAGGTCTCAAAGGAAACTCCGTAGGTCACGTCAAAAGTATCCACGGCACGAAGCAATCCTGTGAAACCCTCTTGGACAAGATCAAGAAAATCTTGATTCTTATGACCGTACTTGCGAACCTGTCGGTAAACAAGATTTCCATACTGCTGCGAAAGACTATTTCGAAGACGAATGGCCTCGTCACAAATTTGTCTGAGATAACGGACAAGGCCTTCGCAATCTTTGTCCTTCAAGTATGCACCGTTGTATGCATTGTTCTTGGTGTTCCACAGAAAATCCAGAAAACGCCTATTGCTGTCTAGCCTAGGTTTCTCTCCTCCGGTCTCAAGGTACAACCCGAGATCAATAATTTCTTCCCGGAGAGTCTGTAAGCGCGCAAATGATTTTCCTTGCCCCATCTTCCTAATATCCAAATTAAATTACACAAAGACAAGACCTAATTTCAAAAAAATTTTTGAACATTTCTTCGCCACGACCACTCCAAGTTTTTTCCATATAAAAAAGCGAAATCCTCCGCATTTGCGAAGGACTTCTTGTGCTTAAAGTTTCGGTTGTAGAGTTTCTTGTTCTTGATGACTCGGGTGCGAAGTGTCGCGCCATTTGAGGAGCCATCGATTCTTAAGGCACGCATCGCCGTAGATTCCCTTGCGGAATTCGCTGCAGTTTTTGCAGAGGCCTTGGCGTTGCCGGCAATAACCAGCTTTTCTCTTTTTGCCATAATGATCTCCTTGGAATATAATTTAGAAATTTTTTATATTCCCGTACATGACTCATCGTAAGTTCATTGCGTTTTTCAAAATTGTCACGACAACTTTCTTTGTCTGTATTTTTGGGTGCAGCTCACCTACGATCAGCGCAGAGAACGATGATGAATCTTCGCAGTCTGCAAGTTCTAGTTTCACTAACAACAAACAAAGTTCCTCATCAGGCAAAGCAAATATTTATGATGCAGTTAAAGAGTCAAACAAGTATACAACCAAAGACTCCGTTGCTGCCTATCTCTGCAAATTTGACAAGCTGCCGCAAAACTATATAGGCAAAAACGAGGGGCAAAAACTTTACGAAAGTTCCACAGGAAATACTTTCAGCAAGTGGAATTTCAATCCCTGGAAAACTTTGGGCGTCATGATCGGTGGCGACAATTTCGACAACAGGGAAGGACTGCTGCCCAGCGGATCTTATCACGAAGCCGACGTAGACTACGGCAACGCTACAAGCCGCGGAACAAAACGACTGGTTTACCAGAGTGGCTGCATTATATATTACACTGCTAACCATTACGAAAGTTACTCACGAATCAATTTTTGATTTTCCCCGTCACAGCAATGTCAACACTCGGTCAATTTTCAGCTCGAATTTTTGCAAGCGCCGCCTATGGGGCGCTTCGTTTGACAGGCTGGAAAAAGAAGACGGTGGAAGCCAACTTGAAGCATGTTTCACAGGGAGCGTGGGGCAGGGAGGAACCGCGCGAGCTCTACAAAAAAACGCTTAAAAACCTGACGCGGCATGTGGGGGAGTTGCTGTTCTGCTTCGACACTTACAAGAAGTTGCCCGAAGATTGCGGAGCTTATCCCTATAAAGTGGGCGGTGAATTTTTTGAGTTGGCGGAAGGTGCCGCACCCGTAATTGAAAAGATGCGCAAGGGCGGAATTTTCCTGACGGCGCATTACGGAAATTACGAGGCCAGCGGAGCCTGGCTATGCGCCTTAGGCGTCCCGCTAAAAGCAAGTTTCATCCCACTGAAGCCCGCGTGGTTGAACCAGATGGTTTACGAAAAAATCCGCAGCGTAAAAGGGCGGCCTTATTCCATAAGCGCAAAAACTCCGCGAGAATTTCTAGCCCAGCTGGATGGCGAGGCGCCAGAATGCAACGGACAAAAACAGCTGTTCTGTTTGCTGGCAGATCAAGATAGCCGTATCAATAGTGCACTGGACGGAACCTTTTTGGGGCAGCCCGCAAAAATAAATCCGCTGCCGGATTTCCTGCTGAAGCACCGGCCAGACACTCCCGTATTTTTCTGCTGGATCGAAGAAACCCGCGACTCGTCCCGAGGCGTTAACAGAAAAATCCTGCATGCAGTGGAAGCAAATTTCAATAAGCTAGATTCTCGCCTTCGCGAGAATGACAATTCAATTGTAGATGGTGCCTACCGCAAATGGCTAGAAGAACGGATCCGAGAAAATTCCGCCCTGTGGTACGGCTGGACCCACCGTCGTTTCCGCAGCAAGAATCCAGAAATCTACCTGTAGTATTAGTCGCCCGCATTCAATAAAAAACACGTTCTTTATTTCCACGGAAAAACTTAGGTCACTTCTTTAGATTTTCCTTGGCCTGGGCATTGTTGCCGTGGACCATCTGAACGGTTTGGCACTGGTCCATTTCGGGGCACAATCCGCCGTGATTTCGGGAGCGTTGTTCATCTCCGCCCACTTCTTGGCAGTTTTCTCACGAAGTTCATTGTCATTGTTCTTCGTGGCAATGTAGGCGTCGCACTTTTCGCAGTCGAGCCCGCAACAGGCAATCATCTTACCACAGGTCATAAAAGCTAATTCTCCGGAGAGGGAGGAGGTTCATCCATAGAGCCACTTCTTCCCGAAACTTCATAAGTCGCTTCCTGGACCTGGCTGGCGGCTTTTTCAATTTCACGTTCCCGGAGAACCTGGTCCACCTTCTTACGGAGAATCTGTTCCTCGTGATCCTTAAAAAGTTTTTGCTCCTGGGCGGTAAGGAGTGTCAGAATCTTTAACAAAAGGATTATGGTCACAAAACTGAGGACCGCTCCGACACTCATCAAGATTCCCATTTGGCCATAAGACGCAAGCGCAGTGGACACCACAGTGAGAACCAGGTACAAGTTCAGCAACTTCATGGGCAACGGCAAAAATTCCACATTTCGATTTTCCAGCTCCGACTGAGTTCTCTTGGCCAAACTTCTAAGAATGCAATAAACGGCAATCTGGCCGATAAAGGGGAGGCAGCACAAAACGACCGCCAACCAGGGAGAAATAGAATCCGGCTGCAAGGTCTTCAGATTTTGGGCCGACCTGAAAATCCACAAAAGCCAGTTGATTGCAAAATTGATAAAGCTGACCGCGGCGAAGAATCCAGCGCACACATTTCCGATCACCAGCAAAAGCACACCCATGGCCATGGGGGCGTCGGGGGTCTTGGCCATTTGTCCATTCGCCATGCTCCACACGGCATAGACCAGAACAGAAAGAGCCAGGGAAACTACGAAAAAGATTTTCAGTCCAAGGATGGTCCGTTTACCGCGGGCCTCGTTGTCCAACAGTTTTTCCATTTCAAATTCCTTCATGCTACACTATTATATATAGTAAGCTAACGAGTTTTTCAAAAACAATAATACAAAAACTCAGCAGAAAATTGCAACTTTCCAGAAATTTCAAATGTTAACAAACTGTTTATATATTCAAAGGTCGATTTTTCGAAAGATTACAATTCCCACAAGATATTCACAAACGAATTATATGTTTCACGTGAAACATTTTAATAAATAGATTTTTTGTGGAAATGTTTTTAGTAAAGTGAATTACATATTCACAATCGTGTCCACAAATGTCGACGATAAAACTAGAATGTTAATTATTTGTTTACAAATTTATCAACAAACTAAATTGCGACTTGGCTAAAATTTCACAAGTTTTCACTTTAAAATCTGAACAATTTCGCCGTGAACAGGAACCGTGAAACTGGAATCGGGAATTGAAAGTTCCTTTCGAGCTCGAGCCAAATCCTTGGGAGGATCCTCAAGGCGGTCATAAACCATGCCGAAATCGCCCCAGTGCATAGCCAGGCTCTGGCGACTTTGCATAATCAAGTGAAGCTGAGCTGCCTGACGAGGGCTAACGTGAACTCGTGTGTAACGGGAAGGCTTGTAGCTGCCGATAGGCAGGAACGCCACATCCACCGGGCCGAATTTTTCAAAAATCTGCTTGTAGTAAGAACCGTCACCCATGGCCAGGTCACCGGCAAACCACATCTTATGTTCCCCCGGACGCTCAAGAATCCAGCTACCCCATAAGGTGGAATTGATACTGGACTTGAAGGCGCCGCGACGACTCAGGTGATGACAGGGAACGAAAGTCAATTTCAATGGACCGGCCGAGGCACTCTGCCACCAGTCCAGCTCGATAATGTTCTTCTTGGGAATTCCCCAGTCTTCCAAAATTTCCGCCACTTTCAAGGGAACAGCGAAAGTAGTCTGGGGCCACTTCTTGTAAATCTTCTTGATGCTACCCTTATCCAGATGGTCGTAGTGGTCGTGTGAAATAATCACAAGATTGACTACAGGCAGGGAATCCAGGGCTCGGCCAGGGGGAGTTCCACGCTTGGGGCCGAAAAGCTGAACCGGGGAAGCGCGGTCGCTGAAGATGGGATCGGCCAAAATTCCGTAGCCTTTCCACATAATATAGTAGGTGCCATGCCCGATCCAAGTGGCGGTGCTTATGGTGGAATCTATCCACAGTTCCTCGTTTCCGCGAGCGATTGGCAGCCGGTAAACCTTTGTTCTGTGAGTAGGAACCAAGGAATCGGGTTCCAAAGTGTCACGAATGGCGGCGACACTGGTATCGATGTTGATAAAGTGACCATCGGCCAGATGGTGGGCCGGCTTGCCCGGAGCATGTACAGCAAGGTCTGACGTTCCTGCGCAGCTGCACAGGAACAGAACTAGACCTACGAATGCAAGGAAAAGCTTCACTTAGAACTTCACTACGCGGGGAGCGGCGGCAAAACTGCAGAACACAGCCTCAGCATCCTTGATGTAAAGAACCTGGGTGTTGGGATCTTCGGCCTTGTACATAGCCTTGAGGCTGGGGTAGGCTTCCAGCATGTGGACCTTGGGTTCTAGGCGGTCGTCTTCTACCATGGTTCCGGAAATACGGACCCACTGGTCGCCAGTCTTATTCATGGCGCAAATCTGCACCTTGGGGTTGGCACCCATCTGCTTGGAAACGTCCTTGGCCTTGCCTGTCTGAATGTACAGCTTGCCTTCGAAGATTTCGGCGGTACCGAAGGGGCGAACCTTGGGCTGATCACCATCGACAGTTGCCAGGAAATAGGCGCCAGCATCCTTGAGAAACTTTACTACTTCTTCCATGTTTGATCTCCTTTTGTGACTTTAGCCAGATTTCAACTCTAAAACGTCATGCTGAGCGTAACATAGTGGAGCGAAGTATCCAGTCTTTTGTATTTGCCACACTAATATATATATAATGGTGATTTCAGAACAATATATTTTGGCAAACACTCATTTTTTTGCGTTCGCACGAGCACCACTTACTATATTATATATACGCAATATCCACTGAAGGTCTTATGCAAATCCGTAAAGCTACTCCAGATGATTTTCCCCAGATGCTGCCCATTTTCCGCGAAGTGATTCAGGGCGGCGATACCTACGACTTTGAAGAAACTGCCAGCGACCAGGACGCATTCGACTACTGGTTCGGCAAGGGTGTGAACAGCTGGGTCATGGAAGAAACCATTTCTGGCGCAGACAAGGATAGCGCGGGCTCCAAGATTCTTGGTTTTTATAAGATCATCCAGAACCATCGCGGACGAGGCAGCCATGTGGCCAACGCCTCATTCATGGTTTCACGTGAAACACGCGGAAAGGGAATCGGTCGTAAAATGGGCGAGGATTGCATCCGGAATGCCAAGGCCATGGGCTTCAAGGCAATCCAGTTCAACTTCGTCATCAGCACCAACGAACCTGCCATGCACCTGTGGAAGAGTCTGGGCTTCAAGGAACTTTGCCGACTGCCCGGAGCTTTCAACCACAAGAAGCTGGGATTCGTGGATGCAGTGATCTTCTTCCAGGAGCTATAGAGGTTCAAGGCTCGAGGCTCGAGTATATAATCATCACAGGCCTCAGGAGATTAAAAAGTCCCAGGAACGAATCAGCCTCCTGGGATTTTTATACATTACTAGTGGTTATCGGAGGACCACTTTATGCAACGCACTGCATTTTCCTTCTCTTCATTTTTCACCATTCTCATTTTGCTTCTAGGTATGTTTTGCCAGGAAGGTTGCTCCCTTTACCATAACTTCATCTGGTACGAACCCAACTTATTGGATGATAATGGCAAGGTGATTCCACCTGAAAGTACATTTGAAGGTAATCCAGAATCACTAAATACCGACTACGAAATCTGGGATTACTACACCAAAACTACTGCTAACTCATGGCTCATTTTTTTTATCCCATTTATTCCCTTGGGAGAAAATTATCAGGGTCCACATCCTGATCGCCACACAGGGGACTTTGTAATATGGGCTAAAAAAGGTGAGGAATGTCCTGTAGTATACGCCAACGACGATCTATTTTATGGAAAGATTTTGGAAAACGAGCCGGAAGATATTACCGGGATTAATAATCACTACGACCTATGTCATTATGGAAAGTTACCCATCGATAAGCAGCAAGTATATACTATAAAACACAAAGGGGAAGAAAAACGATACCTCTTTGTAAAGAGACAGTGGTGGGGTTATCATCCATTTTGGTATCCTGATGCCTAATGCAAATAATGAGTAGGAATGTATATGAAGACTATTTTACGACTATTGATTATTGCATTTTGCTTTGAGTTCTGTTCTTGTGCGCATCTTTATGTCTCTACATCCTGGAGACCTGAAAATGGGACAATCACCGAAAACCTGAATGTTGACGAAAAAAGATACAACTCGGGAATTGGTCTAGCTGGCATTATCATACCAATAATTCCGACGTGGTTCCATAACTCTGGATTTACACTTGAAATAAAAGTGCCTGATACAGAGGACAATGAATGTCCTGTATTGACTACTTCTCTTGGAAAATACAAGGGTTCATATTGGAAATATGACCACTTATGTGCCTATTTTCTTTCTGAAGAAGGCAATGTCGTAGATGGGGAAATACCCGCAACTATCCAATGGAAAGGCGAAACCATTCCTTTTACATTGTCCAAACACTACGACATCCGCTTCAATTTTTGGGGAATGTAGTATTCTTTGTTGGCGGGCTTCGCCTTGCTGTGTTTCACGTGAAACATTCGCAGGGTGAGAGTCGCGACGGGGAGCTTGCTCACCGGCATGACCGAACCCAAGAATGTAGCACTTGCTCCCGACGGGCATATTTGGACCTTGCAAGTGCCAACATGCAAGCCGAGGGTGGAAAGCGAAAATAAACTTGTTTATTTTCATTTGACACCCGATGGGTGTAGGCCTATGCCGAAGGCTTAGGCCCAACATTCGTAGAGTGTAGCATGCCAACATGCAAACATTTACTATATTTTCAACATCAATTCACTGCGACACTCGCTTTAGTCGCGGGACAGTTCGAAAACCATCCTGTCTATAAACAAAACTAGGTACATCATGTATAGAATCATGAAGCGCTTCGAAATCTCGGGCGCACACAAGCTGGCACTGAACTACGAAAGCAAGTGCCAGAATCTTCACGGACATAACTGGATCATTACCGTATATTGCCAGTCCAAGACCTTGGACGCCAACGGCATGGTCATCGACTTCAAGGCCGCCAAGGAAATCATCTCCCAGCAGCTGGACCACAAGTATATTAATGAAGTGGTGGACTTCAATCCCACCGCCGAAAACTTGGCCAAGTGGATCTGCGACCAGATTCCCAACTGCTATAAGGTGAGTGTCCAGGAAAGCGAAAACAATATCGCGGAATATGAAGTTGATGTCTGACGACATCAACAATTACGATTTACTAATTACGAATTATGAGACTAGACGCCGAAGGTGTCTTTTTGACTTATGAAAATCTCTGAAATATTTTTGAGTATCGATGGCGAGGGGATTCGCACAGGCGCCCCCGCCGTATTCATCCGACTGTTCGGATGCAACCTCCGCTGCAGTTACTGCGACTCCATGTATGCCGTGGAAGGTAACGATTTTACTGAAATGTCTCCCGAGGAAGTCTTCCTGAAGGTAAAGTCTTTCAACACCCAGTACGTGACTTTGACCGGAGGGGAGCCACTTATCCACAAGGATGTGGAAGTTTTATTGAAAATGTTGGACGATTATGGTCTTGAGGTGAACATCGAGACCAACGGAACCCAGCCCAAACCATCCGGCTTCAGGAATCTGTTCTGCACCATGGACTGGAAGAGCATCTCCAGCGGAATGCAGCCCAAGATGAATCTCGCGAACATGATGACCCTCAGGGGGAAGGATGTTCTGAAGTTCGTGGTGGGTTCCGACGAAGATCTTCAGGATGCCGCCCGGGTCATCGGGGCCATGGAAGCGGAATACGCCAGAGACGGTTTGAAGCTTCCCACCTTCTATGTCTCACCCATATTCGGGACCATGAAATATGAGGACATGGTCAACTGGGTTCTTCATAACGCAACCATGAGAAGGAACAATGTTAGGTTCCAGGTGCAACTCCATAAAGTTATTTGGGACCCGAACGCCCGGGGAGTTTAAGAATACCTGAACAACATTTGTAATGTTGTTGCACTACCTTAATCGGCGCGGAAATTAACTCGCCTCAAAATGTTGGCACTTGCAAAAGCAGAATGAGTTCATCGGGAGCAAGTGCTACATCCATCGGGTGTCAAATGAAAATAAACAAGTTTATTTTCGCTTTCCACCCTCGGCTTGCATGTTGGCATGCTTCGCATGCTACACCCTGCGGTTTGGCTATAAAAACAAGCAAGCTTGTTTTTGCATCCAAACCTTGTGCGTGTTTGCTCCTTCGGAGCCAACTTGCTGCACCTAGGATATGTTAGAGAATAAATTCTCTACCGCATCCTAGGTTTGCAAACGTTTCACGTGAAACTATTCGTCAGGAAGTTCAGTGCCGTATGGATTACCCTTTTCAGGCGGAACTTCCACTGGAGGAGGTTCAAGGGGCTTTTTCCTTTCCGGAGGTCTAGTGTCCCTGAAGAAATCATAAGGATCCCCATCGCCCACATACATATAGTCACGTCCGATGAGATAACTGTAAATGTCGCATGTAGCCATTCCAATGATCTGCAATAATACTCTTGCGATGGATAATTCATGGGTCTGGAATTTTTCTTCATCGAAGAAAAACCTCATCTTGCAGTGGCCAAGCTTAGCCAAAGAAATATAAACTGCACTATCATCTTCCTCGTAACTCAAGTCATCCTGGCTAACATAGTGATCAATAAAAAAGAGCTTAAACTTGTAATAGCCTTCTTCATCCTTCTCGATTTTGCTAGGGGAGATTATGCTCACTACCCAAAGATTACCTAAAGATGCAACTGCAGGAATTCCTAAAACGACAAAGAGCAATGGATCTTCAAAAACATAATTACAACCTAAAAAGATAGCCCAAAGCACCAAAATGAAGAGTAACACCCTCCATAATACTCTGTTATTAACTCGAACTAATTTTTCCGTTTTATTCATTCAAAAAATGGTGAATCACCAAAAAACCACAACTCATTTCCAAACATAATTCTTTTTGATTTAATGAGTTAGCTCTTCCAAAAATTTTTTATTCACAAAAACCCAACACCAACTAAAAAAATATCCACAGATATTTTAATTAAATGCAAGGCCGACCCCTAGTTTTCTTGATTTTATTTTTTTTGATATCTAAATTTTGGGGGCATGTTTCACGTGGAACATTTTAGGATATTACGTTTATGAAATATTCTGAAAACGAAGAACAGAAGAATCTTTTGAACCAGTTCCTGGCCTCCAACGGGGTGGAACTGTCTGCTGACGTATTGGCAAAATTGTATGCCTTTGCAGACCTTGTGGTTGAAACCAAGGAATACGGAAACTTGATTTCCGAGAAAGATTCCCAGAAGTTCTTGTCTCGACATATCGCCGACTCCCTGGTGCCTTATATATATATAAGTAAGTTAGTGGGAGATCCCGGCTCGGTGGCCGGGATGACAGCTGCATTGAAGGGTAAGCGTTGGGCGGACATGGGTGCAGGGGCAGGATGTCCTTCTTTCCCGTTGGCAATCGTTATGCCCGAAGTGCAGTTCTACGCAGTGGAGCCCCGTAACAAGCGTGTGCAGTTCATGAACTTCGTCAAGGAAAAACTGTACCTGGACAACATGACTGTGGTAGGCAAACGTTTTGAAACTTCCGGCCTGGCTTATCTAGATTTTGTCAGTTGCCGCGCCCTTTCCACTTTTGAAAATGACTGGGAACGTGCCCAGCCGGGTCTGGCCCGAGGTGGCCAATTCGCGACCCTGAAGAGTTATAACAATATCGTTCACCTGGAAAACGATCCGGCAGTACACATATATAAATATGCACTGCCCCAGGAAGAACAGGAATACGCCTTAGTTACAAGAGGTAACGAATGAGTAAAGTGATCGCTATATGTAACCAGAAGGGTGGCGTGGGCAAGACCACCACCGCCGTGAACCTGGCTGCAAGTTTCGCCGCTTTGGAGAAGAAGACTCTCCTTATCGACATGGACCCTCAGGGCAACGCCTCCCAGGGTTTGGGTTTCAACGAGATGCAGGATGTGGATATCCACGAAGTCCTGAACCTGGCTGACAACCCGGATAACGTCACCTATGAAAATCTCAAGGAAGCAATCCTGGACACCAGCCTTGACTACCTCAAGGTCATCACTTCCGGACCGGATCTTGCCGTCATGGAAATTGAACTGGTGAACGCCATGAGCCGTGAACGTCGTCTCGAACGTATCATGAAAGTTCTTTCCCAGGCGTTCGAGTACATCATTATCGATGCACCTCCCAGCCTGAACTTGTTAACACTTAACGTTCTGACTGCCGCTACCAGCGTTCTGATTCCGGTGCAGTGTGAATATTATGCCCTGCAGGGTATGACCGAACTCTTCAAGACCATCCGCGAAGTCCAGAAGAACCTGAACAGCAACTTGAAGATCGAAGGCGCCCTCCTTACCATGTACGACTCCCGCCTTAGCCTTTGCAAGCAGGTGGCCGAAGAAGTTCGTGAAAATCTCAGCGACACTGTATTCCAGGCAATGATTCCTAGAAACGTGAAGTTGAGCGAAGCTCCTTCCCACGGTAAGCCCGCCATCTTGTACGATGTACAGAGCAGCGGTGCACAGGCTTACATGAAACTGGCTGAAGAAATTTTGAACAAGGATAAGTAACAATGGGTAAGAAATCTTTTTCTCTGGGTCGTAGTCTTGCTGATATCTTGAAGGACCATTCTGTAGAAACTCCTTCCAATGTTTCTGAAAACAATCAACAGTCCAGCTCCGCAGCTTCCGAAAACGCTGCCTCTTCCGCTGAAAATGTTGATAACTCCCAGAAGATTATCGAAATCGATGTGAACCTGGTGGACCCCAACCCGTTCCAGCCTCGTAAGTCCTTCAACGACGACGAACTGGTGGAACTTGCCGAGACCATCGAAAAGCATGGCTTGATCCAGCCCATTGCTGTCCGCAAGGTGGGCGACCGCTACCAGATCATCAGCGGTGAACGCCGTACCCGCGCAACAAAGCTTGCCGGTCTTTCTACCATCAAGGCACAAGTCTACGAAAACCTGGACGACAAGATCATGGGCGAATGGGCCCTTATCGAAAACATCCAGCGCGTTGACCTGAACCCTGTGGAAGTTGCACAATCCTATCAACAGTTGATCGATCTTCACGGCTATACCCACGACGATCTGGCCAAGACTGTTGGTAAGTCACGTTCCGCAATCACCAACGCACTTCGTTTGTTGAAGCTGCCTGCCCAGGTTCTTGCCTGGATCCAGGAAGGCAAGATTTCCTCCGGTGCCGCCCGCGTGCTCTGCTCCGACAAGATTGACAATCCCGAAGAAATCGCACGTCGTGCTATCGAAGAAGGTCTGAACGTCCGTCAGCTGGAAGCCCTTTCCCGCGGCGAAGATATCGCCCCTGCAGCAGAACCTGTCGTTGAAGTCCACGGCGGTAACGAACCCGCATCCGAAGGTGGCGAAACTGAAGGCGAAGCTGGCTCTCCTGCACAGCCTGCTCCTAAGCGCGAGCTCAGCGCTGACCTGAAGAATTTCGAAAATCGTCTTGAAACCTTCTTCGGCACCAAGGTCCAGCTGAACCCCAGTGCCGCCTCTGAATCCAAGGGTACCATCGTCATCAATTACTATAGCATGGATGACCTTACCCGTATTCAGGAACTGATGGAACGCTAACCTGCGCGACTCTCGAAAAACGAGGAAAAAGTGAAAGGTAAGTATTACACCATACAGATCATCCCGGAAGATTCCAACGGTATCAAGAAATACCGTGTATCCACAAAGTGGTTCTTGCTGGCAAAAATTCTTGTGGTCCTGTTGATAGTTGGACTTGGCTTTGGTATCTACAATGCCGGCAGCGTTTCTAGAAGATTGATGCACTACGAGAATATGCGCGTCACCAACGCACAGCTTATCAAGCAGAACAAGAACTACGAGGAACTGTTTTCCCGCATGGATTCCATCTGGGTTCTCGAAAGCAGAATCCAGAATCTTCTTGGAACCTTCGTGGAAAATGATTCCAACAAGATCAACAGCCTTATAGATAAGAACAAGTTCGCCCACACACCTTCGGAAAAAATCGAAATCGACTACGAGGGTATCCACGGCTGGATTCCTATGGAAGAAAAGATCAGATTGGAACGTATTCCCAATGTCCGGCCTGTGGTGGGTATCGTCAGCAAGAAGTTCTCTGAAAGTAATGAACATTTAGGCACTGACTTTTCTGCAAAGTCTGGAAATCCAGTTTTTGCATCGGGTAGTGGCGTAGTCCTTTCCGCAGGACCCGAAGGAGAACTTGGAAATACAATCGTCATTGACCACAAGAACGGTTACATTTCTAGCTATTCACATTTGAAGGAAATCCGCGCCAAGAAGGGACGCTCTGTGAATAAGGGCGAAATCATCGGCACTATCGGTGAAACCGGTAATGCCAACGGACCACATCTTCATTACACCATTACCAAGGATAACAAGGAACTGGACCCGGAGTCCATGTTCAACTACTAGCTTTTTTCAACAAGAGGAAAACAAATGGCTACTAAAGAACAGGAAATTACACAAATTGGTCATAGCGTCACTATCAAAGGTGACATCAGCGGCAAGAGCGATGTCCGTGTCGCTGGAACCATCAACGGCAGCATCTCCATTGAAGGCGAGCTGATCATTGAACGTCAGGGTTTCGTGGAAGGTGAAATCAAGACCAACTCCGCTGTTGTTGCAGGTTCTGTAAAGGGTAACATCGACTGCTCCGAAAAGCTGATTCTCGAAAGCAACTCCCAGTTCGTTGGCAACATCAAGACCAAGATGCTCATTATCCAGGAAGGTGCAGTATTCCAGGGTAACTGCCAGATGGGTATTGTCAAGCCTCAGCAGCAGTCTCAGCCTCCTAAGAAAGAGGTCGAACTCTAATTCACACACTTACTAATAATCTCTATCTATTTATATATATGATATATGATTATTGGTTTAGTGAATAGTGGATAGAAATTTTCATTGAATATTTTATCCTGTTGAATTTCAATCAGTTATGGATTTAATTTTGACAGGGTGGAATATTGAAAACTTCAAATTTATTCACTTTTTTTAATGTTGATAAGTGTTGAAGCTGAGTTTTCAATATCAACCCACATGTGATTCACAAAGGGATATTGAAAATTAGGGAAAAATTCCCTGCTTTTGCTTGATTATAGTCACACAAGTGAATAATTTTGAAAAACTTACGCAATAGACTAAACTAAAAACTTATATTGTTATCACATATGGGTTCTAACGTTTTAAAAATAGGCCAGATATCTGATTTGCATATCGGTGACGATGAAAGTCTGGTGCAGGACATTGATGTCCGTGCCAACTTCATGAAGGCCTTGAAGTCCAAGTCCATGGAGGGAATTGACCTTTTGGTTCTTTCCGGTGATTTGGCAAATGAAGACGCTGAACCCGGTGCATACCAGTATGTAGCGGACGTCATCAAGAAACTCAATGTTCCTTGTTGCGTAATTCCCGGAAATCACGATCGCATCGAAGTCATGGAGCAGTACCTGGACCTGAAGGGAAAGGTTCTTAATGGCAAGTGCTTTTACCGCTACGATATAGCTGGTAGAAGTATTTTCTTTTTAGATAGCGCTTGTGGTGAAGTTTCTACAGAGCAGCTGGATTGGCTCAAGGAAGAGGCCGCAAAGGTGAAGGATGAAATTATTTTGTTTATCCACCATCCGCCTTGCTTCTGTGGTCATCGTTTTATGGACCTTCGCTTCTTTATGAAGAATATGCTGGAAGTGCAGAAGGTCTTATCTGGAATTCCCAACTTGACTCATATTTTTACTGGTCACTATCACCAGGAATATGAAATCACGCTAGGACGCCAGACGGTTCATGTAGCACCTGCCTGTCAGATGCAAATTGATCCTAATACTCCTTATTTTAACTTGAAAAGCTCTGCTCCAGGTTGGCAAGTCATAAATTGGGGTGAAAATTTCATAGATTCTAAAGTTTATTTCGAATAACCCCTTGAAAAAACTTTGGATAATAACTAACTTTGGGAAAAATTTGGCGGCTTAGCTCAGTTGGTAGAGCGTCGGAATCATAATCCGCAGGTCTGTGGTTCGAGCCCACAAGCCGCTAGTATTTAAAAAAAAGAGGCAGATATGTCAAAACGAATTCTTGCAATCACGTTCTTGATTATCGCCTCTTTTTTTGTTGCCTGCTCTGAAGAAGAACAGGTGACCCCGCAGGTTCAGCCTCAGGTGACCTTACCCAAGGCAGCACCTATCGTTAAGGTAGACGCCTTCACTGCACCTTCCTCTCCGGAAATCAACGCAGAAAAGGCAAAGTTCTACGCTAAGGCAAGCGCTGGCCTTCTGGAACTGGGTTTCCGCTGGTCTGAACGCATCGACAAGGCTAACGAATCCGATAAGGTTCAGATTCTCAATGCATACAACGTTGCACGTGACCAGCTTTGCGCTCGCATTGGTCTTGCAGGCATTGCGGAATATAATTGGATTACCAACGTGGCACTCCCGCATCCTAAGAACAAGGCTGTGTTTGAAAGTGTTGGTGTTCTTACAAACGCTGAATCCAATTAATTTCCACTTCAATCCTTTTTTTTGTAGGTCTATCTAAAATATGTACAGCTACCATTGCAAGTGGTGGCTTTTTTATTTATGATTTGCCAAAAAAATTGAAAACCATGATTAGACTGATTACCACTTTCCTTATAGTGCTTGTATCTAGCTGTTTTGCGCAGGTACAGTTGGATAGCGCGGAAAGGGTAAAGCTCTTGCGCCTGATTTTGAGCAAGGATTCTGTAATCAGTGTGCAGCAAGCCATGGAATTGCGCAAGTACCTGGATGAAGCCGAGGCAAGGAATTCCGCATCTTTGGCAGAGAATGAGGAATTGCACAAGCAGTACTTGATGCTTAATGAAAGAATCATCGCAAAGGATCACATTCCGGCGCCTATAGTTACCGCGGAAATTCTTGGCCAGAACGTTCTGGTATGGGCATGGGACCGTTACGTTATCCAAAAGGACTATGCAAGGATTACTCCCGATTACTGGAAACGCAATTTGCGTGAAGGTTGGGATTGGGATCACAATCACTGGGCTATCAATTTCTATGGTCACCCTTATCAGGGTTCCATGTATTACGCTTCGGCGCGCTCTGCCGGTTACGGCTTTTACCGTAGCTTGCTGTGGGCTGGTCTTGGTAGCTTCACTTGGGAATACTTCGCCGAGACGGAATACCCGGCGCCTAATGACTTGGTTTCCACGGCTATCGGCGGTTCCATGTATGGTGAGGTTCTTTACCGACTTTCCAGACTGTTCTACAATCATTCCGAGGTTGCTTGGTACAAGCAGCTGGCCGCTTTCATCTTGGAACCGGCGGGCTTTTTGCAACGTAAGGCCTTTGGCAATAGGGATCGCCTGATTGGATGGGTCCCCATTGAACTTACCTTGGCTGTAGGTGGCGGCTCTAGGTTCGGTTCCGATTACCGATTCGGTAGCCATGCTGCCAATGAACTGGACAAGGAGTGGAACGACCATTTCTCCTTGGTGAAGGGTCACCTGGAATACGGCAAGCCCTATACTATCGTGAAACAGCCCTTTGACTATTTCACCATGGACGCCGTATGGGAAGCGGGTAGCGAGGGTGCGGTTTTGCAGTTGGATGTCATGGGCAAGCTGAAGAATGCGGGCATTCACGGAAATGGCCACTGGCTTGACTTCTCCCTGAACTTGGACTACGACAGTTTTTACGGCGACTTGGCTACGGTAAGTACTATTTCTATTGGCGGCGCCATGGATCTTGCCTTGTGGCTTACCCCGTCCTTAAGGTTCCGTGTGATGAATCAGGTGTACTGGATTATTCTTGGTACGGCTGACATGGGCTATGATGACTTGATCCAGGAAATTCATCCGGAATACCAGTCCAATATGAATAACTACCAGTACAATACTGGTGCCAGGTACAGTCTCCTGGTCGAGCTGAACTATAAGCAGAAGTTCCACTTTATGAACAAGCTGGTGGTAGATGCCATGCGAACGATTCCCTATTCCTTGCCTCACTATGGCGCCAGGGGTTGGGATTTTCTGGTGCTTAACAACACTGTTTTGGAATACAACATCTTGCCTTGGCTTCAGCTAGGCAGCCAGTTGGATACCTACCTGAAAATGGCAGCCTATTCCAATGGTCTTTTCGAACCTATGAGCCGTAGAATTTTCAATTACGGCTTGTATGTGAACTTCAGAATCTTCTAGAAGGTTCGAGAAGATTTTAGAATTACTTGATCAAGTTTCCGTAGAATTCACGGACGTCATCCCAGCGGTAGTAAGGTGCCGTTGGGCATTTTTCTTTCTTGGCGAGTTTAGTTTCGTCGCAGGAAATAGGTGCGGTGACTTCGCGTTCGTTGTAGAGAAACTTTACCAGAACGTCGTTGCCCTTTTTCTTGTAGAAAATCATCTGCAGATTTGCTGCCATGGGGATGATTCTAAAGTCGGTCCACTGTTCATGTAGCTTGGTCATGTCGGTGACTTTTGCATTGGCGATGCTCAGCTGCATAAGGCCTGCCAGGGGAAGGATGGCAGTGTCATGACCAAAGCGGAGGGTGGCGGCGGCTATATTGCTTTGGCCGCCGGCAATTTCGTCTATGGTTTCCTGGGCTTTGTCGATGATATGCTTTAGCACAGGCTTTGCAGTGTTGAGTCCGTCATCTCCTGTGAGGGGGCAGGTTCCCAGAATGTTGTACCACCAGGCGTTCTGAGCCTTCCAGCGGTTCAGCTTTTCTTCCTTGGTGAAAAGCCTTTCCAGAATTCTCAGATTGTTGTCTTCTTCCATTCCAAGCAGGCTTCCGCTGATTTCAAACATCTTGTTGTATAGGTTACTTACGTCGATATTCTTTGCGACGTAGGCGGTATCGCTAAAGAGGGTTTGCTGGAAATTTTTTGTGGAGATATTTTGCCAGAGCTTGTCGTTTTCAGTCTTGAATTCGGGAGTCTCGGCGTAGTTCTTGGTGATGTCGAAGTTGAAGGTGTTGATGAAACCCATGAGGCTCTTGCCGGTTTGTTGGCGAATTTCCATCTTGGGCTTTTGCGCACGGAGTTCACCTAAAAAGGCGCTCATGCTGAGGATGCAGCGGCCAGAAGTGCTGGCGTAGGCATCAACGTGAGGGTAGTATTTTGTGTTCTTGTTGCCTTTACGTTCTGCGAACACTTCGGGAAAGTTCTTTGCCATGCGGCGGGCGATTCCCTCGTGCTGTTTTGCGCCGAGGGGTGTGAGGTCGCCGGCCTTCGGCGCAGCCATTTCCATCAGAAGTTTGGAGGCGGCCATGACGTACTTGCCTGTCATGGAAAGAGCCTTCGCGGTATCGGCCTTTGCCAGGGTTTCGTAAATGTACTTGTAGTCATCAGCGCTGTAATGGTAGCGGCTTCCGTGACGTCCGTAGTGGCTGATGTAGAAAGGCTTGTAACCAGCGGGGGCCTTGGTGTACTTGACACTTTTATCCGGTTCCTGGTAAGGCAGGTATCCGCTGGCGGTGTACTGGGGATTGGCAAGCATCAGGCTATCGCTGGTCTGTGCCGTGGCATTGTTGCTAAGGACAGTGCCAGAGAGAATCACTGCTGCGGTGATTGCAAAAAAAATCAGGTCGCTCTTTTTCTTGGAATTGTTCATTGAAATCCTCAGGAGAAAAATAAAATAATTCCTATCTTTAGCTAGGTTTTTTGGAATCGCAGGTGCGGATTTGCGGAGATTGTTGAACAGGTTTTTACTCGTATGCTGTGTGCTTTTTAGTACGCAGGTATTTGCGGGTTCCGCTTCCGTGTATGAGGAGGACAAATCCCAAATTCGGGAATTTGACAAAAAACTTTCTCTGCGCTTTATGACCAATTACAACTACATGCTACTCTGGACTACGGAGTACGATCACGGATCCCTCCATTCTAACCGTCCTGTGGATATTGGTCTTGGCATGGGCTATGGCGACTTTACTTTGGATGTAAATTTTTCACTTCCCTTTGCAAGTAGGGATGGTAAAAAGCGTTCCGCAGGTTACGATACCGGATTGGATTTTTTCCCACGAAATCTATGGTTGCAGTTCAAGTACCGCAAGTATAGCGGCTTCACGTCCGACGAGCCTATACGCCGCGAAATCGATAGCACGGATACTGAAAAAGACGAGGTCCGCTACGAGGAAGAATTCGTTAACTTGCACCAGAAAGATTTTGTGTTTTCTGGATTATGGATGTCAGCAGACAAGAACAAGTTTTCCATCAGGGCGCCTTATCTGCTTGATAGGATCCAGCCCAAGTCTGCCCATTCCTATATTCTGGGGGGTAAGATAATTTACTCCTCTGCAGAAGACTGGAGTGGCATCCTGGATTTTTATAATAAGAACCGTAAACTTGTCAGTGTCTGGTTTAATGCAGGATACAGCCAGACATGGGTATTCAAGAAGAACATTTTTTTCAATGTGTGGGCCCTTGGTGGTGCAATTGTAGGTTTTGGTGGCGGCGGCATGATGCCTGTCTTCCCAGAATTCGATGGAAGGCTTGCCGGTGGACAGTGGTTTGATAACTGGTCATGGAATATGGTGGTGGAAACAAGTTATTCCCCCATCTTCTTTATCTCGCACGTAGAACAGCGTTTGACCAATAGTTTTAAGATTCATATTGTGAGACGCTTCTAAAGAATTTGCTACATTATCCCCGTAAAATTTTAATCAGAGACCGCGGGCACTGCCTTCGGCCGTAAAAGAGGAAACCAAATGAGCATTGTAGATACCGTACTGCATAAGATTTTCGGTACACCCCATGAACGTAAGGTGAAGCAGCTTCGCCCGATTATCGCAAAGATTAACGAAACTCGCCAGGCCTTGGAAGCCCTGGATGATGCTGCCCTTGCTGCAAAGAGTGCTGAACTCCGTGAAAAGCTGGCTAATGGTGCTACCCTGGACGATATCAAGGTCGATGCATTCGCCGTCTGTAAGGAAGCTTGTGACCGCCGCTTGGGTATCTTCAATATCTTCAAGCCGGAACACAACTTCGACTTTAGCCGCCTGGGCCCTGAGCTTCAGGATTGTGTAAATGA
Organism: Fibrobacter sp.; assembly: GCA_045597525.1. Taxonomy (GTDB): domain Bacteria; phylum Fibrobacterota; class Fibrobacteria; order Fibrobacterales; family Fibrobacteraceae; genus Fibrobacter. The sequence goes on along the minus strand of JAZLKF010000038.1, from coordinate 11,988 downwards.
CGCCAAGGCTGAACTTGCAAGTGGCAAGAACGAATGGGAAGTCTACCTGCCTGCAGCCCTCTATGCCAAGGTTCGTGAATTGTATCCGGATTCCGTAAAGCCTTTCCGCATGATGCCTTTCGATGTTCAGATGATCGGTGGCCTTGTGCTTCACGAAGGCGCCATTTCTGAAATGGCAACTGGTGAAGGTAAGACTCTTGCCGCTGCTCTGCCTGTTTACCTGAATGCACTTTCTGGTAAGGGTGTTCACGTGGTGACCGTGAATGACTACCTGGCTGGCCGTGACGCCAAGCAGATGGGCATGGTCTATAAGTTCCTGGGATTGACTGTTGGCCTTATCGTGAACGGCTTGGATCCGGAACAGCGTCGTGAAAGCTACAACTCCGACGTGACCTACGGTACCAACAACGAGTTCGGCTTCGACTACCTCCGCGACAACATGGCTGTAGAACCTCAGCACCTTGTGCAGCGTGAACTGAACTACTGTATCGTTGACGAAGTGGACTCCATCTTGATCGACGAAGCCCGTACTCCGCTGATTATTTCTGGCCCTGCAGAAGACGCTACCGACAAGTACGCCAAGGCAAACGAAATCGCAAAGCAGCTGGTGAAGAACAAGGACTTCTCCGTTGATGAAAAGGACAAGGTGATCCAGCTGACTTCCAAGGGTGTATCTCACGTTGAAAGCATTCTCCAGGTCACAAACCTTTATGGCGAGCATGCCGACTGGGTTCACTTCATTGACCAGGCTCTTAAGGCATGGCACATCTATGTGAAGGACGTGGACTACATCGTACGCGATGGTGAAATCATTATCGTCGACGAAAACACCGGCCGTCTCATGGAAGGCCGTCGTTACAGCAATGGTATGCACCAGGCTATTGAAGCCAAGGAAAACGTGCAGATCCGTCGTGAAAACCAGACCCTTGCTACCATTACATTCCAGAACTACTTCCGTATGTACAAGAAGCTGTCTGGCATGACCGGTACGGCTGAAACCGAAGCTACCGAATTCATCAAGATTTACAACATGAACACCTGGGTGATTCCCACCAACAAGCCCTGTGTTCGTAAGGATGAACAGGACCTGGTCTATAAGTCTGAAGATGCCAAGTGGCGCGCCATCGTTGCAGAAATCAAGGAACGCCACGCCAAGGGCCAGCCTCTTCTCGTGGGTACTGCATCCATCGAAAAGTCTGAACACCTCCACGGCCTCCTGGAAAAGGAAGGTATTCCTCATGAAGTGCTGAATGCAAAGAACCATGGCCGCGAAGCTGAAATCATCCAGTACGCCGGCCACAAGGGCAAGGTGACCATCGCTACCAACATGGCTGGTCGTGGTACCGACATTGCTCTTGGCGAAGGTGTTACTGAATTGGGTGGCTTGCATGTGCTGGGTACTGAACGTCATGAATCCCGCCGTATCGACAACCAGTTGCGCGGTCGTTCCGGCCGTCAGGGCGACCCGGGTTCCAGCCAGTACTTCTTGTCTCTTGACGATAACCTGATGCGCATCTTCGGTGGCGACAACGTCAAGAACCTCATGAGCCGTTTCGGCGTAGGTGAAGACGAAGTGATTACTCACCCCATCGTGTCCCGCTCCATTCGTGGTGCGCAGCGCCGCGTGGAAGGTCAGAGCTTCGACATCCGTAAGCACTTGCTGGACTACGATAACGTGATGAACGAACAGCGTAAAGTGATTTACGGTCTGCGCCGTCGTATTCTGAATGGTGAAGACATCAGTGAAGAAATTATGAACCGTATTGAAGATGCCTTGGATATCAAGGTTTCTCAGTACGTTCCCGCAGGCACTTATCAGGAAGCATGGAACCTGGAAGGTCTCCATGTGGACCTGCAGCGTTCTCTTGCTCTTGAGTACAACTTGACCATGGAAGAAGCTGCCTCCAAGACTCCGGAAATCGTGCTTGATGAAATTCTTGCTCTTTGCAAGGGCCGTTACGAAAAGCTCGCCAAGATTATTCCGGAACAGGATTTCCGTCAGATCGAACGCCGCTTCTTGCTCATGACCATCGACCAAGTTTGGAAGGAACACCTCTACCAGATGGACGGCTTGAAGGACGCAATCCGTTTCCACGGTTACGCCCAGAAGGATCCTCTGATGGTGTACAAGAGCGAAGGCTACAAGATGTTCGAAGCCTGCATGGAAAAGATTGCAACTCTTACCGCTCTGCGCATCTTGAACATCCGTATTACCTTGCCCAATGGTCAGACCGTTTCTCCGGACCAGCTGCAGCTTAAGTCCCAGGAACAGATCGATGCAGAACGCAAGGCTCTGGAAGAAGCTCAGGCTGCACAGCAGAATGCCAACCAGGGTTCTTCTGAAAATGCCGCTGAACCTGCTGCAGAGGAAGTTTCCGCTGAAGGTGCAAAGGCTGCAGGTCTTGCAGGTCAGGCTGCATCTTCTGAAACCAACGCTATTACCGACGAACAGAAGTCCAGCCAAGTTGATCCCTCTGCTCTCCCGGGTGCCCGTAACGCTGCAGTGCATCGCGCCATGGCAAATGCCGCTGCTCGTCGTGCCGCTGCTCAGGCTCCCAAGATCGGTCGCAACGATGATTGCTGGTGCGGTTCTGGTCTCAAGTACAAGAAGTGCCACGGCAAGAACGTTGACTAAGAGTTGCTTACTCAAGGCGAACAACCTAGTATGAAAACCGCTAAGCGTTTCATTTCTCTTGAAGGTATCGACGGCTCCGGCAAGTCGACTCAGATCGACAAGCTGATTGCCGCCCTCACCGCCGAGGGTTACGAAGTGGTTAAGCTTCGTGAACCGGGTGGCGCCAGGATTTCCGAACAAATTCGCGGAATTCTTCTGGACCCTGCCTTCAAGGGAATCATGGCCAACGACACGGAACTGCTTTTGTACAATGCAGCCCGCGCCCAGGTTATTGCAGAAATCATTCGCCCCGCTCTTGAGGCTGGGAAGATTGTGATTGCAGATCGCTTTGCATGGAGCACTTTCGCCTACCAGGGTTATGCCCGTGGGCTTGGCGCCGAAAAGGTGCAGCGCCTTACGGAACTGACCTGCGGCGATTGTTTTCCGGAACTGACTGTGGTCATGGATATCAGCGTGGAATGTAGCCGTGCCCGCACTGCAAAGCGCGGCGAGGCTCCGGACCGCCTTGAAAGCGAAAAGGCCGAATTTTTCGAGAGGGTTCGTCAGGGTTACCTTGCGGCAGCTCGGGATTATAGCGATTGTGTTGTGGCTATCAGCGCAGAACGTACTCCCGATGAGATTTTTGCCGACTTGTGGAAGGTAGTCAAGGAAAAATTGGGCTAAATACCTGCAAAAGCCGTCTATTTTAAAAAAGACTTTTTAAAAATTAAGGGCAGTAACGCTAAGTTACGGCCTTTTTAATTTATATGCGCGTAAAAACAACGGAGAAAAATGACTTTTTGTAAAATATGGACAAAAATTGAAAAAATTTTGTTTTATCAATAAGAAAAACATATATTTTTTCACGAAAAAACACTTAACAAAGGAAAATCAATGAAGAATTATTTCGATCTCTCCGGCCAGGTTGCAGTTGTCACTGGTTGCTCCACTGGTCTCGGCGTTCAGATGGCCAAGGCTCTCGCTAATCAGGGTGCAAAGATTGTTGCAATCGCTCGCCGTAAGGAAATGATTGAAGCTGTCGCTAAGGAAATTTCCGAAACCTACGGTGTGGAAGCTATCGCTGTTCAGTGCGACATTACCGACACCGCCAAGGTCGAAGCAGCCGTTGACGAAATCATGGCAAAGCTTGGCCGCATCGACATTCTGATCAACAACGCCGGTACCGGTGCTGTTGCTCCGGCAGAAGACATTACCGACGACCAGCTGAACCACGAAATGAACGTGGACCTGGGCGGTACCTTCAAGATGGCTCGCGCCGTCGCCAAGAAAGCAATGCTCCCGGCAAAGTATGGCCGTATCATCAACATCGCCTCTATGTACGGCCTTGTTGGTAACAAGATCTGCGGTTCCGCTCCGTACCACGCAGCCAAGGGTGCTGTGGTGAACCTGACCCGCGCTCTGGCTGCTGAATGGTCCAGCAAGGGCATCAACGTGAATGCAATCTGCCCGGGTTACTTCTACACCCCGCTCACCAAGGAAACTCTGGATTCCGACTTCTTCCAGGCAAATGCCAAGACTATGATCCCGGCAGAACGCTATGGAAACGAAGGCGAACTGGACACCGCTGCAATCTTCCTTGCATCCAAGGCTTCCAGCTACGTTACCGGCATCATGGTTCCGGTTGACGGCGGCTACACCTGCATGTAATGCGGGCCGAGTTATCCTGATCGATTACGCTGACGCAGTGTCATCCCGAGCGGAGCACGAAGTGCGAAGTCGAGGGATCTCAAAGCTATAAAAGACGCTCCCAGAGAAGGGGGCGTTTTTTTGTTTTTGACGGGAATCGTGAATGTCATCTTTTGACATAGATAAAAACCTATATTAATGTCATTGAAATAGCCGTCACCCAAACGTTGGAGGTTTACCATGGCATTTAAGATCATCAGAAACGACATTACCAAGGTTGCTGCAGATGTAATCGTGAACTCCGCCAACCCCAAGCCGGTTTGCGGTGGCAGTACCGAAGCCATTATTTACGAGGCCGCCGGTTACGACGAATTGCTGGATGCCCGCCAAGGCGTTGGCTACCTGGAAGTGGGCCAGGTAGGCGTTACTCCTGCATTCAATTTGCCTGCAAAGAGCATCGTCCATGTGTCTTGCCCCCGCTGGAACGATGGTGCGGCCGAGTCCGTTGAAATGCTCCGCCAGTGCTACGTTTCCATTTTGCAGCAGGCTGTGGCGCTTGAGGCGAAGTCCATTGCCGTTCCGCTGTTGTCCAGCGGCGTGTACCGTTTCCCTAAGGAGGTAGCGCTTCAGATTGCTGCGGATGTGTGCGGCAATTTTAGCGACGCCGAAATAGAAATTACCCTGGTGGTTTATGACCTTGAGGCTTTCAAGAAGGCCCAGGAACTTTTCGGAAACGTAGAGGACCTGCTGAAGGAAGATGTGGTTGCAGAAAGTGAGCATTTTTTAGGGGCTCCGAACTTTGACGCGTGGGATGATGAAAACTTGCCACCGTGTTCCAAGCCGACGCGTGTTTGCAAGGCTTCTTCGCCTCTTTCGTCTGAAGCACCTCGTAAGCTTGGAAATCGAAGCGACAGTTGTAGCAAATCCGTCTCGGATATCTTTGGTGGTTTTGCAAAGCCCAGAATTCCCAAGCCGAAGGCAAAGTCTATCAACGACCAGGATACTGCATTTGCAGACATTGACAATCTTTTGATGAACATGAATGACGACAGCTTCCAGGATGTGCTGGAGGTTTATATCAAGCGTTCTAAACGTACGCCTGTGGAAATCTATAATGATTCCAACATCGATAAAAAGCTTTTCTCCAAGCTTAAGAAAGAAGGTTATCGCCCTAGCAAGAATACGGCTCTTGCCCTAGCTGTTGGATTGCAATTGAATCTTGACGAAACGGAAGATTTGCTGAGTCGCGCAGGCCATGCCCTTTCGCCCATTAGCAAGACCGATGTGATTTTCAGATATTGCCTGAGACAGAAGGACTTTTACAAGCCCGGTCGAATCAAGCCGATCTACAGGATGAATGACTATCTTGAAGCCTATGGCGAAGATGTTCTGGGAATTGATGATGAAAAGCAGCAAAAGAAATCCCAGGAAGCTGAGGTTTCAGGGTAAATTTTACGTCGCCTAGCAAGCGACCAGCCTGCACCTTTTAAAACATATAATTGTCCTTGTAAACCACAGCGGTTTCCCGAAAAGACTGGGGGTCAGTCTGAGGGGACTGCAAAAAAAAAGAGGCAAAATATGAAGAAAGGTTTGACAGAAATGGTTTTTATCTTGGACCGCAGCGGCTCCATGAGCGGATTGGAAGCAGATACCATCGGCGGATTCAATTCCACCATTGAAAAACAGAAGAACATTGAAGGCGAGGCCCTTGTTTCTACGGTACTTTTTGACGGTGACTGCGAAGTTCTCCATGACCGCGTGCCCATCGAAAACATTCCCGCCCTTACGGAAAAGGAATACTATGCCCGCGGCTGTACGGCGCTGATTGATGCGTTGGGTGGAGCAATACACCACATCGGAAATATTCACAAGTACGCTCGCGACGAGGATCGCCCTGAAAAGACCATCTTCGTGATTACCACCGATGGCGAGGAAAACTCCAGCCACAAGTATGATGCGGAACAGGTTCGCAAGATGGTGACCCGCCAGAAGGAAAAGTACGGGTGGGAATTCATTTTCCTTGGTGCGAATATTGATGCGGTGAAAACAGCCCGCGCCTACGGAATCAGCGAAAATCGCGCAGCCAACTTTGTCAATGATGGCGAAGGAATCAAGAAAATGCACAAGGCCCAGGCGAACTTGATGTACGATATCCGAATGGAATCTCCTGTGGCTTACGAAGGTAATTGCGACTGGAAGAGTGAAATTGAAGCGGATGTGAAAAAGCGTGGTCGCCGCCGTTAGTTTTGCGCAGTTCCAAAATGCGCTTTAGCCATCGCAACAGTAACTCCTTTTGTGTTGTGCGAAAAAAAAGCCTCCTCGCAATTGCGGGGAGGTTTTTCTATGCGAGGGGTGGGAGTCGAACCCACACACCGAGGTACCAGATCCTAAGTCTGGCGCGTCTGCCAATTCCGCCACTCTCGCGTTTGCTTGCACAAATATAAAAAAAGAAATGTCGTCAAATTGAACGTTGGATAATTTTTTGCCAAATAGAATGTCGGGCAAATTGTAGCTGCGGGTATAGCCTATTAGATCTCGATGGATTCCTCGTCGCTTTTGATGAAGGCGATGAGGCGTTCCATGGTGCGGGCCTGTGCGTCGGCGTTCAGCAGGGAACATTCCCAGATGGTGGCCACGCGGTAGCCTTCCAGGGACAGCTTCCAGTTGGTCTTGATGTCGCGAACCACGTTGTTGTTGAACTTGTTGTCCCAGAATTCGGAATTGCTCTTGGGGCGGCTTGTGAGCTTGCAGCCGTGCTGATGCCAGAAGCATCCGTTGATGAAAACCACCACGCCATACTTGAGGATGAAAATGTCCGGGGTGCCGGGCAGGTCACGACGGTGGAGGCGGTAACGGAATCCCTGGTGGAAAAGGCCGCGGCGCACAATGAGTTCGGGCTTTGTGTCCTTGGAGTGGACCGCCTGCATCATTTGTGAACGAGTCTTTGCCATAGTTGTTCCGTTTTTATTTTGAAGATAGAATTTTATTTTGGCGCGGATAAAAAAATCCCAGGAATGGACCTGGGACTTTTTATTTAGAGGCTGCGGGGTTTTAGGAGCCCGCGACTCTCGCCTTTAATAATGGCACGCTTCGCGTGCCTTACTTGTCGGCTCGGAAATGGAAATGAACGCGTTCATTTCCGCTTCTCTCGCCTCCTAGTAATTCTCAGCGTTCACTTCGAAGTAGGACTGGGGATGTGCGCAGGTGGGGCACACTTCCGGAGCCTTGGTGCCAACTACGATATGACCGCAGTTGCGGCATTCCCAAACCTTGACTTCGCTCTTTTCGAATACGGCAGAAGTTTCCACGTTCTTGAGGAGTGCGCGGTAGCGTTCCTCGTGATGCTTTTCGATGGCGCCTACCAGGCGGAACTTCTTTGCAAGTGCAGCAAAACCTTCGGCTTCGGCGGTCTTTGCAAATTCTTCGTACATGTCGGTCCATTCGTAGTTTTCGCCGTCGGCAGCAGCCTTCAGGTTTTCAGCGGTATCGCCGATGCCACCCAGTTCCTTGAACCACATCTTGGCATGTTCCTTTTCGTTTTCTGCAGTCTTCAGGAACATTGCGGCGATCTGTTCAAAACCGTCCTTCTTTGCCTTGGATGCAAAGTAGGTGTACTTGTTACGGGCCTGGGATTCGCCTGCGAATGCAGCTTCGAGGTTCTTTTCGGTCTGGGTACCAGCGTACTTGTTTGCCATTTTTATGTCTCCTTGCGATAACGCAAAAAATGAATTTCGGTTTTAATATACAATGTTTTAAAGGGCTTGACTTGAAAAATCAGGGATTATCCGGCTGCTGTCCGTCATGGGCGAGCCACTTGCATTCGCCTATTACCATATCTGTAAAGATTGCCTTGAAGGAGGAATCTTCGGGGCTGCAGGCGTAGATGCCGAACTGGATTTCGCCAGTGGCCTTGTGCATGTGGCAGACGCGCATCTGCTTGAACTTGACACCATCTTCGGAACACTCGATGCAGAAATCGTCTTCGCGGCGGCTGAGGCGGTACCACATGGACTTGATATCTGCGCTGACTTCTGTAGTGGCCCAGTCCGAGTAACCCATGTTGGTGACCACGCTGCCTAAATGCTGAAAACTTTCGTTCTCGTACTCGATGGATGCCTTGAGCCAGTTTTCGCTATCAAGGTATACCACCACTCCGCACTGGTCGAAACGGTGCTTGCTATGGAACTCCGTCTTTACGGTAAAGGAAAAGAACTTGTCTGTAGTGCTGATCTGCAGGACAGGGGCGTTATCATTTCTGAAATGATAGTAGGTCCTTTGCCAAAGATCCGTGTGGGGCGCCGTGACGATTTCGATTCTGTCGTCGTCGATTTTAAATTCGGCAGGCTCGCGGGTCCATTTCCAGAGATCCTTGCTGATAGTCATTTCAAGCCTTTGGACGAGTGCGAACTTTTACTAGATGACTTCGCGAAGTGCCTTTGCCAACTGGTCTGCGCAGGAAGTGGACTTGCCGTTGCAGGTGTTGCCTTCCAGGATGTCGGCGATTTCCTTCATGTCCTTGCCTTCGCAGAGCTTGCCGATGGCCTTCAGGTTGCCATTGCAGCCGCCCAGGAACTTGAGGTTGTACATCTTGCCGTCTTCGTAGTCGAAGGTGATGAGCTGGGCGCAGGTGCCGCTGGTTCTGAATTCCTTAGTCTGCATAAAAGTCTCGCTTTGTTAGAGTTGTTCCGTTTTCGCAAATGTTGAGCTGCAACGATTGCTTTGTCATTCTCGCGAAGGCGAGAATCTAAAACTTGCATGTTCAATATACAATTTGTAGGGGCGATGGAAGTAGTGGCTGGTGATTATGTTTGCGAAATTTTAGCGGCTAACGGTGCGGCCCTTGCTATCCATTTTCTGATTTTTTTGCCCGTAGAAAAAGATGTGGTAAGGATTGGATAAATCCCGAAAACCATGATGTGTGTGGCCCGCTGAATTATGTTTTGAAACATCGAGTTTCGGGATGGAAGAAGTTTCTTCCGCGGGATTTTTTTCGTTGTAAAGGGCTATGATTTCTTCGTCGCTTAGGGCTCGATTGTAAAAGCGCAAGTCGTCGATGCTTCCTTCAAAAAAACTCCACAGGGAGCGGGTTCCTAGGTGCACCGGGGCATTTCCGTTTTCTACCTGCACGCCGTAGGTTTCATCGTAGAGCGGGTCCTGATCTTTTTGGACGCCGTTCTTGAATAAGGTAATGGTATTGCTTTTAACATCGTAACGTGCTGCAAAATGAATCCATTCCCCGGCCTGGACTTCCTCCTGCACGTAGCTACCGGAGCCAAGTCCGCCTTTCAGGTTGAAGGCGTAGGCAGACATTCGATTGGGACGGTTTTCCTGGGAATCTGTCAGTTCCTTGTTGTACATTCGGAACACCCATTCGTGCTGCTGCGGCATTCCCTTTCCCATCCAGTGAACGTACCCGCCTTCTTCTGCATTCTTGAAATTCAAGGTTGATGGGCTCACCCAGACGGAAACGGTTAGGGCGCCGGTAGTGTTGATGCTAAATGCGTCATCATCGGGAATTTCCATGTAGCTTTCGCCGTCAAAGACTGCTGCGGATTTAAGATTCCCGAAACGGTCCTTGCCGAAGGTGGCGCCCTTGTTCTCTACGTTTGGCGCTGTGGAACTTGCGTCTTTAAGGCTGCCGTCGGTGAAGGGATAATAGGCTACCAGGCCATCGGTTGGGATTGCATTCTTTGCGGCGTCTGCGAAAATTGCAGGCGTTATAAACAACGGGGCGCAGCAAAGAATTCTTGATAATCTCATGATGGACGTATTTTTTTTGGGGCTCTGCTCAATATATAATTTTTAGTGCTATATTATAGGTGAACCTTTATTTCGGAGTTGGATGTTCTTTATCCATAATTTCGGTTTCGGCCGAACTCAAAACTGGGACATTGTTTAATGCGGGTTACGCCGGGTGGCGTAGCTTGCTCTTTTTCGTAAACCTGCGGCATTGCCTTCGTGATGGGGCTGCCGCAAAAAAAGGAAATAAACAATGTCTAAAAATTCTGAATACACTATCCGACAGGAACAGCCTGCCGATTTCTTTGTCGTCGAAAATTTAACCCGCGAGGCTTTCTGGAACGTTTACCGTCCCGGATGTTCTGAGCATTACGTGCTTCACTGCTACAGGAACCATCCGGATTTTATTCCGGAGCTCTCCCTTGTGCTGGAAGGGCCTGCCTGCAGCGGGGTTGCCGCAGGTGAGTTCGCTGATGGAGATCGCCGCGATTCCCGTGGTGAACAGTGTCGGGAAATCCTTGCACATGTGATGTTTGCCTGGAGCGAAATTCTGATGGAGCCGGATGAGTCGCAGGCGTGTTCCGCGCAAGACCCGCGTCACCTTCGCATGATGACCTTCGGGCCTATCAGCGTTCGCCCTGACATGCAGCGCAGGGGCTTGGGCAAGATGCTTCTGGACTACGCCCTGGAACGTGCCCGCGGATTGGGCGCCGGATGTATCGCCATGTGCGGGAACATCCAGTTCTATGGCAAGTGCGGTTTCGTTGTGGCGACGTCCAAGGGAATCCGCTACGCCGACGATCCCGATGGCGACGCACCCTATTTCCTGATTCGGGAATTGACGCCTGGCTTTTTGGACGGTATCCGCGGAACCTATCGCGATCCGGAGGCGTACTTCGTGAACGAAGCTGACGCCGATGAATTCGACAAGCAGTTCCCGCCCAAGGAAAAGAAGGTACTGCTCGGACAGTTGGGATAGTACTCGCAAAGTCCTTGCCCCGTTGTGTCATCCTCGCGCAGGCGAGGATCTAGCATCGGATGTAAAAAAGCTACCGAGGATTTCTCGGTAGCTTCATTGCATTTTAATATTTCCTAATAAACTTCGCACTTGTCCACGTATTCGTACTTCGGTCTTTCCTTGCGAATGCAGCCATTCACCTCGTCCTGCATACTAAAAGGTCTGTTACGACGGCGTGGAGGAACTTCAACATCATTTCCCTCAAAGTCCTTGAAGTGACAAATGGCCTTGCGCACCCCGTCTACCTCGATAACCTGGTAATCGCGAATTGTGATTTCATCTTCGGAATATTCCTTGAAGTAAATCAGTTTGCGCCTGTATCCTTCTAGGTAGTATTCCTTTTGAATCCAAAGTTTACTGCTTTCGTAAAAGTCTGTTTCCTTTACCAGACTATCTTGTTTTTCAGAACTAAAAATTAGGATGCCATTATCGGAATAGATTCTTTTTTTCTGAATGGGTACCGTCGCGTTATCGATTCTTCCTTTTTCAAAGAATTCGCTTATGATAGCGCCTTTTGCATTGGTGCATTTGCCTTTGTATTCGTTGTTCAGGGAGTCTTTCCAGGATTCGCATATTTTGGAGGAATCGTTCCAATCCCTGTCTATCCAATGTACAATCCCATTTACGATTTCTTTTTTTAGCGATCCATCCTCGTTATATGAATATTCTCCTGTGGAATCTTTTAGCGATTTTAGGTTTCCGTTTTCATAGAAAAATTTTTCGGTCAAGGAATCCTTGTAGTATTCAAGATTTCCATCTTCGTCAAATAATTTATGGTAGTAGGTATCATAGTGGTTGCCTGATTCCGAAAGGTAAATGACAAAATCATTGGCTCTTCATCAACATGTGTGGGTGGCTTCGCCACCCTTTTTTGTTGACTTTCGCCTAAATTAAACAAAAAATGGGCTATTTTCTAAAATTTAATCGCCAAAAAAAACAGAAGAAAAAGCCCATGTCAAAATTATACAAA
>JAZLKF010000037.1:0-2154 GCA_045597525.1 Fibrobacter sp. | reverse complement strand
GGACAGAGGTGACAGGTGGTGCATGGTTGTCGTCAGCTCGTGTCGTGAGATGTTGGGTTAAGTCCCGCAACGAGCGCAACCCTTGTCTTTAGTAGCCAGCAGTTCGGCTGGGCACTCTAGAGAGACTGCCAGGGATAACCTGGAGGAAGGTGGGGATGACGTCAAATCATCATGCCCCTTATGAGTAGGGCTACACACGTGCTACAATGGCGTAAACAAAGAGAAGCGATCTCGTGAGAGTAAGCAAACCTCAAAAATAACGTCTCAGTTCGGACTGTAGTCTGCAACTCGACTACACGAAGCTGGAATCGCTAGTAATCGCGAATCAGAATGTCGCGGTGAATACGTTCCCGGGTCTTGTACACACCGCCCGTCACACGATGGGAGTCGGAAATGCCCGAAGTCGGTGACCTAACCGTAAGGAAGGAGCCGCCGAAGGCAGGTCTGATAACTGGGGTGAAGTCGTAACAAGGTAGCCGTATCGGAAGGTGCGGCTGGATCACCTCCTTTCTAAGGAAGAAGTAGGGGTTGGATATGCTGTTAAGTTTTCAATCAAAAGAAAACTAAATACTTCCGGTGTCGATGCGCTTAGGGGACACACCCGTTCTCATCCCGAACACGATGGTTAAGACTTAAGCGGCCGATGGTACTGCATTGGAGACGATGTGGGAGAGCAGGTGGATGCCGGATCGATTAACAGACGGAAGTCTGTGATGGGGGTGTAGCTCAGTTGGGAGAGCACCTGCCTTGCAAGCAGGGGGTCATGAGTTCGAATCTCACCATCTCCACGATGGCAATGAGCCGTGCCTGGATGAAAGGGTTTGGCCGCGTCAAGTTCACTTGTAAGCGGAGAAACAATTTCAGACAGATAGGGCGAACGCCCGTGATGAAGAAGACGAAGTCTTCGAATCGCACGGAACATAAGACAAACGTCTTACGCCACAATCGAACCTTGAAAACCGAATATCGAAGAATCTTAAAAATATCTTTAAGATAACATGATCAAGACATCGAGTATCATCTTAAGATGATACGAACGAGAACTGCAATGCGTGTGCACGCTAGCACACGAAGATTTGTTTATGCAAAGAAGAGCGCAGGGTGGATGCCTTGGCACTAAGAGCCGAAGAAAGACGTGATAAGCTGCGAAAAGCTGCGGTGAGGAGCAAATATCCATTGACCCGCAGATATCTGAATGGGGAAACCCGGCAGGACAGACTCCTGTCATCCATACGCCAATCCATAACGTATGGAAGGGAACCCGGTGAACTGAAACATCTAAGTAGCCGGAGGAAGAGAAAGAAACATCGATTCCGCAAGTAGCGGCGAGCGAACGCGGAAGAGCCCAAACCATGGTGCGTGCACCATGGGGTTCGGACTGCAGACGTGATTCTGTAACGGTAGTGGAACGGTACTGGAAAGACCGGCCAAAGAGGGTGAAAGCCCCGTAGACGAAACCGAAGCAGACACAGCAGGATCCAGAGTACATTAAGACACGAGAAACCTTGATGGAATAAGCGGGGACCACCCCGTAAGGCTAAATACTCCTTAGTGACCGATAGCGCATAGTACTGTGAAGGAAAGGTGAAAAGGACCCCGGGAGGGGAGTGAAAGAGAACCTGAAACCCTGTGTTTACAAGCTGTGGAAGTACTTTTCATGTACAACCGCGTACTTTTTGTAGAACGGTCCGGCGAGTTACGTTCACTGGCAAGGTTAAGGACTTAAGGTCCGGAGCCGAAGGGATACCAAGTCTGAATAGGGCGTTGAGTCAGTGGAAGTAGACCCGAAACCGGGTGATCTATCCATGTCCAGGATGAAGGAACCGTAAAAGGTTTTGGAGGTCCGAAGCCACATCCGTTGAAAAGGGTGGGCATGAGGTGTGGATAGGGGAGAAATTCCAATCGAACCCGGAGATAGCTGGTTCTCCTCGAAATAGCTTTAGGGCTAGCCTCGGTTTAGTCTTATGGAGGTAGAGCACTGAATTCTTAAGGGGGGGTCAAAGCTTACCAAGAGATATCAAACTCCGAATGCCATGTAGATGATGACCGGGAGTCAGACTGCACGAGATAAGTTGGGTAGTCAAAAGGGAAACAGCCCAGACCTACAGCTAAGGTCCCAAAGTGCGTGTTAAGTGGTAAAGGATGTGGGATTTC
>JAZLKF010000036.1:0-1560 GCA_045597525.1 Fibrobacter sp. | reverse complement strand
TCGGCAGCATTCGTAACGTTTGCTGTGTAATCTTTTCCATTCAGACGCAAGGTTGGCATTCCAAGCACATAATGCTCTTTTATTTGAGAATATTGATTTATGATTTCTTCAAAATCTTCTATTGTTTCTTCACCAAAGCTCTGGACTCCAAGATGCATATCTGTTGGATTAAATGCATCCATAAGGCCTTCACCTCTTGGACCAAGCCACACATTTATTCTGACCACAAAGGTTGAAAATAAAACAAGAAGAATTGAAATTATAAGTGTACTGAAATAATCTTTCTTTCGGCTTTCAACCTGACGAAGTGCCATCCATAACAGAAGTCCATTTTTGTGAATGTTTGTTTTTCTATTCAGCTGATTTTTATTTTCTGCCCGTCTGATAGCATCAAGAGGACTGATTTTTCTGATTCTGCCGCTTTGAAATAATACAAATGCAAAAAATAAAGCACAAAGAAAAATCAAAAACAGTACAAAAAAAACAAAAGGCACTTCAACTGGAATAAAAAGACTTGTTGTAGCACCCTGACTTTTCAAAATCACTTTGGAAGCTGGAAAACTTAGAAACGCTCCCATAATGCTGCCGAAAACTACTGGTATCATAAAAAGCAGAGAAAAATTTATGGAAAGTATTCTGGATTCATAGCCCAGTTCCTTATAAATACCAAAATGATTTTTTTCTTCATCTATGGCAGTTTTTACTGTATGAGAAAGCACAAATAAAGTAACCAGAAACAGTACCAATGCAAAAGTACCAAACATTGCTGCAAAAGAATTTGAAAGCAAGAGCATAAAATAAACCATTGTGTCGGTAGAATGCACATCTTCGGTATATTTAGTAATATCAGATTGTTCATTCAAATATTTATTGAGATTAAAATCATTCTTTGCTGCATTCTCATTCTTCGCTTTTACGTGAAGAAGAATTCCATTCCGAGCCAGTGCATCAAAGCCGCTTTCCAAAACCATTGATGACATTTCATCAAAATCAGACCGGGAAATAAGAATTGTTTTCATACCAAACATGGTGCTTCCCATAAACGGATCTTCAAAGAAACCTGCTATCTCAAGATTTTTAGTAAGACCATTTCGGCCAATCACAACCTCAACTGTTTTCCCGATTTCCACATGCTCATAAATTTCCGGAAAAGAAAGCGGAACGAAACAAGTTCCATTTTTCAACTCCCCATTTTCAATTTTCAATTTCCTATACCGTCCGTCATCAACAATAAAGCATCCTTCACTGTCACTTTCGGTATGAGAAATTTCGTAATTTGCCATAATCATATTCTGATAATTCAGCGATTCCACTTTTCCCAGTTCAGAAATATTTCTAACCAGTTCGCTTTTTTCATTTTCAGAACTAAAATTTGTGAGCCAGAAAGAGATGTCACCAAATTCTGCACGTTCCATCTCTTTATTTTCATAAGAAGCCGTACTATGCAGAACAGTAAAAAGTGAACAGCTCACGGCACATACAATAGCTACAAATGCAAATATTCCAATAAGAGAAAATTTATGAGATTTCCAGAAAGATTTAAAAATCAACTTATTCCGT
>JAZLKF010000035.1:0-1342 GCA_045597525.1 Fibrobacter sp. | reverse complement strand
CATCATCTTATGCCATTCGGAGTTTGATATCCATTGGTAAGCTTTGACGCCCCCTCAAGAATTCAGTGCTCTACCTGCATAAGACTAAATCGAGGCTAGCCCTAAAGCTATTTCGAGGAGAACCAGCTATCTCCGGGTTCGATTGGAATTTCTCCCCTATCCACACCTCATCGCCACCCTTTTCAACGGATGTGCGTTCGGTCCTCCACCACCTTTTACAGCGGCTTCAACCTGGACATGGATAGATCACCCGGTTTCGGGTATACTCACACAGACTATTGCGCCCTATTAAGACTCGGTTTCCCTTCGGCTCCGTACCTTTGGTACTTAACCTCGCCTGTATGCGTAACTCGCCGGACCGTTCTACAAAAAGTACGCGGTTCCACTTTCTTATGGTTCCACAGCTTGTAAACATAGGGTTTCAGGTTCTCTTTCACTCCCCTCCCGGGGTTCTTTTCACCTTTCCTTCACAGTACTATGCGCTATCGGTCACTGAGTAGTATTTAGCCTTACGGGGTGGTCCCCGCGTGTTCAGTCAAGGTTCCACGTGTCTTAACCTACTCTGGATTCCGCTTGCTGCATTTAGATTTCGATTACGAGGCTTTCACTCTCTTTGGCTGGCTTTTCCAAAACCATTCTTCTATCCTTTTGCTCACTTATTGCGGTCCGAACCCCGAAATGCACGCATCTCGGTTTGGGCTCTTCCCATTTCGCTCGCCGCTACTTTGGGAATCACTGTTGTTTTCTCTTCCTCCGGCTACTTAGATGTTTCAGTTCACCGGGTTCCCTTCCATACACTATGTATTCATGTATGGATGACAGGGGTTTTCCCTGCCGGGTTTCCCCATTCAGATATCTGCGGATCAAAGGTTATTTGCACCTCCCCGCAGCTTTTCGCAGCTTATTACGTCTTTCATCGGCTCTCAGTGCCAAGGCATCCACCCTACGCTCTTTTTAGTTGACCAACTTGAACCTGACGACGGAAATCTTCAGATCCTTCTTTCGATATGTAGCGTCATATCGGCTGGCCGTTTGGTCTTTCGACCTGGTGTTTACGTTTAACACCTGTGTAAAGTCTATATCTTTTGGATATATCCTCGGATGTCTTTTCATTGTTTTTGATATTTCATATGTGGTTTTCAAGGTGCAAACGATGCTATTGCATCTTTATATATAAAATCCCGAAGGATATTTATATCGAGCTCCCGGCAGCCACCTACTCTCCCATGCCGTCGCCAGCATAGTACCATCGGCCGCTTAGGTCTTAACCATCGTGTTCGGGATGGGAACGGGTGTTTCCCCTAAGCGCATCGCCACCGGAAATGTTTAATTATCATTCTTG
>JAZLKF010000034.1:0-62950 GCA_045597525.1 Fibrobacter sp. | reverse complement strand
GACTCTTCTCTTCTTTTTAGGACGGCAACCATTGTGCGGAACGCCCGTCACGTCTCGAATAGAGAGAACTTCGAGGCCCGCATTCTTGATAGCACGGACAGCGGATTCACGACCACCACCTGCGCCCTTGACGCGGACATCCACCTTGCGCATACCGAGGTCGAAAGCCTTGTGAGCAGCGACTTCAGCAGCGAGCTGTGCAGCAAACGGAGTGCTCTTACGAGAGCCCTTGAAACCGGAGTTACCGGGAGAGCCCCAAGCTACAACGTTACCGCGAGCATCGGTGATAGAAACGATTGTATTATTGAAGGAAGCGAAAACGCAGGCAATGCCCTGAACGTCGATACGCTTCTTGCCCTTCTTAACCTTGACTTCTTCAGCTGCAGGTGCTTCAACAGCGGCAGCAGTTTCATTAATTACTTCTTCAGCCACGATGAGACTCCTTACTTCTTCTTGTTAGCCACAGTTTTCTTCGGGCCCTTACGAGTGCGGGCATTGGTGCGGGAACGCTGACCGCGGACCGGGAGGCCCTTACGGTGGCGGATACCACGGTAGCAACCAATATCCTGCAAACGCTTAATGTTCAAGGTAACTTCTGCGCGAAGCTGACCTTCTACAGAGTATTCATCTTCCAAGAGATGACGGATCTTACCCTGTTCTTCTTCAGTCAGGTCGTCACACTTCTTGTTCTTGTCGATGTTCAGCTGAGCACAGACCTTATTAGCGGTGAACAGACCGACACCATAGATTGCCGTCAGACCATATTCAACGGTCTTGTTTCTCGGTAAATCGACACCAGCGATACGTGCCATACGATCTCCTTATCCCTGCTTCTGCTTGTGACGGGGGTTCTTAGAACAGATGATGCGCAATACACCCTTACGACGGATGATCTTGCAGTTTTCACATCTGGGTTTGATGGAGGCTTTGATTTTCATAGGTTTGACCTTCTTTGAAAATACCTATTACTTGTAACGGTAGGTAATTCTGCCACGATTGAGATCGTAGGGAGAAATTTCTACCAACACTTTATCGTCGGGCAAAATTCTAATGAAATGCCGACGCATCTTTCCTGAAACATGAGCGAGAATCTCATGGCCATTTCCGAGCTGGACACGGAAGAATGCGTTGGGGAGTGCTTCCAACACAACGCCTTCTACTTGAATGCCTTCTTCTTTAGCCATTAAGACGCCACCCTGCCGCGAATGCGGCCACGCTTCAAGAAACCTTCATAATTCTTGGTATGCAACTGGGCTTCGAGTTGACGAAGAGTATCCAGAGCCACACCTACCACGATCAAGACCGAGGTGCCCCCAATATAGAAACTCATATTGAGTGCGTCTTTCAAATACCAGGGACCTACGCTAATAAAAGCCAAATAAAGTGCGCCTGGCAAAGAAATTCGGGTCAAAACATGGTCAATGTATTCTGCTGTCTGCTTACCTGGGCGAACTCCCGGGATAAAAGCGCCTGATCTCTTCAGATTTTCTGCAATGTCATTCGGGTTGTACTGAATTGCAGTGTAGAAGAATGTGAAGAAAATGATCAGAAGAGCATCTACCACACTGTAGGTCACATGACCAGGGATAAATGCAGCAGCAAAAGCCTGCATAGCGGAAACATTCGGGAACCAAGAAGCAATCATGGCCGGAATGAACATGATGCAGCTTGCGAAGATTACAGGGATCACGTTAGCGGTATTCACCTTGAAGGGCAAATAGCTAGACTGACCACCCACAACCTTACTTCCGACTGTCCTACGAGGACTTTGGAGCGGAATGCGACGGTTCGCCTGCTCAACAAAAACGATAAAGCCGACAATCAGGACCACCATAGCCAGAATGAACACTTCGATGGCCAGAGGTTGAATGCCTTCTCTAAACATTTCTACTTCGCTAAGGACAGCCCTCGGGAGGCCGCCGACGATACCGGCGAAGATGATAAGAGAAATACCATTACCAACACCATGGGACGTAATCTGTTCGCCCAGGTACATCACGAAGACCGTACCAGCGGTGAAGGTCAGGGTTGCGAGTAAACGGAAACCAATGATACCGGCACCGGAAGTAAAGTCGTCCACGAGGACCGACACGTTCGCACCAGTAGCAGTGGTTACCTTTAACGTGGAAAGCCAAACAGAAATACCCCATCCCTGCAGCAAGCACAGGACGACTGTGAAGTAACGGGTATATTGGTTCAACTTGGCGCGTCCTTCCTGTCCTTCCTTCTGCAAAGACTGAATAGCAGGAATAACGGAACCCATCAACTGGATAATAATGCTTGCACTAATGTAGGGCATGATACCCAGTGCAAACACAGTGGCCTTAGCGAAAGCGCCACCAGTGAAGGAGTCATACAAGCCGAACAAATTGTTCGAGTTACGGAAGAATTCAGCGAGAACTGCGGAATTCACACCGGGGATGGTGATGTGAGCGCCAACGCGATAAACGATCAAAAGACCAAGCGTAAAAAGCAACTTTTTACGCAGGTCTTCAATCTTGAAGGCATTGACAAACGCATCAATAGCTTTCTTGAGAGCTTCCATTAGATGATCTCGACTTTGCCGCCAGCAGCTTCAATGAGGCTCTTAGCCTTTTCGCTGATAGCGTTAACCTTTACGTTGATAGCCTTGTCAACATTACCGAATGCGAGAACCTTGATGGGTTCTTCAACATTGCGAACGAAACCGAGGTCGAAGAGGACCTTAGCGTCGAATTCGGTGGTGCTAACAGAAGCGAGCTTCTTGAGGTTCACTACCTGGTATTCGAGGCCAGCGTGCTTGAAGCCGCGCTTCGGAATACGACGGTGGATAGGCATCTGGCCGCCTTCGAAAGCGACACGACCGGCCTTAGCACTCTTACGAGCACCTGCACCCTTCTGACCACGGCCAGCAGTGGTGCCCCAACCGGAACCCGGACCACGACCGATACGCTTGCGCTTAACGACCTTAGCCTTGCCAGGATTGAGAGTATTGAGTTCCATCTTAGATCTCCTCGACCTTGACCATGTCAGCCACGGCATTGATCATGCCCTGGATGGAGGGGGTCAGATTGTGTTCAACAGTTTGTCCGATCTTGCGGAGACCCAGAGCTGCAACGTTTGCACGATGCATCGGGAGACGACGGACAGTACCCTTGATCAAAGTAATACGAACTTTCTTCATTGTATTACCCCTTAGGCGTTAGCACCGCGCAGTGCTGCGCAGTCCTGTTTGTTCTTCTGAGCCAGCAGGCCTTCGACGCAAGCGCGTACGACAGTGCTGGGGTTAGAGGAACCGTGAATCTTTGTAAGGATGTTCTTAACACCTGCGAGTTCGAGAACTGCACGTGCAGCAGCACCAGCGATAACACCAGTACCCGGAGCAGCCGGCATCAAGAGGATGCGGGTTGCGCCGCTCTTGACTTCGATGTCGTGAGGAATGGTGCCGTCCAGGAGCTGGACTTCAACGATGTTACGCTGAGCAGCTTCGGTACCCTTACGGATAGCTTCGGAAACTTCCTTAGCCTTGCCGAGGCCTACACCAATCTTACCGTTCTTGTTGCCAACGACAACGAGAGCGGAGAAAGACATACGGCGACCGCCCTTAACGGTCTTGGCGCAACGGTTGATGTGTACAACCTTGTCTTCAAATTCAGAAACTTGAGCTTCGCGTTCCAAAGTGTACCTCATTAGAATTTCAAGCCGCCTTCACGAGCACCTTCTGCAAGGGCCTGAACGCGACCATGATAGATGTAACCGCCGCGGTCGAAGACCACGGATTCAATGCCCTTGGACTTGGCGACTTCAGCAATCAAGAGACCGAGCTGCTTGCTCTGTTCGCTCTTGGTCATTTCACCGTACTTAGCCTGGAATTCCTTGGAAGTAGTGGTGAGCTGAACGAGAGACTTGTTGTTGACGTCGTCGATGATCTGGGCAACCATGTGAGACAGAGAACGGCGAACAGCCAAACGAGGGCTTTCTGCAGTTCCGACAACAGACTTGCGTACGCGTTCGTGGCGTGCGATTCTGGACTGGATTCTTTTCTTAGCAATTGCAGTCATAATTTACCCTTATTTACCTGTCTTCTTGCCCTGCTTACGACGGACAATTTCGCCTTCGTACTTAATGCCCTTGCCCTTATACGGTTCAGGACGACGGTACTTGCGGATTTCTGCAGCAGCCTGGCCAACCTTCTGCTTATCGATGCCGGAGATGGTGATCTTCAGCGGATCAACAGCCTTCAGTTCAACGCCTTCCGGTGCCTTGTAGATAACCGGATGAGAGAAACCGAGAACGAGGTTCAAGTCCTTGCCCTTCTGTTCAACACGGTAGCCAACGCCAACGATTTCGAGAGTCTTCTGGAAACCCTTGGTTACACCTTCAACCATGTTAGCAACGAGAGCACGGGTAGTGCCATGAATTGCACGAGAGAACTTCTGGTCGTCCGGACGAGTGAAGGAGAGCTTGTCGCCATCGAGGTTGATAGCGATGAGTTCATGAACGTCACATTCCAGCTTGCCCTTGGGGCCTTCGACCTTGATGTTCTGACCATTGACGGCGATTTTCACGCCAGCCGGGATATTGATAATAGCTTTACCGATACGGGACATCTTTACCAAACCTTTGCGATGACTTCGCCGCCCACATTTTCCTTGCGAGCTTCGTGGTCAGTCATGACGCCTTTAGAGGTGGAGATGATTGCATAACCGAGGCCATTGCGAACGCGAGGAAGCTTGGCAGCATCAACGTAGTGACGCAGACCGGGCTTAGAAACGCGCTGGATGCCCTGGATTGCAGCTTCGCCGTTAGTGTAGCGGAGGAGGACCTTGAGCATGCCCTGCTTGCCGTCTTCAACTACGACGAACTTCTTAATGAAACCTTTTTCCTGCAACACGCGAGCGATTTCACGCTTCAGGTTGCTGGCAGGAATGTCCACCACGGGGAGCTTTGCCGTAGAGGCATTGCGGATACGGGTGAGCATATCGGCGATAGGATCTGTCATTGCCATGAGTATACTCTCCTTACCAAGACGACTTAGTGATACCGGGGATTTCGCCGGCGAGTGCCATTTCGCGGAAGCAAATACGGCAAAGGCCAAAGCGGCGCATAAAGGCGTGCGGCCTACCGCAACGCTTGCAACGGTTGTACCCACGAACGGTATACTTCGGAGTACGCTTGCATTTTTCAATCATTCTTGTGCTTGCCATGGTATTACCTTACTTGCGGAAGGGGAGTCCAAGTTCTTCGAGCAGTGCACGGCCTTCATCGTCAGTCTTTGCAGAGGTGACGAAGGAGATGTCCATACCGAAGGTACGAGAAATCTTGTCGATGTCGATTTCGACGAAGATGGTCTGTTCCTTAATGCCCAGGGTGAAGTTACCCATGCCATCGAAGCCACGACGTGCGAGACCACGGAAGTCACGTACACGAGGAAGGTCGATGTTGATAAAGCGATAGAGGAAGTCCCACATGTTGTCGCCGTGGAGGGTAACCTTAGCACCGATACCAATACCTTCGCGGAGGTGGAACTGTGCGATTGCCTTCTTAGCGTTGGTAACAACAGCCTTCTGACCAGTGATGGCAGACAGAGTGTCAACAGCTTCGTCGAGAATCTTACGGTTCTGAGATGCTGCGCCGACGCCCATGTTCAGCACGATCTTCTGGAGACGGGGAATTTCCATCACGTTCTTGTATGCAAACTTCTGCTGCAAGGCCGGAACGACTTTTTCGAGATAGAATTGCTTCATCTGGTTCATAGTTATACCGCCTTACCGGTTTTAACACTTACACGGACAGCCTTCTTACCGGCTTCACGGACCATGCGAGTGCGAACAGGAGTGTTGCCTTCGAGGAGCATCACGTTGGAAATGTCAATCGGCAGTTCCTTTTCGATGATGCCACCAGTCTGGTTGGTCTGGCTCGGCTTTTCGTGACGCTTGCAAACGTTTACGCCGCTAACGGTCACCTTGCCGCCCTTGACACTGATCACGGTGCCGGTCTTGCCCTTGTTGGCACCGGAAATCACCTTGACGTTATCATTCTTCTTGATGTTAGCCATTAGAGAACCTCAGGTGCGAGGGAGATGATCTTCATGTACTTCTTGTCGCGGAGCTCACGAGCCACCGGTCCAAAAATACGGGTTCCACGCGGTTCACCTTCTTTGTTGATGAGAACCACTGCATTGTCGGAGAAACGGATAAGCGTTCCATCCGGACGTGCGATTTCCTTACGAGTGCGGACGACTACTGCGTCGGCCACGGAACCCTTCTTCACCTTGCTCTGGGGGATAGCGTCTTTAACGGCTACCTTGATGACATCACCGATGCTAGCATAGCGACGGTTTGTGCCACCCAAAACGCGGATGCAGGCGACTTCCTTGGCACCACTGTTATCGGCCACGACGAGTCTGGTTTCTTCTTGAATCATATTCGCCTTACTCCAAAAAGATTATTTCTTCTTTTCCACAATGCGAACCAAGCGCCAGCGCTTAGTTGCAGAGAGGGGACGAGTTTCCATGATTTCTACCAAGTCGCCTTCCTGGGCTTCATTATTTTCATCATGAGCCTTGAGCTTCTTGGTGGTAGTCATGATTTTGTTGTACATCGGGTGACGCTTGCGGTTTTCAACCACAACCGTGATGGTCTTGTCCATCTTGTCAGATGCGACCACACCCTGCTTAACCTTACGAAGGTTTCTATCCATTTCCTGCTCCTGCCCGGCTTATGCCTTGGCCTTTTCGGTGAGGATGGTCTTGACTCGAGCGATATCCTTGCGGGTAAGCTGAATCAAAGAGGGTTTTTCCAAGTTACCGAGCTTAGCAGCCATGCGGTAATTGAACAGATCGAGATTCAACTGGGCCAGCTTTTCCTTGAGCTGGTCAACGCCCAGTTCCTTTAATTCACGTGCCTTCATTAGATCTCCGATTCTTCGATGATTTTGCACTTGAGGGGGAGCTTCTGAGCTGCCACATGGAGAGCTTCCAGTGCCAGTTCGCGTTCAACACCACCCATTTCGAAAATGATGCGACCCGGGAGGATTACGGCTGCCCAGAATTCAACAGCGCCCTTACCCTTACCCATACGAGCTTCAGCAGGATGGCGAGTAATCGGCTTGTCGGGGAAGACGCGGATCCAAACGCGGCCACCGCGCTTGATCTTACGAGTCATGGCGATACGAGCAGCTTCAATCTGACGAGCAGTGAGCCAGCACTTTTCAAGAGCCTGAATGCCGAATTCGCCAAAGGCGATGGAGTTGCCGCGAGAGGCGACGCCCTTCATGCGGCCTTTCATCTGCTTACGATGTAATGTTCTTTTAGGACTCAGCATATTACTTCTCTCTCTTGTTATCGGTCATGACGTCCTTACCAATCTTTTCACCGTGCATGATCCACACCTTGATACCGATTGCACCGTAAACGGTCTTAGCGATAGAGGTTGCGTAATCAATGTCGGCACGAAGAGTGTGCAGAGGAACGCGGCCTTCAGCATACTTTTCAACGCGGGCAATTTCAGCACCACCGAGGCGGCCGCCGCACTGCACCTTGATACCTTCCACACCCATACGCATAGCGGACTGGATGGCGCGCTTCATAGCACGGCGGAAGGAAATGCGCTTTTCGAGCTGGCGAGCGATGTTTTCAGCAACGAGCTTAGCATCGGCTTCGGGACGCTTAATTTCCTGGACGTTAATATAGATTTCTTTTCCGGTGAGGAACTGGAGTTCGCCCTTCAGCTTCTCCAATTCTTCGCCCTTACGACCGATAACGATACCCGGGCGAGCGGTAAAGAGGTTTACGTTCACCTTCTTGACGGTACGTTCGATGCCAACCTTGGACAGGGAAGCATGTTCGAAGCGCTTCATCAAGTAGCGACGGAGCACGATGTCTTCATAGAGAAGATCGGCAAACTTGTCTTCGGCATACCACTTGGATTCCCAGCCGCGGATAACGCCAAGACGAAGACCATTCGGATGAGTTTTCTGACCCATTGTAATTACTCCTTGTTGGCCACAACGACTGTGATGTGAGAGAGCGGCTTTTCAATACGGAAAGCACGACCCTGGGAACGCGGATGGATGCGCTTCATGATGGTTGCACCGTCAGCAGTAATGGTCTTGATGACCAATTCTTCGACAGCAACAGCACCGGCAGACTTCTGCTTGAAGTTAGCAACAGCGGACTTCAAAGCATTTTCTACCAGGGGAGCGCCCTTGGTCTGCGTGTGGAGGATGGAAAGCATTGCGAATGCTTCTGCAACGGACTTGCCGCGAACCAGGTCGACAACGCGACGCAGCTTGCGAACACCGTAGCGAACGTTTTTCACTTTAGCGACAGCTTGCATTATTTCTTGCCTCCAGCAGCTTCAGTCTTGCGGTGACCCTTGAATGTACGGGTCAGGGAGAATTCACCGAGCTTATGGCCAACCATGTTTTCGGTTACATAAACCGGAACGAACTGCTTGCCGTTGTACACGGAGAAAGTGAGACCGACCATATCGGGAATGATAGTGGAACGACGAGACCAGGTCTTGATGGCCTGCTTCTTGTCGGAACCAGCCATTGCCTGAGCTTTGACGAGAACGTGGGAATCCACGAACGCACCTTTCTTAAGGGATCTGGACATGAATTAGGCCCTCTTCTGACGACGACGTACGATGAAACGATCGGTACGCTTATTGTTACGAGTTTTTGCACCCTTAGAGTTCTTACCCCAAGGAGAGCAGGGATGACGACCACCAGAGGTACGACCTTCACCACCACCAAGGGGATGGTCCACCGGGTTCATCACGACACCGCGAACAGCGGGACGCTTACCGAGCCAGCGGCTACGGCCTGCAGAACCAGAAGATTCATTCATGTGATCGATATTGGAAACCTGACCAACGGTAGCGAGGCAGTCTTCCGGAATGTAGCGAACTTCGCCACTCGGCAGACGAACCTGGCAGAGCTTGCCGTCCTTAGCAACCAGTTCTGCACCGGCACCAGCGGAACGAGCAATCTGAGCACCCTTGCCCGGCTTCATTTCGATGTTGTGGATAATGGTGTTCAGCGGGATTTCGCGGAGCGGCAAAGCGTTACCAACGCGGAATTCTGCACCTTCACCAGAGTTCAGCACATCGCCAACCTTAACTTCGGCCGGAGCGATGATGTATGCACGCTTGCCGTTTTCGAACTTAACGAGAGCGATACGTGCGGTACGGTTCGGATCGTATTCGATAGTTTCGACAGTTGCAGAAACTGCAGACTGACGCTTGAAATCGATGAGACGATACAACTTCTTGTGACCACCACCGCGACGGCGGGAGGTGATTTCACCGGCGTTGTTACGGCCAGAGCTACGCTTGATACCTTCGGTAAGCGGCTTGTACGGCTTTTCAGCAGTGATTTCCTTACGGTCACCAATCTGCTTGTAACGAAGCGTCGGGGTAAGCGGGCGATAAGACTTCAGACCCATGATTATACTCCTTCGAACTCAGCGATGGACTGACCGGCCTTCAAAGTAATGTAGGCCTTCTTCCAGTTGGACTTCTTGCCAGCAGCCATGCCCATACGCATGCGCTTGATCTTACCACGATTGATCAAGGTATTGACGGATTCAACCTGAACGTTGAAACGCTTTTCAATAGCTTCCTTGATTTCAGTCTTGGTAGCAGACTTGGCAACCTTGAAAACATACTTGTGTTCGTCGTTGCGACGATTCACCATAATCTTTGCGGTTTCTTCGGTAATGTGCGGAGCAACCAAGATTTCGTGAAGTTCCATTAGCGGCCTCCTTCAAGTTCTGCGAGAGCAGCCTGAGAGATGACGACGTTGTTTGCACGGACGATGTCGTAAGTGTTGACATCAGCAACGCGTGCGCAACGGCACCAAGGAATGTTGTTGGAGGAGAGGTACAAGTTCTTGTCAGCTTCGCTAACGAGGAAGAGCACATTGCGCTGTTCCATGCCAGCCTTAGCGAGAACGGCGAGGAGATCCTTAGTCTTCGGAGCTTCAAAGCTGAGAGCTTCGAATACGTTCACCTTGCCTTCAGCTGCCTTAGCAGAGAGAGCAGAGTGGAAAGCGATCTTCTTGACCTTCTTGTTAACCTTTTCAAAGTAGTCATGAACCTTAG
Organism: Fibrobacter sp.; assembly: GCA_045597525.1. Lineage (GTDB taxonomy): Bacteria > Fibrobacterota > Fibrobacteria > Fibrobacterales > Fibrobacteraceae > Fibrobacter. The sequence goes on along the minus strand of JAZLKF010000034.1, from coordinate 52,863 downwards.
GACCGTGAGCCTTAGCACCACGAACCCAAACTGCAGAGGTGTTCTGACCAGAACGAGCACGACCAGTACCCTTCTGCTTCCAAGGCTTCTGACCACCGCCGGAAACTTCGGACTTGGTCTTGGTCTTGGCATTGCCCTGACGGTTGTTGTTCAAGATAGCCTTGATGTGCAAGTACATGCAGACCTTATTGACTTCTGCATCGAACATTGCCGGGAGCTGAATATCATTCTTAATGTCGCCAGTAGCGGCGAAAAGCTTTGCAGTAGCCATTAGTCTTTCCTCACCACGATAATGCTGTTCTTAGCACCGGGGACTGCGCCACGGACGAAGATCAGGTTGCGGTCGCCATCAACTTTGACGACCTGGAGGTGCTTAACAGTAACCTTCTTGTTACCGAACTGGCCAGCCATGCGCTTACCCGGGAAAACACGACCCGGATAGGAGTGAGCGGAAGTACCACCCGGTTCACGCATATTGTGAGTACCGTGGGAACGAGGACCGCTGTGGAAGTTGTGGCGCTTGATGGTACCAGAGAAGCCGTGACCCTTGGAGATGCCGGAAACGTTGACGACCTTAACGTCAGCGAAATCGGCAGCACCGAATTCCTTGCCTACCGGCCAGGATTCGAGATCAGCGACATCAAATTCAGCGAGGTGTTCACGAACAGCAACGTCAGCCTTCTTAAAGTGGCCGATTTCTGCCTTGTTGGCACGCTGTTCCTTCTTGAGACCAAAGCCGATCTGGACAGCAGTGTAGCCGTCCTTCTCTTCTGTCTTGTGGGAAACAACCACGCACGGACCGGCTTCGAGAACCGTTACAGGAACGCATTCGCCCTGTTCCGTGAATACTTGGGTCATTCCCAATTTCTTTGCGAGAATACCGTTCATTGTTATTAAACCTTAATTTCGACTTCAACGCCTGCGGGCAAGTCAAGTTTCATGAGGGAATCTACAGTCTGCGGAGTGGCATCGAGGATGTCAATCAGACGCTTGTGAGTACGAGACTCGAACTGTTCACGAGAGGTCTTGTCGATATGCGGAGAGCGGAGCACCGTATACTTCTGGACCTTAGTGGGAAGAGGGATGGGGCCAGCAATGCGGGCACCAGTGTTCTTAGCTGTATTCACGATGTCTTGAGCAGAGCGGTCGATCATGCGATGATCGAAGCTCTTCAAGCGAATACGAATGCGTTCACCAGCCATTGTTGATTCCTTACTTGATGATTTCGGTTACAGAGCCTGCACCAACAGTACGGCCACCTTCGCGGATTGCGAAGCGCAGCTGCTTTTCCATAGCGATCGGAGCGATCAGAGTGGTGTGAATGGTAACGGTGTCACCCGGGGTAACCATTTCAACACCTTCCGGAAGCTGGATGGTACCAGTAACGTCGGTGGTGCGGAAGTAGAACTGCGGACGGTAGCCGTTCATGAACGGAGTATGACGGCCGCCTTCGTCCTTAGTCAGAACGTAGATTTCAGCCTTGAATTCGGTGTGCGGAGTAACGGACTTCGGGGCAGCGAGAACCTGGCCACGAGAGATGTCCTTCTTTTCAGCACCGCGGAGGAGGAGACCAACGTTGTCACCTGCCTGAGCGTCGTCAAGGAGCTTACGGAACATTTCAACGCCGGTAACGACGTATTCAACGGTTTCGCCGAGACCAACACGTTCGACCTTGTCGTTCAGATGAACAACACCGCGTTCGATACGGCCGGTAGCAACGGTGCCACGACCAGTAATGGTGAACACGTCTTCGATCGGCATGAGGAAGGGCTTTTCGGTTTCACGAGCCGGCAGCGGAATGTATTCGTCGCAAGCGTTCATGAGTTCCATAACCTTGTCCTGGAAAGCGTCGTCGCCTTCGAGAGCCTTGAGTGCGGAACCGCGGATAATCGGGGTGTTGTCGCCGTCGAATTCGTACTTGGAGAGAAGGTCACGAACTTCCATTTCAACGAGGTCGAGGAGTTCGACGTCGTCGACCATGTCGACCTTGTTCATGAAAACAACGATCTTGGGCACGCCAACCTGGTGAGCGAGCAAGATGTGTTCGCGAGTCTGAGGCATCGGGCCATCAGTAGCAGCAACAACGAGGATAGCGCCGTCCATCTGAGCGGCACCAGTAACCATGTTCTTAACGTAGTCAGCATGGCCCGGGCAGTCAACGTGGGCATAGTGACGGTTGGCGGTAGTATATTCGACGTGAGAAGTATTAATCGTGATACCACGTGCCTTTTCTTCCGGAGCGTTGTCGATTTCATCGAAACGCTTTGCAGCAGCCAGGCCCTTAGCGGCGAGGGTGGTGCAGATTGCAGCGGTCAGAGTGGTTTTACCGTGGTCAACGTGACCGATAGTGCCGATATTGCAGTGCGGCTTACTTCTGTCAAAATGTTCTTTTGCCATTTTTTCCTCTTCTTCAGCAGAAGGTTTATCGCTTCGAGTTGTAGAAACGGCGCGGGTTCGGCGCGATTTCCGTGATTTCGACAGAGCATAGGAAGCGGTACTCTGCGAATTTTGCTGCACAAATTTAGCAATTTCAAGGATTTTTTCAAGGATTTTTCTTTGATTTTCGCCGAAAAATGGGGATTTCAGACTTTTCAACACCACACGCAGGGGGCTGGGCAGGTTCGATCCAGGAGGTCACTCCATTTTACAAAAATTGGCTTTTTTCGCAAAATTTCAAGGGTTCAGCTTTTTTATAGTTCAACTAAATCCAATTTATCAACACATCTTCAACACAAACTTTCTTATCCGCAAACCCTTAAAAATCAACATTTTACGTCAATGTAAAAAATTTATTACATAATAAAAATTTACATTAATTTACATTGCGAATTTTTTAGCCGACCTGTCCAAAATCAACCGGGAACATTTACGGAACAAAATACTCATGTGCAAACCACTTTTTTACAAATCGTTGCTAGATAAGTAATTATCTTTGGTCTTGGTGTTTTAGGCAAGCAAAGGATAACTATGAGATTTCCGTTTTTTAAGACCATGCTAGTGGCTTGCTCCCTAGCCTTGGTTTGCAGTTGCGATAGCGGCAACCCCACAGGCAGCGACCCTAACCAGGGAATAATCGTCCCTGAAGTTTCCTATATCTACGTCGATAAGGACAAGAACAAGTACATTGTTTCGGGATCCGGCATTGTCACCGACACTACCGGCGCAGTCATAGGCCTTGCAAACATCGAATTAGGCCTCATCATCGACAACAACGGACTCACCATCGCCGAAAACGTCAACTTCCAGAAGTTGAAAAAGGTGAATCCAACCATCGTTATGGAACAGGGCTGGATTATCAACATCGGCCAGAAGAACTACGTCATCTATGGCAATGGCCTTGTTTTTACCGCGAATGGAGAAGCCTTCGGAACTTTCCAGGCAACAGAGCCGAACCTCTCCGTAGGCAACATCATCACCCTGGAAGGTCAGATTTTCGCAAAGAATGTAAACCTGAGCACCCTGAAGCAGGTTGGCCCCAACGTTGGGGGGAACATTCCGGAATCCAGCAGTGCAACTGCACCGCAACCTCTGAGCAGCGCCACGATTCCTGCATCTAGCAGCAACCAGATACCCGCATCCAGCAGCAGCCCGACGCCCGCATCTAGCGCAACCATTCCCCAGTCTTCCAGCAGCACCCCCGTAAGCTCCAGCAGCGCGCCCGCCTCCAGCAGCAGTTCCAAGCCGGTCTCCGGCGGCTCCTGCCCCACCATCAAGTACGTGGGCAGCTCCAGCAACACAGGTTTCGCATCCCGCTACTGGGACTGCTGCAAGCCCAGCTGCGCATGGAACGGCAACGCAAGACAATGCGACAGAAACGGCACGACCCAAATCTATGGCGAAGCAGGCAGCATCTGTAGCGGCGGCAACTCCACCGTATGTAAGAGCCAGGCCCCATTCACTATCGACGGCTGCGACACCTACGGCTTCGCCTTCGCTGCAGTACCCTCAAGCGATGGCGGCAAGTGCGGCAAGTGCTACGAATTAACGCCTACCAGCAGCAAGTCCTGCTATTTCGATAACGGCAACAAGAAGTGCGCACTCAGCAATAACGTAAGCAAGTTCAAGCAGTCCGGCAGAAAGCTCATCATCATGGCTAGCAACATCGGCGACGACGTGGGCCGTGGCCAGTTTGACATCATGATCCCCGGCGGTGGTGCAGGTAAGTTCAACGGCTGCTCCGGCTTTGGCTGGGGCGACCAAGGCGCAACCTACGGCGGTCTCCTGACTTCTTGCCTCGACGCCAACGCCAACAACACCGGCGACAAGATTATCACTTGCCTTACCGAAAAGTGCAACAAGTCTTTCTCCAACGACGCGGTGGCCAAGAAAGGCTGCCTGTTCCTGGCAGAATTCATGTTTGCCGCAAACAACCCCGAAGTTACATACAGGGAAGTTGAATGCCCCAATGTGCTGAAGGAAAAGTACTAGTAGAAGTACTTTAAAAACCGAAACACGCCTCGAATCGGGGCGTTTTTTTGTGGTAATTTTTGACCACCTCTACCCAATACAAAACACAATGTGTGACAGACATCGCCTAACCTCTTGTGTAATAAAAATTTACATACTGATTCCGCCTTAAAAATCTATTTTTAGTCGCGGATGGAATTGGAAGGGCTTTTTTTAAAAGGTCCCGATTATTTTTTTATTAAGGATAACTATGAAGCACCCGTTTTTAAAGTCCATCTTGGTCCTCGGCGCTGCCCTGACCCTGATCAACTGCAATAGCGACCCCGTTGTCAATCAGCCGAACGACGGCGCAGTTACTGAAGCCTGCTGGGAACTTACCGTAGGCGACCAGACTCTTCTCATCTATCCTACCGGAGTCGTCACCGATGTAACCGGAGCCCCCGTAGCCTCCTTCATTGCCGATCCTAGCAATCCTACTGTCGGTAACATCGCCAGTGTCGATGGATCCCAGACCATGATTGAACACATCAATCTGGGATATCTCCCCATCCTTCAGCCTGGTTCCGTTCCCGGTCAGCAGCCCCTTTCCAGCGCTGCAGCTCCGACTCCCACACAGTCTTCCGCAAATGTGAACGTCCCGACTCAATCCTCTGCAGTCGTTAACGTTCCCACTCAGTCTTCTGCAAACGTGAATGTCCCGACTCAGTCTTCGGCCAACGTTCCCACCGCAAAGTCCAGCTCTTCTGCCAACAACCAAAATCAGCAGACCTCCGGCTCCTGCACCGCCGGCTCCCAGTGCTTCGACAAGATTTCCGGCAAGTGCGTGAACTTCTACGCACAGGGCCTCACCACTGCAAAGGGTAGCCAGTACTCCTACAACGAAAAGTGCGAAATCCTGAAGTGGTACGACGCAGGTGACTTGAGCGACGGTTCCGCATCTGCAGGCGGCAACAACCAGCAGCAGACTCAGAACAATCAGCAACAGTCTTCTTCAAGCAAGCCCAAGTCCTCCAGCTCCGCCCCCAAGAGCTCCAGCAGCCAGGCTTCGCAGAACAACAACAATAACAGCGGTACCATTTCCAGCAACTACACCATCAAGTATGTCAATGGCGGCAAGAGCGGTTCCGGTTACGCAACCCGTTACTGGGACTGCTGTGAACCTCACTGCGCATGGCCCGAGCACGGCGGCAAGGCATCCACTTGTGACGCCAGCGGAAACAAGGTCGCCGGCGGTTCCCAGAGTATGTGCGACGGCGGTAACGCAGGTATCTGCCGCGGTCAGTTCCCCATCGTCGTAAGCGAAACCATGGCATTCGCATTTGCAGCTACTCCGGGTGGCGAAAACAATTGCGGTAAGTGCTTTGACCTTGCCTTTACCGGTAAGGGTAAGTACGCAACCGACAACCACTCCAAGCTGAAAGGCAAGCACCTCATCGTCATGTCCAGCAACGTGGGTTACGACGTGGCCGGCGGTCAGTTCGACGTGATGATTCCGGGCGGTGGCTTCGGTATCTTCAACGGCTGCTCCCAGAAGATGGGCTGGGGTTCCCAGGGTTCCCAGTACGGTGGCCTTCTCGATGAATGCGAAAAGGAAACCGGCTATACAGCCGCCAAGTACAAGAGCTGCCTCACTGAAAAGTGCAATAAGTCCTTCTCCATGGACGCCCAGGCCCGAGAAGGCTGCCTCTTCATGGCAAACTGGATGGAAGCTGCAGGCAACCCGCTCCTGGAATACAAGGAAGTGGAATGCCCCAAGGAACTCCTCGACAGATTCTAACAGGTTTCCCTCAAGAAATTCAAAGGACCGCTCGCAAGAGCGGTCTTTTTTAGTATCAGGATCATGTTGAAATGATTTCACCAGTTTATGGGAGAATCATGGCTCCAGACGGTATATGGATCCGTACTTTATTTATTTTCTTTGGGAAAAAAATCAAAGGGTTTGTATGGGCTTGAAAATTTTTGGAAGAAATTTCGCCACCGTCTGCATGCTAGGCATGGCCAGCATAGGAATTTGCAATGGGGCGGTAAACGTGGCCTGCGTAGGCAACAGCATTACCGAAGGCTACGGCATCTGGGACGAAAAGAAATACCCGCAGCACCTGCAAGAAATGCTGGGAGACGGTTACGTTGTCACAAATTTCGGCGCCAGCAGCATGACATTTGCAAACCCCGGCGACGACAAGTCCCAAATCAAGAACCAAAGTTACTGGAACCGGGAACACTTCAAGAATGCGCTGGCCTCCAAGCCAAACATCGTGGTCATTGAACTGGGTACCAACGACAGCAAGTTCTTTATGCAGAACTATCCAGAAATCGGCGCATACAATTCCATGTACCAGCAATACAGCAAGGCTGAACTTCTGAAGGATTACGAGGCGCTGATAGACACTTTCGCCCATGCGGAAACTGCACCGGAAATTTTCGCTACGCTGCAGCCCTATTCCAACAACTACAGCTGGGGCATCACCGACACTGCCATCGTGAACCAGATCAATCCCATCATTCGCGAAACCGCGGTGAGGAAAGGTGTGAACATTATTGATCTACACACTCTTTTCAAAACCCCGGAATGGTTCCTGAATGACAGCGTCCATCCCAACGCAAAGGGCGCTGCCGAACTTGCAAGGATTATCGACAAATACATCGTGCTGGAGAAACCCGAGATCACGCAAAATGAAGGCAAGCTTTCCGTTTCTGGCGTAGACGCTTACTGGTACAAGGACGGCATGCTGGTCTCCCCCGCAAAGGGCGATAAAGGCGCCGGCACCACCCTGACGGCAACAGCGGCAGGTACTTACAAGGCCCTGGTGAAAATGGACGCCGAAAGCGATTCCTGGCTCATAAGCTCCGAGGTGACGGTAACGGAAAGCGGCACAGGAAACGACCCCGGCACAGATCCTGACAGCATAGGCAATGTACCTGATGAACCGACAAATATTACCATCGCCAATAACAAAGCAAAGTCCATAAGCCTTCAAGGCAACACCGCCCAAATAATATTGAACGCCGGCGAGGAAATCAACGTCAGGATTTTTGACATCCAGGGCCGTGAAATCTGGAGTGCAAGACAAAAAGGAAAACCAGGCATCAACCTGGTTTCATTACCGCAAATAAGCGGTCCACGAGTTCTTGGTATTAGCGCGGGTTCCCAGCAGTTCGTGAAAGTTCTGCATTAAGGTGCGGTAGGCACAACTACAGCAGTCGCCGTAGAGTCCATAAAGTCCAGCATGACTTTGTAGACGTTATCGCGGACATCCTTTCCGGAAAGAATCAGATCGTGCATGCCGCCGTTGATTTCCACCAGCTTTACATCGTCGCCCAGATTTGCACCATAGCGCTTGATGTGATCCACATTCAGCACGCCATCGCAATGCATGTAGTCATCGCTCCATTCTTCTTGATCGATACTGCAGTTACTGTGCATCACCAGAACAGGAACCTCAAGCTTTAAGCCCTTCTGCACATCGTGATGGGCCAGGTGGATAGCGCGGAGCCATGCCGTATTCACAGGGATGCTGGTCAAAGACTTGATGTCGGTATTGTATTCCCACTCACCGCGATAGGACTTGTGAATGCTTTCGCCGTAGTTGGCGTTATCACCGCGGGGAATATCGATATTGGGGAAGAACCGTCCCAAGAAAGATACTACAGGAATCAGCAAGTCGCGAGTGATAAACCCGTAGTTCATTTCCATAAAGGGGCTGTTCAGCACAATGGACTGAAAGTCCTTGCCGTTACCGCGGGCTGCCGCATAAAGGGCCGCGATCAAGCCGCCGGTACTATGACCGATTAGCACAAGCTTCTGGTCGGGATCGCCACCGCGCATTTCTGCAATGGCGGAGTCCAATTCAGCGTAGTACTCAGTAATGTCCACAACTTCGCCGATGCGTTCACCGGGGCGCAGGGAGCGGCCGTACTTATGAAGATCTATGGCGTAGAATTCGTAGCCAGCGGAATCCAGTTTTTCGGCCAGTTCCTTCTGGAAGAAATAGTCATTGAAACCGTGAATGTAAAGGGCCTTGCCTACGTAGTTCCAGGAGGAATCCTTTTCGGGGGCGTACTTGATAATGGTGGCGTGGAACTGCTTGTTTTCGCCAGCATCGAAACCGCGCACCTTAAAGGGTTCACCCAAAATGGGATCTGATACAGACCCCTGGGCGGCAGCCAATGCAGCCACAAGTAAAATTACTATAGTAAACAAGTTCCCCAATTTCATAACCCGTGGTAAATATAGAAACTGAACATGATTAAAGACAAATTTTCGTCAATGTGAGATTTTTATAAGAAACAAAAGTTTAATGCGTTTAACTATATTTATGCATAAATAGAATTTGGGGCGGATATGGTTCCGCACCTCCCCCATCGAGGAAACAATGGAATACAAAGTTAAAGACATCAACCTTGCCGCCTGGGGCCGCAAGGAACTGGACCTGGCCGAAACCGAAATGCCGGGCCTCATGGCTCTTCGCAAGGAATACGAAGGCAAGAAGCCGCTGGCAGGTGCCCGCATCATGGGTTCCTTGCACATGACCGTGCAGACTGCAATCCTCATTGAAACGCTGGTTGACCTGGGCGCAGACGTTCGCTGGGTCTCTTGCAACATCTTCAGTACCCAGGACCACGCCGCAGCCGCTGTTGTCGTTGGCAAGAAGGGCACCGTTGAAAACCCCCAGGGCGTTCCTGTTTTCGCCTGGAAGGGTGAATCCCTGGAAGACTATTGGGAAAACACCGCCAAGGCTCTCGTATGGCCCGACGGCAAGACCGCTGACCTCATCGTGGATGACGGTGGCGACGCTACCATGCTCGTTACCTGCGGCGCTGAATTCGAAGACGCAGGCAAGGTTCCTGAACCCAACCCGGAAAAGGATTCCGAGGAATGGTGCGTATTCCTGAAGACCTGCCAGAAGATTTTCGAGAAGGATCCCAAGCAGTGGACCCGCGCCCGCGAAGCTCTGAAGGGCGTTTCCGAAGAAACTACTACCGGCGTGCACCGCTTGTACCAGATGGCCAAGGAAGGTCGCCTGAAGTTCCCGGCAATCAACGTGAACGATTCCGTGACCAAGTCCAAGTTCGACAACCTCTACGGCTGCCGCCACTCCCTCATCGACGGCATCAACCGCGCTACCGACGTGATGATGGCTGGCAAGATCGCAGTAGTCTGCGGTTACGGCGACGTGGGTAAGGGTTGCGCTCAGTCCCTGCGTGGTCAGGGCGCTCGCGTGATCGTTACTGAAATCGACCCCATCTGCGCTCTGCAGGCTGTAATGGAAGGCTACGAAGTGAAGACCCTCGACGAAGTGGTTGACTACGCCGACATCTTCGTGACCACCACCGGCAACACCATGATTATCTCCGCCGCACAGATGAGCAAGATGAAGCATCGCGCCATCGTGGGTAACATCGGCCACTTCGACAACGAAATCGACATGGCTGGCCTCAAGAAGATTCCGGGCATTGTCCGCAACGAAATCAAGCCCCAGTACGACGAATGGATCTTCCCCGATGGTCACAGCATTCTCGTTCTCGCTGAAGGCCGCTTGCTGAACCTGGGCTGCGCTACTGGCCACCCCAGCTTCGTGATGAGTGCAAGCTTCACCAACCAGACCATCGCACAGATCGACCTGTGGTTCAACGCTACCGGCAAGGCAACTGTGGCTGGCCTCAAGTATGAAAGCGGCACCGTGTATACCTTGCCTAAGATCCTGGACGAAAAGGTTGCTCGCCTCCACTTGGAAAAGCTGGGCGTTCACCTGACCACTTTGACTCAGGCTCAGGCTGATTACATCGGCGTTCCTGTGGAAGGCCCCTACAAGGTGGAATTCTACCGTTACTAATCGGCAGGGAGATCCCGGCTGGTTCAAAGGTCGGGTGACATCCGCGGACTAGTTCCGCGACAACATTGTCAAAAGAAAAACGGCTGCGTTGAACGCAGTCGTTTTTTTAATGCTTTTTCGGGAAACGCGAGACTTGTTAATAGTGGCGGCGCTTCACGCCGCTTATTCGCTGCGGTTCGGCCATAGGAAAATGCAAGCATTTTCCTGCGGCACTCACCTTGCTAGTAATGGCGCTGCTTCGCAGCGCTCTATTCTTCGCCTCGGTCATAAAAAATAAGCAAGCTTATTTTTTGCGACTCTCGGCTCTTAATAGTTGATAGCCAGGTAGAAGTTGAAGGCGCCGTAGACGTGTTCAACGTCGAGGACATTTACGAGAACGTTGTAGCTTGCACCAAGTTCCAGCTGAGTGGTAGTCGTTCTAAAGATTACGATACCGCCTTCAAAGTTACCGGCAAAGCCAAAGGCAAACTTGTCACCAAACTTACGCAGGTAGCCATCGTACTGCAAGCCAAGACCGAAACCGCCACCAATATAGGGAGTGAAAATTTCGTTAAAGAAGAAGTAGCGACCGCCAAGCACACCGATACCCTGAGTTTCAAGAGCCTCGCCATAAGCGATATTTGCGTTGACGTTCAAAGTAATTGCACCATGGGAAGTCATTTCCCAAATACGACCGTGATGCAGAAGCAGAGCAAGATCCCAGTCACGCTTTTTCTTCTTGGAATCCTTTACATCATGCTTCCAGTTATGCCATGCGGCAAGACCTAAACCCCAGCTCCTAAAGGTATACTTGCAACGCTTGAGCTCGGGAATAGAGTCATCATCGATTTCAGATGCAGGGGGAACAACAATGTCGTCGGTAGCTGCAGCCACAGCAGCCGGTTCGCCGATATTCACGACAGGGGTAGATCCTTCCACGTAACGTTCAGAGGAACCTGCAGCGTAACGCGTCGAAGCACCTGTGGTATAACGTTCAGAGGAACGTACCGAGGAACTGGACGAAGAACTAATTGAAGAACTGGACGAGGAACTGACAGAAGAAATCATCGAGGAACTGGAAGATTCTACTTCCGGTTCGCTAATTTCTTCAACAGCGTCGGTGTCTGCCATCATAGTGTCATAAGACAGATCCTGTGCAGAAGCTGAACCGACCACGGCCAGAGCGATAATTGCAAGCAATTTTTTCATATTATAAATATACATAATATTCAAGCAGTCCTCCACAACTTTCTAATTTTACGACACAGTTACAAAATCCTTCATTTACAGATTTTTACAATTTTAGCCAAATTATGAATAAAGCCGCCATTATTGTTGCTGTCAGTATGCTCCTCAGCCGCGTGCTGGGAATTTTCCGCGAAATGCTTTTGGCCCACGCCGCCGGCGTCTCCCTCGAAAAGAACGCCCTGGACTTGGCCTTCATGATTCCCGACATTTTGAATCACGTGGTAAGCACCGGCTTCTTGAGCATTATCTTTATCCCGATTTTCACGGGCTACAAGGTGGCTGGCGACGAAGAAAAGAGCTGGAAGTTTTTCAGTAACGTGCTGAATACCTTCGGCGCAATTTTGCTGGTGCTTGTGGTGCCCGCCTTCATTTTCATGCCGGAACTTCTCACCTTGCTCACCACCAGCGGGGCAACTCCGGAATTGATTGAACGGGCCACCTACTACGGTCGCATTATTCTGCCGGGCCAGATTTTCATTTTCGTGGGTAGCATTCTTGTGGCAGTGCAGCACACTCGTAAGCAGTTCCTGATTCCGTCTCTCACCGGCTTGATTTACAACGTGGCAATCGTTGGCGGCGGCCTGCTTGGAATTCTCCTCGGCAAGTACAACGGCGCAGACTACGGCCTGGAAGGTTTTGCCTGGGGCGTGCCTGTTGGCGCCTTCATCGGTTTCTTCGCCCTGCAGATTTTTGGTGCAAAGCGTGGCGGCGTCAAGTATGAACTGATCATGCAGCCCACGCACCCCGATATTGTCCGCTACTTCAAGATGATGATTCCCATGTCCCTAGGCGTTGGCTCCATGTTCGGTCTGGAATTCATCATCCGTAGCTTTGGTAGCAGTTTCGGCACCAGCGGTATTTCAAGCCTCAACTACGCCTACCGTGTCATGTACACCTTGGTGGCAGTGTTCGGATTCTCCGTTTCTGTGACCAGCTACCCCGACATGGCACGCCTGGTAAAGGAAGGTCAGATCAAACAGCTGAATGAAAAAATTTGGAAGAGCCTTAGCCGTATGTTCTGCATTCTGATTCCCGCCGTGGTTGCCGTATGGGCCCTCTCCTTCCCTGCCGTGCGAATCCTGTTTGAACGTGGCGCCTTCCATCGCGAAACCACCGAGGCCATTACCGAGATTTTGCGCTGGTACCTGCCTGTGTCCCTGGGCCTTTGCCTCCAGGCCGTTCTGGTACGAAGCTTCTATGCTGCAGAACGCATGTGGTTACCCACTCTGCTGAACACCGGCATTTTTGCATTGACCATTCCCGCCTACATTCTGCTGGGCGAACCTCTGGGCATCAAGAGCGTGCCTATCATCGGCGCAACAGGCGCCCTGCTGCAGGTCATTTCCATGATCTTCATGTGGGCCAAGAAGAACGGTACCGACGGCATGAAGCAGGCATTGATGAACATGGGGCGCGCCCTCGTCGCATTTGCCATCATGATCTTTGCAGCCCTGGGCCTGGACCACGTGACCGGTGAATTTGTCCGTAATACGAACCTGGTGGTTCTCGTTATCTACAGCTGCGTTGCAGGTGTTATTCTGCTTGGCCTCACCTTGGTCATCCAGAAGATTTTAGGCAGCAAGGATGCCGGCGACATCCTTAACGAGCTACTTGGAAAGGTGCTGAGAAAGCTCCACTTGAAAAAGTAGAGCCGTTCCATTCGGGAATAAAGGCGGCCTAAAAAAAAGGTCGTCTTTTTTATTTCCTTCTCGGTAACTTTTTCTATTTTAAGAAAAAGCGGGGGGTTGATTATGTGTTCTAAATTTTTTAAATGTATCATTTTTTCCTTGGTATTTCTCCTATCTGCAGGAAACGCCCTTGCAAAGGATGAAGGATCAGGTATCGGTGAAGCTGTAGCACGAGTTCTACTATTCCTCCCGGGCGCACTGCTTGAAGAATACTTCGCAGAGATGTTTGATGACAAGGGCAGCGTAGACTACTCCGAAGAAATGGTCTTCATTCCCTACATCAAGACTTCAGGCCTTCATCCTGATTACCAGAGATACATCATCCAGACATTCACAAAGTACGTCAAGGACGTGGGCCGTTACAAGCTGAGAGCCGCCGACAAGGCCCATCCCTACACCAAGTCAGCCTCCATACCCGTGATTCTCAATATCGCTCAAAGGAAGGGCTGCCCTTTCGCACTGTTCATTACCGTCAAGGAAAATGGCAGTGGCATGCTGTTCTCCTTCGCCATGAAGGATACCCAGACAGAAGAACTTATCTGGCACGACGAGTACAAGGCCCTCATCCCCGAAGATGTGGCCCCCATTCTTTTTCGCGTTGCAAACTCCATGGGCACCGGCAAGACCGGCAGCAATCCCAAGAGCTTCTATGATGCAGAATATCCTATCTACATCAAGGAATCCAACTTCCAGCCCACCGCCGCTACTCATGTAACTACTAGCAGCGAATACCAGAACCTCCCCAGTAATTTTGAAAAAAAGGATGACATCGACAGCGTCGGAAGAAATGTCCGCGTTGCATTTTCCTTCGGGGTAGATCTCTGGTTCAAGGGACCCAAGGCTGGCGACAACATCTCTTTGGGTGCCTGGTACGATTTCAAGTATTTCATGGTCGGAACAAACCTGAACTTACGGGGTTTTATCACTAGAGACACGACGATCACAAGCATGGGCCTGAATCTGGCAGTCCCCATCTTTGCACGAGGAAACAACGCCCCCTTCGTCATTGGCGAAGTTGGATTCTCCAATGCAACATTCCCCGGCAAAAACTACAAGGGCGAAGATCATGACGAAACAGTTACGGGAGCCCTGCTTGCTCTTGGTGCTGGATACCAGTTCAACCGTTACAGCCCCTTCACAGTTCGATTCGACCTCAAGTACTTCAAGAACACGGGCCGAATCCATGGACACACCATCCAAGGTTTGGGCTTTGAAACAGTGATAGGTTACTGATGATTAAACGTGCATACATGTTTGCAATAGCACTTCTTGCCGTCAGTACCCATGCCGGTTTATTTACAGGAAAGGACTGGCAGCGTGTCTACGTACAGGCCGACGACGGTCAAGCCTATGATTTTTACGCGAACGGAGAATTTCTCTGCTCCGGTAAACGTTGCCACACTTCAAATATCGGTGGCGACTGCAGAATTGAATTCGTGGCAAAAAAGGCCGACCGCATTTATGGCGTCCTAGATTTCGAAGGTGGTCAGCCCAAGCGCTCCCTTGTTGAAAAGCTCTTCCTTAACAACTCCTTCGACGACGACGATCCTCCACCCTGCGCAATGACCGAGGCTACCGTCATCATTGACTATGTGGGAAATATGCACCTTTACAAGCCTCTCATCAGGAACCATACGGACTGGTCTGATCCTGTAGAGAACAAGGAATTCCTGAAACCTAGGAAAACCCCAAGCTACAGGGATTGGCAGGAATCTCCCTTCAAAGATGAGCAGACGGAGAAGTAAATACCGAGATGTTCGTAACCTCCGTCACATCGCTAGTGAACAGTTGAAACAGTTGTAAAAGTTACGCCCAACCTCGGCCTAAAATTTTTGTACCCCATATCTATCTTTGACCTTGTAAAAAGTATGGGGTATAACATGAATAAGATCATTGGTTTAAGTATTCTCGCTTTCGGTCTTGTGGCTGGTGCATCCGCTGCAAACCGCGTTGGTCCCGTAAGCCAGTATGGCCAGCTTCAGGCTGGCAAGAATGCGCAGGGCAAGGGCCGCATTTACGGCAGCTGCCCCGCCTATAGCACCTCCGGCAACGAAGTGGCTGTTCAGGGCATGAGCCTTTTCTGGTCCATGACAAAGGATGCCGGCATCAACTTCTGGAATGGCGACGTGATCAAGGGCCTGGTGGACAAGCACAAGATCCAGCTGGTTCGCGCCCCCATGGGTGTAGATGGCTCCTGGGAAGATGACGTAGGCAACTACTATACCAACGGCATGCATGAAACCGCCATGAACGCCGTGGTGCAGGCCGCCATCGACAACGACATTTACGTGCTGATCGACTACCATTCCCATTGCGCCGAAAAGAACACCAGTGGCGCAGCCCAGTTCTTTGGCAAGATGGCCCAGAAGTGGGGTAAGTACGATAACGTAATCTTCGAAATCTATAACGAACCCAAGAACGGTGACTGCGATTGGGAAGGCTGGTACGATGCTGATGGTGCCAAGGATTATTGGAAGCGCGCCATCTATCCTTACGCCAACACCGTGATCAGCGAAATCCGTAAGTACTCCGACAACCTGGTGGTGGTGGGCACTCCCTACTACGACCAGTACGTGGACGCAGCTCTGGCCCAGACCATTAACGACAAGAACGTGGCCTACACCTTCCATTACTATGCCGGCGAAGATCCGTATCGACACAAGGTGGATGTACTGGGCAAAAATCCCGAAAACATGATGAACAAGGGTTACTCCGTGTTCGTGACGGAATGGGGCAACTCCGCTCCCAGCGGCAATGGCGGCTTTACCGAAAGCTATAGCACCGCTTGGTACAACTGGATGAAACAGAATCAGCTTTCTGGCGCCAACTGGTCCGTTTCCAACAAGGCTGAAACCGCATCCTATTTCAACACAGGCGTCAGCGGAAGTACCCCTGCAAGCCAGTGGAGCTACACCCAGAGCGGTCAATGGACCAACCAGAACGTGTTCGCCTCCCTGCCTTCTACCTATAAGGCTTGCGACGGCTCCGCACCGGTGATTGTACCTTCCAGCTCCAGCGTGGCATCAAGCTCTAGCGTGGCTTCTAGTTCCAGCGCAAAGTCCAGCTCTTCAGTAAAGGTAAGTTCTTCTTCGATTGCATCGAGCTCCAGCAGTGTTGTGGTTCCCGCAAACCTAAAGATTACCGGAAGCCTGGAACAGACCGTGGCAAAGAACAGCGCCATTCAGACCATTACTATTGAAGGTGTAAAGAGCATCACTCGCAACTCATGGGATCTTCACTTCCTGAACATTCCCCAGCAACCTGAAAACGGCAAGATCACAATCACAGGCACCATTCCTGACTACCTGCAGGAAGGATCCCTTAGCGACAAGCTGACCATCAACGATCAGGAAGTGGTGATCAAGTTGAACATCGTCCCTGCAGGCACTGTCGTTAAGCCCGCAAGTTCCAGTTCCGCAGAAGTTGTCAAGTCCAGCTCCAGCATCGCTATGGCCATGACCGCAATGAACGTAACCGCCTTCAAGGTATCAATGAGTGGCAGGACTTTGCAGGTCGCCGGCGCAAGCAACGCTAACGTGACAGTATTCGATTTCCAGGGCCGCCCCATGGCATCCTTTAGGAATGTGAATGGCACCCTGAACTTGGAAAACCTCGCCACCGGCAATTACATCGTCCGCGTCAGCGCAGGCTCCCAGGCAACCACCAAAAGAATTTCCCTGAAGTAAACCCTTCAGAAAAAGAGCTCCTCCTAACCCCCAAAAAGCTCCCGATGGCGCAAGCTGTCGGGAGTTTTTATTTTGTAATTAATTTTTCTTGATACACCTTTCCCATTCTTTTTCTAACTTCATTAGTAGAAAACATGAGATCCACTTAAACAAGGGGGGAATATGAGAATCTTAATTGCAATCTGTTCCGTTCTCCTGGTGCTAACGTTATCAGGATGCGCCTACAATCATCCTAACGCAATTTTACGCGATATGTCCTACGGCGCCACCATCGGAGCCTTGCCGGGACTTGCTATGATGTCAGTTACACCCACCGTCGAAGAAGACGATGTCGACATCGATACGGAACTTGGTTTCTTTGGTCTTTCCCTAGCAGTCACAGGAATTGGAGCCGTCGGCGGCTTTGTCATCGGAACCGTGGTCGGCATTTTCCATTGGATGTACGAAACGGCTACTTGGCAGCCACCTCCAGAACCATTGCCCCCGCCACAGCGAATCCAGACAACGCCGCAAGTTCAAGAACCGCCTCGGGCTGTTAGAAACGGAGAATCCGCTGTATATTATCAAGAGGATATCGACGCTGAATACGCGCCTCAAGCTGTTCGATAAGTTAAAAAAAGGATGTTCCAATGGAGCATCCTTTTTCATTTTTAAATCTAAGCTACTTTATTGTAACTCGGGAAGTCATAGACATTGTGCTACTACGGATGATGACCATGTAGTTTCCGGAGGGAAGCTGATGGGTGTTCATAATCTGACCCATGGGGCTTACCACGCTAACAGAGGCATTGGCATCTGCACCAGTGACGACAATGGAGTGGTCTTCCACACGAATTTGCGGCATAGCGAAATGGACATTTTTTGTGGGTACAAATCTCTCGGTGCCGCCCTCTTCAACACCTGCGGCATACAGCGGAGCCATCGCCTCGGCCCACAGGCGATGCATACTGGCAGCACCCTTTTCTGCAGGGTGCACGCCATCGCTTGTAGAAAGTTCCTCGGGATGCTTGGAGAAGTAATCGAAGAAATCAGGCCCCTTAGGCAAATTGTTCGCCTCAGTCAGTTCATCAATCGCCTTCAGGAAGTCTTCATGGACTTGCCACTTGGCCACGTCGGGATTCGTTGCTATCATGCGGGCAATAACGGGAATCACGTTATGAGCCTTGGCGGTATCGATGATTTCTTGCATGTTCTTCTTGAAGAACGGCACTTTGTCATTGGTACCGCCCCAAGCATCGTTTGTGCCCATTTCGATGGCCCAATACGTCACGTTGCCCACATACTCACCGTAATACTTTAAACCATCTACAACACCAGAGGAAGTTACACAACCGATTCCACCACGGAGCATCACAGGATAGTAATCCGGATAACGGGCGTGGATCAGCTGTGCAAAGTTGGAATCCACCTCGATCTGCTTTATACCCATCTGGCTAATACTTGTTCCCATAAAGAACCAGGTGTCAGTCCCGCCTTTGCTCATATCGTAGGCGCCCACTTCCTCAAGATTCGTCACCGGACTTTCTGCAACAATCCTAAACCAGGACTTGCCGGCAAAATCAATAGCGAGGCCGCGGCTCATGGCGCCGCTCTCCCCTACTTCGGCAACAATCTCCCAGTCGCCATCGGTACCATTGGTGGAGTTGGCGGAAGTCATGACCTTGAAATTTTCCAGACTGGAACCCTTCATAGGATTGTGCTGGCAGCTTGCCGCATGCACATACTGGTCACCCACCCAGGCCTCGTCACCGCGGGTTTCCCAGGTAATGAAAAGCTTTGTGGGCCCCTCGCCCACATTCAGCGCGAAATCACTGGCAGATGCCACCTGGTTAAAATCCAAATGACCGTCGGTATAGACTTCAGGCTTCCAGTTGCTATTAACAGCGCCGCCCACATACAAGTTCTTGCCAATGCTCAAATTCGCGTTAGGGGTAATGGCTTGCGCAGTTGCCGTCAAACCAAGCACACATGCCCCCATCATAACACGGCGGCCAAACATCCTAATCATAAACACACTCCAATTGCGACAACTTTCTGCACACATTGCAGTCTCATCCACATCGCGGTATAAAAATATTCTTGTTTTTGAAAAACCATGAAAATTTTTTCGTGATTTGTGTAGACATCGTTGGACAAGCAACAACAAAAAAGGCCCCGCGAATTTATCGCGAGACCTAAATTCTATTGAGTTCGTTGAAATTTTCTAGGAACTCAGTTACTGACCTGCATCGCAGCCGGCGCTGGGGCTGATCCAACCATCAGCATTTGCAGGGCCCTCGCCCGCCTTCCAGCAATGCAATGTATCCAGAACATCGCCTTCCTTGAAAGTGGACCAGTCAGTCTGCTTCTTGATGTTGGTTTCGGGAGTGGTATTGATACGGGTCATATAATGATCGATCAGATACTGGGGGCATTCCACTTCCTCAATGTAGTAAGTGGGATTATCCGCAGCCATATACCATTCGGCAAACCATTTACAGCCGCGCAGCAAGTTGGGAAGTCCAGCGTTACCGAAGGCGGCATCGCACATTTTATTGATGCAGGTCTGGTAACAATCCAGGGAACCTTCAGTACCGCAGTTATTACCCTTCTGGCATTCGGTCAAAAAGCCGCCAAAGCCTGCGCCCCAGTTCACGTTCTTGCCATTCACCTGAACAGAAAGAGCATCGAAGGCGCCAACGCCGCCACCCGGCACCATCAAGTCGAACTGACCTGCAGGCAGAGCCGCATTACCACCAGCCACATCATGACCGATGTTAGAAGCCATCACCACCATGTGCTTACCCTTAAGAGCCTTGTGGGTTGCCTTGGGCGGATTAACATCCATTTCGTCCTTGAAGTGGCCATCGTACTGCAAGTGGTAGCACTTACCGCACTTGCCGTCGGCAGTGCCTGCAACGTAAGCGTAGGCCAGAGTATCGTTGACTGCAATAGGAGCCATGTCGGTACAGGTGAATACACCCTTTTCCTTTTCATCGCCGCAAGCACTTCGGGTACCTTCGTAACCAAACCAGGAGTGGTTCACATTACCCAACGTGAAAGTGGGAACTTCAACATCGTGGATGTTGCAGTTACGGGACATTCTCATATCCGCCTCATAGGCCTCGGCGGAAGAAGTATCTGCACGGGTCACATCGTTTGCGCTTTCCCTAAGCCAGGAGCAGTGAGGCTTGCAGGCATCCCAATAGCGAGTGTTCCAGCCGCGCTTTGCAGTAGCGGAAATATCCTTGGTGTATTCCGGAGAAGGTGCACCATAGGATTCCATTGTGGGGAAACCGTTCGCATCAAGTTCTACCTTACCGTCACTGGAACTGGCAGGAGTTTCGCCAGGTTGAGAACCACTGGAGCCAGGCACCGCAGCACTTGACACAGGCACTGTTGCGCTAGATCCGGGAACCGTTGCGCTAGAGCCCGGCACAGCACCTGCAGAGGAGCTGCTAACGCCAGGGAGAATCTGGTCCACAGAGCTGGAGGAAGCAGGATCCGGAGTGCCACCCTGACCCGGATTAGAGGGATTGTCGTCACCGCAGGCAACAAACGCGCCGACCAAAACTAATGCACTTGCTGCCACTAAACCTTTCTTAAACGGATGCTTCATGCGTTTACCTAACTAGTAAGACTTTGCCTTGTCTGCAGCCAACTTTTCAGGATCGCAGTATTCGCCCTGAGCATTCTTGTCCCTGCTGCAAGCGTCTGTAGTGATAAATTCACCACCCTTGTAGTTATCCCACTTTTCGGAATACAAAATATTTGTTTCCAGTTCCAAGCTAAGGGTGGTACGATACTTATCTACCAAGTACTGGGGGCATTCCACTTCTTCCCAGACGAAGGACGGATTGTCTGCAGCTTCGAAGAATGTGGCAAGCCACTTACAGCCACGATTCATGTGAGGCCACTGGGTGGAATCAAACACAGATTCGCACATGTTGATGACACATTCCTGGTACTGTTCCTTAGTCACCTGCCAATAGCCAAGCTGCTGCATGCAGCGGCTCAAAATACCGCCATTGGTTTCTCCCAGTTCAGTCGGGGCCATACCAAGTTGTGTAGACAGGGCGTTAAAGATACCCACGCCACCTCCGGGAACAAGCAGGTCGAACTGAGTGGTGCCGGCATCAACGTCGTGACCGATGTTAGACGCCATGACGATCATGTGCTTACCCTTAAGGGCCTTATGAGTGTCCTTTACGTCGGGCGAGCCAGTGGCAGCGCCATTGTTCGTGCTACCATCGTACTGCAGGTGATAGCACTTGCCGCAGCCCTGATTGCTGGGACCAGCCACAAAGCCATAGGACAAAGTATCGTTCACCTGGATGGGAGCCATGTCCGTACAAGTGAAGGCGCCACCAGCACCAACTTCGCAAGAGCTGGGCACGCCTTCCATACCCCACCAGTATCGCTCCAAGCCCCTACTCAGGGAGAAGGTGGGAATTTCAATATCGTGGATGTTACAGTTTCTCGAGGTGTAACCTGCAGCGGCATATGCGGCCTGACTGGAAGTATCGACGTTATCCATCCAGCTGCAATGGGGCTTGCAGGAATCCCAGTAACGGGAATTCCAACCCTTCTTAGTTGTTCCGGATGCAAGAAGATTGGTGTAAGAGGCCACCGGATACTTCTTGATATCTTCTTCGGGATTGCCAGTCGGCTTTACTGGTTCTACGCTGCTGGAGCTTGCCCCAGGAACGGTTGCGCTGGAACCGGGCACAACAGCACTTGACCCGGGCACAGTTGCACTAGATCCAGGAATTGTTGTACTAGAACCCGGCACAACAGCTGCAGAGGAGCTGCTAACACCAGGAAGAACCTGGTCCATAGAACTGGAGGAAACTGGATCCGGAGTACCACCCTGACCCGGATTAGAAGGATTGTCATCACCGCAGGCAACCAAGCCGACCAGAGCCAAGGCACTTGCCGCCACTAAACTTTTATAAAAAGGATGTTTCATAAAAACCTCTTTTTTACGCCACGTACACCAAACACAGCGTTTTCAATTTATAGAGTAAAAATATATTCTTGAGCCCTTTTTTCAAAGCAAAGACACCTTTTTGAAAGTCTAAAATGTTCCCAAACCTTACTCTACATCACAACCTGCACTGGGATTCTGACTTTCACTAGTCCCTATAAAAAACAGTTTGTATCATTTAAAAACAAAAAATCACGTAATTTTTACGAACTTCCGTTTCATTAAAAACCTATTATAAGATGTAGGAGAAACAATCGGGGGTTAGGAAACCCTTTGGAGAAGTTTATGAAGAAGTTCCATAGCTTTATGGTGGCAGGCGTCATAATGGTGGCCATGACCGCCTGCAACAACGAATCAGGGAACGGGCCCTCAAACGGTAGAATCATCGGTGATTTCGAAACGAAGAACTGCGATGGAGATTTCAACTCAAGGTTCCCGGTTTCAGAGGCACTCTTGTTCCAGGAAGACGGATCCTACAAGATAGAGATCAAGAGCCAAAAACTTCACTGCTATTCCGAAGGCGCCCACAGCGAATGGGAGTGGAGCGGAGACTCCTTGAACCTCTACACCGTCAACGACGGCATTCCTGCCAGTTGCTCCGTTGTATGCGACCTGGTTTTTGACGTAGGCGAAAAGGAAGCGGCTGCCAAGGCATTCACGTTCAACAACGATTCCTTCAAACTAGTGACAGAATACTCCCCGCAAGAAAAAAGAACGTACCTCATGGTTTACCATCAGCACCTGCAAGGACAATTCTCTTGACGACGGCCTTACCAACAGCCTGTACGATCCTGGATTAGCACAAAGGACCGAACTAGAAGGGAGCATGCACCAGATTACCATTCCCAACGTACCAGGGAATTGCGGCATGGATCCAGACCAGGTCAGCGTTACTTACGACTACAAGCTAGACCTCGTTGCCAAGACCATGACCCTAATTATCGACCTTCAGGACAGCAGCCCCCAGGCCAACTGCGTATGCAATTTTGACATGAGCTTTAAGGTGCCCTATGTATTCGACAAGGCAGACTATGTCACCTTGCTGGGAACCACCTACCGCTTTGAAGGCACCGTCGTGGACACCAGCAGCGCCGATACTTCCACAACCGCAGACACAACGCCTGTTTTCACCCCCACCGAAGCAACTGCGGGCTTAACGCTGGTACAGACCGACCAATATGGCGTGGGCAAGGGTGAATGCATGGAAGAAAAAACCGATTACGAAAAATACCAGGACATGATGGCCCAAGACGACAAGGATCCCATCGCCTACCTGATTACCGACGGAACCCGCTACCAAATTCTTTTCAAGGAAGTATCGGATTACTGCGAAGTAGAAGGAGAAATTTCCATGGACTTCGAGAACGACTGGATTGGCATCAGCTATAGCAGCAACGCCGTCGTATCCAAGTGCACTTGCACTTACGACCACTACTTTGATATAGACCCAAGCATCGCTCCCAAGGTCCATGACGCAACATTTAAGGGCAAAAATTACACCGTTGTTCGATAGATACTCAACAAACCCCCTTTAATCCAAAGTCTCTCTCGTTACAAACAAAATAAGGCCCGCGCACACGCGCGGACCTTTTTTAAATTTTGGGAACTCGAGGTGCAAAGCCCCTTGCGTCACTTAATCCTTGAACTTGACCTGCTTGGAGCCTTCGACAACTTCGCCGACCTGCACCCACTTTTCGCCCTTGGCTTCGAGATGAGCAACAACTTCAGCCTTGTCAGCCGGGTCGATGAAGATCAACATACCCATGCCCATGTTGAAGGTAGAGTACATTTCGTCCTTCTCCACGGAGCCTTCCTTCTGGATGAGCTTGAAGATCGGGGACGGATCCCAGGAGGTACGGTCGATGATAACATCAACGTTGTCCGGGAGGATACGGGGAATGTTACCCTGGTAGCCGGAACCGGTAATGTGAGCCAGACCCTGGATGATCTTCTTGTTGCAAAGATCGATGAGGCTGGGGTAGTAGCTGCGGTGCGGCATGGTGAGAGCTTCGCCAATGGTCATGTCGGTGCCTTCCAGCGGAGTGTCGACCTTGTAGCCGGCAACGTCGAAGAGAACCTTACGGGCCAGAGAGTAGCCGTTGGTGTGAAGACCAGTGGACGGAAGACCGAGGATAATGGTACCCGGCTTGATCTTCTTGCCGTCGATGATGTTTTCGCGTTCCACAACACCCACGATAGTACCGGAGATGTCGTAGTCACCCGGACCGTAGAAGCCCGGCATTTCAGCAGTTTCACCGCCGATCAAAACGAGACCGTTTTCGCGGCAGGCCTTAGCCATACCTGCAACCAGCTGGTCCATGACACCCGGTTCAAGACGGCCGGTAGCCACATAGTCCAGGAAGAACAGGGGACGTGCGCCCTGGACGAGAATGTCGTCGCAGCAGTGGTTCACGATGTCCTGGCCAGGAAGGGTATGAGTACCCATTTCGATATCGACCTTGAGCTTGGTACCGACGCCGTCAACGGAGCTGACGAGAACGGGGTCCTTCATGCCAAGGTGGTTCAAAGTGAACAGGCCACCGAAGTTGCCAACGTCACCGAGAACGCCTTCGTTAAAGGTGGTACGGACGGACTTCTTGACTCCGACCATTGCTTCGTCGGCACGGGCAAGAGATACACCAGCGTCTGCGTAATTCATTGTTTTTCCTTTGTCCCATTGCAGGACATTTTTTGTTTGGCCAAGAATCCTAAGGTTTACTTGGCACTTTGTTTTTCATCAATATTTCTAAGCGCATCCAGAATGAGGCTTGTGGTATCGGACATCTGGTTGATGTTCACGATGCCAGGCATCAAGTGGGTATCCAGCTTGAACAAGGTTTCGTCGCCCCAGGAGAGCAATTTCTCGAGAGCGTCCGGACCTGCCAGTTTGCCGCACTTGGCACAGCAGATTCGACCATCCTGGAAGGCGATAAAGCCGTTTTCACCATTGCATTCAAAGAGCACGGTACCGGTGACACGGCTCTTTTCCATGGTCTGCGCAAAATCGATAAAGGGAAGCACCTTTGCAGAAGCCAAAAGGGACAGACGTTCGAACTCGTCGAAAGCCTGGTTCTTGGCGCGCAAGCGGTCGGCCACCACCTTGTACAAGTAAACCATGATGTTGGGGTTCTTGTCAAGGAACTTCACGAACTCTTCGCGGGGAACGTGAAGCACGGTGCAGCCATCTTCGGCTGCGATCACCGTGTTGCTGGTGGGTTCGTTACAAATGATGGACATTTCACCAAAGCAGGCGCCCACATTGAGGGCTGCCAAAGTGTTATAATGACCATCAGGTAAAATCTGACCACAAATCATGGCGCTTCCGCTCTGCAGAACGCAGAAGGAATCACCTACGGTACCACCGTTGATAATAATCTCGCCCGCATCGTACTCACGAATCTGGGCATTCAAAAGCAAATAATCAGCACAATCGCGGGGTACCTGCTGTAAGAACGGGGTACCCTGCTCGTAGTTGGCTGCAATCCAGTCACCAATGCCTGTATGAGGTTTCATGCTATGAATATTAGAAAATATTATGGTACCATTCAAAGGAAGTATCTACGGAAATAGGCCTAATTGGCTTCCCTAGGGTTGTTTTGGGTAAAACTTCCGGAGCAGTGCCAAACTGTTTCTTCAAATTCCAAAGCAATTCGGCAGGCCGGGCCACAGCACTTTCAAAGAAATCGTTTCCTCCGCCGGGTCCCTTGCGGCCATCATTCTGGAATACCTTCTTGTTCTTGAAAGCCTTGATATGGGCGGCACGAGGTTCAGCCGCAAGAATTTCCTCAGGCGTTCCAAACATGCCAGGATTGATCCAGATGTCTACGGAATCAGCCAGGGCCATCACGTCTTCAATGGTCAGCTTCAATTCGCGGGTGGTATCGCCTGCCCACAGGTAGCAACCGCCAGCATCCTTGATGAGATTACCCGTGTAGCTGTTTCCACCAGGAGCATACCACACACCTCCGTAGCTCATGCCTGCAAGTACACGAGGGCAGGGCTTTGACGAGCCCGAATCTGCACTAGCATAAACGGTACCGTAAGCCAACTCACTCTTCAACAATTCGGCTTTTGCCAATTCCTCTACGCCAAACATCACCCCGTAAAGTTCAAGCCAGCGCGCCTTGGTGACTGGACTACTGGAGCGCCACTCCGGCGTCAGCATTACCGGCAGGCCAAGCTTTTCCATGCGCTCGTAGTCATCCTGGCCGCCGCCCGTGGCAAAGGTCATCACAAGGTCTGGCTTCAGGGCCATAAGCTTTTCATAATCGGCAGCATTGC
Organism: Fibrobacter sp.; assembly: GCA_045597525.1. Taxonomy (GTDB): domain Bacteria; phylum Fibrobacterota; class Fibrobacteria; order Fibrobacterales; family Fibrobacteraceae; genus Fibrobacter. Next base: position 26,774 of record JAZLKF010000034.1, on the reverse strand, counting down.
CATATCCAATTTCCACAATCTCCTTCGCGGCGACCTTTGCATACAAAGTAGAATCCGCAATATACTTTCCTTCCCCAACACCCACAATACGATCTTCCAGGCCAAGGCGGGTCATGTAGCCAATCTGCGCAGACGAAAGGACAACCACTCGTTCAAGGGGATAACGCAAAACCTTGGCATCGGCAATATCTGGAGGTAACGGCTTATTCTCCGCCATGGCCGCAGAATCCCTAAGCACAAAAATCTTGTCCAAGGTATCCCGCCCCACAACAGAACGAATCAATACGGCCCGTTCTCCATCACAGTCGTTCTCGATAGACAAAGCCATCATTGGAGAAAGGAACTTGGACAATTCCGACGGAAAATACTCGTCAAAAATCACCATTTTATAAACGTTCCTGCCATAGAGGTGGTCCCTGCAGGAAATTTCTCCCCCACCCTTTTCTGCCCGGGCCTTATCGTTCCCGCAACCAACCAGCATAACCAGCAGGACCAAAACCATGGTCCACGCCCCAATTTTTCCACATAAATTCAACACTTCTAGGCCTCAAAAGCTTCGTAAATCATTGATTTTTAACGATTTATGATTTTTTTCACTGCAAAATTTCCAAACATAATGTATTTTATATACTCGGAAATTTAAACGGAATCTTTTTATGAAGACAAAGATAGCCTCTTTTTTGACCGCAGCAGTCGTGAGCCTCATGACCCTTGCTACCAATTCTTTCGCTGATGCCGAAGACGGCTTCTACGACAAGGAACACATCCGTGGCTTTATCTCCATCGGTGCCGACTACCGCGGCATGCGCGATGAATTCCAGAACTACGTGAACAGAACCGCTTTCATTAGCGGCGCCTACTCCGTTCCCGGCGAAGAGGGACTTTATAGCGTCAGTGGCGATGGTCCCGAATACAACCTCTTCAACGACTACTATCTGGGCATGCACATCAACGCTGGTGCACAGTACAAGCAGTTCCTGACCTGGTTCGACTTTAACTTTATGCCTACCCAGGTGTCCGAACGCCCCGAGAAGAAAGTGACTGCCTCCTCTGAAAACGGCGACTCTCGCGACTTCGCCTTGTTCGATGTCCGCTGGTTCGCCTATGGCGCCGACTGGATGTTCGGCTGGAAGATCCTGGGTGAAAACAGCTTCATCAATGTAATTCCTGCTGTAGGTTTCGGTTTCAACCTGATTAACTTCCACCTGTCTTCCGAATACGCAGTAGCATCCCTGGACGGTTCTCAGACTGCAACTCTCCGCGACCGCTACTACAGCACCTTGGCAACAACCTTCAATACCGAACTTGAAGTCCGTATCGAACTGGACCCCATCGCCATCGGTATCTACGGCGGTTACCGCTTCGTTCGCTACAACGAACTGGTTGCTGAAGGCATGGAAATCAAGAACCCGAGATTCGAATACGACACCGACAACGTCGGCGACACCTTCTTCTTCGGCCTGCGTCTCACCTGGACATTCCGCAGCGAATGGCAGAAGAAGCAAGACGCCAAGCTGTAATCCCGGTTACGAAGTCCTCGACTCTCAGCTAAGTTCGTTACAAACTCAAGCATTTAAAAGCTCCGCACACCGCGGGGCTTTTTTTGCTTTCACAGTGCGATCCCCTCGCGCAGACTTCATTAAGCGGATTTAACGCCCAGGCTTTCTGCACCCAGATGTTGTACCCTACCAGCCCAGATCGCGGGCCTGCCGCGACTAAAGGGATGCTCCTTCTGGAAAAAGAATCCGCGGGGCGGTTCGTCGGTTCCGGAGCCATTGTCCATGACTTTTTCCATGGCGATGTAATGGGCGCAAGTTTCCCGGAGGCAGGGGTCCGTTTTCCAGCGCACGGTGCGGTTTTTCTTGGGGTAGATAAAGTCCCAACCCAAAAGCAAGGTGGGAACGCCCATCATACGCAAGCGGTCGGGCAAAGGCGCAAACTGGCCCTGGGTACTGAGAAGCACCACCGCCTGCATCCTACCGTAAGAGGCGTAAAGCAGCGCATCTTCCATAAGGCTGAGGTTGGGGCCCAGCTGGCCGTCTTCCTCCTCGTGGGCGCTGTAGTGAACCTGAAAACCTGCAGACCTGAGCTCATGTTCAAGCTTCAAGGTGCCCTCGACGGAACGGCCATAAATGTGGGGGTTCCTATAAGGATGGTAGTAATGGGACTCCATTTCAAGAATCCTGCATTCCGGGTCGAAGAACTTGAGGGTCTGCATCTGGACCCAGCTTTTCAGCCCGCGGAAGTCCACATTGGAATGAAACCTGTGGTGAACCTTGTAATATTCATTAACCTTCTTTAGGGTGTACCCGTCCAAAAAGAACCCGACGTTCAATGCCTTATCCGGCATATTTCCTCCTGTGTTTAAGTGCTCCTATAAACACGCAGGAAATTTCGCGACAAACGAACTTTTAAGGTAAAAAGTTTATTTACAAGAGATCTTTTTTCTTTAGGCCGTCTATAAGGGATTCGGGCATCCAATTTTTCTGGGCCTTGTAGGCGGGGTCATCTAGCTTGGCCTTCCACTGGGCAGACTTTTCCTTCTGGCCGGCGTCGTGATAAATGCGGATCAGGTTCAGCACGGAGCACCAGTAACGAATGGACTTGCCTGTACGCTTGAGATAATCGGCAGCGCTTTTCTCGTAAATCCTGGCGGCCTCGTCGTAGCGCTTCAGACAGTACAGCATATCCGCCTTGATCTGCAGGAACACAGGATGGTTCGGCGCCTTGGAAAGGCCTCGTTCAGACAATTTCAAGCCCTTGGCAAAATCACCCTTGTCGTAGTACATCCAAATTAACGGTGTGAGAAACAAGGGCCAAAAGCGGGAGGACTGCAACGAGGCGGAATCCAGCACGGCCAGGTACTGGGCGCGGTTATCGGACTTGAAGGGAACCCAGCTGAAACTCTGGTCGATGTAGTAGGCGTAAATGGCATAGAAGGCGCGGGCCTCCAGTTCCTTGGAATCCTCGAAAAGTTTAGCTGCGGAGCGCGTAGTCATGGCGCCTTTGACAGCACTGCCAGATTCGCCCAGCACGTAGCCAATCTCGAACTTCTTCAGGGCTTCCCACATGCCTTCGGCCTTGCAGCTTTCAAGACGCTTGCCGGCCTTGATGAGAGCAGTGGTATCGCCCTTGTCGTCAAACATGCTGATGCGGACAACGTTTTCAAGAACGCAACCTACCCCGTCGTTTTCATCACGAAGCTTTCGGGCTTCTTCCATGGCATCACCATAGCGCAACTGCATGGTAAGAGCAGTGGTCCTAGACCACATCTCCATCTGGCTATCGGGCAACTTAAGAGACAAAGACTCGTCGCCTGCAAAGGCGGCACCTGTAAAAAGAACCGCACTCAAAAAGACTATGGAAAAAAAACGAGAAAACATCGGTACAAAAGTAGAAAACTAGAGAATGCAAGAGTCCTAAAAACCGTGGATTACAGCATCGTCAATGTTGATAAATTGTTTGTTAACACCCGTGCAATTTATTTTTTCACACTTTATCCACAAACAAAGACGACACGAAACAGAAAAAATGCGAGAATTTCGGGAGCCTCCTTAATCCAAAATGGAATATGGCCCAGACTTTTCATATCGCCACTGAGAACAAAGGCCACGTAAAAATAACCCCTTGAAAATCAAGGAGTTACGACAAATGAATTTTCATTTATATGGAAAATTTTTCGGTTCTGGGTATACCTCAGGGAGAGCCCGCTTAACAAAAGTGATGCAGGACATGTGCTTCCGGATTGTAAAAAATGTATTAATTAGACATGGATTCAACAACATTTCAACATTTCTTATACACATTCAGGAGTGTTCGTGCATAAGTGATGAGATGAAAGAATGGAGGTTCCCCATGAAGTTATTCCTTTCCGGATTTCAGCTCTTCAAGGCTAGGGTTAGGGAAGTGCTGGACTCAACCAGCGGTGTCAACCTGGACGACTTCCTGGACGACGATCACCTGCACATGTACTACAGGAATGGGGATTCCGCAGAGTACGTCGCCGCAGCATTATGGAACCCCGCCCTAGATGAAGACTAGGGCCCACAAGTTTCTCTTCTCTCCTCCTAGAAAAAAAGTGACCCGCCGGCGAAGCCGGCGGTTCTTCATATACGGGCGTAGCCCTACAATACTAGCGGCGTGCAAGGGCACGCACGTCGTTCTGCCACCTGCAAGGGTCCTTACTAGGCAGCCCGTAAACGGGCACTACTTACCAAACATTGATTGTTGTTCTCCTAGTTTGTCTTCTTCCAACTGTTGTCGGATATACGCCTTGATTCTGTCTGCGTTTTTCCCAGCCGTGTCAACATAGTAACCTCGGCACCAAAACACCCGATTTCTGTACTTATTCTGCAATTCAGGAATCGTGTCATACAATTCCAGGCTGCTCTTTCCTTTCAAATACCCCATGAAACTCGAAACGGAGAGTTTCGGCGGTATGGCAACCAACATGTGTATGTGATCGGGACAGACCTCGGCTTCTATTATTTCCACATCCTTCCATTCACAAAGTTTGCGGAGAATCCGACCAACAAGTTCTCTTTTCTGATTGTACAGAATCTTCCTTCTGAACTTGGGTGCGAACACAATATGATACTTACAATTCCATGTAGTATGGGCTGTTGATTTATTTCTATCATTCATCTTATATCCTTTGGTTTTATTGTGATGCAGTTGGCAGACCGCATTTCAATATTAATCAAAGGATTTCTTTTTTCATGACCGCCAGAAGGCTTTTACGGAACTACCGGCGTAGCCGGTAGTTTTCTGATATACAACAAAGAACCCCGCGATCCGTCGCGGGGCTTCTTTATTCATGTCCTTTTCCAGCGCATCCGATTCCGGATGACAAGATCAAGGCAACGAGTTACTTCTTCTTAGAAGAAATCTTCAAGTTAGTCATGCCACGGGCAATCTTCTTGCCGAAAGCGCTGGGATCAAAGTCGCCGAAGTCGAAATCACCGAAGTCAAAGCCACCTTCACCACCAAAAATGTTACCCATGAAGGCCATCATCAAAGCGTTGGTGAAGTCTTCGGTGCACTGGGGGTTGGTCTGTGTGTAAGGATAATCTTCGAAATCGAATTCTTCAGCATCCTTGGCGCCCTTGTAGTCAGCGTATGCAGCCTTGCAGTCGCTTTCGTTATAGGCAAAGCGCGGCTTGGAAGAATTTGTACAAGATTCCTTTCCGTAGGTATACTTGGCCTTGATTTCATCCTTGGACCAGCTGACGATTTCTACAGTATAGTCCTTCATGACGGTAATCTTGTCGCAGTCGATTTCGGTGCCCTGGAGCATATCGAGACCTTCCTCAAACTCGCCGCCGATGGAGCTCATGAAGATATCCTTGAGGAAGCAGTTGCCGGAATAAACGATGCCGGCTTCAACGGTCTTGTCGCCGAAAACTTCCACGGAAGCTACAGCACCATCTTCTTCGTCTTCATAGGCATCGCGCCAGACACCCTTGGGGAAGCTGGAGCCGGAATAGCTATACACTTCCTCGTCACCGTCAAAGTCCACAGTTACGCGACCGGTCTTGGAGTCGTACTCGTAGGAAAAAGTTTCCTTTTCGCCATTGCGGTCCCAGACCAGCTTGCCACCTTCTTCCTTGCAGACGGGTTCGCTGTAGGTGATAGTCTGTTCGGACTTGTTGATTTCGTAGCCAGCCTTGTAACGGGCAATAAAGCCCTTGGTGTCAGAGGCGGCAGCGCCATCACTGTCAGCAGAGCTGGAAGAAGAACAGGCAGTAAAGGCCATAGCCGCAGCCATAGAGACAAACAAAAATTTTTTCATACATACTCCTTTCTTGATACTTGAAAATTAAAAAAACACCCTCGCCGAAGCAAGAGTGTTTCATCATTTAAATCCTTGTTAGCGACTCGGATTACTTTGAGCCATCGCCAGGCTACTTGGTGGGGCAACCATCCAAGGTCACGAACTTGCCCTTTTCCACAGTCACAATCTTTGTGTTGGTATTGGCGCCACGCTTGAACTTGATTTCGCCATACACTCCCTTGAAGGTACCAGTGTTGTTGATGGCGTTGGTCAAAGAGTTCGGGTTCTTAGCCATGGAGGAGAACACAATATTTGCGGCATCGTAGCTAAGACCAGAGACCTTGTCTTCACCAGGTTCTGCGCCCCAACGTTCCTTGAATGCATCGGAGAAACTCTTGAGAGCTTCGTTGTTGCCACCCATGTCAAGAGCTGGAACGCTGAAGTAGGAGCTATCCACAAGACGCTTGCCTTGGATCAAAAGCTCGCGACCATACCAACCGGAAGTACCCAGGAAGGTGCCGGAAATCTTATTGAAGGCAGCCTGTCCCACCATGGATCCAGCGTCAGCCGGATTGGTTGCAGGAATGAAGATGCCAGGAATGTTGAAAGTGGAATCGCGCATGGAGAGCATACGTTCCTTGGCGTTCACTGCATCAAGGTCAGAAGCACCACGGGCAATGTTCTTGCGACGGTTCAACTGCTTGTAGCGCACATCGCGAAGCAAGTTGAATTCAGTCTTATAGTCGGGGCGGCCTTCCTCGTAGTTACGGAAAGCAATCATGCTGCCGCCACGACGTTCAACAGCCTGAGTAAAGCTCTGGGACACTGCAGAGCCGTAGTCGCCCAAGGGGCTCAGCACTGCAAATTCACGGATGTTCAGGCACTTCACAGCAAAGTCAGCAATGCTCTGTGCTAGGTTGTCCATGGTGATGTTCACCTGGAAAATGTTCGGGCCCATCTTGGCGATACCGTCGTCGGTAGCAGTCGGGGTCAGCATGGGAATATTCTGGAAGTTGCTGCCCAGCCATGCGCCAACAGTTGCAGCCGGAGCACTCATGATAGGACCGATGACAGCTACAATGCTATCCTGGTTTACAGCCTGCTGGGTACGGAGAAGAGCGGTAGCGGCATCGGCGCGGGTGTCTGCCACGCGGATGTTCACCTTGCTTTCAAGACCGGCCTGCTCATGGGCAAGCATTACACCCTGAATAGCGGCAGCACCGAATTCAGCAAAGTCACCAGAAAGAGGAGCCAACACAAGAACGGTGGGCTTGCCTGCACCGGAACCATCCAGGGATTCCAGGCCATTCTTGGCGGTGTTCATAAGCTTTTCGGAAACATCAGCGGCAGCGACCTTCTTGTACCAGTAACGGGCAGCGCGATAGCGCTTGGCATTCTGGCATTCGCGGCCAATCTGCAGCTGCATCCAGCCGATAACGTCCTTATCCACCGGGTACTTTTCCAAGAGAGCCTGGAGCTGGTCTGCATTCAAGAGAGAGGCTGCCAGAGTCTGGACAACCACGTCCTTGGTACGAGAACGTGCGGCAGGATTCTTGGTGTAGGCCAGAATACGAAGCATGGCTTCTACACCTTCATAAACAGCACCCTTTTCTACGGAGACGATGGCATTGGCCAGTTCCATACGTTCACGGTAATCCGTCTTGACGTAGTATTCCAAGAAGCGGGAAGAAACCTTTTCAGCCTCGTCGCGGTTATGTTCGCGCAGGTAGCATTCCGTCAAAAGCACAGCGGCCTTTTCGCCAGCGGACTTACGGAAGTTTGCCTTATAAACCTTCTGGAGAGGGGCAATTGCTTCAGAGCAGTTGCCATTCTGGATCATGGACTTTGCCTGGGCAATTTCATCCTGGGCAAAGAGGGAGGTCGCAAATGCTGCGACAAGCGCAATAGGAAGGAGACGTTTCATACTAGGATTCTGCGACAGACTGAACTACGTCGTGTTCTTTTTTGATTTGCTTTTGGAGGAATTCAGGCAACTTAGCCCAATCCACGATATCTACGCGGAAGGGAAGCCCACTATCGACGAATGCCTTCTCGACAGCCGTCATGACCTCAAAGGAAAGAGGCTTTTCGGACATCGCCACCAATTCCAATTCCGTTTCAGGGGTAAGGTCCACACCCGACACACGAGCACCGTGGGCCCAAACTTCCATACCTTCAAAGTGAAGGGCAAGAATCCTCTGGACGGTTTCCAATTGATCAGTTTCAATGCATAATGCCATGGGCACAAATATAGTTAATGTTCAAAAGTCAGTGCCCACATTTCGGTGTCACTACCCACGCGTACAGGCGGACCCCAAGAATCAACACCAGAAGTAACAAGCCAATTTGTGCCGTCCAAAACCCCAAATCCAGCGCTTAAACGCCAAAATAAATCGATAAAGAGGGTTGCCGGGAAGAACTGACCATCGTGAGTGTGACCTGAAAGGGCAAAATCAGGAAGTTTTCCCTGGTAGTCCGACTCGATACCCTTGGGCTGATGATCCAGCACAATCCAAGGGACAGACTGAAGAACTGCAGCTACTTCAGGAGCGACATTTGCACCGGGGGCAAGTTCAGCCAAGGACTTGCGAGGAATATCGCGGGAACGAGATACCTGGAAGTCTGTACGGCCCGTAAAACAGGCGACAGGCTGCTCAATAGGCACGCATGTTGTGGAATCATCAAGAACAATAAAGCCTGCACGGCGGAGCCATCCCTGGGGATCAGAACCGCTACGTTCCATATAGGCTTCATGATTTCCATTGATAGCGACTGCACCCAACTTTGCAGTAGCGGCCAGTTGTTTCACCAGCACGTCGTATCCCATTGCCGTCATGAGGGAGTCATGAATATCAGCCAAGTCACCGCCAAACAAGATGAAGTCGGGGCGAATGGACTTGGCTTCGGTAATCATGCGTTCCAGCTTGGCGGGCTTGGAAAGCATGTCTAGGTGGAGATCGCTGAAATAGAGGGCAGTGAAGTTTTTCGCAGGGGACTGCGTAGAATTTTCAGACGGGGACTGCGCGGGCTGAGACTGCGCCGGGGATGCCTCGGAGACCTGCGCCGGGGATGCCGCAAGCTTGACTGTTTCGATGCGAAGCTCATAATTCTCGTTATGCTGCATGCCGTAAGTCAAGAAAACCACAGTCAGGGCAAAGGAAATGCCGAAAAGGAATCCGGCCTGACGTTCGGCATCAGGTTCCAGCAAGCGCCTCTTGGTTTTGAGGCGGCGGACAATGCGGAATACATCCCACAAAAGGAAAATCCACAGTGCCTGGCAGATCCAAATGATCATTACCATCTGCAAATAGCTAAAGATGACGCTATTGCGGTATAGGAGGAAACTTCCTAAGGTTACAGCGATAAAGCCGCCAGCAATGAGAGAACCCTTGACTCCAGACTTCACCTGGCGAATATTCCAGAAGAACAGTCCGAACAATGCAAATATCAAAATCATTCCAAATATCATACAAAGTAAAATAGAAAATTCCTAGATTTAACTCGCCATGCTTACCGCCCTTTTTATAGGTTTCATCCTGTTGTTTTCCTACGGAAAGTTCCGCGGGCACAGTTGGAATGCGCTTTTCAAGATGGCTGCATCCAACGTATCTGCCGCAAGAAACATCGTTGTCGTCATGCTCATGGTTGGCGCCATGACGGCGCTTTGGCGGGCAGGCGGAACCATTCCCTACATCGTGAGCCTTACCTCGGGAGCCTTGGAACCTGCGATTTTTCTGCCGGTGGCCTTCTTGATGAACAGCGCAATTTCCGCCCTGACGGGAACGTCTGTGGGGACTGCGGCGTCCATCGGCGCCATCTGCATGAGCGTAGGGAACGCCCTGGGGATTTCCCCTGCGGTGTGCGGAGGCGTCGTTTTGTCGGGGGCTTTCTTCGGGGACCGTTGTTCGCCAGTCTCCACCAGCGCCCTTTTGGTGGCCGAGGTGACGCAGACCAATCTTTACGATAACATCCGCGGGATGATTCGCACCTGCATTGTTCCCTTTGCGGTGGCACTTGTTGCTTTTGCGGTCATGGGAATTTTAGTTGACGCAAACGCTGCGGGAAACTGCGCCGCCGTAGTTTTTGAGACCTTCTATAATTTCCACTGGACTCTGGTGCTGCCTGCGGTTTCCATATTGATTCTCGCCCTGTTCCGCATTGACGTAAAAATCAACATGCTGGTCAGCATCGCCATTGCAGTGGTGATTACCTGCGTGATGCAGGGCGTTGGAATCACCGAGGTGACAAAGATCGCATTTATCGGATACGACGCACCTGAGGAAATTTCTGCCATGATGTCTGGCGGAGGGGTCCTTGGGATGGTGAAGCTCTGCTGCATCATTTTGATTTCATTGACCTTCGTTGGGCTTTTCAAGGGCATGGGAATCCTGGATAAAATCCGCGGACCTGTCCAGCGTCTGGGAAATCGTTCGCCTTTCGGCTGCATGATTGTCACTGCGTTCACCACCTGCATGATTAGCTGCAATCAGAGCATGTGCATTATCCTGACCAACGAACTTTGCAAGAATGTAGTTTGCGACAATAACAGGCGCGCCATCTACATCGAAAATTCCAGCGTGGTCATTGCAGGACTTGTTCCCTGGAGCATGGCAAGCATCATTCCCCTGGGAGCCATGGGCGCTCCCACATCAAGCATTCTGTTTGCTGCCTACTTGTACTTGATTCCCCTTTCCCAGTGGATTTTCAGCAAGAAATCAAACTAAAACTTTTGCGATAATTTTTTTCGCGATAATTTCGTTGAGAAGGCCATCGCAACCTTCGTTCACATCGCGCCAGGTGGCCTCGAAATTTCCGGTGTACCAGGGGTCTGCCACATCGCCCGGGCGGCTTGTCCAATCCATCATCATGGAGATTTTTTTAGCCTCGTCCTTGTACTGCTCGGCAGAAAGATTCCAGCGGAGATTGCGCAGGTTGTTGCGGTCCATCAGAACGATATAATCGTAATGGTCATAGTCCCGCTGGATCATCTGGCGGGCGGCATGACCATCACAATTGATACCTCGGGAATTCAGCAGGCGGCGTGCCGGCGGATAGACCGGATTGCCGATTTCCTCTGTAGAAGTTGCTGCACTTGCGATTTCAAAATCATCCGGCGTAAGGCCTGCCTTGCGAAGGTCATCTTCACGATCCTTCACCATTTTCTTCATAACAAATTCCGCCATGGGGCTGCGGCAAATATTTCCGTGACAAACAAAAAGAATCTTGGGCATAGGGAAGTGGTTACTCATATGGCTTCGAATTTTCTTGTGACTTTTGTTTCGAACTGATATTTTTCGTGAGACCCCAATTGCAAACCGTCAACAAATTTCCTGATCAAACCATTCACAATCTCTGGGGCATCTGTATTGGAATTGTGGCCTGCACCTTTGATCCATTCCATAGGAATTCCAGTCTTCTTGTGCCAAGCCTTGTTGTAGCGTTTTGCAGAACCCGCCTTGTCTTCTTCACCGCAAATCAGTAAGGCCGGGCAGCGGATTTCGTAAGACAAATTCGCTTCCACAGCCTCCGCTAAAATCCTGTAACCGTGGCCAGCAATCTTTGCATAACGGTCCTGATTACCGTCATAATGCATCATCATGTCAAGCATCAGTTTTCTGCCATATTCTGTAGTAGCAACTCCGTCGGAGCCCGCCTTCAAAAGCTTCTTCCAGGAATACCAACGGTACACAGGCTCCATGATTTTCAAAAGTTTCATTTCAAGCCACGTCATGTACTTTCGCTGCAGCGGGCAGGAATCGATGGACACAAAACCCTTCACCTTTCCCGGAAACATTTCCATGTACATCTGGGAAACGTATCCGCCCATCGATTGCCCAATAAACACAGGATGCAATACATTTTCATAGGCAAGAATTTGATCCAGCCAATTGGCTTTGTCCATCAGCGTAAAGTTCATATGAAAAGGCCAGGAGGAGGCATGAGCCGGAGCGTCCCAGACAAGCACATTGTACTTTGATTCAAAGTATTCCGTTTGCTTTTCAAAAAGCCGATGGTCTGCCGTCAAACCAGGCAAAAACACCAACGTGGCTTCATCACTTTTGAAGTCCTCAGAAATCCAGTAATGAATTTCGCCGCACGATGTTTTATATACTTTTTCGATCATAAGTGAACCCCCACTTTTATCACATTGTCAAGCCTGTTTTCAAAAATGCGGTAGGCTTCCTCAATTTCTGCCAGCGGAAACTTGTGGGTAATCAAGGGCGTGGTGTCAATCTTTCCCTGTTCAATGAGGCTAAGAATTTCGGCGCAGTCGCAGCCGTCAACACCGCCTGTCTTGAAAGTCAAATTCTTGCCGTACATGTCGGGCAGCGGAAGCGTCATAGGCTTATCGTAAAGAGCCACCACAGTCACGATGGCATTGGGCCTTGCGTTTTCCCAAGCCATGCGGAAAGTCTCTTCGGTGCCGGCCACTTCCAAAACCACGTCGGCACCGCCGTGGGCACTTTCCCTTTGCACCACCGCGCCACATTCCTCCGGCGTAGTCACAATCACCTGAGGATAATGCTTGCGCACAAATTCACGGCGGGCTTCATCCTTTTCGCAGACGATAATCTTTTGTGGATTCTTCAGCATCACGCAAAGCAGCGTGCAAATGCCCGTGGGGCCAGCGCCAATGATCAGCACCGTATCCTCAGTCTTGATTTCAGAAATGCGGGCGGCCCAGAAACCTGTAGCCAGCACATCGCCTACAAAAAGTGCCTGCTCGTCGCTGACGGAATCGGGAATCCTGTTCAGGCCCTGATCAGCAAAAGGCACACGCACAAATTCCGTCTGGCCGCCATCAATGCGGCAGCCCAAAGCCCAGCCGCCGTTCTTGTCGGTACAATTGTTCACGAAACCATTCTTACAGAAAAAACATTCCCCGCAAAAAGTTTCCACATTTACCGTCACGCGGTCGCCGGCCTTCACGTTCTTCACGTCAGCGCCGACAGATTCCACCACGCCCACCATCTCGTGGCCTACGGTAATTCCCGGCACCGCCCGGGGCACAGAACCATGCTTAATGTGCAAGTCACTGGTACAGATGCTGCTCATGGTCACGCGGACAATGGCATCCCTCGGGCCCTGCAATTCAGGCTTCGGCTTTTCTACCAGTTCAAACTTCTTGTGCTCTTTGTAAGTGTAGGCGATCATGATTTGGAATTTAGAATACTTTTCGTTCGGCACCCAGCTCAAAGAAGTACTTGGTAATGCCTAAGTCCACCTTGGTGCTTAATCCCAGTTTCAGTTTTGCTGTAACAGAGTCGTCCTTGTTCAAGCGAAATTCCACACGGCACTGGTTCAATCCCGTGGGGGCCAAAAGCACATTGTCAATTCCCTTCTTGAACCAATCGGGAGCGGTTCCATAATCCGGAGAAATTTTTTCCGGCGTTTTCATAGGATGCTGGACACCGTTAGTTTGTCCGTAACCTAGGGCGATGACGCCAAAAACTTTTTCGCCTGCGGCAACCTTGAAGTTCTCTGTCTTTTGGAAAGTCATGGCTACAATGCAAGTGTTCAATCCTAAGGTCTGGGCGAACAGGACAATTTCTGCAGAGGCGCGGCCCACATCCTCGGCGCATTCCTTTTGAGCCACCAAGGCAAAAAAGTTTTTTACACCGGAAAATTTCCCGTAGTGAGCCATTCGACTGTCGAAGGCCTTCTCGTCATTCAAAATCAGCTGAAGATGCAAACCATAACGCTCATTCAATTCGGCTGTCTTTGCCTGGAGAGCCTCCACCTGTTCCTTGGTAAGTTCCGTGAGCAAATACTGACGCACGGAATGGCGTAATTTCACCGCCTCGTCAAAAGTCATAAAACCTCCTTTTTGAACAAATTTAATATACGAATGAAACACTTCACTGATTAGACTTTGCTACTACCCTTTTTTTATTCCAATACTATTTATACATTTGATCTATCTATGTTTCTCATCAGATAAAAATTCCGACCCCATGAAACCTCCTCTCCTTCTTATTATTGGATTATTGTGTGCAAGTACATTGTTTGCATACGACACTTCCTTTGAAAAAAAATGGAGTATCAGGGGGCTCATAGATTACAACTATTTTTCGCAGTCAACAGAAGGCTATGACAAGACCATGCACTCGAGCCGCCCCGTGGAGGTAGGTTTAGGCCTGGGCTACAAGGACTTCGTCTTTGACGTCAGATATGCGCTGCCATTTACCGCAAGTAAGAGCAATAGCTCCGCCGCAAATTTTGATTTCGCATCATCATTCTTTCCCAAAAGCTTGTGGATTGACGCATGGTTAAATATCTGCAGCGGGTTTAACGCAGGTGGCCAGGATACAACCGACATTACAGACACAATTGTCTCACTGGACCTCACCCTTGTCAACTATGGCGCAAAAGTTCTATACATCACGAACCCATTGCACACTCCTCGAGCTCCCTACTTTTTAGATCGCCGGCAAAAAACGTCTGGCTACAGCTTTATGGTGGGCGGTTCGATCCAACGTACAAGACTGCGTAGCAGAGACAGCATCCTGAATTTCAAAGACAGGACAGTGGACTATATCGGCCCCGTAGAAGGAGCATCCTACACTCATTTGTTTGCAAATCCCCTCTACTTTGTAAACATCACTGGACTTTTGGGAGAATACCTTAGCTACCAGGAACAAAAAGGCAAATTCGGTTACGCCCAAAACGCAAGTATCAAGGCAGCCTACGGCTACATCGGTGACGATTGGGCTTGGAACATCACTCTCGGCTACGAGGCTACCATCGGACTCATCAATCAAGAAACTCAAGCTCACGGGTTCTTCAAGATTCTCGGGATTCGCCGTTTTTAATCCATCACCAAAAATTGTAGATTGTAATTATGATTAAGTCAATTCTCGCCGGTTTAATGATTAGTGTCGGTTGCGTAAGCTTCCTGTCTGTAGACAACAAGATTGCAGGCACGTTCCTGTTCTCCCTGGGGCTTTACACCATTATCATTTTGAAGTTCGACCTGTTCACCGGCAAGGTGGGCTATCTTTCCACGAACCGCACCTTGAATTACCTGAAGTACCTGGGGCAAGTCTGGCTCGGCAACTTGATCGGTTGCGTCGTGGGCGCTGCCGCAGTGGCCGCCACTCGATTGACCATTACCACTTCCGCCTTGGTTAACGTGAAATACGCCGACAGTCTGCCCAGCCTGTTGATTCTTGGAATCTTTTGCGGCATGCTTATGTTCATCGGCGTCGAAGGCTACAAGCGTACTACCAACCCGCTGATCGTTGTACTGCCTGTCATGGGATTTATCCTGTGCGGATTTGAACACTGCGTTGCCGACATGTTCTACTTCACCTTTAACTTCTTTAAGAGCGGCGTTACCTTGGCCGGCCTTGGCGACACCCTTTTGCGATTGGCATTCATTACCGTGGGTAACCTGATCGGCGGATGCCTGCTGTGCTTCGCCAGCATTAACATCCAGAAAGAATAAATAAAGGCATCAAACGAAAATGAAAAAACCGACAGTTGAACTGCCGGCTTTTTTTATCGTAAGATTTAGACTACTTGAATTTCGCCACGAACTTGGAGCCATCTTCAGGCATTACCAAGCGAGGGTTTTCCTTGGACCCGTCTTCCCATTCAACGAAGGTTCCTGTTTTTTCCTCCGCCTTCAGGAGCATCGGATTGCCACCGAAGAAGGTTCCCGTGTAATTGACACGGGGCAGTTTCATTCCATCGATAGTCACGGAACCATTGCCCTCGGCAGCCACAGTCACCTGAATATCTTCACCCAAGGAGAACTCCTTACGGTACTCGTTGCGGAGGCCTCTATTCCTACCTATTGCACCTTCCAGAATATGGACGCCACGCTCATCAAAGTGCCCCTTGTCGTTTCCATAGGGGCTGTACTGTCTTATGAATCGTGTCTGGTCACGCTTGATTTCGTCGTCCGGAATCATTGCGTTCTGGGCGGCCACAGAAGCGGCCAACCTTTCTTCGGTCAAGTATTCATTCATCATGACAGCACCATGGTTAATGAACATTCTCTGGAAATCCGGATTCTTACTAATCTGCTTATAGATGTTGGCAAAATATCCAGGACTCGTTCTGCCCGGTTCCGTAGAAAGAGCGCTAGTGCGATCGTTCTTGATCCAACCAAACATGCCTCCCAAATTCGCCCGGAAATCAGAACTGACCCAGCTCCAGCCGAGGCTCTGGTCTGTATCAAAGAGAATGAACTTGAAGGGCTGTCCCGGAGCACGCCAAGCGCGCACATTATTACTAGGCCAGTCCGCATTCATCAAGTAAAACTGGGCAGCAATGTAGTCGGCGTAGTTACCCACGTCCATCATGGTCTGAACAGAATCATAAGCCTTGTTGTTTTCGCCACTGAAGTCATTGTTGGCTACAAATTCCAAAAGTGCCTTGTAGTATTCGCCAGTACCCGCCACCGCAGTAACCGTATCGTTCTTTTGCTTGATCATTTCCACAGTGTTATTGTCGATTCCGTAGTTGGTTTCTACAAAATGTTCATTCAGTCGTTCACGCAGATCGTGAATGCCATAGTACTCGCCGTTATAGAACACCACGACCTGACGGCTACGCTGGTAATCTACGGAAGAACCTTCCACAATAGCGGTCATAGAAGGATCGCCGATGTAGTCACCCACATAGCGGTTACCACTGTTGCGGAGATTGAAACCTCTGAACTTGTTCTTCTCGGGGCGTGCTGCAAAGAAAGAGTATTTCAACTTCTTTTCGTTATACTGTTTCTTGATCTTGATGCCTACAGGCTTCTTGGGATAAGTACGGCTGTAGTTACCCATAAAGCTAATGCCAGCATCCACTTCCCAAGCCTTGCCACCGCTGCGGCTGCCCTTTTCGAAATACTCCACATGAACCTTGGCTTCCCATTCGTCCATGAGACCCTGGCAACCATAGGGATCCTGGCCTTCACACTTCTTCGTATTCAGATTGTAAGAATAGAACCCGCTAATGGCAACCACCGGCATAGAGACGGTCTCTCCGATAAAGTAGGTTTGATCCGACTTCCTTGAAATGTTTTCACCTACGCGTTCAATACAACGCACAACCATATTTGAACTCACCTTGACAGGCCAGGAAATTTCATCATAATCTTCGCTGCCATCCAATGAACAGAAGATTTTACCATTCATCGTTGCCGCAGGTTCCGGAATTTCAAACGGAGCAGAATAAAAACCCGCCGGAGGCAGTAGCGTGGGATCTACAGGGATAATGGGCTCTTCTACGGCAGAGGTATCATCCGACTCTTCCTTGAAAATCTTATCCAAGTACCAAGAATACAAAGAGTCGCCATAAACAACGCTGTCCGAATTGGGCTTGGTAGACGGTTCGTCACCGCCGCAGGCCACAAACAAGCTCATTCCCAGAGCCAGAGAAATCACAGTTTTAAAGAACATATACTTTTTCATCTGTTTTCCTCCTTAGTAGCAATTCTCGATGAATACCAAAATACCTTTGGGAACCTTGATATAAATCGGTCCATTGACCGACATAAAGTATGCGTCGCATCGGTCATTTTCATATGTATCAACGTGTCCGTATCCGCTCTTTACAACATCTGCACAACCACCGGATTCCGACGTCAGTCTAAGTGAATTTGGAACTCGACCATCACATTCTTTCAATAGGTATTCACCCGGTTTTAACATTTTTGAGAAACTATTACCATAAGTAATCTCTTCCACTGGACTTCTGCTATCCTTTACAAAGACAGACTGACACCGAACATCTACAAAAACGCCATCGGTATTGGAAACTATTACGGATGTACCATAGCTACCCTTAGAATTGAAGGTACCTGTAGCCGAAGTTTCGCTATCCATTTTAAAGCCAGACCAATCGTAACTTAAGGGAGAGTTACTGATGCAACCGCCGACTGACCACTTATAGGAAACAGGACCATTGACCACATCATCCGAACTGGAAACCAGTTCCGGAGCTCCGCAACTACAATACGAAATAGGGTCACGTTCCACATTCAAGGATGCACACTGGACCGTAGTTTCAGTCTTTAAACCCTTATCCAAGGTAACGCTCGCTCTTACGACACCTGCATTCTTGGGGCTGATTACCGGGTTGGCATCCGTAGATTTGCTACCATCACTAAAGTTCCACTGGTAAGAAGCCGGTGTATAATCAACCAAGCTGGAAATAGACCAAGTTACATCTTCATTCTTGCTAACCACTGCTGTTGCCGGGCCACAAGAAATTGTGGTGGCATGGCACACTGTATCCGAGCCATCCACCAGGTAGTAATTAAATTCAAGGTCGGAAATGTCATTATAGACGTAGTATGAATATTCACCATCATCTACAAGGATGGGTTTAGGATCATACGGAATATATTGTATGGAGCTACTTGATTCGATAATCTCTTCAGAGCTGCTGGACTCAATGGTTTCCTCGGAACTACTGGATTCGGCGATTTCTTCGCTGCTGCTGGATTCTACAACTTCTTCAGAACTGCTGGATTCGATGATTTCCTCGCTACTGCTGGATTCTACAACTTCCTCAGAACTGCTGCTGTTGAGTACATAATTGAATTCTTGAATTTTCCAGCGATTATAGCGGTTCGAATATTCGTCCACATAAACTTCCTGGGAATAATCATCAGGTCCATACAAAGTCATATAACGTGATTCGGGCAAATTACTGAAATTAGCTTGAACATACAGATAGCCCTCCTCCACAGACAAATCGCAAGATGCGGAATAGGACTTCGTGAAATTTGCACTGGGGCAAGTAACGCTCATAGATGCACCATCCGCATTCGTAACGGTCACCTTGGGAGAATAGCTGGCGCGATTGTATTCAGTAATCGTCTTGGTTTCTCCGTAACCACCCACAGACCACTTGTAAATAAAGGGATCTGCTCCGGAACATCCGCTAATCGTCCAAGTTACGGAATCCATGGAATTGTCAGACAATTCAATAGTACCGGACCTACTAGCGCTACATTCACAACCGGTAACAGATGTTGCGATGATTTGAAGATTGGAACAGACAATTTCATCACTTTCGGATTTAAAGCCCTCGTTCAGGACAAGGCTTGCACTAACAATGCCGGAAGCTGTATAACTTGCCTTCGGCTCAACTTCGTCGCTTAATTCTCCATTGATATTCCAGACATAAGTATAAGGTGCACCACCGAGGTTAATAAACCTCCAGGTCACTTCTTCGCCCTTTTCGGCATTTGCCACAGAGGGCAAGCAGATACCGCGAACCTTTGCAGATTCGTTGGCGGCGGCGGAGTCCAACACTTGAATGGTGTCCCTAACAATCTTTGGCAAAATTTTGCCATCGCAAGACCAATCGCCATCCTTGCAGACATAGGCCTTCATCTTGCCCAACACAAAGACAGTACTTTCATCCTTACCGCATTCAGGCAGGTCGGACACAGAAACTACCTGATCCGCAAGCTTTGACCATTCCTTGGAAAGGCAGACATAGAAATCGTCTTTCACCTTGGAAATGGAGTGGTTGTCATCCTTGCCACAATCCGGCAACTGGGAAACCTTGTCTACAGCCTTTTGTACCAAGGCATCCATGTAGCATTCCACATAGTCGTTTTCCACGAAGCCCTTAGCGTTCTGATCAACCCACTGGTCCACAACGCACTTGTACATGGTGGTGTTCAACTTGGAATAGGCGAACTCACCATCATTCTTATCGGAACATTCCTGAATGTTACAAACGCTCTTTGCAAAGACATTGATTTTTTCCCATTCCTCATTGAAACAGGAATAATGGTCATTACCAACCTTATAGACAACACCATTTAAGCTGTCTGAACAAGCCGGCAAATCCTTGACCGATTCAAAAGAATCGAAAATCTCTTCTTTGTCATTTTCCTTCTTTTCGCTTTCCGACTTGCTGGAACTAGAGTTATCGTCACCGCAGGCGACAATCAATGATGCGGAGAGAGCCGCAAACGTAATCTTGTGGAGAAATGAAAATTTCATATCGTCACAGGCCTTATAACGCATTATAATTAAAAATTATTTACATTAATTTAGTTTATTCGTGATTGAACATATGTACTTATTGATTTTTTTATAGTGTATTTTACCCTCTATCCAAATCGCGCCATAGTCCAGAGTGTAAATTTCTAATTTTGAATTGTGTGGTTATTATTCGCAATTATTTCAGGCCTTACCACAGGCGCATCCTGGCTTTGCTATTACCGAGCATTACAAGTAGGTGAGGCCTCTAAAGTGATTCCCATCGACAAGATGAGCGTCGTAATCAGCTTATAGCAAAAATCATTACGAGATTCATATGCATGTTCAAGATCGTTTTTTAAAGTACGTTAGCTTCACCACCACTTCCGACGAGAATTGCGAAAGCTGCCCCAGCACAAGCCGCCAATTTGAACTGGGAAATTATCTGGCTCAGGAATTGATCGACATTGGTCTTCAGCAGGTAAAGATCGACGAGCACTGCTATGTGTACGGTTTGCTGCCCGCTACCGCTGGCCACGAAGATGACGACGCCATCGCCTTCATTAGCCACATGGATACTTCGCCGGACTTTTCCGGCGTAAATCCGAAACCGCAGATTATTGAAAATTATGACGGCGGCGACGTGGAACTTTTGGGCGCCGGATGCGACGAACAGGGCCATGCAAAAATGGTGCTGAAGGTTGCCGATTTCCCCACGCTGAAAACTTTGAAGGGCCGCACCCTCATTACCACCGACGGCACCACATTGCTGGGCGCCGACGACAAGGCAGGCATTGCAGAAATCGTTACCGCCATGGAAGAGTTGGTGGCTACTGACCGCCATGCCGAAAGTCGCGGGTACGAGAATCTTTCTGGCCATGGCGACATCTGGGTTTGCTTTACGCCCGACGAAGAAATTGGCCGCGGCGCAGACCTTGTGGATCTGAACTATATGAAGGCAAAGTACGCCTACACTGTGGACGGCGGCTACGAAGGCGACATCGCTTACGAGAACTTCAACGCCTGCAGCACCAAGTTCACCGTTCGCGGTAAAAGCGTTCATCCGGGCGAAGCAAAGGACATCATGAAGAACGCAAGCCTCATGGCCGCAGAAATCGCCATGGCGCTGCCTGCCGATGAAACTCCCGCCATGACCGAAGGCCACCAGGGTTTCTACCACCTGACAGACATGCAGGGCGATGTTAGCGAGGCGACTCTTTGCTACATCGTACGAGACCACGACCAGAAAAAATTTGAGGAACGCCAGGAATTCTTACGCCAGGTTGCTGCGAAGTACAATGCAAAATTCGGCGGAAATGTCATCCCGGCCACAACTTCTGATGTCATCCCGGCCACTGAGCCGGGATCTCCTTTCGGCTTTAACGGAACCGTAGTCTCCCTCGAGCTCAAGCATTCCTACAGCAACATGCTGGAAGTCATCGAGAAGTGCCCGGAAGTTCTGGAGCGCGCCCGAGCCGCCATTGAATCCGTAGGCGACGAACTAGCCGCGGCCAAACCCGAAATTTTCGGCAAGGCAGAAAACTGCCTGCAACCCATCAGCGAACCTGTCCGCGGCGGCACCGACGGCGCCAAGCTCAGCTTCATGGGACTACCCTGCCCCAACCTAGGTACCGGTGGCTACGGCTACCATGGTCCCTTCGAACACGTGTCCGTCGAAGCCATGGAATCCGTGGTAAAGATCATCAAGAAAATCGCCTGCGGATAAAAAATAAACTGACGCAAAACGTTGTTGAGAAAATTTTATAAACGTGAAAAATTGTCTAGACATTTGGATTTTACTGGTAACCTTTTTGATTACACTGTCTGCTTGTGGTGATAAAAAAAGTACCGCAGCTGAACCCGATGATTTTGTAGAAAGCTCTTCCAGTATATCAGAAATACTGTCATCCTCTCAAATCAAGTCTTCTTCGTCTAGCAGTGAAGTGCGTGAAGAATCGTCATCAAGTGAAAAAGACTTTATTGATGACATTTTGTCATCCTCTAGTGCACTAGTGTGGACCAATGATTCTATTCTAGCAACTTTGACTGAAATGGGTGGCGAGTGCGAGGATTGGGGTATTGCAAAATATCGAAACTGGATGGATAAATACAATAATCTCTACACTTGCTATAGAGGGGTTTGGTATGTGGGAAGTCTTGAAATAGACATGTATCCCTGGGATATACCAAATGAATCGTGGTTTAGCCCTAAGATTGAGTATGGTCAAATGACGGACAGCCGCGATGGTCAGGTTTATAAGACCGTTGTGGTTGGCGATCAGCTTTGGATGGCTGAAAACTTACGCTATGCCGATAGTGTTGCAACGCCCAGTCTCAAAGGAAATAATTGGTGTTTAAAAGGCGATTGGGAATCCTGCGATATTGTGGGGCGTTTTTACTCCTGGTCCGCAGTTGTGGATTCTGTAAAATTAGCGAATGAAGGCGGAAAAAACTTGGATTGTGGAATGGGAAAAGTTTGCGGTCTTGATGGATATGTCAAGGGAATTTGTGATGAAGGGTGGCACTTACCAACTCTTGAAGAACTGGAGGATTTTTTAGCTAGTGCAAAAGTTATCGGCGGCGGATCCTTTAATGACTTTAAAGCATTGAGGAGCTCTGTTGGTTGGGACTATTGCCGCGGCGATAAAATGAGCGGTACGTCTTTTGGAGACGAAACCAATACAAATACTTCGGGATTCTCTGCACTACCTACGGGTTTTCGATTCAATGACGGTAATTATACAGACACAGGATGTGGTGCATACTTTTGGGCTTCATCCGAAACGAAAGAAAACTACGCCGTAAGTCTGTATATAACCGATACTTTCTTTAGTGCAGGACGTAACCTCGAGTCAACAAAAAGCTGGGGTCTGAACGTTCGTTGCGTAAAGGATTATTAAAAAGGTTACCCCACGTTATGCCGGGGTAACCTGCTTTTTATTAGCGTTATTTCATGCTATCAGAACAGCTGTCCTGGCAGCACCTTCTTTTCCTTGGGCGGGAACTGCTTATCGAATTCATCAACGTCCTTATCGTCAACGAAATAGGGCGCAGGATCCCGATAACTTCCGCGGATGCCGTCCAGAAAGCCAGGCGTCAATTCCCGAATCAAGAAATAGGGCACGTCGCCATCGGGATCGTCGGCGTAACGGATTCCCTTGGAGGTGGCCGTCACAAAACCGCACTTGCCGTAGAACTGAATGTTACCGCACGTGGCAATGCAACCCGCGCCCATGTCGCGGGCGCGCTCCAGTGCGTAATCCAGCAGCAGCTTGCCAAGACCCTTGCGCTGCATGTCGGGGCGAACGCTGATAGGTGGCGTTACCGATGATTTCAGCACGGCCTACATTCACGTGGAACTGAAGGAATGGAATTCCAAACAGGTGGACATCGACATTGATAGCGCACAAACTCTGGTCCGCAAATATTTTCCCAAGGCAGACGTTGGCGTAGAAGGTTACGCCGTAGAACAATCCTCCATGAACAACAAACTGGTGGAAGGTGAAATCAAATCCGTCTGCATCTCCTTCGTAGTAATTGCGCTGCTTTTGATTGCCTCCTTCATGAGCATCAAAACAGGTCTTATCGGTATGATTCCCAACGTGGCTCCCATCCTTGTGATTGGCGGCGTCATGGGCGCATGCGCCTTCAGCATGGACGTGATGACCATGATGGTCATCCCCATGGCTATAGGCATTGCGGTGGACGACACCATCCATTTCGTGAACCATTCCAAGCTCTGCTTTGAACGATGCGGCAACTACCGCGAATCCATTCTCGCCACCTTCAGAGACGTAGGCAAGAGCATGGTCAGCACCACCATCATTCTCTGCATGATGTTCCTCGCCTACATGGTCAGCCCCGTCACCATCTTCTTCAGAGTGGGCCTCATGGCAACCATCGGACTTGTCACCGCCATGGTCGCCGACTTCACTTCAGCTTAAATTCACAATCTCCACCATTTCTGCCGGAGTTACAATATTTGACTGTTCGGGGAAACGTCGCAAGAATCACTTATACGCCTTGGCCTTGCTTCTTTCCCTGACGCACTGAATTTCAGCATTGATTTCATCCAAGGACATTTCCTGCAAGTTCCTTGCACCAGCACGCATCGCATAAAAATTTTCCAATGCCTGTGCTCTCGAGATCGACTCCTTGGATTCAATCTCAAACGGGATTTTTTTCTGGATTAAGACCTGATTCAAAAAAAGCCTAATCGCAGTGGTCATATCAAGACCAACAGACTGAAAAAATTCTTCAGCTTCCTTTTTCAAGGAAGTTTCTACACGCGTTTGAATGACTGTCGTTTCCATCGTTTACCTCAGTATAAATATAATACTTTAGTAATACAAAAGCAATAGTTTAACACTTATTAAAATTTTACGCTTTCCAATCTACTCCATTATTGCAAAAAGACGAACAAACAATTGCGTTTTCAATAAAAAAGATTTGACCTTTATTTAATTTGACTATTGCTTGAACTTCTAATAAAATTGCACTTATAAAAGCAAAATATCGACTTTTTAACTGTTTGCAGCTAAATTTAGACTTATGAACGGAAAGGCTATGAAATCTCTCGTAATCTACATTCACGGAAAGGGCGGCAGCGCTAACGAAGCTGAACATTACAAGCCTCTGTTTCCTGATTGTGAAGTCATGGGTTTTGACTATAAGGCAGAAACTCCTTGGGCTGCCAAGGACGAATTTATCAAATTCTTTGATTCCGTCTCCACAGGCTTTGATCAAGTCTATCTTATCGCCAATAGCATTGGCGCATACTTTTCAATGATGTCCCTTGGCGCATCTCGCATCGCCAAGGCCTATTTCATTTCGCCCATGGTGAATATGGAAAAGTTGATTTGCGATATGATGATGTGGGCAGGTGTCTCCGAAGATGAACTTTGCGAAAAGAAGAACATCGCAACGAATTTCGGAGAAACCCTTTCCTGGGAATACTTGAGCTACGTTCGCGAAAATCCCATCCATTGGACCATCCCCACTCGGATTCTTTACGGCTCCAAGGACAATCTTGTCTCCTTAGAAACAATTACTGAATTCGCAGGCAAGATTCACGCACCACTCACCGTTATGGAAGGTGGAGAACATTGGTTCCACACCGATGAGCAAATGAAATTTCTGGATAAATGGATAGAACGTGGCAAATCATTTACTTAGGATCATCCATGTTTTTTTATTCAACAAAAAATCATTTCCATTCAATGGAAATCTTTCTTTTCTTTGCAGCACAATCTGTCAGGTAAGAATCAATTAAAGTCTGATAAGGAATTCCCTGTTCCTTGGACATTTTCTTGAAATACTCAATACTAGACGCATTCAAACGAATGGTAATCTGTTTTTTCAAGACTGCAGCATAAGGATTCCTTACTGCCTTCATTTTTTCAAAGTCATATTCTTTTTTCATGGTTCATCTCCTTTGCGAGCATTCCAATAATATTGAAATTCCTTCTTTGTCGCTTTTTCGAGCACTAATTATTCGATTTACAATTACGTCATTGTCAGCAATAACCCGTTCTGTGTAAACCACAACCAAAGTTCTCAACTCAGAAGATAGACCAATAAGAATTGAACGATCTTCATCTCTAGAATGCTCTACGTCAAAGAAAACTCTCGCACGTTCATCTTCAAAGCAGCTCTTTGCCTCTTCAAACGAAATGCCGTGTTTCTTTTGATTTATACCATTCTTTTTTTCGTCCCACTCGAAATCTATTTCCATAATAGACCTCGCTGTATAACTACAATATAATTACATTTTAATTTTAGAGCAAGCTCACAAGATAAAAAAGCCTTAGCATATATCTCCTTTATGATGACCAGCCTATTTCCCTAAGGAACAGAATCAATTATTTCACCCTCTATTCTCAAATTTCTCCTGGATTTGCTTGACTTCGGGAATCCGCTGCTTACGGGCTACCGCCAGAACCTTTTCCTTGTCGGAACTAAGAAGCAGACGCTCGTAAAGCTGTGAGTGAATCTGGCGCTCAAGTTCACGTTTTGTCCAGGCGTTGTTGATGGCCTCCAGCTCATAATACTCGCGCTTGTCTGGATCTTCTATCTGAATTAGATCGCGATATTGAGTCCAGTTCAATTGTGAACGCACTGTATTCGCAATCAGGGAATTTGTTATATTCCTAAAAAACTGTAGGCTTAAATGAAATTCATTCTTTTTCTTATTGCACTAGCCTTGATTGCTTGTTCAAATTCAGGTATTCGAAAATACCCGAATGGTCAATTAGTACAGCAGGGTTTCAAAGAAAATGGTGTGGAAGGCGTTGATAAATTTTACCCCTCCGGCGCCCTTATGGAGCACAATGAATTTCATGGGGCAGACCGTAGCAACTCAACTATCACTACCTACTACGAAAATGGTTCTATGGAATGCAAGGGTTCTTTCGCGAAGGGAATCCAACAAGGCGACTTTCTCTGCTATTTCCCATCGGGAGCATTGCACGTTTCTGTTAGTGAAGACGGTCATGTAAAGCAATTCTACGAATCAGGCATTCTACTTCAAGAATACTTTATAGAAAATGGCAAAGTGGAAGGAGACTTCATCAGCAATTATCCGGATGGTAGGTTACAATACAGATGCAAGTACAAAAATGACCACGAAATTTCCCGTGAGACTTTTTACAAAGATGGTCAGGTAAAAACCGAGTCAAAAGAAAGTAACGGCAGCAATCCGAATAATCAAAAGACAAGGCCAAATATTCATGTAAGCTACTCATTTCATTCTAATGGGATGCTGGCTCGAAAGGCAATTTTTATTGCAGGACGTTCCGTAGGAAAGGAATTCAGTTATTCACTCAATGGTAAAATAAGTGCCGAAAGGATTTTTGCCTTTAGTGTCCAACAAGGGTTTCAACGAGAATACTATCGCAATGGAAATCTTAGAAATGATTTGAGGCATCATCAACATGTGTGGAAGCATTTAGGCAGCCTTGCTAGATGATTCTCTCGATTCCGATTCCCATTCGTAGGCTATCTTTACATCTACATAGGAACAGCTCAACATTATCAGCGACAGCATGTTGTTCATGTTC
>JAZLKF010000033.1:0-2074 GCA_045597525.1 Fibrobacter sp. | reverse complement strand
TGTTGCAATTTCTTCTGCGCGAAGAAGTCCGTTCTGTTCAAGCTTGTTTAATGCGGCATTTCCTTCATCTGCATTCTGAGCTTCACGGAGCTTTCTCTGCCAGTAGAGCATATCAGCAAATTTTGCTTTTTCATCTTCCGTAAGAAGGTTCTGTTCATCAATTTTGTTCATTGCGGCAGTAAAATCTGCTGCACTCTGGGCTTCGTGCAAAAGCTGCTGATTTTTTTCATCATTAAGACGGTTCAGAAAATTGTTGCGTTTAGAAAGTTCAACAAGTTCCTTTTCGCTGATGTAAAGCTCTTCACGCATCTTGCGAATTTCTTCAAGCTCCGCATTTGTAGCAGTAAGACGGAGAACATTTTCTACTGTAATGTATGGATAGATTTCAGAAACCTTTGCCTGCAATGAAGCAAGTATGCTCTGGCGCATCTGGGCATTTGAACTGATTGAATCTGGATCTACGCCGTTTACTGCTTCTTCAAGAATTGTGCGGACAGCAACCTGCAGAGAAGCGGCAACCTTTTCAAAGCTTACAAAGCTTGAATCCAGAAGCATTCCCTTGTAGAACTGGATGATGTTCGAGATTTTTGCCAGTGCATGAACTGCAACTTCACAGCGGACACCTGCTGTTGGCATATCTTTTTCTGTAAAAATGAGAGGGAAACTTGTATCCCGGATAATCACAATTACGATTGAAGCGGCATTATCAATAAGG
Source organism: Fibrobacter sp. (assembly GCA_045597525.1). GTDB lineage: Bacteria > Fibrobacterota > Fibrobacteria > Fibrobacterales > Fibrobacteraceae > Fibrobacter. The sequence goes on along the minus strand of JAZLKF010000033.1, from coordinate 1,359 downwards.
CTGTAGCCTTTTCCTGTAAAAAATCCTGCAATTTTTTTGAAGAAAGCCTTAACTGCACCGTCCTGCTGGATTCCCATATCCTTGAAAGGATACTTTCCGCCGCCAAGTTCGCCTGCAAGAACTCCGTCTGCAAAGAATACGGCCTTTGTTCCGTCCTGAACTACAAAACCTTTGCAGTCCTTGTATCCCATAATGTCTTTTTCATCAATTTTTACTGCAAGCTGACCTGGAAGAATGTTCCAGTGGATGAAGCCTGCACTCTGTACCATTTCTGCAGATTTTTCTTCACTCTGTGCTGGCTGTGTCCCCGCAACAGGAGTTCCGCACTTTCCGCAGAATTTTTTGCCAGGAGTAACTGGTGCACCACACTTTGAACAGATTACGCCTCCGGCACTTACAGGAGCTGTTGCTCCCATTGGGTTTCCGCATTTACCACAGAATTTCTTTCCTTCAGCTACTTCATTTCCACATTTAGAACAAATCATATTTTTCTTCCTTATTAAGATATTATTTACTTTCAATCATTTGATTTATTTCACCGTTTTTATTAAAGCAAACATTTACAATTTTTGGACCTATATCACATCTGCTTTCAAAAACCGCATTCAAGTAGTTTTTGTTCTGATGACTGTAGTATTTTGGCTTTATGCCTTTTAAATCCTCATGCCTTGCATAGACAAAACTTTCAACTGTATCTGCAATTTTCTGGTCAACAGTCGTAAGTTCCATACGAACAGCCCGACGAACATCTGGAAGCGGAATATGAATTCCCTTTGCGAAGCTTTTTGAAGCTGCCCCTCCGGCATTTTTCCCGCCAAACAGCTTGCCACCAAAAAGTCCTTTTTCAACCGCAGTAACCTTCATTCTTGCACTTGGGTCTCCATACAAAGCAAACTCTGCCAAAGTTTTAACAGTTGACGCATCATCAGCTTCCATTAAAATAGTTCTGGCTTTATTCAAGGCATCCCCTGCAGTCATACCTTCTTTAAGTCCTTTCAAAAATTCACCGCAGATCACATCTGCACAACAGCCTTTAGGACTTGGAGTTCCAAATGCAATTCGTGACGAACCTAAAAAACTCACACACTTTTCGTTCATGGCATTCAGCAGCACAGAAGTATCAGCAGTTCTTCCTTCGTAATATGCTCCGTAGCAAGCCTCAACCGCAAGAAAATACGGATTTGCAATTCCTCGCAAGGAATCATGGGCCATGGCTTCCGGATAGGAACTGCCTCGCTGACCATACCAGTATTCAGTCTGCCGGCTTCCATGAAGATTGAACAAAAGAAGATTTGTATCTGATGGAATGATAGAAGTTGCTTCATCTTTTGTTGCATCCGGCGATGTCACAACAGCAGG
>JAZLKF010000032.1:0-151972 GCA_045597525.1 Fibrobacter sp. | reverse complement strand
GGGGTTTGCCTTTACAAATTCAAAAACCTTTAATATATTTGGACTCACTCGGGCTATTAGCTCAGTTGGTAGAGCAACGCCCTTTTAAGGCGTGGGTCGAAGGTTCGAGTCCTTCATAGCTCAGGAAAGGCCGGTTCCGAGTAATCGGAATCGGTCTTTTCTTTTAAAATCGGGGTGTAGCTCAGCCTGGTAGAGCGTCTGCTTTGGGAGCAGAATGTCGTCAGTTCGAATCTGGCTACCCCGATACAAATAAGGTCACCCCCATAAAGGGGGTGGCCTTATTTGTGTATTCAGGATGGGCCAGATCGAACTGAAAGTTCGACAATATTTTTCATATGCACGAATGAAATGAGTGCGTAAGGGAAAATATTGCGCTCCGGTCGTAGGCCGGAGCCCGCCAGGGCAAGCAAGGCTCGGCTTTGCCGTATTGCCTTGCGCAGCAATCTGGCTATAATCCCGATACATCTTATCTGCTTCTAGCCAGAGAGGCTGAGAGCTCGTCGAAGACGAGTAGCGACGAGAACAATCTGGCTACCCCCGAGCCGTAAGGCTCAATGACCGACGCTCATTAAGCCATAAAATCGTCGTTTTTCGAAAAATGTGTCACTAAATTCAATTTATATGTAGATTAGTGACAAGAAATTTGAACAAATTAACTGTTTTTAAGCGAAAAATGAGTTGTTTTAACAAAAAATGACACTTGTGTACAGGAATTTCTACGGTAAAATCTATTTTTAGCAACATTTTACTACGTACAAACTAAAATTTTTGTCACTAAATGATGAAATCTTTGGGTTTAGTGACAAAAAAAGATGATATTTGCTTTTTCCTCAAAGATTATGCCCTGTTATGTTGTTAGTACTTTCAATAAAGTATATTTCCATACGAGGTATCAAATGAATTATCAAGAAGTTTTAGAAAACGCAAAGAAGAGAATTGGTCCCAACTGTCAGGTTTGCCCCGTCTGTAACGGTTTGGCCTGCAAGAACATTATGCCGGGTCCAGGCTCCAAGGCTCCGGGCAACGGTGCCAACGACAACTACAATGCCTGGCGCAAGATCAAGCTGAATGTTGATACCTTTGTTCCTAATACTCCTATTGATACCAGTACCGATCTCTTAGGCCTCAAGCTGAGCTTGCCCTTGATTACCGCACCCATCGGCTCCATCGCCATGCAGTTTAACCCCACCGACGACGTGACGGACTTTAACGAAAAGTGCATGGCCGCCTGCGAGACCCGCGGAATTTTCCACGCCTATGGCAATGGCCGCGACCAGCGTGTTTGGGACTGTGCCATCGCATCGGGCAAGGCTCACAGCAACAACGGAATTCCTGTTTTTAACCCCGGCACCAACGAAGGCATCGAAGCTCTGATGGACCTGTACAAGGATTGCCTCCCGCAGGCTATGTGCGTGGTGGTGGACAGTGCAGGTCTTCCGCACCTGAAGACTTTCAACGGCAAGGGCGGCGGTACCAAGACCATCGAGGACCTGCGTGAACTGAAGGCTTACGCCAAGGTGCCTTTCATCGTCAAGGGAATCATGAGCGCCCGCACCGCCCTGAAGGCTGTGGAAGCCGGTGCCGATGCTATCATCGTTTCCAATCACGGTGGCCGCGTTCTTTCGGATACTCCCGCCACTGCTGAAGTTTTGCCGGAAATTGTTGCTGCCGTCAAGGGTAAGACCAAGATTCTCGTAGATGGCGGAATCCGTTCCGGTCTGGATGTTTTCAAGGCTTTGGCTATGGGTGCAGACGCCTGCCTCATTTGCCGCCCAGTGTTGATTTCCTACTACGGTGGCGGTCAGGAAGGCATCGAAATCTACCTGGATAAAATCAAGGCCGAACTAGAGGACACCATGTACATGTGCGGTGCCCGCAAGATTTCGGACATTAACGAGACTATGATTCGTCTCTAACCTTCGCATTCCGCGTCGGCTTGCGGGTTCACAAAGCGGGCGTTGCTGATGGTTCGTTCGGCGATCCACTGACGGACAGCACGTTCTGCGGCCGCACCAAGAATTTCCTTCTTGTTCTTCTTCTTCAGGCCTTCGTGATGGGGGAGGAGCCCGAAGTTGAAATTCATGGGTTGGAAGTCTTCGTTTTCTTCTACCAGGCGGTTCATCAGGGCTCCGATGCAGCTTTCGTCGGGCAGCGGGTCGGCATGGCCGTGCAACAGCGTCTGGGCCATGTTCCATGCGGAATACCAGCCGGTGGCCACCGCTTCGGTGTAGCCTTCGGAACCGGTAATCTGACCGGCGAACCAGATAGGCGGCAAGTCCTTGGCGCAGTCCAGTTCCGGGCGCAGACGCAAGGTCTTGTCCAGGAACTTGGGAGAATCAATGAAGGTGTTGCGGTGCATGCAGCCTAGGCGAGCAAAGTTTGCATTCTTCAGGGCCGGCACCATGGTGAAGATTTCCTTCTGGGTGCCCCACTTGAGGCGTGTCTGGAAACCCACCATGTTGTACAAAGTCTTCTGCTTGTTTTCGGCGCGGAGCTGGATCACGGCGTACCAAAGCTTGCCGTTGTTGCCAAGGCCCAGACCGATGGGGCGCATGGGACCGTGACGCAAAGTTTCGTAACCGCGGCGGGCCAGTTCTTCCACAGGCAGGCAGCCTTCGAACAGCTCATGCTTTTCGTAGGGGCGAGGCTCCACGGCTTCGGCATCCACCAGGGCTGCCACGAACTTCTCGTAGGTTTCGCGGTCCAGGGGGCAGTTGATGAAGTCTGCGGTTTCGCCCTTTTCCCAGCGGTTCATATAGAAGGCGTGGTCAAAGTCGATGGAGTCCGTTTCCACCACCGGGGCGATGGCGTCGTAAAAGTGCAAGCGGTCGCTACCCAGACGTTTGAAAATATCGTCGGCCAGAGTGTCGCTTGCCAAGGGGCCAGCGGCCACCAGCGTGGGGCAGTCCCCTTCAAGGCTGGTAACCTCTTCGCGGTGCAGCGTAATGTTGGGGCAAGCGTTGATGCGGGCCTCCACAAGGTCGCTGAAAATGTCGCGGTTCACCGTCAGGGAATCTCCCGCAGGAACGGCGGCCTCGGCGGCACATTCCATAAGGAAACTTCCCAGCATTCGAAGTTCCTGCTTCAAGAGTCCGTGTGCACTCGTAACCCCAAGAGCCTTGAAACTGTTGGAACAGACCAGCTGGGCCAAGTGGCCGTCACGATGGGCGGGGGTAGGCTTTACCGGGCGCATTTCGTACAGATGAACGTCAAAACCGCGGCTTGCCAACTGCAATGCGGCTTCACAACCGGCGAGACCGCCACCAATTACACGAACTTTTTGTGCAGAAACATTCTGAGTCATGGCCCAAATCTAGAAAAATGCGTTGACCCTGTATTTTGTATTTTCATTATTGCTATAATTTCCCAAGTTACCAATAAATGAATTTTTTATAAAACATGTTGCAATTCAAGTCCCCAGAACTTTCCGATCGCGAAGCCGTCTGCAAGGCTGTTGGCGAAGCCTCTTATGTAGGCAGCGACGCCAGCTTTGGTAATCTTTTTTTGTTGCGTAAAAAGTACGGCACTGAAATCGCCTTTGAAAATGGAACCTTGTTCCGCTACTACAACGGAAAGGGAAGCCGTCGTGGTTACACGATTCCTCTGGGTGGTGCACTTGATGTGGGTGACGCGATTCGGTTGATTGAACAGCACGCTGCCGAAAGCAATCGCCCTCTGGAATTTTGCCTTGTCACAAATGAACAGTTAAAAATCCTTCAGCAGTATTTTGGTGACCGTACCATTGTTGAAGAGAACCGTGGCGATAGCGACTACATCTATTCCGCAGAAAGTTTAGCCACTTTGGAAGGAAAAGATTATCGTAAAAAACGCAATCATCTTTCCAGATTCAACCGCACCTACAGCGATTATGAACTGCGCCCCATTACCGCAGAAAATTCCGCAGACGCTTTGGACGTAGAAAAGCTTTGGCTTATTGAAAGCGGAACCATCGAACCGGCCGCAGCTCCTTGTGCGTCTACAGTTCACCCTTGTGAAGATTCCGCGCAATCTGTTCCCGCAAATGAAAATGCTGTAGACGAATGTTCCGACGCCGCCACCGCCGAATGCTGCGAAGACCGCAAGTCCCGTTGCGCCGAGTTCGATGCCATCGCCGAAGCATTGTATCGTACGGACGCATTGGGCTTCAAGGGTGCCATCTTATACGTGAATGGAAATCCAGCCGGCATGACCATGGCAACAGAAATCAGCTCCGACGTCTGGGACATCCATTTTGAAAAAGTTATTGGGGAGTATGCCGAGAACGGAGGCTACACTGCCATCAACAAACTGTTCGCCGAAAGTCTCGGTGGGGTAGGTCTCATCAACCGCGAAGAGGACATCAATATTGAAGGCCTTCGCAAAGCCAAGCTTTCTTACTACCCGTTGGTCGTTCTCCACAAATACCACGTTATCATAAAGAGCCTGTAATGCTTTCTGAAGTTCTTTCTAAGTCCACTTGCGCCCAGTGCAAATTCTGCTGCTCCTTCCGCAGGCAGAGCCTTTGGGAAACTCCCTTGTTCGACGACGAAACCATCCAGAAACTTTCCGGCGAAAATGAGTACAACGTAACAGGCTGCTTCAAGAACCGTCAGACCCAGTTGGACCATCTCTACAAGACCGCCGACACCGAAGAAGAAGTCCCCTGCACATTCCTGGATCCGCAGAAAGGCTGCATTCTGAAAGGGAAAGACAAACCTTTTGACTGCAGTATTTGGCCTCTCCGCATTATGCGTAAGGATGGCCGACTGGTCATTGCCCTAACGCCCACCTGCCCGGCTGTTGGTGCTGTTCCCAGTGAAAAGCTGAGCTCACTGGTCCTTAATGATCTGGGACAAAAAATCTATGACTATGCCAAGGACCATCCGTACATCATCAAGGAATACCACGAAGGATTCCCAATTATCCAAGAACTTGAATAATGAAAAAAGGCGGCCAAAAGGTCGCCTCTTTCTCAACTAACCACAAACCACTAATTCATCACCATCTTCTTGTAGGTCTTGGCATTGCCGATCCAGAGCTTTACAAGGAGTTCTTCAAGGGATGCTGTGGTGACGCAATCCGGATCTGCGTCTTGTATCTCATCGGAAATCATATTTGCCTGTGTGAGGTTCAGCATGCCGTAGTAGAGCGCTTCTAGCAACTGGGATAAAAATTCTAGTGAAACGCGGGCGATGCTTTCCATGTCGTTCAACGGAGGCAACATGGTGTTGTCAGGCTGGAACTGGTCCAGGTTGTCCATGGTCCACATGTCCGCGGCTCTACCCATGTCGGGTGAGAGGGCAATACCCTTGATGTTGGAACGGTATTCCTTCCATTCCTGGTCTGTGGTCTTGCCGGCCTTGCGGATTTTCTTCAAAAAAGAAAGCACAGTGTAGTACAGTTCTTTTTCTTTCTGATTGATTTCCTTTTGGGAAGCTTGAATCATGGATACCTATAAAAAACTCGAAAGAGCCGCGACCGCCTTTCCGTGAAGGTTTGGACAGCCGCAGCTGTTTATGGTTGTCGCCTAGGCGACATTTTTCTTTGTGTCAGAACGGTATTAGTGACGGAAGTGACGCATACCGGTGAAGACCATTGCCACGCCAAGCTTGTTGCAAGCTTCGATGGAAAGGTCATCCTTCTTGGAGCCACCCGGCTGCACGATGTACTGAACACCTGCAGCTGCTGCAGCTTCGACGTTGTCCGGGAACGGGAAGAATGCGTCGGAACCCATAACGACTTCGCTGAATACCTTAGCTTCCAGAGCCTTGAGACCAGCCTTGTCGATGCACTTGCCCTTTTCGTTGAAGAACTTCTGTGCAGCCTTCATGCGAGCGACGTTGTCGCGAACGCGGGGCTGGCAAAGGCGGAGGTTGGAGTCAATGCGGTTGGGCTGGCCGGGGCCGAGACCCAGAACCTGGAAGTAGCCACGAGCGTATTCGTAACCCATGACGATTGCGTTGGACTTGGTGTGCTTGGTGACGATCCAAGTGAAGCGGGCGAGGGCTTCCTTGTTCTTTGCAAACTTCTTCTTGGTGACGCATTCGAACTTTTCGTAAACGTCAACGTCGCGGTCCTGAACCAGCATACCGCCGATCACGTGCTTGTAGACCTTCATCTTGGTGGCCTTCTTGATTTCGCCAACTTCCAAAAGACGAATGTCCTTGGACTTGTTCTGGAGGAATTCAAGAGCGTCCTTGTCGAAAGCAGGAGCCAGAAGGATTTCAACGAACTTGCCCTTCAGGAATTCGGCAGTCTTCAGGTCGACCTTCTTGGTTACAGCGATCACAGAACCGAAAGCGGACACCGGGTCACCTTCCCATGCAGCTTCCATGGCAGTGCGGAGGGTCTTGCCGGTAGCGAGGCCACAGGGGTTCATGTGCTTCACGATGACAACTGCATTTTCACCAGCGAATTCGCGAGCCATTTCGAGGGCTGCGTCAGCGTCAACGATGTTGTTGTAGCTGAGTTCCTTGCCGTGGAGCTGCTTTGCAGTAGCGAGGCTAGCTTCGGTGCAGGTGGGGTCGCGGTAGAAAACGGCGGCCTGGTGAGAGTTTTCACCGTAGCGCATGGGCTGCGGGTCAACGAATTTGAGCTTCAGTTCTTTAGCTTCTTTAGCCATATTATCCTCTTTGGGGTTAGTTATAAAATTCTTTAGGTTTCAGAAGGTTCGCCACCGAATACGGAAGGTTCCTGGTTGATGTTGTCCAGCGGGTCTTCCGGGTCCACCACCAGGTTGTAGTAGACGTTGTTCTGCAGTTCGTCCTCGATGTAGAAGAGCGTACCGCCCATGGCACTGCCGCATCCGGCGCATGCCCCCTGGAAGCGAATCTTCAGGTGGTTGTCTTCGGTAAGGTCCAGAATCTCCAGGTCGCCGCCATCGCCTTGCAGTGTGCCGCGGACGGACTTGTGCAGCCATTCCTCGATCTTCTCGATCTTCTGCACCTTGGTGAGGGCGTTCCATTCGGCGTCAGCCTCGGCACGGCCTTCTGCTGTCTGGGTGCGGTACTTGATGCGTTCCATCTTCTCGCGGACGATGATTGCGGTTGCCTTCTTCTCGGGGTATTCTTCCAGCACTTTTGCGATGAGCTTGTTCATCTGACTGATTTCAGCAGCATCTGCAGGAATGGCACGAACCTCGGGAATGTCCCGCAGTTCTTCCTCAATGGACTCCGCCGTAATTTTGCAGGCTTCGTCGATGGTTGCCATCTGGATTTTTTTGCAGAAGGTATCGGCGAGGGCCGTAAACACCGGGCCGCCGTATGTGAAAAATCTAGTCTCGAGAATCTTGTCGCAGTCTGGGTCAATCATCAAGTAGACCTTGAGACTGGCTTCCTTTACATCCACCAGGGCGAGACCTTTTTCGTCAGCCTCGATCTGGAAGATTGCCCCGCGATACTTGGGGGACTTTGCAATATCTTGCACCTTCTGGGAAAGCGTGCTTGTTACATCTTCACTCATACAGCTGAAAGTTAGAAAAAAGCGACGAAGTGAGTGTCGCAAACAAACATCCTCTAGGAGATAAATTTGGAAAAACATCCTATTTTACGGGAGTGCGCGCGTTATTTTCTGATTTACTCCCGAAAATTGTTAGTTTGTTTGCAGAGTGTGGGGCGGTTTTGAACTTTTTAAAGTTTCATTTTGACAAAAATGGTCCTTTTTTCCTTGGAAACTTTACTTTTTAACCTTGTTTCAAAGGCAAAACGAATAAAATGTTTCGTATAAAGTAGCGGATTACGGGAGTTTCAGCCATAAAAAAGGTTTTACTCCCGTAAATAGGCCTCAAATTTCAAAATTATCTCCCCGGGCATGTAAAAATGCATGAAAAAAGCCCCGCTTTCGCGAGGCTTTCTTTAATCTTTTAAGCTTGGCGCTTTACGCCTGGCGTTCTTCGAACGCAGGCTCATTTGCTCGGTCATCCCCGTCAAGCGAGGACAGGTGCCAAAGCAAGCTTTGGCGCGACTCTCGCTTCACTCGCCTTGTTACGCTTTAATGATCGTATCCTTAGCCAGCACAACGATGCCGGATTCGGTCACATGGAACAGCTTCTTGTCGCGTTCCAGGTCGTAACCGATCTCGAAACCGGCTGGAATATGCAGGCCCTTTTCGATGATGGCTCTACGAACCTTGGCACCCGGGCCGATAGTCACATTGGGGAAGAGGATGGATTCTTCAACCATGGCGTCCTTCTGGATGGTAACGCCCGGAGAAAGGATGCTCTTGACTACGGTACCGCCACCGATAACGCAACCGGCAGACACGATGGAGTCGATAGCTGCACCCTGGTGGGCTTCGGTATCGCCTGCGAAGAATCGTGCAGGAGGCTGGTTCCAGTTGAAGGTACGGATAGGCCAGTAGTTGTTGTAAAGGTCGAAGGGCGGGTTTTCGGAGCAAAGGTCCATGTTTGCTTCGTAGAAGGCGTCGAGAGTACCTACGTCGCGCCAGTAGCCCTTGGTGCTAGCCTGTTCGCCACGGACGATGTTGGTGTTGAAGTCGTAGACGTACACCGGATAGTCGTGGTACAGGGCCGGAATGATATGCTTACCGAAGTCGGTTGCACCGTTGGATGCGCCCTTCATCAGTTCGCGAACCAGGAACTTGCTGGTAAAGAGGTAGTTGCCCATGGAGGCGAGGCACCAACCCGGACGACCCGGCATTTCCTTGGGGTTCTTGGGCTTTTCTTCGAAGCCGATCATGCGGTTGTCCTGGTCCACTTCGATAATGCCGAATTCGCTTGCTTCCTTGACGGGAACAGGAATTGCTGCGATAGTGAGAAGTGCTGCGCGGGAGAGGTGGAAGTCAATCATTTGGTTGATGTCCATCTTGTAGATGTGGTCACCACCGAAGATTGCCACCAGGTCCGGACGTTCGTCGGTAATCAGGTTGATGTTCTGGAAAATGGCGTCGGCAGTACCGCGGTACCATTCGTCGCCGGTACGCATCTGTGCGGGAACCAGGTCGACATACTGGTCCAAACTTGCGTTCAAATTCCATGCAGCAGAAATGTGCTTGTTCAGGGAGTCGGACTTGAACTGGGTCAAAACCTTGATCTTGAAGATGCCGGAGTTGATGAAGTTGTTCAGAACGAAGTCGATAATGCGGTAGGTGCCACCGAAATGGACTGCGGGCTTTGCACGGTCGCGGGTGAGGGGCTGCAGACGGCTGCCCTGGCCACCGGCCATGATCATGCACAAAATGTTTTTCTGGTGTTCTCTAGAATAGGACCAGCTCATAATACCTCGAGAAAAAGCTCTAAAAATAATTTACAAGCCTAATCTATGAAATTTTTGCTAAAAAAGTTGGGAATTTTCAAAAAAAACGAAATATTTCTTAAAAATCGTCAACACTCCTACAAAATATGTAGGAAAATGGCTGGAGCGGAAATTTCTCTAAAGAACATCGTCAGACGAACCCCAAAACAACCCTCCGAAAACAGGGCGGGGAAGTTGACCGTACCGCAAGGGGAGGTTGGGTTGAATTTTAAGCAGTGGATTTATCACATTCTTGAAAAAAAATCCTGTTTACGTCCTTAAATTTTTATACATTTTCACCGTTCGAAATTCTCGAAAGGGCGAATTGCGCACGGACCACGTGTTCAGGTCGCCTTAACATTAACCAAATAGGAGCTAAATAATGTCTCTTACTCTGAACGACATCAAGCACCCGAAGATCAAGGCTTGGGTTGAAGAAGTTATCGCAATGTGCGAACCGGACGCAGTAGTTGTTGCTGACGGTTCTCAGGAAGAATACGACGCCCTCATGCAGAAGTGCGTTGACGCTGGCCTTGCTACCAAGCTCGCCAAGAAGGAAAACTGCTACCTGTTCCGTTCTCTCCCGTCTGACGTGGCACGTGTTGAATCCCGTACCTTCATCTCTTCTGTTAAGGAAGAAGACGCAGGTCCGACCAACCACTGGATTGACCCGGTTGAACTGAAGAAGACCATGAAGGACCTCTACAAGGGTTGTATGCACGGCCGTACCATGTACGTGATTCCGTTCTGCATGGGCCCCCTCGGCTCCGCAATCTCCAAGAACGGTATCGAAATCACTGACTCCGAATACGTCGTTCTCAACATGGACATCATGACCCGCGCTGGCAAGAAGGTTCTCGATATCTTCAATGCTGACCCGAACGCTGACTTCGTTCCGTGCCTCCACTCCGTTGGTAAGCCGCTCAACAACGGCGAAAAGGACAACGGTGTCTGGCCCTGCGCTGACGTCGAATTCAAGTACATCTCCCAGTTCCCGGAAGAACACCTCGTTTGGTCCTACGGTTCTGGCTACGGTGGAAACGCTCTCCTCGGCAAGAAGTGCTTCGCTCTCCGTATCGCTACCGTTCTCGCTCGCGACGAAGGCTGGCTCGCTGAACACATGCTCATCCTCAAGCTCACCAACCCGAAGGGCGAAGTTAAGTACGTAACTGGCGCATTCCCGTCTGCTTGCGGTAAGACCAACCTCGCTATGCTCATCCCGACTATCCCGGGCTGGAAGGTCGAAACCATCGGTGACGATATTGCATGGATGAAGTTTGGTGCTGATGGCCGTCTCTACGCTATCAACCCTGAAGCTGGCTTCTTCGGTGTTGCTCCGGGCACCTCCGCAGAATCCAACAAGAACGCTCTTATCTCTGCTGAAAAGAACACCATCTACACCAACTGCGCTCTCACTGAAGATGGCGACGTATGGTGGGAAGGTATCGGCTATCCTGCAACCGGCAAGCTGGTTGACTGGAAGGGCAATACCCGTGACGCTCTCCCGAAGGACAAGGCTCCGAAGGGCGAAGAAATGGCTCACCCCAATGCTCGCTTCACCGCTCCGGCATACCAGTGCCCCTGCATTGCTGAAGAATGGGAAAATCCGGCAGGCGTTCCGATCTCCGCAATTCTCTTCGGCGGTCGTCGTCCGTCCACCATTCCTCTGGTTCACCAGTCTCTGAGCTGGAACCACGGCGTGTTCCTCGGCTCCATCGTTGGTTCCGAAATCACCGCTGCTTCCACCATTAACGCTGCTGAAGTCGGTAAGATCCGTCGCGACCCGTTCGCAATCCTCCCGTTCTGCGGCTACAACATGGGTGACTACTTCAAGCACTGGATCGAAATCGGTAAGAAGTCTACCGAAGACAAGCTCCCCAAGATCTTCTACGTCAACTGGTTCCGTAAGGACGAAAACAACGCAGAACTTCCGGGTGGCTTCATGTGGCCGGGTTACGGCGACAACAGCCGCGTCCTCGCTTGGATCTTCGACCGTTGCAACGGCGTTGACAATGCTAAGGAAACCCCGATTGGTCTCATGCCGGCAGACGGCGCCCTCAATACTGAAGGCCTCGCTGAATGCTACAAGAAGACTCTCCCCGCAATCACCTCTGTTGATGTTGAAGGCTGGAAGAAGGAACTCGTCGACGTTAAGGAAAATCACTATCCGAAGTTCGGCGCACACCTCCCGAAGGAACTCTCTGACATCATCGACATGATTCAGGATCGTCTCAATAAGGCATAATTCCTAACGGAATAAACCTTTAAAAACGGTTCGCAGCTTAACGGTTGCGAGCCGTTTTTGTTATTATTTGCCCAACAACTTATTTCTTTTAGGAAGTTGAAAATGGTTAGGAAATACATTTGTCTGCTCATGCTTTGCATGTGTCTCTCCAGCGCCTATGCTGGTTTCTATATGGACTTTGCTGCTGCCGAGCAGGACCAACAGACCGATTTGACTTGCACCAACGATTCCCTCCTTTGCTCGGGCGACGAAATTGAACTGGCTCTGCAGAAGCGCGATATGCTGCAGCTGTACAAGGAGTGCAGAACCAAGGTATCCCACTATTCTGTTTCCGTATTGTTCTTCACCGTGGCTAGTGGGGTTTCCGGTACCGAAGAAAAAGAGCTGTGTTTGAAGGAGTTTGCAAACAAGCTTTCCTTGCTTGATGCTTGTGTAAAAGGAACTCATCCAGAAATGTCCCTTTTTGCAGAAGATGAACGCCTTGCGTATTTGTTTGACATGGGTGGCTTCGACGCTATCCTCTACTTTATCCAGAACTACGACAGGCTCCATTCCTCCGATGACAAGTCCTTTATTGACCAGCAGAACCTTGGCGGTGTGAGGCAGGTCTTTGATTTTGTCCATCCCGACGGTGTAAGCGGCGGAATCAGCAATTTCGAAGGTTCCAGAGAAGAAAAGGATGTGATCCTGGCCTACATGAGCTACCTCAAGGCTAAGTACGACCGCAGCTACCGTCGCAAACTTTGCGCAGGCTCTTCTGCAAGTGACAATTCTGCCATTGAACAGATCAAGAAAAATTTCCAGAAGAAGTATCCCAGCTCCAGTTACAACGCGTTCCTGGAGAAGGCTCTTGTTAGCTTTAATGACCCGACCCGCGATGATGAAAGGGCCGCCAAGGAGTACAAGAGAAAAATCAAGACCAGAATCAAGGAACGTAGGATTGAGGAAGAAAGAAAAATCAAGAGGGTGTGGCTTGCCCTGGAAGGCATGGCGACTGTGGGCTATCCTCTGACTTTGCTCAATAACTTTGATGACGATTTCAACATGTCCGCCTTGATGGGGGTGGGGGTCAAGTTCACTTTCTGGCGTTTCTTTTTCCAGTACCAGTACAACTTCGCCCCGGGCGGGAACAACCAGGACGGTCTCTTGACGGAATCCACCCACGCCGTGGCTGGCGGTTTCTCCGTCGGCCCGCTGAGGAAGTTCTCCGTCGAGCTGCTGGCCGGCTGGTCCTTTACCGATGAATATCCGGCCAACCCCTACATGCCTTATCCGATTTTGGACTATGAATCTTTCTATATGGCCTTGCAGGGGAACGTGTATTTCCCCATTGTGGAACGGTTTGATATTTCGGCCCATTTCCAGGTGGGCTTCCGTTATGTGAAGACCTACTGTGCTGATGACCGCTGGACATATACCAGCTCATATAGTGGTCGATGCGACGACGTACATATGGAAGATAGGGCTCGTGACAACCTGCAGTTCAATTTCAGTGCTGGCGTAGGTGTCCGATTCTGGAAACCGAGATATTAGAATCGATTGATTAAGGAGGAATAAAATGAAGAAGTTGTTTTTGTTGCTTGCTAGTGCAGCCTTGTTCCTTACAGGTTGTGGTAGCCCCCGAATGCAGGTGGATCCTGAATGGAAGGAGGTTCCCCAGAAGGTTTCTGTTCTGGTAACCACGCCCTATGTGAAGAACCTGGATGATGTGATCGACGACTTCCAGAGCGAGGAAGTTTTCAACGAATGGTTTGTTTCCTATTTCGCCAGTAACTTCAGCCGCAGTTCCGCATCCAAGGTAGAAGTTTTCAAGGTTGTGGACGAAACTTTCGAAATGAAGCAAATGCCTATAAACAAGCAGACTTTCCCGGTTCCGCTGCCCATTAAGGAAAAGCTGAACGGAATTTCCGGTATCGTGGTTTCTGTGCATCCTGTCAAATTCTGGCGTGAGTTCAGGCAATGCCCCAGCGGCGGCTGCACCAACAACAAGAGCCTTGAAAGCGTTGTGTCCTACAGCATCGTTTCTGTAGACGACCAGAAGATTCTTGCCTATGGTTATGCGGTGGAAAATAGCACCTTCACTTTCGCCATGACCAAGAGCAACTGGGAAAGCGTCGTGATTGAACTGGTAGACTCGATCTTGGACAAGACGCCTATTGAAAAGTAAAGCTTTTTACTAAATTTGCGCCTCGAGAATCAACGAGAAACCGATGTTTGGTGTAAGGCTCCAGTTGATTTTACAAGGATTGTTTCGTGAGTTCCAAGTCCAAATTCACGTTCTTGATGTTCCTTCTGGGAATGCTTTCTGCCTTCGGGCCCTTCGTTACAGACCTCTACCTGCCGGCTCTTCCAAATTTGGCGGATTATTTCAAGGCAACGCCCTCGGCAGCGCAGCTTAGCCTTACCATGAGTATGCTTGGGCTCTCCATTGGCCAGCTGTTCATCGGCCCGCTGAGTGACAAGTACGGCCGCAAGCGCCTGCTGGTGATTTGCCTCGTGCTGTTTGTGGCGGGAACATTTGCCTGCATTTTCTCACCGGATATTGCACTCTTTAATGCTAGCCGCCTTATTCAGGGGCTCGCTGCCTCGGGCGGTATCGTGATTGCCCGTTCCGTTTCCGCAGACTCTTACCGCGGCCCGGTGCTTACCAAGTTCCTGGCTATGGTCAGCGCTGTGAATGGGGTAGCCCCTATTGCCGCTCCCGTGCTTGGCGGCTTTTTGCTGAACTTCATGAGTTGGAAGGGAACCTTCGCTGTGCTGCTCCTTTATGGCTTTGTGCTGCTGTTTATGTCCGGCAAATTCCAGGAAAGTTTGCCCGAGCGTCGTCGCAGCAATATGTCCATCCTGGCGAACTTTAGCTTGTATGTAAAAGTCTTCCGCAACCCAGAGTTTGTAAGGCTTTTCGCCGTATGCACCGCATCTATGATTGTGCTGTTTGGCTACATTGCTGCATCTCCTTTTATCTTCCAGTCGCTTTACGGACTTCCGCCTATGGGCTTCAGCCTTTGCTTTGCCCTGATCGCCTTGTGTACCGCCATCGGCTGTGCCACTTCTGGCAAAATCGGGAACGACCGTAAGGCCATCAAGATTGCAGGCATCGGCATTTTTGTTGCCACTCTGGCGGTGGCCGCTTGTCTGCTGACCCACGCACCGCTGCCCTTGCTCCAGTTGAGCTTTATGGTTACGACCTTCATGTTCGGTCTGATGCAGCCTCCTGCATCCGCTTTGGCACTGAACGCCGAACGCAAGAATGCCGGTACCGCCTCCGCCGCCATGGGTGCCGCAGGATTTCTCATGGGAGGAATCGCAAGCCCTATTGTGGGCTTGGGAAATATTGCGGTCAGCGCCTCCATTATGTTGGTCACTGGAGGCTTCCTCACGATGATCTTTATGGTTATCGCCAAGGCAAAAATGCCCAAAAACTAGCCCGATTTACATGAAATTCAAAAAAAGTGAAAAAAAGTGAGTTTTTTTCAAATTTTTGTTTTATATTGAGACTATTCCAACTTGGAATAGTTGGGAATATGTAGATGAGGACATGGGTATATGAATCGTTATGATTTGGTATTGCTGGGCTTGATCCTGGAACATGAACGCAGTGGCTATGACATTATCACCGAAGTTCGCGAACGTGAACTGGACCGCTGGGCAAACCTGAGCACTTCCACCGTTTATAACCGCTTGACCACTCTTGAAAAGAACGAGTGCATCGTAGGCCGTACCGAACGTGATGGTAACCGCCCCGAACGCGTGGTGTTCAACATTACCGAAAAGGGCAAGGAAGTCCTGAAGAAGGAAGTCCTCAAGCACTTGACCGGCTTTAACGACGATCCCCGTACATTGGGTTTTGCTTTCCTTTTTGGTGCCGACAACAAGGAACTTATCCGCACTCTCGAAGCCCACGAACGCCGCCTGGTCCAGGAAATCGAGAACCTCGAAAAGATGATTGCCGAGGAACCGCGCCCCACACTGTACCCCGAGGGCCCGTTCCTGAACTGCATGAGCCGTGACCATATTCTTGTGGAACTTAAGTATGTACGTGCTGCCATCGGCATTTTGCGTGATCCGGTCCGCAATAAGAAGCTGGATGGCTACTTCTACATCAACTTCGGTAACCGTCCCTTCGAAAACTTTAACCAGAAGCCTGAAGGCGCAGAGTCTGCTGAAAAGTAAACCAAATGTATACGCAACGGGGGAGATTTGTTTCTCCCGCTGCATTTTTTATTTCTAGATTTTAACCGTAAAAATTGCGATTGCTTTTGATTAGGAAACCACAATAATCAATTGTTAATTGTTAATTGTTAATTTTTAATTAAATCACAACCCCTCTCTAACGGAGATACAATGGCTACAACAAAGACAAGGAAGCCCGCTGCAAAGAAGGTGTCCGCTAAGGCCGCTGCCAAGTACGGTTACTTCGATGACGCTGCTAAAGAATACGTTCTCACCAACCCGGCAACCCCGATCAAGTGGTGCAACTACGTTGGTACCCTGAACTTCGGTGGTATCGTTGATACTACCGGTGGTACCCTGGTTTGCAAGGGCGACCCCGCTCTGAATCGTATTACCAAGTACATCGCTCAGATGCCCTGCTCTGACTTCAAGGCAAGCACTGTTTACATCCGCGTTAAGGATGCTAAGGGCGGCTACAGCGTGTTCTCTCCGTTCGTGGTTCCGACCCTCACCAAGATGGACAAGTGGGAATGCCACGTGGGTCTGTCCTACATGCGTTGGATTGCTGAATGCCAGGGCGTTCGCACTCAGGTCACTATCTTCGTTCCGACCGGATCCAACACCCTCCTCCAGGACATCCAGGTTACCAATATCTCTAAGGCCGCTAAGGAAATTGATATTGTTCCCGTTTACGAATTCAGCCACTTCGAAGCTGAAAAGCAGCTCACCAACGCTGACTGGGTTCCCCAGACCATGACCCTCAAGGCTCTTCCGGAAAAGGATGGCTGCCTGGTTCTCGAACAGTACGCTTACATGAAGCGTGACTTCGCCGTGAACTACGTTACCGCCAACGGTAAGGTTTCCTCCTTCGATGGCGACCGTCGCGTATTCCTCGGCTCCAACGAAATGGGCTCCTGGGCTGCTCCGCTGTCCCTCGGCAACAAGGAACTTTCCAACTCTGAATGCGACCGTGGCGACAACATCGCTGCTCTCATGATTCACGCTGGCAAGGTTGCTGCCGGTAAGACTTTCCGTACCTGCACTCAGCTGGGTCAGGAACAGTCTCTCAAGGTTGCTAACAAGGCTATCAAGAAGTACCGCGACCTCAAGAACGTTGACAAGGCTTTCGCAGAACTTGCTCAGTTCTGGGTCAAGTACCTCTCTACCATCCAGGTGGAAACCCCGGATGCAGCATTCAACTCCATGGTGAACGTGCACAATCCTCGTCAGTGCCACACCACCAAGAACTGGTCTCGCTACCTGTCCCTGTACCAGCTGGGCTACGGCACCAGCCGCGGTATCGGTTACCGTGACTCCAGCCAGGACCTCATGGGCGTTATGAGCCACATGCCGGAAGAAGCTCTTGAACTTGCTAAGAACCTTCTCTCCGTACAGCGCCCCGAAGGTAACGCAATGCACCAGTACGCTCCGCTCGCTCTTGCTGAAGACAACGGCAACGAAGCTAACGCCGGTGACTCCCGCGAAAAGGCTGGCGTCAAGGACGAAAAGGGCAATCCGATGTATGCCGACTGGTACGGTGACGACCATCTGTGGATCGTTCTCACTGTTGCCAACTACCTGAAGGAAACCGGCAAGCTGGAACTCCTCAAGGAAGAAATTCCGTTCTACGTTGCTGGCAAGAAGCGCGCTGACCGTCCGAAGGGCACTGTCCTCGAACACCTCAAGCGTTCTCTCGCTTTCACTCACTCCAACATGGGTAAGCATGGTCTTCCGCTCCTCGGCTTCGCTGACTGGAACGACTGCATGAACCTCCCGCTGGGTGCAGAATCCAACTTCAACTCCGGCTTGTACGCAAAGGCCCTTCTTGAAATGATGGACATCTGCGAAGCTCTCGGCGACAAGAAGTCCCTGGACATGTACAAGAAGTGGTACGAAGAAATCAAGAAGGCCTTCAACGACAGTTCTTGGGACGGCAAGTGGTGGATCCGCTGGTTCGGCAAGGACGGCACCGCTTACGGTACCAACAAGGCTAAGTACGGCAAGATCTATTGCAACAGCCAGTCTTGGTCTGTGATTTCTGGCATCGCTTACGGCGATCGCGCAGTACAGGGCATGGACAGCCTGAACAAGCTCCTGAACACTGCTAACGGTGTGAAGAGCTCTACTCCGGGTTACCGCGGCTTCGATCCGACCGTTGGTGGCATCTCTACCTATCCTCCTGGAGCAAAGGAAAACGGCGGTATCTTCCTCCACACCAACCCGTGGGTGATGATCGCTGAAACCATCCTTGGCCGTGGCGACAAGGCATTCCAGTACTACAACCAGATCAACCCGGCTGCAAAGAATGTCAAGCTGGACGAATTCGAATCCGAACCGTACTGCTATCCGCAGAACATCCTCGGTGACGAACACAAGCAGTTCGGTATGGGCCGTAACGCATGGCTCTCTGGTACCTCTTCCTGGACCTACCAGGCTGCTACCCAGTTCATCATCGGTGTTCGTGCAAGCTTCAAGGGACTGATCATCAATCCTTGCATTCCTTCTGCATGGGGCGAATTCAAGGTGACCCGTAAGTTCCGTGGCGCTACCTACGAAATCTCCGTGAAGAACCCGAAGCACGTCTGCAAGGGCGTTGCCAAGATGGTTGTTGACGGCAAGGAAATCGATTCCAACGTCGCACCGGTGTTTACTAGCGGCATCCACAAGGTCGAAGTAACTCTGGGATAATTTGAACCATAACGCTGCGTGATACGGCGTTGCTCGCCCCCTCACGTACGACTTGTACGCTACGGGGGCTCGCGCCTTGTCTCACTTGGTTCTGATTCAAATTACAGTTTGGATTCATAAAATCTGAAAAGATTTAAAGAGGCTCGTCTGCAAAGGCGGGCTTCTTTTTTTATTTGGAGTTTGTAGATTTGTCTATAGAATATTTTTGAAATTGTGGGTTAGAGGTCTCTCATGAAAAAGAAATTCCTTGTTCTTGGAACTTGTGCGTTTGCACTTGCTTTGGGTCTTGTGGCCTGCGGCGAAGACGGTTCTTCAAACGGACCGACAAATGACCATGACTTTGATTACGGCGAGTTTACCGATGCCCGCGATGGCCAGGTGTACAAGACCGTCACCATCGGCACCCAGACTTGGATGGCTGAGAACCTGAACTACGACCCGGGCGATGTGTCTGGCATGGCTTCCTATGCATGGAGCGGCTGCTATTACAATGCGTCTAGTAATTGTACCAAGTATGGTCGCCTGTATACCTGGGAAGTCGCCATGGACGATGCAAGCTGTGCTTATGGCAAAGCTTGTAATGCATCCCTTAATCCGTCAACCCCGGTACGCGGTGTTTGCCCCAGCGGTTGGCACTTGCCTAGTCATAGAGAGTTCGAAGAGCTGATCAATTTTATTGACCCATCGTTCGGATATAACCATACTGGTGATGCCAGTTCATCTACTGCAGGCGAGTATCTGAAGTCCAAGTCCGGTTGGGACTCTAACGGTAATGGGACGGATGCCTACGGCTTCTCTGCGCTCCCTGGTGGCAGCGGGGACTTCAGTGACAATTTCTACGATGCCGGCAGCGTTGCTCTCTTCTGGTCGTCAGGTGTGTACAATAGTGACTACGCCTTCTACTTGCACCTGACCTACAGTAACGAGCGCGCGTCCCTCTACTACAACTACAAGAACCACGCAAGGTCGGTTCGCTGTCTTCAGGACTAAAGCGATGGTGACCTTTGATCACTTAGTGCTTTAGCACTTCTGTGATTCATGGCCCCCTTTAGGGGGATGTTGCGCAGATAAAGTTGTTTTTTGTTGCAGTCTATTTGCGTCATTTTTTTCTAATAATGCCGCAAAATATGCGCCATCCTGGTGATGAAAAAGACCTTGTTCTGGAACCGCTTTGCAGACGTTGCCGTGACGAAACGCCAGAAGGAAATCCTGAACATCTACCTGAACGGTTACGAAGGCAAGATGAACTCCAAGAACTGGGCGAACTTTGGCAAATGCTCCTCGGATACCGCCAACTGCGACCTGCAGGACCTATGCCTAAAGGGCCTCATCAAGTGCGACGACGAAGCCGCCAAGCGTAGAACGTACCACCTGGTGCTGGAGTAGAATACCTACTTACCCGGAATGGCGTAGATTCGATATGTAATTGTGTAATATGGAATAGAGCGACCTGTTCGTGAATGCTTGGTGAGGGATGTCCGGTCGTATATTACAGAGACTTCCGTTGAATCGCCATTCTTGAAATAGGCGGTACCCTTGTAGAAGGATGGCGTGTGCAAATTCAGGCTGTCCTTGAGAAGTTCTTGTTCCCTGTCGGAAACGGATAGTTCTTTATGGATTGTAACTCGTGTACATTCCATCTTGTTGCACAGGTATTCCTTTGCCTTGTATTCCAGGACGCAGGTGCTTCCCGTGATAGGGCCCGCAATGACCATTGCTCCCAATGCGGCAATGATGAGAAGAATGTAGATGTTTCTGATGTGATTTCTTTCGGGCAGTTGCTTTGATCCAAGAAGCAGTATTTCTGTTATAATTCCAAAACAGATGAGGGCGATTACTAGAATTGCAATGATGCAATGCCCTTCTGTAGTTTCCAAAAAATGCCGGTCTAAAAAATACAACCCGCTTATGGCTCGAGCGCAGAACGCCAAGGCTCCAATGGTCGCCAGGCTGGAAAGTACTAGAATCTCGGGCTTGGCGACAAATTTAGAGCACATTCTTTGATACCATTTAATCTGCTTCGCTTTTTCTGCACGAATGATTTTTTTGCCTTTGCAGGTTTTACAGATGGTTTGCTCGGATGTTCTGCCTTCCCCAAGACAGTCGGGACATATTGCCATTTGAATGAACCCCTTTCCGTCGCATTTCTTGCATTTGCCGAATAGCCATTCAAGTCTCTTTTTTTGACCGAGGCATTTAGGGCAAGTGATGCAGTCTGAAGTTTTTATGGAATTTTCGGCATTTTCTTCCAAGTCGGGGAACAGGCCTTCAGGTTTTTCGTTAGGGTGTTCTTCGAGGTAACGGATGCGAGCTTCTACAATGTTGATTCGTTCCGGGGAAGGATCTTTCTGGATCATGTCCAGGATTTCGTAAAGTTCCTCAAGAGGAAGCTTGCTAACTTGCGCTTCGTACTCCTGCAGATACTTTTCGTCTTTCAGATTTACCTGGTTGATCATGGCTGATTGCGGCTCCTATTCCCAACGAATACAAGATAGTTTATTTTATATTTGCGTTCGCTTATGCTTCTCATGATTCTTGACATTCTGGGAACTTTCGCCTTCGCTATTTCGGGGGCTGAAAAGGCTGTTCGTTACAGGCTGGACTGGCTTGGCCTTATTGTGCTTGCCACGGTTACAGGAATTGGGGGAGGTATCATGCGCGACGTGATGCTTGGGACCACACCGCCGGCGGCATTGACAAATCCCATCTACATTCCTATTTGCGTTGCTGGTGCGTTTTTCTATTTGGCCATGCGCAAGAGGATTCGTAAAATCCGAACTTTGATTCTTGTGGCAGATGCCTTGGGATTGGGCTTCTTTACTGCTGTTGGTGCAGCAAAGGCTAGCGCCATGGCGGCTGGACCTTATTCCATTATTTTGTTTGCAGCCATTACGGCGGCTGGTGGCGGCTTGATTCGCGACTTGTTGGTAAGCGAAATTCCACAGGTTCTCAAAAGCGACTTTTATGCGACGGCGGCTCTGATTGGTGGAATTTTGTTTTATGCACTGGATTTTTCAAACCTAGGAAGCACTCCGCAGATCTTAATAACAACTGCTTTTACGTTTGCACTACGTCTTTTTGTGATGCGCAAAAAAATCCAGCTGCCTAAGACCCGCAAAAGCGATTTCTGACCCATTTTCAATTCCAATTCGGGCGGAAAAGTACTTCATCGTAGTCACTTTTTCTATATTTTCAGTGAAAAATTTCTAACAAGGATAAAATAATGTCCATTAAATTGATTTCTCGTAGTGTTGCAGCAGTTCTTTTGACTGCAAGTATTGCTTCTGCTCAGTTGATGAATACTAAGAGCCTGGATGTTATCCGCGTCGAAAAGACCGGCATTTCTGCAGGCAAGATTGATAGCTTGGCCAAGATGCTTGGTGAACAGCAGCTCCGTGGTCAGAAGATTGATGACAAGACCATGACACAGCTCCGTTATGCAGTAATCGACAACCTGGTGGGTCAGGAACTCATCAAGCTTGAAGCAAAGAAGCAGGGCATCAAGGTTCCGGCTGCCAAGGTTGATAGCTTGACTAAGCTGTTCAAGGCTCAGTTCCCCAGCGAAGATGCCTTCCAGAAGGAATTGAAGAAGTCTAATACCACCATGGCTCAGTTCAAGGAAAAGATCGAAGATCAGCTGAAGAGCGAAATCATCTTGGAAAAGAAGGTTCCTTATCCTAAGGATCCTACTGAAAAGCAGAAGGAAGCTTTCTGGGAACTGAATAAGACTAAAGTCACCATCAATGACTCCATTAGCGGTGCTCAGATTATTATCAAGACTAAGGGCAAGTCCGCTCAGGAAATTTCCGACGCTAAGGATATGCTGAAGGGTCTTGCTGCCCAGGTTCGTGCCAAGAAGGCAACCTTTGCGCAGCTTGCTGCTTTGTACAGCGATGACCAGGAAGCCAAGAAGAATGGTGGCGTTGTGGCTAAGTTTGTCGCAAAGTCTAAGGGAGACTCCTTCAAGAAGGCTGTAGACAAGATTAAGGTTGGTGAAATTACCGAAGTTTACACCGAAAAGGATCAAGTTGCAATCTTCATGCTTACCGAAAAGAACGATGGCAAGTATGATAGCTACAAGCATCAGATTGACTACATCTTGCGTGTGCAGGCCGAACAGGACCGTCAGGCTCAGCTTAAGGCTTACCTTGACCAGCTTGGCAAGACCTACAAGGTTCAGTACCTCGATACCAAGTACACTCCGCCTCAGGCAATTGGCGGCAATAACTAAGTCGCATACATTTTAAGAAAGAGCAGCGGCGATCTTAAAGCCGTTGCTTTTTTTTAAACCGCGCAGAATTGCGTCGAACATCAAGTGTCATCCTGAACGAAGTGAAGGATCCAAGCTTTAATAACGGAGATTTTAATGGCTTTTCAGACTACACATACCGGGCTTATTGACCTTCGCGCACGCGTAGATAAGCTCTGGGGGTATCTTTGACTTAGAGGCCAAGACCGAAGAACTTTACGTTCTTGAAAAGGATTCCAACGACCCCAATCTGTGGAACGACCAGGAAAAGGCTCAGGCCATGATGAAGAAGATCGGCAACTTGCGCGATCTCCTGAACAAGTGGAATGAAGTTTCTACTACCTGCAATGACCTGGCAGAACTTTACGAATTGAGCAAGGACGAGGAGTCCGAAGACTTGACCAAGTCCATCGAGTCTGACATTGCCGACCTTAAGGCAAAGATCGAGGAAATGGAATTCAAGAAGATGCTGAATGGCCCCGATGACGCCTGTGCATGCCTCTTGTCCATTCATCCAGGTGCCGGCGGTACGGAGTCCCAGGACTGGGCACTTATGCTGTTCCGCATGTATACCCATTTCTTTGAACGTGAAAAGATGGACTTCAAGGTGGTGGACTTCCAGGAAGCGGAAGATGCAGGCCTCAAGAGCGCTACCATCGAAGTGACCTGCGAAAACGCATACGGTTTGCTTCGCTCTGAAATCGGTGTTCATCGTCTGGTGCGAATCAGCCCCTTCGATGCCAACGCCCGCCGCCATACAAGCTTTACCGCGGTCTACCTGTATCCGGAACACGAAGACATCGAATTCGATTTGGATATGGCTGACGTCCGCGTGGATACCTACCGCAGTAGTGGTGCTGGTGGTCAGTACATCAACAAGACGGATTCCGCCGTGCGTATGACCCATTTGCCTACAGGCATTATGGCCAGCTGCCAGACGGAACGTTCCCAGATCCAGAACCGCGAAACCTGCTACAAGATGCTTAAGACCATGGTGGCGGAACATTACCGCCTGGAAGAAGAAGCCAAGCGCGACGCCCGTATGGCCGAAAAGAAGAAGGTGGAATGGGGTAGCCAGATCCGTAGCTATGTGCTGCAGCCTTACCAGATGGTGAAGGACCTGCGCACTGGTGTGGAAACCTCCGACACCGCAGGCGTGCTGGATGGCAAGATTAAACCGTTTATCAACGCTTATCTGTTGAGTACCAGCGAACAGCAGAACGGTTAGTTTCGAACGCTGTTACGTCAATCGTTAAGTTCGTCGCAAAATTCAAACAGAAAAGGTCCTCGGCATTTCTGCCGGGGACCTTTGATTCTTCGATTCTAAAAAATCTTAATTTTGCTGGCTTTCGATAGTTGTTTCTGCGGGCTCAGCGAGTTCTGTTTCTTCTGCCACCTTGTTCTTCTTGAACTTTGCTTTCAATCTTTTAACACCTTCAACGCCTAGGATTGTAAGGCCGCCATATTGGAATGTTTTTGCCAATCCAAAGAAAACGACCCAAAGTACGCCCTTTGTCGATGCGTCAATATCTAGGGCCATCTGGGCGAAGGAGAAAATGTAGCAGGGAATGCAAAGAAGCAGCACAATGACGCCTGTCCTGAAGGACAGTTTGGCCAATTGTTCCTTGATCTTCTGAAGAATTTTTTTCACGGGCGGGTCTCCTTGGGGCTCGCTGGCGGTTAATTACTTGATGTTGTACTTTTCTTTGATAACGATGCGTTCTTCTTCGCTAAGGTTCTTCAGGTAGTTCTTGAAACCGGGGCAGAAGTTGATGTGGAAACGCCAGATGCGACCCATGAGGGACTTGGGATCTCTGTCGTAGTGTGCTCTGATTTTGCAGTTTGCGCAACCCATGGTATTCTCCTTTATTGAAGTGCCTTGATAAGCTTGTCGAGGATCGGGGCGATAGTACCCAGTTCTTGCATATTGATTTGTTTTTCCAGCAAGCTCTTGACGAGGCAAGCGGGAACATCTACAGCCTTTTTCTGCAGGTTCTTACCCTTGGCTGTGAGTGAAATAATCTTTTGGCGAGCGTCGTCCTTGCCGGGCTTGCGCTTAAGCAGGCCTTCGTTTTCCATGCGCTTCAGCAGGGGGGTGACGGTGTTGGTTTCAAGCATCAGGCGTTCCGTGATGGTGCTGATACACACCTCGTCTTGTTCCCAAAGAATCATCATCACCAGATACTGGGGGTAGGTGAGGTTCAACTTTTCAAGCAGGGGGCGATAAGCCTGGGTAACCAGGCGAGATGCCGTGTAAAGCCTAAAGCAAAGCTGATTGTCAAGTTTCAAAGAATCGTGCATAGTTCTAATAGTAAAGAATTTCTTTGTGTGTAAATATAGTAAAATATATCGTGTGCGATATTGTTTGTCGCTGAATTTGTTAAAAAATATCGTGAACGATGCAATTGTTGCTGCGGAATACATCGCGTATTTGATTGAATGAGAAAAAGAAAGGCTCCCGCGCCGTAGCGAGGGAACCTTTCTTTAAGCTTGTGTAGGCCGCGCCGAACTTAACCTGCAGTTGCCTGCTATTAATCGACTGCGACCCGCAACATTCGCCTTGCGATTACTTAGCCTTGCGCTCTTCGAGCGCAGTCCAATCGGCTCGGCAATGCCAGTGAGCAAGCTCCCTGGCGCAGCTCTCGCCTTACTTGGACTTCTTAGCCTTAGCAGCCTTCGGGGCAGCAACCTTGAGGGCGCCGCGTTCCAGCTTGATGGTGAAGTTAGTAACGTCGCAAACTTCGCTGGGACCCCAGTACTGGATCGGACCCGGATAGGTGTAGGACTCAGTCTTGGCCCATTCTTCGCGGTTAGCTGCAAAGAACTTGAACGGAGCACCGTCGAGAACGACGAGAGCCTTCTGGATAACCGGCTTGTCTGCACCGTGACGGCGTTCCATGTTCATCATCATGGTGATAGGAATGCCACCGGCGGTCCACTTTTCGATACCCTTGGTCAAGTCGCGAACAGAGCTCATGTAGCCGTTCATCTTGTTGAAAGCGAGAACGGAAGCGGTGTAGCCCAGGCTGTAGCAGTAGTCGGCGTCGAAGTTGGACGGAGCTGCGCAACGGCCTTCGTAACCGAAGAAGTGGTTGAGAGCGGAGAACTTGCCCTTGAAGTTCTTGCGGCTCTTGAGTTCGCTCTTCACCATGTCGATGATGAGCTTTTCAGTTTCGATGAGGGAAACCTGAACGTTGCCATGGGAGTCGCGGTCCAGCATGAGCTGAGCCTGAACGAATGCCGGGAGGGAAACGAGGACTTCAGCAGAAGCCTTGGAAACCCACTTGCAGAGCTTTTCAACCTTAGCAGCGGTGTCGAGGCCTTCAACTTCCTTTTCGTGATGAGCGAGGGCTTCGGAAAGTTCAGAAATCAGAACACCAACATCGGGGATGAATTCCAGGAGGCCTTCCGGAATGAGGGCAACACCGAAGTTCTTGCCGTCAGCAGCGCGTGCAGCAACGATGTCTGCAACATACTTGATGACCTGCTTCAGCTTCATCTTCTTGGCCTTGACTTCTTCAGAGATCAAGCAGATGTTCGGATGGGTCTGGAGAGCAGCTTCGAGAGCGATGTGAGAAGCAGAACGGCCCATGAGCTTGATGAAGTGCCAGTACTTCTGAGCGGAGTTAGCATCGCGCATGATGTTGCCGATGAGTTCAGAGTAGGTTTTCACAGCGGTGTCAAAACCGAAGGAGGTTTCGATGTATTCGTTCTTGAGGTCGCCGTCGATGGTCTTGGGGCAGCCGCAAACAACGCAGGAAGCGCCGTTAGCCTGGAAGTATTCACCGAGAACAGCAGCGTTGGTGTTGGAATCGTCACCGCCGATGATGACGATAGCGTCCAGCTTCTGAGCCTTGGCAACAGCCATGCACTTCTTGAACTGTTCTTCAGTTTCCAGCTTGGTACGGCCGGACTGGATGATGTCGAAACCACCAGTGTTGCGGTAGGAGTCCATGATCTTTTCGTTGATCACGATGAACTTGCCGTTTTCGAGGCCAGACGGACCACCAAGGAAGCCCAGGAGCTTGGAGGACTTGTTGATGCTCTTGATACCGTCGAAGAGACCAGCGATAACGTTGTGGCCACCAGGTGCCTGACCGCCAGAAAGAACAACGCCAACGTTCAAAGCCTTAGCTTCGCCTGCAGCCTTGCCAGCCTTCAGCTGAATGTAGGGAGCACCGTAGGTGTTGGGGAACAGAGCCTTGATCTTCTTCTGATCAGAGACGGATTCGGTAGCCTTACCCTTGTTGAGTGCGACATTGAGAGCGCCCTTGCGGAGAGCGACGGGGAGTTTCGGCTGGTAGGCCTTGCGAGCCTTGCCGAGGACGGACAGATTGTCAGCCATTGTTTCTTCCTTTTGGATTTAAGCCCATAGAGAATATGGGCGGGTTAAAAAATCTTCGATGTAAATATAATAAAAAAGGTCCGCGGATTAAACCGAGGACCTTTTGGATTTATACAAAATTATATGCGCTTACTGGAAGTTTGCAGTGTAGGTTGCTCCACTTGTGACATCGACAATAATCGTTTTTTCTCTAGAGCCGTTAGACCATCCGGTAAACATTGAACCGGAACCTTCGACTGCGGTGAGCTTGATTTTGTTACCGCTAAAGAATTTGCCTCTGTAGTTTGTGCTGGGAAGGCTCATATCTTCAACAAGAACAGTTCCTCTACCGTTTGCAGAAATAGTGATTTCTACTTCATTGGTGAGGCCGAAGTACTGGGAAAATTCATTCTTGAAAGTCTCGGTGCGATTTCTTGCGAATTGCAGCAGATCGTTGCCGTCGGGAGACCAGTTGAAATTGGACTGGTTGCGAGGCCAGCGCTGAGTATCGCGCTGTCGTTCCGAGCTTGGAATGGAATTGTTCATTGCCTGAACTGTACTTTGAACCTTTTCGTAAGTCAGGTGATTGTTCAAAAGCAAGCTGGCCTGGTTGATGAACATGCGCTTGAAATCCGGATTAGCCAGGAGCTTCTTCAGCATATTGCTGATAGTGGAGCTTGCTCCACCGCCAAAGCCGAAGCCGCCGCCGAAATCAAAGCCACCGCCCATACCTGGCATCATGCCACCTTGGCCGCCCATATTCCAACCGCCGTTATTGCCACCGATGCCTGGTTGCTGGTTATTTCCGTTATTGTTGTTTCCGCCGTTGTTATCCATGGTGGCGCTTCCCAGAACCCACTGGAACATGTTCTGACTCTGGGCGTCAAAACCATTAATGCCGGGAGTAAAGCCGTAACCATGGTCCACGTCAAAAATCATTGCCTTGAAAGGTTGACCATTGTTGGGACTTCCCCAGAAACGGATGTTGTTGTTTGGCCAGTCGCCATTGTGAATGTACATTTCTGCAATCATGTACTGGGCGAAACTAACAAGATTGAGTTTGTCTTTAATCTGGTTGTACTGCTGGTTGTTTTCGCCTTCGAAGTTACCGTTGGTAATTTGGCTTACTACTTGTGTAAATTCGGCTGTGCTCGCTCCGTTGGTTCCGCTTGCTGCCCAGCCGTTCTGACAACCGGCTCCGCTGCTGCAGTTCTTCACCACGTTGATGCTCTTGGAATCGATGCCGTAGTTGGTTTCTGCAAAACTGCGGTTCAAGCGTTCTCGCATGTCGTGGATGCCGAAGTACTCGCCATTGTAGAATACCACTACTTGGCGACTACGTTGGTAGTCTACTTCGGTACCTTCCATAAGACTTGTGAGCATGGCGTCGGCGTAGTAGTCCGTCCAGAAACGGTTACCGTTGTTACGGAGGTTGAAGCTCTTGAATTTCTTTGCTTCGGGGCGAGTCTTGAACAGGGAATACTTTAGAGTCTTGTCACCCCAGTTGTCGTTATCCATCTTGATGGCGACGCTCTTCTTAGGCTTGTAACGGCTGTAGTTGCCGATAATGGATATGCCTGCGTCAATTTCCCAGTTCTTGGTCTTGGTGGAACTGCCGTTCTCGAAGAATTCCACATGAACGGGTAATTCATCTTCCTTCCAGAAGTTCGCGCCCTTGCAGGGTTCCTGACACTTAGGGTTGTTGTTGTCTGTCGCGTTCATGGCGTCACCCTGGTAGGGGCCGGGGCCTGTAGCGTAGAGACCTGCGGTGGAGTCAAACATGTCGTGATGATTAACCGTAAGGGCCACCACCGGCATGGAAACGTTTTCGTTAATGAAGTAGGTTTGGGTTGTGGTGTCGGCAGGCTGCCCGTTGACGAATTCAGAACAGCGGATGACCGTATTCTGGGTAATCTGTTTTGCTGTTGTAATGGATTCTGAATTTTGGGTAGGGAAGGATCCGTCGAAGGTACACTTGATTTGGCCACCTTTGGTAGGAGTCGGCGGATTGATTGTCAGGTTGGAATAGAAACCAGCTGCCGGAAGAACGCTTTCTTTGGGTGCATGGTTGTCGTCGTAGTCCTTAAGGCCGCTAGAAGAACTCTTGGGTGCTTTTGCGGAGGAGCTGCTCATTCCCGGTGTTGCGCCTGGAATAGAGGAACTGCTATATCCGACTACTTGAGACGAGCTAAGAGGTTGTGTACCCGGTTGCTGTGATCCATTGGGATCAAAGGAATTGTTCGGGTTGTTGGGATCAACAGGATTTTCTGGGTAAATCGGGTTGAGGTTGGGGTCTAAATTCGGGTTATAATTAGGGTCGAAAGGGTCAATCGGATTTTCTTGAGGCAGTTCACTGAATCCTGGATCGACAGGGGAGGTTTCTTTGTCGGAACAACCAAGAATCAAGGCTGTGGCTAGCAAAGGCAAAAATTGGACAAGTTTTTTATTCATGTTACTTCCTGAAAAAAGACTTAAATCCAAACATTCCAAACACTTCTATAAATATACATTTTGAATTTTTAACTTTTTTGAATGAATTTTTTTACATGATGAAGGCGGTGTGTGTAAATATTGTGTAAGCATTTTGGGCGATACTATTTGTTCCAAAAAAAAGACCTACCGGCGAACCGATAGGTCTTAGTGTTCCCTGAGAAAAAATCTCTATGTTAAATTCGGTATTTACCGAGGCAGTTACATTATTTCTTGCAGCACTTGCAGCAGTTGAGGCACTTGTAGCAAATGCCTCCGATAACGCCACCGAGGATCGGGGCCACCCAGAAGAGCCACAGCTGCTTAATGGCAGCGCCGCCAACGAACACAGCAACAGCGGTAGAGCGAGCCGGGTTCACGGAGGTGTTGGTCACGGGGATGGAAATCAGGTGGATGAGGGTGAGGCAGAGACCGATGGCAATGGGAGCAAAGCCTGCGGGAGCGCGTTCGTCAGTAGCACCCATGATCACAAACAGGAAGATTGCAGTGAGCACCACTTCGATGAGGAAGGCGCTGCACATACCGAAGGTGGTGCCGCCGAAAGCGTTGCGACCAGCTTCATTCAGCTGTTCAGACCAGCCGTTGGTAGCGAAAGCGCCGATGCCAGCGTTGGAAAGATCCGGATGGGCGATGCAGTAAAGAACTGCAGCAGCGATAATACCGCCAATGACCTGTGCAATAATGTAAGCCGGAGCTTCCTTAGCCGGGAAACGACCGCCGGCAACCTGGCCAAGGGTAACAGCCGGGTTCAGGTGGCAACCAGAAATGTGGCCGATGGCATAAGCCATGGTAAGAACAGTAAGACCGAAGGCGAGAGAAACGCCAACGTAGCCAATACCAGTGGTGGGTACGCCGCAAGCAAGAACTGCTGCGCCGCAGCCACCGAACACCAGCCAGAAGGTACCGATTGCTTCTGCAATTGCACGAGTACAAAGTTTCATGTTTATCTCCTTGAGAATGTTCCGTTGTACGGAAAATTGTTTGGTGGTGCAAAAATAAAAAAAGCACTTTGTTCAAAGTGCTTAAAAGCCGGTATGTAAACGAGATGTTTCAAAACAGGACTAGTTTTGTGAACTAGGTCACAATCTGAGAATGAACTTGTCGACGGGGAAGGCCTCAATTAGAGTTTCTCCCTGGTAAACAATATAAAACTGCTTACCAATAGAGATGCTAAAATATTCATCTTTGCTTACCTTGTCTGATTTTCCACTGCTGAAACGGAAATGATAAGATGTGCCAGATCTACTGTGAGTTTCGTACTTATGCGCCAGTTGTTCTTTTTGAACCGTTGGTGGGTTGTTTAATCTGTCGGGGAATGTGATTGCTGCCGGTAATGCAAATACGGCAAAGCCTGCCAAAGGCAGAAAGATGACGCCAACGAGAATGCCTCGGTCTTTCTTGACGAAGGTGTTCCGCAATGTTTTTCTAAGGCCGATGGCATAAAAAACTAATCCCGAAGCAAAGAATATGAATAGAGCCATTGCCATCAATTCCATGTACAGATAGATTTTGTACTGCACCAGATTGTTCAGGAAGTTCTCGTCGATGATGAATCCGTGGGGTACGAATTCCCCTTTCTTTATCGTCATCACAACGAAGGTTGCGGCGAAAACGACTTCCAGGATAATCCAGAAGACTAGAATGGATTTTCTGTAAATGATCTTGTGCATGGGTTACGGAGTCGGTAGCTGGTACTTGTCGGCGGGGTAGAATCCAATGGGCAAATTTCCTTGATATGCGATGTAGAAAATCTTTCCCAGAGGCGTGACGAAATACTCGTCTTTTTTGACTTCCTTTCTGCTTCCGCTGCTGAATATGAGATAATGTTTTTTTGTTTTTCCAGACTTCGATATGTTCTTGTCGACTATGAATTCGCTTTGTACAAAGGCCGGCTGATCGGATTTGATGGACAAGTTCTTGTTGATGGGTGTGGCGAAGATTATAATGCTTGCCAGGGGCATAAATAGTCCCCCAAAGAACAACACTTTTTCGTTGACGGGTTTAGGATTGTTTCCCCGTGTTCTAACATATCCAACAACACAGACTATAAGTCCAATAATTGAACAAACAACAATGCCTGCTGCCATGTCCTGGTAGGCGTCGTAATACTTGTACTGCACCAAATTATTCAAGAACGTGCCGTCAATGAGATTTCCTTGGGGCTCGTAAGGTGCTTTTTTTATTCCCATCACCACGGAGAAAATGACGAGAATCACTTCGATGATTCCCCAGATGATCAGGACTTCTTTTCTGAAAAGAAATTTGTTCATAATTGCAAAAATAAAAAAAGCCGCGGGGCGTAAACCTCGCGACTTTTTAATGTTCCTTTGAAAGAACGCTTACTTTTTCGGCATCTGCACAGCGATGTGGATGTCCTGCAGCTGCTGCAGGTCAACGTCGCTGGGGCACTGGTCCATGGGGCTAGATGCGCTGGTGTTCTTCGGGAATGCGATGAAGTCACGGATGGATTCTTCACCTTCCATGGTTGCAACAACGCGGTCCAGACCGAAGGCCAAACCACCGTGGGGAGGAGCGCCGAACTTGAAGGCGTCCACGAAGAAGCCGAACTTTTCCTTAACCTGTTCTTCGGTAAGACCGAGGAGGCGGAAAACCTTTTCCTGAACTTCGGGGTTGTGGATACGGACAGAACCGCCACCGATTTCAACACCGTTAAGAACAAGGTCATAAGCTTCGGCGTTGCAATCCTTCAGGTTGCCGGAGAGCATCATGTCCAAGTGTTCCGGCAGCGGGTTGGTGAACGGGTGGTGCATAGCCATGTAGCGGCCTTCGGTGTCGCTGTATTCGAACATGGGGAATTCAGTGATCCAAACAAATTCGCGCTTCTTCGGATCGCGGAGACCCTTGATGCGGGCCACTTCCAAGCGGAGCTGACCCATAGCGGTAGCTGCAATCTTTTCGGGACCTGCGATGAAGAACATCATGTCGCCGCACTTAGCGCCAACGGCGTCACGCAGTTCGTTGAGCTGTTCGGTGGTAAAGAACTTGCCAACCTGGGTTTCCACTTCGTCATTTTCCTTGACGCGCATCCATACGAGACCCTTGGAACCGTACTTAGCAACGTAGGCGGTAAGTTCGTCGATCTGCTTACGGGTGAAGTCAACGCAGCCCTTTGCAGCAATACCGCGGATCTTGCCACCGGCGGCAACGCAGTTCTTGAACACGCCGAATTCGCTCTTGGCACCGATTTCGGAAACGTCATGGATTTCCAAGTCGAAGCGGAGGTCCGGCTTGTCGGAACCGTACTTGAGCATGGCTTCTGCCCACTTCATGCGGCGGATCTTCTTGGGAGGTTCGAAGTTCCAAACCTTACCGAGAACTTCGGTAACGAACTTGTCGAACATGCCCATCACGTCGTCCTGGTCCACGAAGGACATTTCGACGTCGATCTGGGTGAATTCCGGCTGACGGTCGGCGCGGAGGTCTTCGTCACGGAAGCACTTGGCGATCTGGAAGTAGCGGTCCATGCCAGCGATCATGAGCAGCTGCTTGTACTGCTGCGGAGACTGGGGGAGGGCGTAGAACTTACCAGCGTTCACACGAGAGGGAACCAGGTAGTCACGTGCGCCTTCCGGAGTGGACTTGCAGAGCACCGGAGTTTCGATGTTTTCAAAACCGTTTTCATAGAAGAAGTCGTAGACGGCACGGAGGAAGCGGCTCTTGAGCATGAGCTTCTTCTGGATCCAGGGACGACGGAGGTCTAGGTAACGGTACTGGAGGCGGAGGTCGTCGTTTTCCTTACATTCTTCGTTGGGGTCGTTGATAGCCAGGGGAGAAGTCTGAGCAGCGTTCAAGATGGTGAGTTCGCTGATCTTCACTTCGATATCACCGGTAGAGAGCTTTTCGTTGGCGTTGCCTTCTTCACGGGCATAGACCTTACCGGTAACGCAAATCACGTATTCGTTACGGAGGGTTTCTGCATTCTTAATCACGTCGGCATTGTAGTCCGGATTGAACACAATCTGGGTCTTGCCGTACTTGTCACGGAGGTCAACAAAAATCACACCACCATGGTCGCGGCGACGGTCCACCCAAC
Source organism: Fibrobacter sp. (assembly GCA_045597525.1). GTDB lineage: Bacteria > Fibrobacterota > Fibrobacteria > Fibrobacterales > Fibrobacteraceae > Fibrobacter. Next base: position 118,519 of record JAZLKF010000032.1, on the reverse strand, counting down.
CACAGAGAGTTACGGTCTGGCCAACGTCTTCCTTACGGAGCTGGCCACAGTTATGAGTACGTTTCATGGTATTACCCTTTAAGTAAAAATTTTACGGGGTAAAAATAGTAAAAATGAGGGCAATACCGAAAAAAACTCTTTTTAGTTGAGTCAAATATCCTAAAAAATCAATGACAAGCGCGCTTTTAGGGCGTGAACTCATAAACTTTCAAAATAAAACGATAAAAATGGATTTTATATAGGAAGTTCTTATTAAGTTGATAACATTTTTTAATGAAAGAAGGCTAACAAAACTTTACTAAGAACAACGTTGTATGAATTCAGTTTGTTTTTTGTGCATTTCATCAGTAAAAAATGACATTTTATCCATTTTTTTTGAAAAAATGCGAAAAAAACGTGCCTTTTTGCTTTTTTTGCTTGTATATTCCTATTGGAATTTTCACAAAAGGTCCTTTGCGGACGTTTTTTTGGCGTGTATGGACAAAAATACCCTTAAAAACTAAGCGGGCCTTTATGGAACGTTTTTATTGGAGAATAAAATATGGCAGAAGATCTGCAAGCTCTTATGGAACGCATCCAAAAGGATGCTGTAAACAAAGCCGAATCCCAGGCTGCAGCAATTATTGCTAGCGCCAAGGAAAAGGCCGCAGAAATTGTCAAGGCCGCCGAAGCCGAAGCCCAGGCCAAGCTGGAAAAGGCCGATAAGGACGCCGAAGCCTTCACTGAACGTAGCGAACGTACTTTGGAACAGTCCGCACGCGATCTTTTGCTCTCCGTAGGCAAGAACCTCGAAAAGATGATTCTCGACATTCTCGCTCTCCAGGTCGAAAAGTCCCTGGACGAAACTACCGTCAAGAACATGCTCCTTGCAGTTGCCAAGAGCTACACTTCCGATGTTGAAGTTGACCTCTCCGAAGACGACGCCAAGAAACTCTCCTCCTTCGTTACCGGCGAATTTGCAAAGCAGGTTGCCGCAGGCGTCAAGGTCGAAAGCGACAAGGGTGTCAAGTTTGGCTTCCGCATCAAGCTGGATGGCGGCAAGGTCACTCACGAATTTACCGAAGCAGCTATGGCAGAGGCTCTTTCTGCACTGCTCCGTCCGCAGCTTGCAAAGGTTGTAAACGCTGCCGCACAGGCTAAGTAAGCAAAGGCCGTAAATGAGCGCTCCTTCTTACTTAATGTCGTCTCTTCCCATGATTGAATTGGGTGACGTACCTCCGCTGACTATGGAAGAATTCCGTAGCCGTTGCGAAGGTGTTCTCGATGCCAATGAATTGGAAGCTCTCGACGCGCTTTTGAATGGCGAAGATTCCGATGACGAATTCGTGGCTGCCTACCAGGCTCACGAAATCCAGATGAAGAATGTTTCCGGCAGGCTCCGTGCACAGGCATGGGGCCCCGAAGTTCGTTTTGCCGAACGTTCTTTCCCTGGCTACGACGTCACCTTCGCCAAGATGATTTCGGATGCGTTCGCCAAGTCCAGTCCTATTGAAAAAGAGCAGGACATCGACAAGGCACGCTTCTGGCTTGTAGATTCTCTCGCCGGTGTAGGGGAGGGAACTGTCAAGCACGTCTACGCTTATGCTGTAAAGCTTATGATTTGTACGCGTTGGGCCCGCCTTTCTGAAGAGGCCGGCGACGCAGCCGTTATAAAAGTTATTAATGCAAACGATCCTGCCTACGTGCAGGAATGACCGGAGGTCCATTTTCAATGGCTAGTATCGGAAAAATCATCGGTGTGAACGGTAACTTGATTCGCGTCAAGTTCGAAAGCGCCGTATCTCAGAACGAAGTGGCTTATGCCAAGTTGCTTTCTAAGAATGCAGAAGGCAAGAACGAAGTTATCCCGCTGAAGAGCGAAGTCATCCGTATCCGTGGCGACTACGCTGAACTTCAGGTGTTCGAAGACACCACCGGCCTCAAGGCTGGCGACGAAGTGGAATTCACCGGCGAACTTCTTTCCGTGGAACTTGGACCCGGTTTGCTGACCCAGGTGTTTGACGGTCTTCAGAATCCGCTGCCCGAACTCGCAGAAGAATGTGGCTTCTTCCTGCAGCGCGGTAAGTACCTCAAGGCTCTGCCCCGCGACAAGAAGTGGGCATTTACCCCGGTTGCAAAGCCCGGTGACGTTCTCGTCGCTGGTGACACCGTAGGTACCGTACCCGAAGGCGTGTTCACCCACCGCATCATGGTGCCTTTCAAGGTTCTGGGCAAGGTGACCGTAGAATCCGTAGTTGCCGCTGGCGAATACGTGGTCGAAGACGTTGTGGCCGTCGTCAAGAACGAAAAGGGCGAAAAGATTGAAATCAAGATGGTCCAGACCTGGCCGGTGAAGATGCCTATCAAGGCTTTCGAAGAACGTCTTCGCCCCACCAAGCCGCTGACCATGCAGCAGCGCATTGTGGATACCTTCTTCCCTGTGATGCAGGGCGGTACCTTCTGTACTCCGGGCCCCTTCGGTGCCGGTAAGACTGTGCTGCAGCAGCTCATGAGCCGTTACGCCGACGTGGACATCGTGATCCTCGCTGCTTGCGGTGAACGTGCTGGTGAAGTGGTGGAAACCCTTCGCGAATTCCCCGAACTTATTGACCCGCGTACCGGCAAGTCCCTCATGGAACGTACGCTGATCATCTGTAATACCTCTTCCATGCCGGTGGCTGCTCGTGAAGCTTCCGTTTACACCGGCGTGACCTTGGCTGAATACTATCGCCAGATGGGCCTCAACGTCCTCTTGCTGGCTGACTCCACTTCCCGTTGGGCTCAGGCTCTCCGTGAAATGTCTGGCCGCTTGGAAGAAATTCCTGGTGAAGAAGCCTTCCCGGCTTACCTGGAATCTGTGATCGCGGCCTTCTACGAACGCGGTGGCGTTGTTCGCCTGAAGGATGGTTCCACTGGTTCCGTGACCATCGGCGGTTCCGTTTCTCCGGCAGGTGGTAACTTCGAAGAACCGGTGACCCAGGCTACCTTGAAGGTGGTGGGCGCATTCCTCGGCCTTAGCCGTGAACGTTCCGACCAGCGCCGCTTCCCGGCAATCCACCCGCTGGATTCCTGGTCCAAGTACGAAGGCATCATCGATTCCAAGAAGGTTGCCGAAGCCCGCAAGATTCTTGCTGCTGGCGTTGACGTCAACAACATGATGAAGGTGGTGGGTGAAGAAGGTACCTCTATCGACGACTTTATCACTTACCTGAAGTCCGAATACCTGGATGCAGTCTATCTGCAGCAGGACGCATACCACGAAATCGACGCCGCTTGCACTGGCGACCGTCAGAAGTACGTGTTCGACAAGGTCTATAGCATTTTGAAGACCCCCATGACATTTGCTGAAAAGGATGTTGCCCGTACCTTCTTCCTGAAGCTTACTCAGGCTACCAAGGACTGGAACCGCGTGGCAATTGATTCCGCAGAATTCAAGGACATCGAATCCAATATTACTGCTTCCGTGAAGGAGGTAACTGTCAATGCATAATGTTGCTTACCATCGTATTGAACGCATCGCCGGTTCTGTGATCTCCCTGAGAGCAGAAGGCGTTGCCAACCAGGAACTTGCTCAGGTTACTAGTTCTTTCGGTACTTCTCTTGCTCGCGTGATTCGTATCGACGGCGACATGGTTGACCTTCAGGTCTTCGCTGGTGCCCGCGGTATTTCTACCGATTCCGAAGTCCGCTTCCTGGGTGAACCCATGAAGGTTCCTTATTCCGAAGCACTTCTTGGCCGCGTATTCAACGGTGCAGGTCAGCCCCGTGACAACGGTCCCGAAGTAGACGGCGAACGCATTACCATTGGTGGTCCTTCTGTTAATCCGGCAAAGCGCGTGATCCCCAAGACCATGGTGCGTACCGGTATCCCCATGATCGACGTGTTCAACACTCTCGTGGTGTCCCAGAAGCTTCCGATTTTCTCTATCGCTGGTGAACCCTACAACGAACTTCTTGCCCGTATTGCTTTGCAGGCAGAAGTGGACGTGATCGTTCTTGGCGGTATGGGCCTTAAGCACGACGACTACCTGTACCTCAAGGATTATCTTGAAAAGAACGGTGCTCTTAGCCGTACCGTGATGTTCATGCACACTGCATCTGACCCCATTGTGGAATGCTTGCTGGTTCCGGATGCTTCTCTTGCTGTTGCCGAAAAGTTCGCAACCGAAGGCAAGAACGTGCTGGTGCTCCTCACCGATATGACCAACTTCGCCGACGCCATGAAGGAAATTTCCATTACCATGGAACAGATTCCGTCTAACCGTGGCTATCCTGGCGACCTCTACTCTTCTCTCGCTAGCCGTTACGAAAAGGCTGTGGACTTCACCGACGCTGGTTCCATTACCATCCTCGCCGTGACCACCATGCCTGGCGATGACGTGACCCATCCGGTTCCGGATAACACCGGTTACATTACCGAAGGTCAGTTCTATCTGCGTAAGGGCCGTATCGAACCGTTCGGTTCTCTGTCTCGTTTGAAGCAGCAGGTGAACGGTAAGACCCGTAGCGACCATCGTACCATTATGAATACCATGATCCAGCTCTATGCTTCCTTCAAGGAAACCCTTGAAAAGCAGTCCATGGGCTTCAACATGAGCAACTGGGACCAGAAGCTCTTGAAGTACGGTCAGCGTTTCGAAAAGGAAATGATGGACCTTTCCGTGAACATCCCGCTGGAACAGGCTCTGGACTTGGGCTGGGCAATCCTCGCTGATTGCTTCGAACCCGAAGAAACCGGTATTCCTTCCAAGATGATTAGTCAGTATTGGCCCAAGAAGGGGTAATTAATGGCTAAAGTCAAGTTAACCAAAAACGCCCTCAAGGCGGAACGTGACGCGTTGAAGCGCTTCCAGCGCTATCTGCCCACGTTGTTGCTTAAAAAGCAGCAGCTGCAGATGGAAATGCGTACGCTCCAGGAGAGGGTGATGGCAAAGCGCGAGGAGGAGGACAAGCTCCGTAAGAGCATGGCTTCCTGGATCTCGCTGTATGCCGAACCTATCGATTGGTCCAAGTACCTGTCGGTGAAGGAAGTGCGCCAGGGCGAAGGTAATATCGCCGGTGTACGTATCCCGACCTACGATGGGGTGGACTTCAATATTTCTATTCCGGATTTCTTTACCACGCCGGTTTGGCTGGATGACGGTATCCGTTCCTTGCAGGGACTTATTTCGCTTCGCCTGGAACGCCGCGTTCTTGAACGCCAGTACGAATTGCTGAGCCAGGAACTGCGTACCACGAGCCAGCGCGTGAACCTGTTCGAAAAGGTGAAGATTCCCGAAGCTAAGGATAATATCCGTAGAATCAACATTTTCTTGGGTGACCAGCAGACATCCGGTGTTGCTCGCAGTAAGCTTGCCAAGGGTAAGTCCACTGCTAGAGCCGCAGCTCAGGATGCCGCCGCCGCTAGTGCTAAGGAGGCTGCCGCATGATTACTCCAATGAAGAAAGTGACCATCCTTACGGTGGCTAGCGCTGTGGACGAATCTCTGGAAGCTTTGCGCTCCATGGAAATTCTTCACGTGACTCCGCTCCAGGCTGCTGCAGGATCTAAGTTGAATGCTGCCAAGGGCGAACTGAACAAGGTTCAGAAGGCTCTGGAAAATGTTCCTGATAAGGCTCCCAAGGGCGTTACCGCAGCTGTTGCTGACGAATCTACCTCTGGTGTTTCTCTTGTTGAAGAAATCCAGCAGCTGATGGCCGATTCCAAGCAAGCAGAATTGGATAAGGATCAGGCCGAAGAAGAATTGTCCAAGCTTCAGAAGTTTGGAAACTTGGACCCGGCAACTGTTGCTGACCTTGCCCAGAAGGGTATTTACGTCAAGCTTTACGTCGCCGACGTCAGAAGAGATCCTTTCCAGCTGGCAGATGCAAGCTCCGATGCTTACCTGCAGGAATTTGGTGCAGACGACAATGGAACCTATTATGCTGTATTCAGCAAGGGCGAAACCCCTGCTGAAGTGAAGGGCTCCTTCGTCGAACTGGCTTTGCCTGCAAAGTCTCTGGCTGCCTACCGTGAAATGGATGACAACGCAAAGGCTACCCTTGCCCGCGTGGAAAAGCGCTTGGGCGAACTTTCTGGTGTTAGAAGCCAGATTGAAGGCCGCCTTTCCGAAGTTACCGATGATTATAACATGGCTGAAACAGCCGCCGGCATGGTGGGTGACAGCAACGTTGCAGCCCTTCAGGGTTTCTGCCCCGCACCTCGCATTGCCGAACTTCAGGCTGCTGCCAAGAAGAACGGCTGGGGCCTCTTGGTAGAAGATCCCTCCGAAGAAGATAATGTTCCCACACTTTTGGGCTATAACAAGCTTACCAAGCCCATGCAGTGTCTCTACGACATTATCGGTATTTCTCCGGGCTACAACGAAGTAGACGTCAGCTCTGTATTCCTTTGCTTCTTCAGCATTTTCTTTGCCATGATCGTGGGCGATACCGCTTATGGTATTTTGTTCCTGGCCATTGCACTGTATGCTCGTAAGAAGATGCCTAAGGCAAGTTCCGCAGGTTTCCACTTTATCTATTTGATGAGTGGTACAACTATCCTGTGGGGTATGATCAATGCCAGTTTCTTGGGTTTCAGCCCGGAAATTGCCGGCTGGAGTGCCTACCTTGATATTGCGCACTACGATTTCTTGCCTGAACCGATCCGTAACGTGCTTTACTGGATTCGCAGTAATGCTCCTACTGATCCGGCCCGTTTCGAAGTCTACAAGCAGTTCTGCGAAGGATTTACGTCCTTGCCGGCAAGCTTTATTCCGAAGGCCCCTGGTGCAAGCCAGATGCAGCATATCCAGCTGTTCTGCTTCTGCATTGCAGTGGTTCACCTGAGCATTGCTCACGCCTGGAACGTGGTGGTTCGCCTTAAGCGCAAGTCCTCCACCTTCATGGCTCAGGTGGGTTGGCTCATGGGCGCTTGGGTAATGTTCTTCCTGGCCTGCAACATGGTGCTCGGAATTGAAATGCCTGGCTTTGTCATTCCCATGTTCATCGTGGAAGTGGTGCTTCTGCTCCTGTTTACTGTGCCGCCTAGCCGCCTCAAGCAGGACTTCATTAGCATCCCCATGCTGGTACTTGACATTGTGAATAGCTTTACCGATGTGATCAGCTATATCCGTCTGTTTGCAGTGGGTATGTCTGGTGCAGCTATCGCCGAAGCTTTCAACGGCATGCTCTCTCCGCTGTTTGGCTCTGCCATTGGCATCGCAGGTGCAGCTCTGATCCTTCTCTTCGTACATGGCTTGAACATCGCCCTTGCCGTTATGGGTGTGGCTGTTCATGCAGTGCGTTTGAATACACTTGAATTTTCAAATGGACTTGGTCTGGAATGGAGCGGCTTTGCCTTTACTCCGTTCGCCAAGCAAAAAAATTAAACCAAGGGATGATTCCCGCTAATTAATGAGGATAAAAAAATGGAACCGAATACAATGGTGACTCTCGCTAAAATGGGCGCAGCTGCTGCTCTTGGCATTGCAGCAATGGGCTCTGCCCTTGGTTGCGGTACTGCAGGTATGTCTGCAATTACCGTGTGGAAGAAGGCTTATGCACAGGGCAAGGGCGCTCTCTTTACTCTGCTCGTGTTCGTTGGTGCACCCATTTCCCAGACCATTTACGGCATGCTTCTCATGAACTTCATCTTGAGCAAGGTTGCTGAAACCGGTTTTGCAAACTGGGGCGGCTGCCTCGGTGCAGGTATCTTCGGCGGCCTGGGCATGATGTGCTCCGCCTGGTTCCAGGGTAAGGCTGGTGCAGTGGCTTGCGATGCTCTCGGTGAAACCGGCAAGGGCATGGTGAACTACCTCATGGTTCTCGGTATCGTCGAAACCGTGGCTCTGTTCGTTCTCGTGTTCTCCATGATGGTGCTTTAATCCTTAAGGAGCAACTTTATGGATAATGAACAGCTTTTAACCTTGGCAAAGCTCGGTGCAGGGGCCGCTCTCGGTCTTGCTGCCATGGGTTCTGCCCTGGGTTGCGGTACAGCCGGCATGGCTGCTATCGGAGCCTGGAAGAAGGCTTATCTCAAGGGTAAGAATGCGCTCTTTACGCTTCTTATCTTTGTGGGTGCGCCTATCGCTCAGACAATTTACGGCATGCTCTTGATGATGTACATCTTGAACAAGTCTGCCGCCGCACCTGAAAACTGGGCCGCTTATCTCGGCGTAGGTATCTTCGGCGGTATCGGTATGCTTGCTTCTGGCTGGTACGTGGGCAAGAGCGCTGCTGACGCTTGCAATGCCCTTGGCGAAACCGGTAAGGGCCTGGTGAACTACCTGATGGTGCTTGGCGTGGGTGAAACCGTTGCCTTGTTCGTCATGGTGTTCTCCATGATGCTGGTGTCTTAAAAGACCGCTCGTGCTAAACACCGTATAAGTACATGTGTTAAGCACTCGCTCTCACAAAAAGCGACTGGATAAAACCAGTCGTTTTTTGTTCACGGAAGAACCTTTGAGGCTCGAGGCTCTGTTTTATTTTCTAAATTTGTCGCCGTGATAAGCCTCCAACAGCGCCTAGCCAAGTTTTTCGTTATTAACGGATACCTGCCCAAGATTTTCTTGGCGGCGGTTATTGGCTGCGTAACGGGACTGGTGGCGGTTGCTTTCCATTTTGGCCTGGAAACTACCAGCGCGTGGATTCGTGGCCCGTGGACAGGGGAGGATGCGCTCCCTTGGTGGACCTTTGCCATTATGCCGGCCATTGGCGGCTTGATTGTCGGCTTTATCATCTATAGGCTGGCTGACGCTCCCGAAACAGCGGGGCAAGGCACCGATAACATGATCAAGGCCTTCCATCACGAAGGCGGAAAGATCCGTAAGCGCGTGGCCCCTGTCAAGTTCATCACCAGCATTATTACACTTTCTACAGGCGGAAGCGCCGGCTACGAAGGCCCTGTTTCCCAGATTGGTTCTGGGGTGGCTTCCACAATCTGCAAGTTCTTTAAGGTCCCGCGATCGCTGCGGGGGCAGTTCACCCTGGCGGGCACTGCGGCGGGTCTGGGCGCCATCTTCAAGGCGCCTCTTTCGGGGGCTTTGACCTCCGTCGAAGTCCTGTATCGCGAGGACTTTGAATCCAACGCGTTTGCCACTTCCATTATTTCCTCCGTCGTGGCCTTTACGGTCTACATTGCATTTGTGGGAACGGCCCCTGCCATTGCCGACGTACCGGTTTTCCCCTTCACCAACGGTGCGGAACTTTTGGCTTGCGCCCTCCTGGGTATTCTCTGTTTTCCGTTCTCCTACCTGTACGTCCGTTGCTATAACGAATCCGAAACGAGGTTTGCCAAGTGGAACAAACCCAACTGGATCAAGCCTGCTGTAGGTGGTGCTTGCGTTTCTGCCATTATCTGGGCTTACCCCGAAGTGGCTGGCGGCGGCTTCGAGTTCATTACCGAGATCATGCACGACATGATGCCCCATACTGTTCTTGGCGTGTTCGTTTTGCTGGCCATTGTGCTTGCTAAAATTGTCGCAACGGCTCTTACGGTGGGTTCCGGCGGATCTGGCGGCGTGTTCGGCCCCTCACTTTTCATTGGTGGCGTTCTTGGGGCCGCCTTCGCTGGTGTTATCGAACTGATCGCCCCGGGCGTTCTCCGTAACCCTGAAATGTTCATCCTGGTGGGTATGGGCGCATTCTTTGCCGGTGCCGCAAAGGCTCCCATTGCTGGCGTGGTCATGGTCTGCGAAATGACGGGTAGCTACAGCTTGTTGCCGGGCCTTCTCATCGCCGCCGTGATGCACATTGCATTCTCCCGCCCCTGGAGCATTTACAAGAGCCAGGTCCAGAACAAGTTTGCAAGCCCAGCACACCGCGGCGATATCGACCAGGATATTCTCCGAATCACTACCGTGGGCGAAGTCATCGAACATTGCGAAATGAAGGTCCTCAAGGCAGAGGATTCCCTGGCCGATGTGCTGAAGGATATTGAAGTCAACTACGTCTATCCGGTGTTTGATCAGGGCCGCTACATCGGTCTTCTGGACATGTCCGTGGTGAAGACCGCCTACATTTCCACTCCAGACCTGATCCAGCATTTGCTCATTTCCGACTGCACCGTCAAAGCACCCATGCTTACGGACACCACAGACCTTCACACAGCGCTCCGCATCTTCGTGAATAACAAGATCCAGGAACTCTGCGTCAAGGATTCCAGTGGAGAAGTCATCGGCACCCTGAGCCACGACGCCATTCTCAAGGCCTACGATAGAATCGTCAATCAAGCCAGGGAATAAAATTGAACTATGGCGTGATTTAATAAAAGGGCTTGTCTTAAAAATAGGGCCGCGCCTTCAATGGTGCGGTCCTTTTAAATTGCAAGAATGTCCTAGGGTTACAAAGCCTTGATTTCCTCGGGGGAGAGGCCTGTTCGTTTGGCGATTGCCTCAATGGGAAAACTGGACTATGGCGTGATTTAATAAGAGGGTAAATCATGCTGTCATATTCATTGTTAAATGATTTCCAAACCGAGTGTCGCAAAAACATGTTTACATGTTTTTATGACCGAGGTGCAGAATCAAAATGACGAAGTCATTTCATTCCAGAATAGAGGATAAAACAATGTCTAGAGTCCATTACAATGAAGAGATGAAGCTTCAAACGGTCAAAATTGTTCTGAAGGGCGAAAAGTCCATTTGGGCTTCACCAGATTTGATACAGCATTTGTTGATTTCCGACTGTACCTTTAAGGCTTACGACAAGATTGTGCAACAGTAGCTGGCTGGTAAAAAAAATAAGCTAAGCAAGCTCTTGAACGGCATTTAGATAATCGCTGAGGTTTCGGGCCTTGGCGATTTTCTTTATGGCGCGTTTTTCCAAAACAGCGTATGTCCAGAAGGGGCGAATCTTGTCTAGAATTTGAGAGTTACCTTGGAGGCGTTTGCGGTAATCGGCTAGAAGGGCATCGTGGATTTTGATGAGCGCGGGAATGGGATTGCCTGTGTTTTTTGAATCGTCTTGATATTGCGTCGCTAGAGCGGGATTGGCCAGCAGGCCGCGGCCGATCATGATTCCCTTGAGGTTCGGGAAGCGGCAAGCGATGGCCTGAATGTCTTTAATGCTGGTGATGTCGCCGTTAAAGATTACGGGATGTTTGCATCCTTCGTAGAACTTCTGGAATGCGTCGAAATCAAGAGCGCCCTTATACTGCTGGACGCCTAATCGCGGGTGCATGGTGATGTGGGCGAGGGGCGCTTCGTTCAACAGCGGCAGCAGGGCGAGACATTCCTCGGGGGAGGTGTAGCCCAGACGCATCTTGACGCTGAATTTCAAGGGCGCGCGATCAGCGACTTCGGCGAGGATTTCGCGGACGGCGTCGATTCGCGGGAGAATGCCTGAACCGCGGCCAGACTTCGCCTGCATGGGGAAAGGACAGCCCATATTGATGTCTATCTGCGGAAAAACTTCGTCTGGTGCAAATCCGCAATCTTGTTTCAACTTTTGGATAGCGTCTACTAGAATACGGAACTCGGAGACGTCGCGGCAAATAATCTGCGGGACGACGTTGTAAAAACGGGGTGCGACCTCATCATTTGTATTGTAAGCTTGATTTTCACAATGACAAATGTTGGTTTGCCTGTTTTTGATGAATTCCAGGTCCTGCTGCAGATCCCTTAAGTCTTTTTCTCGTGCAGCCCCTTTTTCTACCCGTAAAAAGGGTGTGTAATAAGCGGAGATTCCTCCGGCATACAAAAAATGCGCTTGGCGGTAAGCGCATTCAGTAAAACCCTGTAGGGGAGCAAAGTGTACGGGCAAAATCTTACGACTCATGGCAAAAACCATAGCCTATTAAGAACAGCGCAGCACCTGACCCGGGCGAATCATGTTGCCCTTAAGGTTGTTCAGCTGTTTTAGACGGGTGATGGAAATTCCGTATCTCTTGGCGATCTTGCCTAGGCAATCGCCGCTACGAACTTTGTAGTAACGGTGCTTGGAAAGTTCTTTCTGGTATTCGTCTTCCACAGCCTGAATTTGGCTCAGGTCAATTTCGGTGGTGGCCGCCAGATATGTGCCTTCCTGGAAATTAAATACCGTAGACGGATCGATGTAGACGCCGTTATACTTCATTTCGAAATGGAGGTGGGCTCCAAAGGAACGGCCTGTGTTTCCGCCGATACCGATGGTGTCGCCGGCCTGGACTTCGTCGCCGATGTTCACCTTCCAACTTGCCAGATGGGCGTAAAGGGTGGTGAGTCCGTTGCCGTGGTCAATAATCACGTACTTGCCGTAACCTTTGCGACGACCCTGGTTGCGGACCAGCTTTACCTTGCCCGGGAAGGCTGCAACGATGGTGCGGTCTTCGCCATGGCAGAGACCCAGGTCAACGCCACGATGCATACGGTAGGTTCGCATGCCGTAGGGGCCTGCAATGCGGCGGCTTTCGGTGGGTATAAAGGCGGTGGTCATGTCCAGTACCAGTTTGCGTACACTGTCGGCGTCGGTAGAATCTACAGGACCCATGGCTGCGGCCAGTTCGGCATCCGCTTCTTCCTGACTCATTTCCTTGCCGTCGTCAGCTTCCTGGTTGTCGGCGGAATCGGTGGTAGAGGTGTCGGCGGCAGCCACAGCTTCTTCGGAGGCGGGGGAGTCGACGATTGCAGAAGCCGGGGCATCTATGTTGCCTGCGTCAGCGGAATCAATGGCGGCATTACCGGAAAATTCGCTTTCGGTAACCTTGTCTGCCACAACTTCTGTGGTTACGGAAGCAGAATCTTGCACAGATTCAGTCAAATTAGCAGAATCACCCTCGTTGGCCCAAAGGGCTACGGGCAATGTGCAGAATATGGCCAGTCTTTTCAAATTCATAAGTATGAGGGCAAAGATAAGTTATTTCCCCCGGTTTGTCACTTATGTAAGTTTTTTTCTATATTTTCCGCCGTCAGGGCCTATCATCCAGGTAGGTTCCTAGTCCGGCCAAAGGATATGCCTGCAAAGTTCAGGTTCGGCCGAAAAAGGATATAAAAATGGCAAAGAAAGTTCAGGATGCCCTTAAGGACATCATTTCCCTCTGCAAGCGTCGCGGTTTCATTTTCCCGGGTTCCGAAATTTATGACGGCCTGGCCAACACTTGGGACTACGGTCCGTACGGTGTTGAACTGAAGCGCAACATCAAGAACCTCTGGTGGAAGAAGTTCGTTACCAGCCGTAAGGATGTGTTGGGCCTCGACAGTTCTATTCTCTTGAATCCCCGCGTTTGGAAGGCTTCTGGCCACGTGGGTAACTTCTCTGACCCCCTGGTTGACTGCCTTGCTTGCCACGAACGTTTCCGCGCCGACCACCTGCTGGAAGAAAAGCTGGGTGACGGCTGCTGCGCCGGCAAGAACTTTGACCAGATAGCCGAAATGATGGTGGAAAACAAGATCGAATGCCCGAGCTGTGGCAAGACCGAATTCACCAAGCCCCGCGCATTTAACCTCATGTTCCAGACCGAAATCGGCGTGATTGAAGGCGAAGGCAACAAGGTTTATCTCCGTCCGGAAACCGCTCAGGGTATCTTCGTTGACTTCAAGAACATTGTGGACAACGTTCGCCCCCGCATCCCCTTTGGCGTAGGTCAGATCGGTAAGTCTTTCCGTAACGAAATTACCCCGGGTAACTTCATCTTCCGTACTCGCGAATTCGAACAGATGGAATTGGAATTCTTCTGCGAACCGGGTACCGAACTTGAATGGTACGATTTCTGGCGTAAGTACTGCTTCAACTGGCTCATCAAGGACCTGGGCGTGAACGAATCCAAGCTCCGTCTCCGCGAACACGCCAAGGAAGAACTTTCTCACTACTCCAACGGTACCACCGACGTTGAATACGAATTCCCGTTCGGTTGGGGCGAACTGTGGGGCATTGCAAGCCGTACCAACTTCGACTTGACTGCTCACCAGAACGAATCCAAGGTCAAGCAGGAATACAACGACCAGGTGAACAACAAGCGCTATGTGCCTTACGTTGTGGAACCGTCTCTCGGTGTTGAACGTCTCTTGCTCGTTCTCCTCTGCGACGCTTACGAAGTCCAGAAGCTTGAAAACGACGAACGTACCGTTCTCCACTTCGACCCGAAGGTTGCTCCGGTTAAGGTCGCTGTGTTGCCTCTCGTCAAGAAGGGCCAGGTCAAGGCTAAGGCTGAAGAACTTTACGAACAGCTGCTCCAGCGCTGGAACGTGGAATATGACGAAACTCAGTCCATCGGTAAGCGTTACCGCCGTCAGGACGAACTGGGTACTCCGTTCTGCGTCACCGTCGACTTCGACACCGTTGGCGAAGGCGAATCCGATCCGGCAAAGCTTGGCTACGTCACCGTCCGTGAACGTGACTCCATGCAGCAGGAACTGGTGAAGATCGACGAACTGGAAGCATACCTGGCTGCAAAGCTTGGCTGCTAAGTTGATTGGCTTTGCCAATCAAAATTCGTACTTAATAATTCATAATTAAAAAGGTCACTCCCGATGTTTTTCGGGGTGGCCTTTTTGCTTTTTTGAGGTTGGTGGTAGTACTAAAATGCGGTTTTGAATGTGTTTAGTATTACTAATTTTAGACAAATTAATGTTTTATCTCGTTTTTTTCGGGAAAATATGGTACTAATTCACTTTTTTTCTTTATTTAGTACTATGACGGTGTGTTTTTGGAAGTGCATTTTGACGAATTTCCTATTTTCTATAGTACTAAATGATTAAATTGATTGCATTGGTACTACTTTTTTTGAAAAAATTATATTCAGAGTATGCTTAATACTTTCTTCAAATCCGTCATCGACCAGGATGATACCGCCATCGTTATCTGCAACCTGGAACACGAAATTGTCTACATGAATCCGAAGGCTTGCGAGGCCCAGGCCAAGCGTGGGGGAGCCGCACTCATCGGCTGCAACCTGCTGAAGTGCCATAGCCCAGAATCCCAGGAAAAGATCCTCAAGATTATGGCCTGGTTCCAGGCAGACAAGTCCCATAACTGGGTTCACACCTTCTTCAACGAAAAGCAGAACAAGGACGGCTACATGATTGCCCTTCGCGACGAAAATGGCACTCTTATTGGCTATTACGAAAAGCACGAGTTCCGTACCAAGGACGAAACTCCTTTTTATGAAATAGATAAGTAGTCCCTTATAGACGTATTTGGAATAATCCAGTTTTATTGTCAGGTTATTTTTATTATTTTGTATAAGAGAATGTCTTTTACGTCTTTTTAGGAAGGAGTTTGTATGACGAAGAAATTTTTAGTTGCCCCGGTTCTTTTATCGGCCTTGTTTTTTGGATTGACATCTTGTGGCGATGAAAATGTCAATAGCAGCCTTAACGTTCTGGCATCTGGAAAAAAACTTGGGAAATGCAATGACAAGAATGTTGGCGAAATGATTTTTGTCACAGATTCTTCTGAAGTTTATTACTGTGCCGACGGTAAGTGGAATTCCCTCAAGGGTGAAGATGGCGAAGATGGTGCAAGCTGCTCAGCCAAGAAAGTCGAGGAGGGACTTGAAATTTCTTGCGATGGTGAAGTTGTCGGGACTATTAAGAATGGTACCGATGGTGAAAGCTGCACTACTAGTGATGATGGCGAAGGTACTGTTACTGTAAAGTGCGGAAGCAAGACTGAAACCCTTTATAAGGCGATGTGCGGTGCAAAACCGTTTGATCCCATGTCCAATTTCTGTGCTGGAGATTCTCTATATGATCGCTGCGATGGCAAGGTTTATGATTTAAAAACGCAGTACTGCATGAAACTTGAAAAACAAGAGTTTGTGGAAAATCTGCTGATTGACGATCGCGATCAACAAACTTACAAGACTGTAAAAATATGTGATATCAACGATTCCGAAAATTGCCAAATCTGGATGGCAGAAAACATGAATTATAATGTTTCTTCCAGATCCATTTGTGCTGGTGGCGATGAACAGGAAACTGAAGATGGAAAATGCGGTGAATATGCCCGTCTTTATGCGACTACAGCAATTTCTGCTGCTTGTCCCGTGGGATGGAAAGTCCCTGATATGAATGATTGGAAGACGCTGCTTGATCATATTGGTGCGAAAGAAGTTAAAGTTGATGAAGATTCCGAAGAACCTGAAGAATCCAAGGATAGGGAAGATGCGGAAGAAGTCGAAGTTGTAGAAAAACTCGATGGCACGATTTACCTTGAAATTGGTAATGCACTGAAGTCAAGTGGCTGGGATTCTGACTCCTTGAATGGTGGCGCTAATATATTCGGCTTTAATGCAATGCCTGCAGGAGTCTACAATGCTTCTGCAGAAGAACCTATGTACAACTTTGGTTCGGAAACACTTTTCTTTGTGGGTTCGAAAAATGAAAAGGGCTATTACTACTACGCTAATTTGAAAGCTGATTCTGATAGCTTGGTGATTTCTAGTCGAACAACTTCATTCTACGCATCTGTTCGCTGCTTGAAGAGAACTCGATAGTTCATAAGTTTAGATAAGAGAATGTTTTATAAAAAGGGTGGATCAATTCCGCCCTTTTCTTTTTAGTGTATAAACAAAAAAAGCTTCTCTTTCGAGAAGCTTTTTAAGCGGGATAGACGAGGCTTGAACTCGCAACCTCCGGCGTGACAGGCCGGTGCTCTAACCAAAATTGAGCTACCACCCCAGTGGTTTTGTTAGGCTTTTCAACCGAACGATCCATATATAGAAATAAGAATTGCTCTTGTCAAGTCAAAATGCCTTTTTTTGAAAAAAAACTTGTTGTAAAACCATACAACCCTTTCTTTGCTCCTTGTCTATACATTCCAATGGGTTGTATTTAATTTTTGGGTCATGAAAACCACCTCCCTCTACACATCACTTCTTCTTTGTGCTTCTGCTGCCATGGCCGCAGAAACCACATACACTGCGCCGTCGTTCTTTGACGCGAACGGTGCCTACTTTGGCCCGGATTGTGATCAAACTAATTATTCCGGTGCCTACTACACCGGCGATTACACCAGCCCTTTCAAGAAATATCTCGGCAAGACCGACGAAGAAATCCAGGCTAAGCTGGACCAGCTGTGGAACCACTATTTCAAGGGCGACGACAATTCCAAGGTTTACTTCGACCAGGGTAACGACGCCTACATCATGGATACTGGTAACAACGATGTCCGTTCCGAAGGTATGTCCTACGGCATGATGATCAGTGTCCAGACCAACCACAAGCAAGAATTCGATAAGATCTGGAACTGGGCCAAGAGCCGCATGTGGCACAAGAATGACGAATGGGATGGATATTTCTCCTGGCAGATTCGTCTCAATGGCGGTCAGGACAACAAGCCCGCTCCCGATGGCGAACTTTACTTTATGATGTCCTTGCTCTTTGCGGCAAACCGCTGGGGCGACGCACAATACATGAACGACGCCCAGTACATTATGGACAAAATGTGGAACAACTGGCAGTACAAACTGTTCAACCAGAACAACTACATTGTGACCTTCCAGCCTACTCCGGGTAACACTGAATTCTCAGACCCGTCCTACGATTTGCCCGCATTCCTGGAATTGTTCTCCCGCTGGGCCAACAAGGATCAGGACAAGTGGAAGAGAGCACTTTCTGCAACCCGCGATCACTTGTACAAGTCCTCTCATCAGACAACCGGTCTTTTCACCGACTACAACAACTTCGACGGAACTCCCCACAGTGGTTTTGACAGCAACAATCCCTCGGACACCTACATGTTCGACGCTATCCGTTGCCCCATGAACTTCGGTATGGACTACTACCTGTTCGGTGCAGACACCAAACGCCAGGAAGAAATGGCCAAGAAGATTTTGAACTTCTTTGAAAAGGACAATTACTCTCATGCCCATTTCACTTGGGACGGAAACCTGGTAAATAACCATTACAACGATCCCTATACCCTGGGACAGAAGGGTGCAAACGCCGTTGCAATTTACGCCTTGCAGAACGACCCGTCCTTTGAAGAAATCATCAAGAAGAACCTGAAAATGGCTTGGGAAGGCCAGCCCCTCACCGGTAGGGAACGTTATTATGATGGCTTGGTCCATTTCTTGGCAATGCTTCACTTGACCGGCAATTTCAAGATTTGGAAGCCTAAGCCTGAAGTTCTCCAGAAGACTGTGGAAGGTACAGAGTATAACGGCGTAACCTATGATGCTCCCACCAAGATCAATGCTTTCGAAGGCTGCAAACTTTACGAAGTGGAAATCAAGGCTCAGAAGGCCGCTGTAATCGATACTCCTGTGGTTCCGGTAGACACTGTCACCAATGCGCTTGTGACTGCAAAAGCTTTAAACGGCGTCAAGGTGTGGTCTACAGCCAACTCCATCATGATTGAAAATGTTCCTGCAGGTTCCAAGATCGTGGTGACCGATATGAATGGTCGTATTCTCAGAAATGCTCGAGTTACCTCTGCCAATCATGAAATTCCTGTGAGCCGTAGGGGAGCCTACCTGGTGATGGTGGACCACAAGTCCTTCAAGATTGTGAAGTAAAGTCTCCTTTCAAAAATGAAAAGGGCGGTCCAATGGGCCGCTCTTTTTTTAATTATGAGTTACGAATTACTAATTACTAGAAAGACTTGAAAAAACAAACGGTCCCGCTCTTTCGAACGGAGACCGTTTTTAGTTATGAGTTATGAATTACTAATTACGAGAAAGTCTCATAAATCATAATTCATACTTCATAATTGTCTTTAGTCAAAGACTAAAGGCTAATCAGACCTTCAGTGTCCTGGGACATTGCGGTGTAGAATGCAAAGCGTGCATCCACTTCCTTCTGGAGGTCGTCGGCCAGCTTCTTAGCAACTTCCGGGTTGTTACGGGTGAGCTGCTTGTAGCGGTTTTCGGTGTAGATGTATTCTGCAACCGGGATAGTCGGGGCCTTGGAGTCGAGAACAAGGGGAGCCTTGCCTTCGGCAGCGAGAGCCGGGTTGTAGCGGAGCAGAGTCCAGTAACCGGAATCCACAGCCATCTTCTGGTGTTCCAGCTGGCTGTTGAGATCGAAGCCGTGGTTGATGCAGGGGCAGTAGCAGATGATCAGAGACGGACCATTGTGAGCTTCTGCTTCCTGGAGAACCTTCAGAGCCTGAGCGTCGTTTGCGCCGATGGCGATACGGCCAACGTACACATTCTTGTAGCTCATGGCGATAAGACCGAGGTCCTTCTTGCCAGCGCGCTTACCAGCGGCAGCGAAGAGGGCGACGGCGCCACGGTTGGTGGACTTGGAAGCCTGTCCACCAGTGTTGGAGTAAACTTCAGTGTCGAGGACGCAGATGTTCACATTTTCACCGGTTGCCATGACGTGGTCGAGACCACCGTAACCGATGTCGTATGCCCAACCGTCACCACCGAAGATCCATACGGACTTCTTCACGAGGTAGTCGGCGAATTCGTCGCGGAGGCTTACGGAAGCTTCGTCGGTTGCACCAGCGAGAGCGGCCTTCAGTTCGGCAACGTTAGCGCGCTGAGCCTGGATGCCGGCTTCGTCGGACTGATCCTGAGAAGTGAGCTTGGCCTTGAGTTCAGCAGGAACGTTCACAGCTTCGAGGAGGCTTACAGCCTGGTTTGCATGCTTGGTGATTGCAAGACGCATACCGAGACCGAATTCAGCGTTGTCTTCGAACAAGCTGTTTGCCCAAGCCGGACCACGGCCTTCCTTGTTCTTTGCCCACGGAGTAGTGGGGAGGTTACCACCGTAGATGGAAGAGCAACCAGTTGCGTTTGCTACAACCATGCGGTCGCCGAAGAGCTGAGAAACGAGACGGACGTAAGCGGTTTCGCCACAGCCTGCGCAGGAGCCGGAGAATTCGAACAGAGGTTCGAGGAGCATAGCCTGCTTGACAAGGTTCTTGTTAACCTTGGTGCGGTCAAATTCGGGGAGGTCAACGAAGAAGTCCCAGCACTTGCCTTCCTGAACCTTGATGGGTTCCTGCGGCACCATGTTGATAGCCTTCTTGCCTTCTTCATTCTTGTCCTTACCGATACAAGCCTGAGTACAGACGCCGCAACCAGTACAGTCGTAGCTGGAGACGGAGATTGCGAATACGGGCTTTTCGGAGCCTTCGAGCTTGAAGCCCTTGGCAGCGGTGAACTTGAAGCCTTCCGGTGCGTTAGCAACAGCGGATTCATCAACCACCTTCACGCGGATAGCAGCGTGGGGGCAGACCATAGCGCACTTGCCGCACTGTACGCAAGCGTCCGGATTCCAGGACGGGATGTTCAGGGCGAGGTCGCGCTTTTCGTACTTGGTAGTGCCGGTGGGGAATACACCGTCAACAGGCATCTTGGAAACGGGGAGCTTTTCGCCGTTGCCCTTGATGATTTCTGCAGTAACTTCGTTAACGAATGCAGGAGCGTTGCCGTGGATCGGAGCGCGGAATTCCTTGGTGCTGGTAACAGCAGCCGGAACCTTGACTTCGAAGAGGTTAGCCAGAGAAGCATCGATAGCGTCCCAGTTCTTCTGGACCACTTCCATACCCTTCTTGGCGTAGGTCTTTTCGGCATACTTCTTGATGTACTTGATAGCGGTATCGGAATCGAGAACGTTACCCAGCTTGGAGAAGAAGCAGGTCTGCATCACAGTGTTGATGCGACGGCCCATGCCAGTCTTAGCTGCAACAGCGTATGCGTCGATGACGTAAACCTTGAGCTGCTTCTTGATGATGACTTCCTGAACCGGACGGGGGAAAGTATCCCAAACGGTTTCAGGGTCGTGCGGGGTGTTGACCAGGAAGGTTGCGCCATTCTTAGCATACTTCAGCATGTCCACGGATTCCAGGTGCGGAGTATGGTGGCAAGCAACGAAGTCAGCTTCGTTTTCACCGATCAGGTACGGAGCGTCGATGATGCTCTTACCGAAGCGGAGGTGAGAAGTGGTCATAGAACCAGACTTCTTGGAGTCGTAAACGAAGTAACCCTGGGCGTTGTTTTCGGTTTCGTTACCGATGATCTTGATGGAGTTCTTGTTTGCGCCAACGGTACCGTCGGAGCCCAGACCGAAGAACATGGCCTGGAAGAAGTCAGAATCCAGCTTGAAGTCCGGATCGATGGGGAGGCTGGTGTTGCAGACGTCATCATTGATACCGACGGTGAAGCGAGCACGCGGAGCGTCCAGCTTCAATTCGTCGAAGATTGCCTTGACCATAGCCGGGGTAAATTCCTTGGAGGAAAGACCGTAGCGGCCACCGATCATCTTCGGCATAGCCATCTGGCCTGCCATGACGGCTTCAGAAACAGCGGTAAGAGCGTCCTGGAAGAGCGGTTCGCCTGCGGAACCCGGTTCCTTGCAGCGGTCGAGAACAGCGATCTTCTTGACGGTCTTGGGGAGAGCAGCAACAACAGCTTCCATGGGGAACGGACGGTACAGACGAACGTTTACGAGACCGACCTTTTCGCCCTTGGAGTTGAGATACTTAACGGTGTCACCGATGGTGCAGGTAGAAGAGCCCATGGAGATGATGACGCGTTCTGCATCGGGTGCGCCAACGTAGTCCACAATGTGGTACTGACGACCGGTGAAGGATGCAACCTTGTCCATGTACTTCTGGACGATTTCCGGAACCTTCTTGTAGAAGGGGTTCACGGTTTCGCGGCCCTGGAAGTAGACGTCCGGGTTCTGAGCGGTACCGCGCATGGTCGGGCGGTCCGGAGTGAGGCAGCGTTCGCGGCAAGCCTTCACGTACTTTTCGTCGATGACGCTACGGATAACGCCGTCTTCGAGAGCTTCGATCTTCATGACTTCGTGAGAAGTACGGAAACCGTCAAAGAAGTGAACGAACGGAACACGGGATTCAAGAGTAGAAGCGTGAGCCACAAGAGCCATGTCCTGGCATTCCTGAACGGAGGAAGAGCCGAGCATAGCAAAACCGGTCTGGCGGCAAGCCATGATGTCGGAGTGGTCACCGAAAATAGAAAGGCCCTGCATAGCAAGAGCACGGGCGGTCACATGGAAGACGGTCGGGGTCAGTTCGCCGGCGATCTTGTACATGTTGGGGATCATCAACAGAAGACCCTGGGAAGCGGTGAAGGTAGTGGTCAGAGCACCAGCCTGCAGAGCACCGTGAACGGTACCGGCAGCGCCACCTTCGGACTGCATTTCAAACACGCGGGGAACCTGGCCCCAAATATTCTTCTTACCAGCTGCGCTCCAGTTGTCGGCATGTTCTGCCATCGGACTGGACGGTGTAATCGGGTAAATTGCTGCCACTTCGCTCACTGCAAAAGCAACGTTAGCGGTAGCTTCGTTACCGTCACACGCAATCATCTTTTTTGCCATGTGTGTCTCCAATTATTGTGATAGTTCAATTAAAACTTGCGATTTATAAAAATCCAAGGTAAATTTACTTAGTTTTTTTGAGGAAAAGTGAACTTTTTTTGAAATTTTTAGGTAAAATTCCCACTTTTTTATCATCGGAAGTAAAGGTCTCTCCCAAAAACAGAGGTCTGCAGGCAAAACATTATTTTCTTTTTGTTACAAAAAGCTTACTTTTGTAAAAACACGTCGTTTTTCAACCAAATATGTAGGGAATCTGCCAAAAAAAATTAGCTGGTTTTACCTTAATCTTCATGTTTTATTCCTAACTTTCCGCCTATGGATATGGTAAACAAGAATTTGAGACTTTGGCTGGTCACTTGCCCGGACGGTTTTTCCGCAGAATACGAGGACATCGAGGAAATGTTCCGCCGAGGCCTTTCCCGCCTGATTCTGGACAAAAGGAGCAGGGGAGGGGCCCCCAGGGCCACCGACGACGAATACGAACGCTGGCTTTTGAGTCTCAACATGGAATACCGCGACCGTATCTGGGTCCGGGGAACTCCGGATCTTGCCCAACGCTTGGATGTCCGCGGTTGCGTGGCCGAAGCCCGTAGCCTCATGGGGCAGGTTCCCGGCAGCTGGATGCGCACGGATTGCGTAGCCCTTTGCCAAAACCTTGAAGAATACCAGCAATTGCCGGACTGGGTCAGCGGAGCCATCTTGGGCCCGTTCTTTCAGCCCCTTTCTGCCTTGGAGCCGGTAAAGACCTTGGATTGTGATGTATTGGGAGCACTGCAGGAGCCCACCCGCATCCCCATAATCGCCTGGGGAGGGGTAGAGCCCGAAACCATGGCCGATTTCAAGAAATTGCCGCTTTCAGGTGTAGCAACTCTTGGGGGAATCTGGAACTACGCAGACCCCATTAATGCTTTCATAAAACTGCAAAGAGCCTGTTCTGGCCTTAAAATGTGATTATAATCTTACAAAAAGTGGTCGTTTAGGCTATTTGTGTGAGAAATATCATAGGTCTTCCAAGTTGGAATAAAACACCTTGATTTATTTCAACCTGAAGGTGTATATATGCATATATTGGGAATATGGAAGCAGGAAGAGCAAAAATTTTAGTTGTCGACGACACCAAGACCAACATTGAGGTTCTTGAAGGTATTCTCGGCAACGACTACGAAGTATTTGTAGCCTTGAATGGCCGCAAGGCCCTGGTATTGGCAGAGAAGGTTAAACCCGATCTGATCCTTTTGGACGTGATGATGCCAGAAATGGATGGTTACGAAACTCTCAGGCAAATGCGCGCAAGCGGACTTGTCAATGATACTCCTGTCATTTTCCTTACAGCAAAGGCCGACTCCAAGAGCGAACAGATTGGTTTGAATCTTGGTGCTGTGGACTACATTACGAAGCCTTTTAATCCGGATCTGGTCCGCCTTCGTATCAAGAACCAGCTGGAATTCAAGCATCAGCGCGATAACCTCCACGATATCGTAGATGAACAGACCCGTGTTCTGCGTAAGACTTTGAACGTCATGTTGACCTGCCTGGGTGCCCTGGCTGAACACCGCGACACCGATACGGGTGAGCATATTAAGCGTACTCAGGTTCTGGTGCAGATGCTTGCACAAAAACTTAGGAACCACCCCAGGTTCTTCGAAGCTATTCCCAACCAGGAATATGTGGATTATTATGCCAGTGCAGCCCCTCTCCACGATATTGGCAAGGTGGGTATTCCCGACGAAATTCTGAGAAAGCCGGGTCGACTGGATGAAAACGAACGTAACATCATGAGTGAGCATCCCCAGATCGGTTACGACGTGCTTGTTCGCGCCACCCGTGAACTTGGCGGACATCCTCTTGTAAAAATTGCAGCTGATATTACCTTGTACCATCATGAACGTTGGGATGGCCTTGGCTATCCCATGAAGAAGAAAGGTGACGAAATTCCTGTTGGAGCTCGTCTCATGGCTGTTGCCGACGTCTATGACGCCCTGGTTTCTCGACGCCCCTATAAGGAACCTTTCCCTCATGATGTTGCCGTAAATGAAATCAAGAAGGGTAGCGGTACCCAGTTCGACCCCGATGTGGTTGACGCGTTTGTTTCCTTCGAAAGCATCTTGCCGTCCATTTACGAAAAGTACAGGGATATGGAATAGCTCTTTAAGGGTTTTGAATGACACACAGTCCATTAAATGCGCAACGTAGACGCCTCCGTTGGAAGATTTCTCTAGTTTATACTCTTCCAGTTCTTGTTGCTGCATTTATCTTGATCTTTATCTTCTCCGCCTCGGTGAAGAACATCTTGGTGACGTCTTCGTATAGAACTACTGAAACCAATTTGAATGATAAGGTTGTTACTGAACTTGACAACATGTTGAGTGGATATTCGGAATCTTTTTTGAATGCCGCAAAGAAATTTCAGCAAAATGTTGCCAAAGACATGCAGAACAGGCCTCTGCTGTATAGGCAGACCCAAACTAAGGAAGGTATCGTTGACGTCTACTACGGAAATGTGGATGGCGAATATCTCTCTGGCCGCGGTGCAAAACTGAGTCGTGAAAAATCCGAAGTTCGTACTACCGCCTGGTACCTTGAGTCTTCCAGAAAGCGTGGGCTGGCAGTGTCCGGACCAACCATTCGTAGGGATTATAACAAGCAGGTTATGACTTTGTCTTATCCTATTTGGGATAAGAATAAAAAGTTCAGGGGCGCTATTGCCGAAGACTTGGATCTTCAGAAGATTCGTGTGGCCATGGGTAACGTAGCCCGTGATGAAGGTGGCATCACCATACTCATCGGTATCGAAAACGACAACCCCTTTACGTATTTCCCCTACGAAACAAGCCGTGGCAAGGTGGAACAGGATACCATCAATAATTTGCTTAGCCTTGTTGCCGGCAAGTATGCTTCGGATACTTTGAAAGTTGGAAATGTTCTTCGTTTAGAGGAAACGAATAATCACCGTCAGCAGATGGTGTTTATGGTGGCTCCTTTGAAGAATTCGCCGTTCTATGTGGTTCATGTGATGCAGCAGAACAAGGTTATTGCTGGCATTGAAAGAAATCTTTCCAAGGTTTTGTTGATTGTGGCCATAGGCGTGCTTATCATGATGGCGTTGTCTGCCTTGGTTGCACATCTTTTGTTTATCAAGTTTATTCAGAAAGACTTGAATGATAGCGTTAGCTCCAGTACGATGTTTGATACCTTGCTGGGAAGCGATAACTTCAAGTTGATTCTTACCAACGATTCCTTTGATATTATGCATGCCAGTGCCTACATTGTAGACTTCCTGAATGGAGGGGAAGATATCAAGGGGCAACGGTTATTCCAGTATTTCCCTTCGGACCAGTTCAAGAAATTCGCTCACCATGTGGCTATGGGCGGTGAGATGCTGGCCAGCGAACGAATGATCCGCCTGCCGGTTCATAACCTTGACGGTGAAATTGCATGGTGGAACATTGTATTCCAGGTTCTTGTGGAAGATGACGGCGCCATGCGCTATCTCTTCATGATCAGCGATGAAACCAGTGGTATTCAGAAGGATACCATCTTGGATACCATCATGCTGTCTGCGGACCACTCCATTCTTGTGATTTTCGACCGCGCCCGCCGAATCAAGTACGTTTCAAAGCAATTGGCAGACTTGCTTGGCGTAGAATGGCGCAAGATGGTTGGCATTTCTCTGAAGGAATTGGAAGGCTTTGGTATTCCCAAGGAAGTAATCGCTTCGTTGAAGAGCTCCTTTGACAAACGCGATCTTTGGAAAGATTCCTTTATGCTAAAGTCCGAGGAAAGCAATAACAAGATTTGGTTCCGTGGCGAAGCTTGTACCTTGAAGGTGCAGGAAAACATTGTGGGTTACATGCTTTCCATGATTGATATTTCCGAGGTGGTGTCCGCCCGTGAAATAGCAGAGCAGGCAACTCAGGCAAAGAGCGAATTCCTGGCCAACATGAGTCATGAAATCCGTACGCCCATGAACGCCATTATCGGTATGGCCCATCTTGTTTCTGAAACCCAGCTGGATGAACGCCAGAGTAGTTTTGTGGAACGTATCGGCACTGCTGCAAAGTCTCTGTTGGGTATCATCAATAACATCTTGGATTTCTCCAAGATTGAAGCCAAGAAGACTGAACTTGAAATTACGCAGCTGGTTCTCCAGAATGTAATTGGCGAAGTGGCTGCTCTTGCTGAAGTTCGTATTGCGGGCCGCCCCATTGAACTGATTGTGGATGTGGATCCTGAAATTCCAGAAGTATTGATGGGTGACCCTCTGCGCCTCTCCCAAATCTTTACAAACCTGATCAACAATGCCACAAAGTTTACGGAAAAAGGCGACATTACCTTAAGCGTTAAACTGCTTCAGAAGAAAGGAAATAACGTTAAGCTTTCCTTCTGTGTCAAGGATACGGGCATTGGCATGACCCCCGAACAGGTGGGCAAACTGTTCAACGCCTTCACCCAGGCTGATGGCTCGACTACCCGTAAGTACGGTGGTACCGGCCTTGGTCTTGTGATTTCCAAATCTCTTGTGGAATTGATGGGCGGTCAGCTGCAGGTCTCCAGTGAATCTGGCATTGGTTCAAAATTCTTCTTTACAATTACCTTGCCCATTGCGGCTGGTTCCGAAGAGCCTCGCTGGAAAAATGTGAGCACCTTCCGCAATAAGAATGTTCTGCTGGTTGATGACTGCGACAACCTTCGCGATGTGTTGCGTCATTACCTTGAGAAACTTCAGTGTGTTGTAGAAGAAGCTCATTCTGTAGATGAAGCCTTGGATCTTGTTCAGGCTCACGAAGAAGCTAAGGAAGATCCCTATGACTTGTTCTTGGTGGATTATTCCATGCCCATTACCAACGGTCTTGAGTTTGCCCGTGGCTTGAATCCGCTGATGCTGAGTATTCCTAAGGTCCTGATGCATCCGTTGCATTTTGACGAAGCTAATATGGAAAAGGCTACGGAACTGGGCTACAACAGTTTTGTTCCCAAGCCTCTCCAGATTAGTACGCTGCTAAGCGCAATGCAGGAAGCTTCTGGCGAAGCATTGACTTATCAGAAGGCTAAGAAGAAGGAAAAACGTAAGATCTACTTCAAGGAAGCAAAGATCTTGCTGGTTGAAGACAACCAGATGAATCAGGAACTTGCTGTTTCCTTGCTGGATAGTGTCGGCCTTACCGCCATGGTTGCAAACAACGGTAAGGAAGCTCTGGACTTGCTGAAGGAAAATGCATTTGACCTTGTTTTGATGGATATCCAGATGCCTGTTATGGACGGTTTGACTGCAACCAAGTTGATTCGTAAGCGTCCTGAGGCATATTTCAAGGAAGTGCCTATTCTTGCCATGAGCGCCCGCGCCTTCCAGAAGGATACGGAAGAATGTCTTGAAGCCGGCATGAATGCCCACATTGTCAAGCCTATTGATCCCACGTTGCTTTATGAGGAAATGGCCAAGTTCCTGCCTATTGACTCCAATGCCGAAGTTGGAAATATCGTGAACATCATGAAGAAGGATGAAGAAGAGGAGGATTCCTCTGAAAATGAAGCTTTCATTGCCATGTTCCAGAAAATCGAGAACTTCGATGCTTCTATGGGCTTGTACCATGCGAATAACAACAAGAGTGTCTATTTGAAGATTCTCCAAGGATTTATTCGCGACTATAGCCGTAGAGTTGACAACCTGCAGAAGCTTGTGGAAAACAACCAGTACGAAGATGCAACACGCATTGCCCATACTATCAAGGGCTTAAGTGGCACCATTGGTGCTGGTGTTATGCAAAAGTTGAGCCTGAATTTGGAAACGAAGCTGAGTCAAAAGCAGTTTGACCAAGCCGAATACAACGAATTCGAAAATACTCTACACGATCTTGTGTCTGGTCTGGAATTGGCTCTTTCCAATATTGCAATGGAGCAACAGAATACTGCGGCAAAGACTGCTGATCCTGAAGCCCAGGCAAAGTTGAAGAATGCTATAGACCAATTGAAGTCGGCCGTAGATTCTTGTTCTACTACTCGTTGCAAGAGGGCTTTGGATGATATCGAGTATATTGCTTTTGAACCGAATCAGGAAAAGCTGTTGCAGAAACTGAAGGAACAAATTGACGACTACGACTTTACTGAGGCTGAAGAAACCTTGAATGCCTTGGAAAAGACTTTGGGATAGAAAAAGGAAACGCTCGGTTAAACCGGGCGTTTTCTTTTAGTGCATTACCATGGCAGCCATAAAGGCTAGGGCTACGATGATTGCGGCGATGGTTCCCACAATGCCGCCCATGCCTTTCTTCTTTTTGGCGTAAGGGCTGTTAGGGTCGTCGCCGAACTCGTTCTCCAGAATTTCCTCGTAATCGGGGAGTTCCTCGTCGACAAATTCTGCACCGTCTTTCCAGCCGGTGTTCTTGTCGCTACCGCAGTGGCGGCAGAAGGTTGCGTCGGGCTTAAGTTCGGCGCCGCAGTGGGGGCAGGTCATGGTCACAGAATCGTTAGCTTTCATAGAGGGCAATATACAAAAAAGGATTGTGTTATTTGCAAAGGGTGAATAACGAATCTACGTCTTGCTCTATGGCGAATGCTCTCGGAATATCTTTTCCAACGCCAGGAAATGTCATTCTCTTGTAGGACTTTTCCCTATAGTTGAGTACGCTGACCTTGTAGACGGATCCGTCTAGAAAATCAAGATCCGTGTATTCTTTTGTGTAAGCCAGGGCCTTTTGAAGGATCGATGTTGCCAGGATAGATGCAGAAACACTATCCTTACATTCTTGAAATTGCACATGATTGTTGGAATCCATGGTGGCAACAAGCTGTTCCTTGCTATCTAAGAGAAGGGCGTTGTATCGCAATACCTTAAGTAAGAATATTCTGTCTCCAAAAAGATTAGAATCTCCAAGTTCTGCGGATAAGTCTATTTTCTGAATTTCTCCCAAAAGGTGAGACTTGTCCCGTTTTTTATTTGGAATTTCCTTAAATGTGAAATAGGGGGCAAGAAACAGAATGATGTTCAAAAGACATGAAACAACAAGAATTGTGGTGATGATAATTCGCTTTCCCATAAAGTCCTGCGCTTAGTGCGAACGGTCTATCCGTGAAAAAAGGCACTCGGTAGAACCGAGCGCCTTTTTGAGAGCGAGAGCTACCGGAGGTTTTATAAACCTGCGGTTTTGCTCGAGCGGTCTGATTACAGCTTGTCGTTAGAACCAAGAACGTCAACGATCTTGTGTTCGTACATCTTCTGCATGTTTTCGCGAGCCGGCTTCAGGTACTGACGCGGGTCGAAGTGATCCGGGTGTTCGTTGAAGTACTTACGGACTGCAGCGGTCATAGCGAGACGGCTGTCGGAGTCGATGTTGATCTTGCAAACTGCAGACTTGGAAGCCTTGCGGAGCTGTTCTTCCGGAATACCAACTGCATCGGGGAGCTTACCGCCGTTTTCGTTGATGGTCTTAACTTCGTCCTGAGGAACGGAAGAAGAACCGTGGAGAACGATGGGGAAGCCCGGGAGCTTCTTTTCGATGGCTTCGAGAACGTCGAATGCCAGGGGAGGCGGAACCAGGATGCCATCAGCGTTGCGAGTGCACTGTTCCGGCTTGAACTTGTAAGCACCGTGAGAAGTACCGATGGAGATAGCGAGGGAGTCGCAACCAGTACGGGTAGCGAAGTCGATCACTTCTTCCGGCTTGGTGTAGGTGGAGTGTTCAGCAGAAACTTCGTCTTCAACACCAGCGAGAACACCGAGTTCAGCTTCGACGGTAACGTCGTGAGCGTGAGCGTATTCAACAACCTGCTTGGTGAGGGCGATGTTTTCTTCGTACGGGAGGTGAGAACCGTCGATCATAACGGAAGAGAAGCCGTTGTCGATGCAGTCCTTGCACAGTTCGAAAGAGTCACCGTGGTCGAGGTGGAGAACGATCTGCGGATTTGCGCAGCCCAGTTCCTTGGCGTATTCAACAGCACCCTGAGCCATGTAGCGGAGGATGGTGCCGTTTGCATAGTTACGAGCACCCTTAGAAACCTGCATGATGACCGGAGACTTCTGCTTAACGGAAGCCTGAACGATGGCCTGCATCTGTTCCATGGTGTTGAAGTTGAAAGCCGGGATAGCGTAGCCACCAGCAACAGCCTTAGCAAACATTTCCTTGGTGTTAACCAAGCCGAGTTCCTTGTAAGAAACTGCCATTTTTTTACCTCTTGTTTTGTAATGGCGACTTGCGCCGCCGGTTTAAGAATTACGAGCAATAATTTAGCAAAAATGCGTTGTTTTGGAAACTAAAAACGGAAAAATATATGGTTGTTTGACTAATTTCGGGCGCATGTGTAATTTCAATCATTTTTTACTTGATACAATTACATATTTTGGATAAATTTTAGGGCGGTGATGGGAAGGAATGCCTTTATGGATATGAAAAAATCCTTTTATTCGGGTGTAAAAACTATTCTGGTAACAGGTATTCTTGTTGCCGCCCCCTCTATGGCCAAGGTGGAATACCACCTGAACAAGGTGGACAACCCCTCCGCCGACGAACAGGACGCCTATAAGCGCATCGCTGCCGCCATGGATTCCGCGGTTTATATCTACAATACCTATACCCACCTAAGCAAGCATATCGAGGTTCACTACAATACTGGAGTGCAGACTGCCGACGCCAGTTACAACGGAACCATGCGCTTCGGTTCCGGACGCGCTTACATGAACGTCCGTACCGCACTTCACGAAATGGGCCACACCATGGGCATGGGCACAACGACCGAATACCGCAATATGCTTAAGGACGGCGTATTCCAGGGTCCAATCGCCCAGGCCAAGGTCAAGGAACTGACCGGAGATCCAACCACGGTACTAAAGGGCGACTCCCAGCATTTCTGGCCTTATGGTTTAAATTACGATAGCGAGATGAAGTCCGAACAGGATTTGATCAACCATGCCTTGATGGTAGAGGCTATGTACCAGGATATCTTCAAGGAAGCCTTCTACAAGGAAGCGAGAATCCAGTCCATGACCGACGAAAAGTGCATGGGAATTACCTCCTCCAACGGCCTTGAATTGATGGACTGCTCCGCACCAGCAACCATCACGAAGATTTGGTCCGTAGGGGAGAACCCCACCACCTACCGCATCGAGTTTGGAGACCGCGTACTGGACATTCCCAACGAATCTACTGCGGCTGGCGTCGTAGCAAGTACCTATTACTGGAACGCGGGAACCCACCAGAAGTATGTCTTCGAAAGTGCTCCGGTGAACATGCAAAATGCATTCTACCTGCAGAATTACAAGAGCAAGCTGTATCTGCTACCCGACGGCAAGAACATTGTCCAGGACCAGCGTAGCAGGGACATCCAGTCCGGCGTCTGGATTTTGAAGGATGTTTCCGCAGAGCCTCCTGCAGACACCTCTACCGTAAATCCGCCGGCAGACACTTCTATGGTTGATACATCCGCCACCGATTCCTCTCAGGCCATCTACAGGAATCTGGATCGAGCCAAGGCGCAGATTCTGCAGGTTAATCCCCGTAAGTTCGACGCAAAGGGTAGGGCCTACGGCGAAACAAGACAGAAGCCCAAGTACTTCAAGTTGTTCTAGCCCTAAAAATACTGGATTTGACACATATTAGGACTAAATTCCAATTTCGCGGAGTTTAGTCCTATAACAAGCGCTTTATTTGCTTTGCGCCTCTAAAGAGACTCGCAATGACCCTCGGGATTTCGTATAAATGCAAAAAAGGATCTCTTTTCAGAGATCCTTTTTAGCGGGATAGACGAGGCTTGAACTCGCAACCTCCGGCGTGACAGGCCGGTGCTCTAACCAAAATTGAGCTACCACCCCAAATTCTTTCGAATTTTCGGTAGTGGGCGATAACGGATTCGAACCGCTGACATTCTGCTTGTAAGGCAGACGCTCTGAACCAGCTGAGCTAATCGCCCGAATGGGTTGACCTACTGAAGGTCATTCTTGTCTTCTTTCTTACCCTTCCAGAGAATTCCCAGAGGAATGATCACCAAGTAGGCGAGGCAGAGAACAAGAGGTGCAACCGTGAGGGAAATCGGGTTTTCGGCAGGGCCTGTTGCCAGGCAGAGGAATCCGATTACGAGGAGAAGGACACCGACAGCAATTAGAACTAAATTATTCTTCTTCATCAGTTACCTTAACCTATTCTCAAGATTACGAAGCCAAATATACAAAGTTATTAATTCTTGTCAAGGGATTTTGGCAAAAAAATGAAAAATTTTGCGTTTTTTTTGCGTTCTCCCAGCCTACTTTTGTCCCGGATATTTCACACGGGTGTGGTAAGTACCATCCAGACTGTCCAGGAATGCCTTTTCGAGTTTGGAAAGTTCCTTAATGGACAAGTTGCTTTCGTTAAATTGACCTTCCATGAAACGCTCTTCGATGGTCTTGTGGATCATGGCGGAAAGTGTTTCGGGTGTGGTTTCGGTCATGGAACGGCTTGTGGCTTCGATGATGTCTGCCAACATGAGAATTGCAGTTTCCTTGCTCTGAGGCTTTGGACCCTTGTAGCTGTAATCTTCGATCTTTACGGTGTTGCCGTTTTCTGCGGCAAGTTCCTTTGCCTTGTAGTAGAAGAACTTGATTTCAGATGAGCCATGATGTTCTCGGATACCTGCGGCCACGATGTCGGGAATGTTGTATTCGCGAGCCAGCAATGCACCCTGTTCCACATGGCCGGTAATGATCTTCACAGATTGTGCGGGGTCAAGATTGTTGTGGGGATTCACGCCTTGCTTCTGGTTTTCGGTGAAGTATTCCGGACGCATGGTTTTACCGATGTCGTGGTAAAGCGCCATAACACGAACCAGCAAGGAGTTTGCACCGATGCTGTCGGCAACTTTTTCTGCAAGGTTGGAAACCTGAATGCTATGGTGGAATGTACCAGGAGCATATTCGGAAATACGCTTGAGGGCGGGGCGGTTAAAGTCGGACATTTCCATCAAGGTGAGAACAGTAGTCAAGCCGAACACACGTTCTGCCAAGTGAACCAGGAGCACGGAGGCAAGGGCAGAACAGATGATGATGTTTGCGCCACCTACGAATACGTTTTGGTAGAAAGCTTCGAAAGACAAGCGGTTGCGCAACAAAAGCAATACAGAAATTGCAACAGCCATGGCTAGCACGCCAGCCAAGATACCCCACACGAACTGCACGCGATAGCGCATTCTTGCCAGGGGAATTGTTGCAACAAAGGTAATGGCAAAGGCGCAAATGGTTGCTGCCAAGTCGTAACCATTCAAAATACCAAAGATGAATGCAGAGAAAATATTAAAGGCAAGGCCCAGACGCTGGTCGTAAAGCACCGTGGCAGTTACAGGAGCCAAGGCGAAGGGGTAGAGCCACATGAATTCAAAGTTTTCAGGCAAAATAGGTAGGTTCAGCGCATTCAAGCTTCCGGAGAAGTTGTGCATGACCCAGAAGGCCAAAAGCTGCAACAAAGTAAGCGCCATGATACTCCACAGCTGTCGAGGAGTTCTGAACATGCCGCGGGTCGATGTGACCATAAAGAACAAGAAGAAGAATGTAATGATGATAATGAAAATCAAGGCGTTGCCGTAAACTGCGGTAAAGGTCCTTGCGTTTTCTTCTTTTTGCTGAGCCAGCTGCAAGGCGTCGATACGTTCAAGAATGTCCTTGGTGATGGGAGCGCCCTGGGTTACGATTTCCATACCGCGGGGGACCATGCCCTTGATCAGCGTCACCTTGTTGCGGGCTTCGATGCGGCTTGCTTCAGTTTCTTTTTCCAGGTAGAAAACGTTAGGCATCATGAATACGAACAGAGTTTCATAGAAGGCGCTAAGCAGGCTCTGATCGTTGGGGAAGCTCATCTGCAACTGGGCGAATGCTTCGTCGATACGGCGGCGCAACGGCTGAATGCTACCTACGTCGTAGGTGGATTTTTCGTTGCCGTTAATAAGGGTGATGTTTGGCTTGTTGTAGACGATGTACTTGAAATCTTCTTGCAGTTTGTAATTGTCGCGGTAGAGCTGGGCTGCAGTTTCTGTGCTTGCGATAAATGTGTTGGAAACGCCCTTCTGAAGGGTTTGATTAAATACAGAAAGTAGAGAATCTCGAGCCTTGGAGCTTTGGCTCAAAGGTTTAATAGCAGATGTGGAAATTCTCTGCTTCAGTATTTCGTAAGCGCGAGAGGCTTGGATGACTTTTACCTGAACGGAAGAGTCTCCGCCTTCCTGGGCGTTGTTTATATGGGACTGCAAAGAGCCGTAGTGTCCGACCTTCTGGAGGAAAGACTTTAGTTCTTCGTAGATTCGGTTTGTTTCATCACTATTGAATTCGAAGATGGCGTTGACCTTGTCGGCTGCGCGATTACGTTCCATTTCGATTTCTTGTGTGGACTTGGGCACTTCGAAATTGATGGGAGCCACGATAGTTCGTGTGCTGACCTGACCCAAGTGAGGACGTTCTGCCTGGAGAGCGATGTTTCTATCAGGGAAAAGGAATAAGGCGGCGGCGACAATGACAACCCAACCGATGGCAAGATGAAGTTTCATCTGCTTTTTCTTCATTTGATCCTTCCTTTTATTTGTCCTTTGTTTCGTAAGCTTGCAAGATATCTTTTACCAGGTGGTGGCGTAATACGTCGGTGGCGGTAAAGTCTACCTGTGCAATTCCCGGGATGCCCTTCAAAATTTTCATGGCGTGAACCAGACCAGACTTTTGACCCTTTGCCAAGTCAACCTGAGTGGCATCGCCTGTAATAATAGCTTTGCTGTGAGGGCCAAGGCGTGTGAGGAACATTTTCATCTGTTCTGGGGTGGTGTTCTGGGCTTCGTCCAGAATGATAAAGGCCCTTTTGAGGGTTCGGCCGCGCATGTAGGCGAGGGGAGCGACTTCAATTGCACCCTGCTCCTCGTAGCGGCGAAGCTTTTCTGCGGGCAGAAGTTCTGCCAAGCTGTCGTGAATGGGGCGTAGGTAGGGCGCGATTTTTTCCTTAAGATCGCCGGGCAGGTAGCCCAGTGATTCTCCAGCTTCCACAGCCGGTCGAACCAGACAGATGCGTTCGGCCTCGTGACGTTCCAGGCTTGCAACAGCCAAGGTGACTGCAAGGAATGTCTTGCCGGTGCCGGCAGGACCCTTGGCAAATATCACGTCGTTACGTTCTACCGCCTTCACCAGTTCGGCCTGTGCCTGAGTCTTTGCAAAGACTGAAACTCCAAAACGGTTTCTGAAGACCGGAGTGCCTGGTATGCAATTTCCCAGGGAATCATCCACCTCCACCGGACCAAGAAGCCGTTCCACCTGGGTGGAGCTTAAGACTTCGCCGTGCTTGGCTGCCATTTTCAGCTGGTCAAGAACAGACATGACACCCGCCATGTCGCCGTTTTCCCTTGCCACAATGGTAAGGCCCGGCAGGCGGGTTTGTATCTGTACGCAAAAACGGCTCTCCAGCATGCGGAAAACCGTTTCGTTCTCGCCTGAAATTGTTCGTTTCAGGTCATCTGATAAAGAATAGCGCTGTATCTCGCTCATTCAGGTCAATTATTCAGCAGCGGGGGCTTCATCTTCTGCAGCAGGTGCAGTAGACATACCCAGCTTGTTCTTGGCGTCGAAGATTTCCTTACGGAGCTTGTGATTGTCTTCGTTGATAGCTGTAGCTTCCTGTTCGGCCTTCTTCAGCTTGTTTTCGTCAATCACTTCCTTAGGAGCTTCTTTCTTCTTCTTGGCACCGCCGTTAGAAGCGGTTGCTGCCGGAGAATCGTCGTCATCGTAGGCGGAATCGTCGGAATCGCCGTTAGAACCACCAGCGCAAGCAGTAAACATAGCAACAGTCAGAGTTGCAACAATCAATTTCCAATTCTTAAAAAGAGACATTAGTTCAGGCTCCATTTTGGTCTGTGTTGGCTAAAATATATATAAGTAATTTTAAAAAGAATTGTAAAAAACGAAAAAATTACAGCGAAAATCGCCATTTTTTAGATATTTTTGGCTTTGAAAGAGTTTTAAGAGGTCAAAAATGGCTGCAAGTGCCTATTCCCAGGTTTTTATTTCTTCCAAAGAGTATAACAGCAAGAATATCTATAGTGCACGCCGTAAGGCAATGATGAATAAACTGGATTCCGTATGCGTGTTCGCCGGAATGCAGATCGACCCGGGTACAGAGGAAGCCTTTGTGCAGACCTGGAACAAGATGGTTCAAGAACCCGCCTTTATGTACCTTACCGGCATAAACCAAGCTGGTTGCTACCTTCTGCTGAATCCGAAGACCTCCGAGGAAATTCTCTTTGTGCCCCGCAAGAATCCCTTCAAGGAATTTTGGAATGGAAA
This sequence comes from Fibrobacter sp., assembly GCA_045597525.1. GTDB lineage: Bacteria > Fibrobacterota > Fibrobacteria > Fibrobacterales > Fibrobacteraceae > Fibrobacter. The sequence continues at coordinate 82,073 of JAZLKF010000032.1, read as the reverse complement.
GCGTTTGGGGTATCTGGAAGGCGACGACGAAGTGGCGAAGGTGACTGGTATCAAGGATGTTCGCCCCGCCGATGAAATTTGGGAAACGCTGCAAAGCATTGCAGGCATACTTTCGAAGGGAACCCCAGATCAGCGTTTCATTTACGCCTACTATTTTGAAAAGTTCAAGGACGATCATAACGATCATTTCAAGAACCAGCTACAACGCGCCATCAAGGGGTCCGGTGTCAAGCTTCGTTCCGCCGCACCAATCCATTGGAAGTTGCGACTTCCTCTGGAAAAACAGCGCATTCAGGATGCTGAAAAAGCCCAGGATATTACAGACAAGGCTTTCCGTACCGTTCTAGCCAACATGTCCAATCTGAAAAATGAACGCCAGCTGGGCCTTATGCTGGACTATGAAATGCAGAAAAACAGCGACGGCGACTTGGCGTTTCCGACAATTGTCGCTGGTGGTGAAAACGCCTGCTGCCTCCACTACGTCAAGAAGGATGAACCCTTGAAGGCGGGGGAGTTGGTACTTCTGGATTTCGGTATCCGCTGGAATTCCTTGCACAGCGACCTTTCTAGAACTATTCCTGTAAGCGGAAAATTCAATCCTTTGCAGAAGCTGCTCTACGAAATTGTACTGGATTCCCAGATTGAATATCAAAAATCAGTACGACCCGGCGTTTCCTTAGGCGAAATTGCCATGATTCCCTGGGATTTTATCATGACAGCCTTGGAAGAACGCCTGGTTAATGGCGCAAAGGGCAAGTTTAAGCTGCTTTACGACAAACGTCCTCATGGTGTAAGCCACTTTATTGGGGAACAAATCCATGAAGGCAGCCCGGAAAATCGATCCTTGGACGTGATTTTGGAACCTGGAATGCTAATTTCTTGTGAACCGGGCCTTTATGGAGAGTTTGAGGCTACCATTAATGGCAAACATTACAAGGAAAAGATTGGTATACGTATCGAAGATGACCTTTTGATAACCAAAGATGGTTTTAGAAATATTTCTGCAGACATTCCCAAGACAGTGAAGGACCTTGAGGCTCTTATTAAATAATTGAGATTATGTCTTGCATACATTTTGATTTATTCAAAAGTTAAATATTAAATTTATAAGAAGATTATAGAATCCAAAGAGGCTTAACATAATGTGGAAAGTTAAAGGCGCTACTCGTTATTTCTTGTCAATTTTAGCGACAACTTTTGTTCAATTTGGTGTTTTTATTTATGCCCAGAAAATTCTTGCCGGATCATTCTCTGCAGACGCAGGTGTTACCTGGCAAACCTTCATGCTCCAGATTTTCTTTGTGGCACCCTATGTATTGATGGTATTTTTTGCCGGGCTCTTTACCAATAGGTTTTCCAAGAACAAGGTTCTCGCCTGGTCTTCTTTGATGATGACTGCCTTTGTGGTTTCACAGGCTGTACTTGTGACTTGCGGTTGCCCCCGTATTGCATTCTGGCTTTCCCTGGGATTAAGCTGCGCCTTTGCCATTCATAGTGCAGCTAAGTATGGCATTCTTAAAGAAATGTTTGGTGTTCGCAATTTGAGCTACGCCAACGCATTCCTTCAAATTTTTGGCCTGGCTGGCGTGATTTGCGCTTCTTGGCTTGTAATCGTAGGTGTAAACCTTATTGATCTTGAAGCCTTGAAGTCTTATGCCGCAGTTCACCACATTACTTCTCACTCCATTGTGATTCCTTGGCTTTTGACTGGAGCCAGCGTGTTGGGAACTGTGGCCAGCTTCTTGATTCCCAAGGTGAAGTACGAAAACAAGAACGGCAATATGTCCAAGGTGAAAAAGCATTTGAGCCTAGGCTGGCGCGTTCCTACTCTTCGCGGTTCCATTATCGCTCTTGCCATGTTCTGGGCCTTCGCTCAGGTGTTCGTGCTGATTTTCCAGGATGTTTCTGGGTCCAACGTTGTTAACATGTTCCAGGACTACATGATGTTTGCTGTGGCTGGCCTGATGGTTGGTTCCATCTTTGCTGCCCACAAGTCCAAGGACTTTATCGAAACGGGCTTTATTCCTCTTGGCATGATCGGTGCAACAGTCTGTATGTTCTTGTTGCCCTTTATGGTGAATCCTTTTGCCTTGGTTGTACTTTATTCCTTGACTGGTTTCTTTGGCGGCATTTGCCTTGTGCCGGTAAACGCCTTGCTGCAGTACAATACACGTCCCAATAATTCCGGTTCTGTATTGGCCTTTGCAAATATGATTCAAGCCTTAGTGCTTATCGTATTCTTGTTTGCCTACTCCGCCTTGGTGATTTACACAAACTTTGACCATAAGTACTTCTTCTTGCTCATTGCTTTAGTTTCCTTGGTGGTTTTCGTATGGTCTATTTCCAACCTGCCTCAGGCACTTGTTCGTTCTGTACTTCGCTTGGTATTTAGCCGCTACAAGATTCACGTTGTTGGCGTGCAGAACATTCCCAACGACGGTCCTGTTCTTTTGGTAGGTAACCATCATAGCTTTATTGACTGGGCAATGATTCAAATGGCATCGCCCCGCCCCCTGTGTATCGCAAGTAACAAGGACCATTTCGAAAGATGGTATCTCCGTGCTATTCTAAAGCGCCTGGGTATGATTCGTATCGACAACGACAATCCCAAGCCCGCTATGGATAAAATCCACGAAGCCTTGTTGGCTGGCAAGGCCGTGGTAATTTTCCCCACAGGTGAAGTTTCCAAGTCTCCTCATATCGAGCCGTTCAATATCGACTATTCTTCTGCTTTGCAAGATACTGATACTACGGTTATTCCCTTCTATATTCAGGGACTTTGGGGCACCAACTACAGTTACAGCGGTTCTGACATGTACGCTTCTGCTGTAGACCGCACCGTGGTTGTCGCTTTTGGCGATTCCATTCCCCAGGATACAGATCCCGATAAAGTTCGCGACATTGTCCGCCGCATTTCTATTGATGCATGGGCTTACGCTACAAACTTCAATAAGCCGATTGCAGAAACCTGGCTGCGCACTAGCAAGAAGTTCGTCAAGAACGGCCCTGCCATTTACAACCCCGATGGAGGCCATTTCTCTGGTAACAAGCTGGTGGGCGCTGTTATGGGCTTCCGTGGCTTGCTTAAGAAAAAGCTGGGCAAGAACGAACAGAACGTAGGTATTATGCTGCCTCCGAGCCCTGCTGGCGTTATTGTGAACCTGGCACTTTGGGTTCTTGGCAAGACCAACGTGAACTTGAACTACACATCTTCTGTAGACAACGTAAAGTTCTGCTGCGAACGCGCTGAAGTTTCTACTGTAATTACCAGTAAGATGTTTGTGCAAAAGCTAAAGGGTAGGGGAGCCGACTATTCTCAGATTGCATCTGACAAGGTCCGAATTCTTTACGCCGAAGACCTGATGAGGGAAATTCCCAAGGCTAAGATTGCAGCCCTTTTGGTGTTCTGTGCTGCAATTCCCACTTGGCTGGTGAAGTTTTTGTTCTTGAAGCGCACCAGACTCGATGACAATGCTGTAATCGTGTTCAGTTCCGGTTCAGAAGGTACTCCAAAGGGCATTGAGTTGACTCACCGCAACATGGTGGGCAACATGCATCAGCTGGCATGTATCTTGAACATTTGCCGTGGCGACGTAATGCTTTCGGAGCTTCCGCTGTTCCACAGCTTTGGCCTTACGGTGACCACCCTTTTGAACCTTGTGGAAGGTTGCCCCATTGTGGCTGTGGCGGACCCCACTGATGTAAAGACCATGGCTCGCGCCTGCGCCGAATTCCATGTAACCTGCTTGGTGGCAACGCCTACATTCCTTCGTGCTTTTACTGTAAGCCGTTACGTGCATCCGTTGGTATTTAAGTATGTTCGCATTATTATTGCCGGTGCCGAAGCTTTGCGCCCGGAATTGACCAATGCGTTCCGCCTGAAGTTCGGTAAGGAAATTTGGGAAGGCTACGGCTGTACCGAAACTGCACCTGTCGCTAGCGTGAACAGCGAAAACACCTTGCTCAACGACTACACCACCATGCTGGTGAACAATAAGCCTGGTACTGTGGGTATGGCACTGCCTGGAACCCAGTTCCTGATTGTGGATCCCGATACCAATGAACCGCTGCCCACAGGTGAAGCCGGCATGATTCTCATTGGCGGTTGCCAGGTGATGAAGGGCTACTTGAAGGACCCTGATCGCACTGACAGCGTAATTGTAAAGCGCGATGGCATTCGCTACTATCGTACCGGTGACAAGGGCTACTTGGATAGCGACGGCTTCCTTAAGATTGTTGACCGTTACAGCCGCTTTGCAAAGCTGGGTGGCGAAATGGTGAGCCTCGGTGCTGTAGAAAGTAAGATTCAAGATACCGAAGTTCTCAAGGATTGTGATTACCTAGTAACAACAGTTCCCGATGCCGCAAAGGGCGAAAAGATTGTTCTGCTTTACCAGAGCGAAAAGGATCCCAAGGATGTTCTCACGGAACTTCGCGGTTTCGACATTCCGCCTCTGATGTTGCCGTCCTATGCATTCCAGGTGGAAAAGGTGCCTAAGCTTGGTTCTGGCAAGGCTGACTTTACCACTGCCAAGAAGTTGGCTAAAGAATTGGTTGAAACTCGATGAAAGGTTTGACAGCTACCAGAACGGGTCGACTGGTTGCGTCGTTTAACGCAATCCTTGGCTTGTTGTTCTTGACATTGAACCGCGTACTTTCTGCCGTGCTTGAAATGGCAGGGAATGCGGTGAACATGGGCCTTGCCCGTTATAATAATTTCACCGGGCGTTTTGCCGCCGACAACTTTGAAGAAGACAAACAACTGCTGCAGCTTTTGAAAGAGGCTGGTGAATTGCTGCCTTTGGGTGATACCGCGCTAAGTATTTTGATGGTTCTTAGTGTCATTTTCATTGCAATTGCTGCAATTGGCTTGGTTATGCCAAAGAACTTTGTTCACGTTCTAGTGACAATTCGTTTGTTGAAGTGGATGCCGAAAGGAGGGGAACGTTCCGGAAAGTCCACGAAACCTTTAAGCCCATTGCAAAAGAAAATTGCCTTGGGAGGCGTTGGTGGAATTTTCCTGCTGATTGTCGCTTGCTTTGGAATTTCAAGTTGTATGGAAAAAGCTCAGGTTGTGTCTCAGCAAAATCATATTGCCAACATGGAACAGCAGGCCTTGACCTATATCAAAGCTCAAAAGAAATTCTACTCGCAAAATCAGGAAATCGGCGGTGCAAAACAATTGCAATTGCCTGATAGCCTTGAAACTGATGGCTTTAGCCTGAAGGTGACCGGCAGCCGATTCACCGCTATTTCTAAGATCCAGTTGGGAAACTGCCCTGCAGGAAACAAGTGGTATATTTCTTCCAGCGAAAAGGGGTTCTTTTCTCGAGAATTGCAGCTTTATAGGGCAGTTCCCAAAGATACCGCATGTTCCAACCTGACTCCGGATTTTAAAAACTTGGGTCGTAAGAAGAAAACTCCTTCGGCTCAGAATCAAAAACCTTAATATTTAAGAGATAAAAGGCTCTTTGCAATAGTTTGTTGAGAATCTCTCATCTTTTGTAGCGGGTGTTGGCTTGTGATTTTATCACTGGCCTTTTTTTTTGGATATATTTGGAACAAGGAGTGTTTATGGGTTATAATAAAAAGGGTGTTTTGCCTGCGGCCTTGGCTTTTGCAGGTTTGTTTATCGTAAGTTCGTTGGGTACGACCACAGCATTTGCTGCAGGAGAAGGTTTTAACTGGAAGTCGGTTTGTGAAAATGCAGGGCATACTCTGCTGGCTAGTTCCGATCATTTTGAAATTTGCAAGAAGGCTAAGCACGATGACGGAACCGCAAATAACGCCACATTGGACGCAAATACCGCTCAGAATGCGCTGAATACTCTGGAAAAGATTTTCTCCGTGTACCACGATTCCATGCAATGGATGTACCCGCAGCCCAGCAATGCCAAAGAAAAACTGAAAAGTGTTGCCTATCTGTTTGAGGATTCCAAGATGGGAGCCCTTTACGGCGGTGCCAACGGCGAAGCCTGCGTCAAGAATGGGGCAGGGAAGGATGAATGCTCTCCGGGCCTTTGGCTTGGCTCGGGCGCTTTTAAGGACTTGTGGGGCTTGGCTCACGAATACGCCCACGGTTTGCAGAGTGTGGCCGGCTGGATGGGAAGCAACGCAACTGCAGGATGGATCTGCGAATCCCACGCCAACTGGATGGCCCATCAGGTGAACCCTACGGATGCTCATTACTGCTCCGAGGCGCTGATCAATTTCCCGTATCTTTATTATGGAAGCACTCGCGACCGCTATTGCAACTGGCAGTTCATGGAACACCTGAAGGAAGAATTCGGTGGCGGCTGGAAGGGCGTTCAGGCCGTGAATCGCATGTGGATGAACAAGCTTAACGATGGGGACGCTGGTTACAGCACCCAGACCCCTTTTGACGCCATGATTCACGCATACGACTGGCAGTATTCTGATTTGACTCAGCAGCTGGGCAAGTTCGCCATGAAGAACGCCACCCTAGAATATGCCGGTGCAAAAAAAGCTCTTTACAAGAAGACCTGGGGCGATTATGAATTCGCGACCCGCCGAGACGCAAGCTGGGGCGATATTTACCGTAGACACAGTCGCGTGACTATGCTGAACGAAATGACCGACGACGACGCAAGTCAGCAGGTTGGTTCCACTGCAAATGCAGGTGCAAGTTACGCGCCGGCTACTTACTATCAGGTTCCCAGCTACTGGGCACCGCAACGCTTCGGCTACAATCTGGTGCGCCTCTATCCAGACTCCGCAGGAAAGGTAACTGTCAAGTTCCGCGGTATTGTTCAGCAGTCAAAGCCTTCCGCAGAATACGGCTGCTTTGGTACTGAAACTGTCTGGGAATGGTCCGCAGCCTCCAACAAGTGGGTGCAAAAGAACCTTTGTAACTTCTCTCCGGAAAAGATGCCTGATCCGGGCTCCAGCTGGACTGTGGGTCTCGTGGCCGAAGGGGCCGACGGCACACCACGCTATAGCGAAATGAAGTCCGGTACAGCCTTCAATCTGGATATTGAAACAAAGGCAAATGATAAGGCCTTGTGGCTCACTGTTACAGCCACCCCCAAGGATTTGTACACCATTACCTGGGATCAGTTCTACTACACCCTCTATCGATATCCCTACATGATTGCCTTGGAAAACGGCAAACCCGAAGGTTATGAGCCAGGTGCTTGGAAACCAGCAGGCTATAATGCAGCCTCTCAGACGGCAACCGGATTCAAGCGCCATGAAAATGGCGGCGGTTGGGTAAGTTCCAAGGCAAAGGTGGATGCCACCGTTTACGTGGGGCCGAATGCCGTGGTGAACGGCGGCACCATTAGCGGAAATGCTCGCATCGAAGACTTTGCCGTTGTGAACGGCGGAACCATTAGCGGTAAGGCTGTGGTCCGCGGTCGCGCCCTCGTTACCGCAGGCACCATGGGTGACAACGCCGTACTTGAAGACGACGCCTGGCTTGTCAGCGGATACATTACAGGCAATGCCAAGGTGGGCGCACTCTCCATCATCGTGAACAGTACCATCACCGACAACGCCCAGGTGCAGGGTGTGATGTGGGCGGTTGCCGATAAGAAGCTGAGCGGTACCGTACAACTTCGCGGCGACCTAGAAAACAACTTCAGTCAACAGTTAACGAAGGGTGTATTCTACGGCATGGTGGATGATGGCATGCTAGCTGATGCAAACTACGGAGCCAGCCGCACCGAGGCCCCCAAGGAAGCAACCGCAGACTTTAGCGACGTAAAATGGTATTCTATTCCCGAGGATGTTGTTACGCCAGACATCGAAGAGAATCCTGCGGATACAACCCAGGCTATCGTAAATAAAGCACGTTCATTGCCATCTATGTTTATGAACCGTGCAAAATTTGATGCCAAGGGACGTTTGCATAACTCGAGCAAGTCTCGCCATAATAAGTTCTACAAGTTATTCTAAAAGATGTCAATGATTTAAAATAGTAAGTCCCGCCGGAATAACCGACGAGACTTTTTCATTGTATAATTTGTTCAAAAAATCGTAGTTTATATGAAACTTTGATAGCAACCTACTTGCACTTGAATCCCTGCAGTTCCAGGCCAGCCTTCATTTCGGCATAAGAGGATTTGCGCTGCATATTCATGGCCTTGATGAAGGGGCTTTCGTTTGCAGTGTGCAGTCTGAAACCGGTCATGGTTTCTTCTACAGAGCCCTTACCGCTCTGGATAAACATCTGCTTGATTTGATCGCGGCGGCCATTCATTTCAGGGGGAATAAACACGTCAGTTACCAAATCCACGTTATCAATATGATCATCGGTAATTACCAGAGACATAGTTACATGATTCTGGAGACCACCGAACTGACCATTGGTAGAGCAAGAAAGTTTCTGAGTTCCAGTCTTCTTTGCCTTGGTAGGCTTAGCCGCAGGCTGTGCCTTGGGAGTGTACTGGAGGGCAGCCAACAACTGTTCTTCGCTTGCAGCACCCTGGATGCGGTTAACGATACGGCCATCCTTAATCAGGAAGAAAGTGGGGAAGGCCTGAATAGGCAAGGTGTTCTTGATTTTCTGGACGTTGGGTTCGTCAAAGCCTACGGAAGCCACCTTCACATCAGGATACTTCTTGGCAATATCGATGAGGGTAGGAATCATGATCAAACACGGCGGGCAGCTGGAAGAGAACACATCCAGAATGGTGGGCTTGTCGGTATTCATGATTTCTTTTTCGAAGTTACTATCATCTACGCGGACAATCTTGATGACCTCATCTTGGGCAGCGGCCTTAGAGGCCTTAGCGGGGGCGGCGATTACGTTGGAGAAAGCGCCCATGGCGGCAACCATGGCGACTGCGCCCATAAAAGACTTAAACTTCAAACTCTTCATTGAATTAACTCCTTTAAATACATAAGGCAAAATAGAAAACTTTGATTTTATAGGCTGCGCTATAACAAAAAATCCCGCAGGTGTTTAACCTGCGGGACTTTTCATAATAATGTGGGCTATTATTAGCAGCCTACATTGGGAAGCTGAGCGAGGCTCTTGGCGATGTCTTCATCTGTGGGGATGTAGTCACCCATGTCGCCGTCGTTGAACTTCTGGTAGGCAACCATGTCGAAGTAACCGGTACCAGTAAGGCCGAAGAGGATGGTCTTGGCTTCGCCAGATTCCTTGCATCGCAGAGCTTCGTCGATGGTTGCACGGATAGCGTGGCTGGATTCCGGAGCGGGCAAGATACCTTCGGTCTGAGCGAAGAGCTTTGCAGCTTCGAACACCTTGGTCTGTTCCACGGAGTCAGCGCGCATCATGCCCTGATCATAAAGTTCAGAAAGGACGGAACTCATGCCGTGGTAGCGCAAGCCACCAGCGTGGTTTGCAGACGGAATGAAGCTGGAACCCAGAGTGTACATCTTTGCCAGCGGGCAAACCTTACCGGTATCGCAGAAGTCGTAAGCGTACTTACCGCGAGTGAAGCTGGGGCAGCTTGCAGGTTCGATAGCCAGAATATCGTAGTCAGCTTCGCCGCGGAGCTTTTCGCCCATGAACGGAGAAATAAGACCACCCAGGTTGGAACCACCACCTGCGCAACCGATGATCATGTCGGGCTTAACACCAAGCTTCTTGAAAGCAGCCTGGGCTTCCAGACCGATAACGGACTGGTGCAAAAGAACCTGGTTCAGAACAGAACCCAGAACATAACGGTAGCCTTCCTGAGTTACGGCTGCTTCAACAGCTTCGGAAATGGCGCAGCCCAGAGAACCGGTGGTGCCCGGGAATTCTTCGTTGATCTTGCGGCCAACGTTGGTGTTCATAGAAGGAGACGGAGTGACGGAAGCGCCGTAGGTGCGCATCACTTCGCGGCGGAAGGGCTTCTGTTCGTAGGAGCACTTCACCATGTAAACCTGGCAATCAATGCCGAAGAAGGCAGAAGCCATGGAAAGAGCGGTACCCCACTGGCCTGCACCAGTTTCGGTGGTCACACCCTTAAGGCCCTGCTGCTTGGCGTAGTAGGCCTGGGCGATAGCGGAGTTCAGCTTGTGGCTACCGCTGGTGTTGTTGCCTTCAAACTTGTAGTAAATGTGAGCCGGAGTGCCGAGGGCCTGTTCCAGGAAGTAGGCGCGAACCAACGGAGACGGGCGGTACATCTTGTAGAAAGTCTGGATGTCCTGAGGAATGTCGATATATGCGGTATCGTTGTCCAGTTCCTGCTTCACCAATTCGGAGCAGAATACGCCTTCCAGTTCGGCGGCAGTCATGGGCTTGCCGGTACCCGGGTTCAGCAGCGGAGCCGGCTTCTTCTTCATGTCGGCACGGACGTTGTACCACTGCTTCGGAAGTTCGGATTCTTCAAGGTAGGTCTTGCAGGGACCATCAATCTTAAGAGATGCACAATTACGCATAAGTATTCCTTTTTTGTTAATAAAGCGCTGATTTGAAACAACGAAAAGACGAAAAAGACCAGATTTATCCAGAACTTGTCAAAGTTTTCGATATTTCAAAAACTCACGTACGTAATTTAAACAAAAATTGCGGGATTGAAATGCATTATTCCTTTTTTTTGTGCCCATGCGGGGGTAATTGCGCTAAAGTGCCCAATGCTAGGGTTTATTTTTACTATAAATTAATGCAAGAGGTGTTTATGGACAAGAAGTTCTTTTTTTCGTTAGGGTTAGCCCTGTTGGCGGCCCAGGCCTTTGGCGCAACCTATTATGTCGCGGTCGATGGCAACGACAATGATAAAGGTTCCAAGGAAAAGCCTTTCGCTTCCCTCAACAAGGCGAACGACGTTGTGAAGGCGGGCGATACGGTCTGGGTTCGTGGGGGAGTCTACGACCTGAACGATACGGTTTACTACAAGCGCTACGAGATGACGGCGGGCATTCTTTTGACCGCCAGCGGCGAAAGCGACGACAAGCGTATTTATTATTTCGCATACCCTGGGGAACGCCCGATTTTTGACGGCACAAATCTTCCTATCGGTCAAGCCTGCAGAAACAAGGGGACCATCGACAGCGTCATGACAACGTCTCCCATTGTGGTGGCGGCAAAATACTTGCATCTAAAGGGTTTCGAAGTCCGCAACACTCCCATGAAGTGCAACTCCAATTCCGGAATTTTCCTTTACGCCAGTAAGCATATTATTCTGGAACAAATTGACAGCCATCATAATGCGGGCCCGGGAATTTTCATTCATGACGGAGCCTCAGGAGGCGGTGGCCATCTTGTGTTGAACTGCGACGCCCACGACAATTACGACCCCACGGGCTGGCAGGGCGATGGCGAAAATGCCGATGGCTTTGGCGTACATTATCAGTACGATGGCGATACTACAAGATTTGTGGGATGCCGTTCCTGGTGGAACAGCGACGACGGCTACGATGTTCTTGCGCAGGAATTCCCTGTCATCGTAGAAAACAGCTATGCCATGGGCAATGGTTATATCAAGTATGGAACAGCAACGCCGCCGGGAGTAAATGGCCACGGCTTTAAGATGGGTTACAGTCGTACAGGTGCCGGCCATCATATCATCAGGAATTGTGTGGCCTGGAATAACGTAGCTAATGGTTTTTATTCCAATTATACCAATGCTGGTAGCACTTGGATCAACAACACCGCTTATAAAAACGGAGACCGCTCATTCGGCATGGCCTCCACAACTTATGATGCGGATCTGAATCGCACGGCAGATGTGATGCCCTTGTTTGGCGACAACGCCCACGTGCTAAAGAACAACATCGCCATCCCGAATAAGAATTCCCAGATTGGATCTTGCTGGATGAAGGATGCTACTCATGATGAGTATGTGGATTGTCCTACCGGCGAAAATAACACCTGGAACTTGAAGCTGGATTTGACGGAAGACGACTTCATGAGTCTCGACGATCCCAGCTTGACGGTAACGGGTGAAGACCTCTCCAAGATTCCTGGAATTTTGGGCCCGCGTAACGCCGATGGTAGCGTTCCCGATTTGGACTTCCTGAAACTGAAGGAAGGCAGCCGCGCCATCGACAAGGGCGAAAACGTTGGCCAGTTCTTTGTGGGGGAGGCCCCGGACCTGGGCGCCTATGAATTCGGAATGATCAAGTCCAGCAGTTCTATTGCTTCTAGTAGTTCCGTCGCGGAATCCAGCAGTTCCGAAGGCTCTGCTTCTATCATCACGAACGTCGCAACATTCAAGGTGATCTCTGGCGAAGCAACCGTATTCGATTTGCAAGGCCGCTACCTTGGAACTTTACAATTGAACCAGCTGCGCGGCGAAACCATTCAAAATGCACTGCTCGCAAAATTCAAAACTTCCGGCATCTACCTCATCCGCCAGGGAAATCGTCTGCAGATTTTCTACTTTTACCCTTAATGAATTCCAATCCCTTTGAACTGAAGAAGACTTCCAAGAAGTCCAAGGCCCGCCTTGGGGTGATTCACACGGCACACGGCGATGTGACTACGCCGATCTTTATGCCGGTGGGCACTAACGCCACAGTCAAGGGGATTACCAGCCGCGATATCAAGGAGCTGGAAGCGGAAATCATCCTGGCAAACACTTACCACCTGTACCTGCGTCCGGGCACGAAGACCGTGGCGGAGGCTGGCGGCGTCCAGAAGTTCATGGGCTTTAACGGCCCCATGCTTACGGACAGCGGCGGATTCCAGGTGTGGAGTCTCAAGGAATTCCGCAAGATTACGGAAGAAGGTGTTCGCTTCAAGAGCCTGCTGGACGGTTCCAGGCACATGTTCACGCCGGCAAGCGTTATGCAGGCCCAGCGGGAAATCGGTGCGGATATCATCATGGCCTTTGACGAATGTACGCCGTACCCCAGCACTTTGGAAGAGGCCGACGAATCCCTACGCCTAACACTGAAGTGGACCCGTGAGGCAAAGGAATGGCTGGAAGCGAATCCGCCAATTCACGGCTACCCGCAATTTTTCTTCGGCATTGTCCAAGGCGGCATGCACAAGGAATTGCGCCAGAAGTCCATCGAGGCGCTGAAGGAAATCGGTCCCGACGGTTACGCCATGGGTGGCCTTTCCGTAGGGGAGCCTGTGGAAACCATGTACGAGATTGCGGATTTCTGCACCAACTTGCTGCCCGAAGACCGTGCCCGCTACGTGATGGGGGTGGGTACGCCCTGGAACCTGCTGGAGCTGATCAAGCGTGGGGTAGATATGTGCGACTGCATCCTGCCTAATAAAAACGCCCAGGACGGCCTGGTCTATACAAGCCAGGGCGTTCTCCGCTACAAGAATCAGAAATTCGCCCACGATTTCGACACCCCGCTGGACCCCAACTGCGATTGCTTTTGTTGCCGCAATTACAGCCGCGGCTACATGCGTCATCTGCACAAGGCCAAGGAACCCTTAGGCTGGACCCTTTCCGTCATTCACAATTTGCGTTTTTACGTCAAGCTTATGCAACAGGCCAAGGCCCACATCGCCGACGACACCTTCGAGGAATGGGCCGACGAAATGATTCCAAGGCTGCAGCAGAACCTGTAAAAGCTGCTGCCAGAGCGATTATGTACCACAAGTAGCTTTTTTGAAAGCATGTTTTTGCGATTTTTTGCCACTAATTGAAGGATAATTCGACTTTGGTGACAAAAATTTTATACAAATTAACTAATTAAAGTTGAAATCGGCTCTTCCGCCACCAGCTTTTTGTCATTTTTAAACTTGTTTTGTGTATTTAGTGACAAAATTGCAGTTCGAAAGTTGCTTATAAATCTTGTTTCGACTCAAAAGATTACATACAAGCTAAATATTTTGTCACTAAACAATTCAAAATATCGAAATAGTGACAAAAAAAATGAAAAAACGACCGCGCGAACATTTCAAACTCGACAATTGGCCGTTTTAAACTCGACACCAAACTCCTTCCAAAGCCCCTTCGGGGGCTTTTTTATTTGACAAATAAAAATTCTTTAGTATCTTGAATTGTATGGCAATGAACCACCACCTATTTACCGGTCAATGCGAATCCGTGGGTGAAGCCCACGTCACGAACACTACAACGGCAAACGATGGCGTAAAATCCAACAATCTGCCGACACACGCAGGAACTTCTCCCGTCAGGAGGCACAACGTTCCTCGCGCCCCCAAGAAGTAGTCGTATTCGCTCATGACAAATAAAGCCCGCAGACCTTATCTGCGAGCTGTTTTAAAGTATTTAAAATCAGGATTACTGAACTTTGAACTTGGTGACCTTCACCAGGCCGTTATTCGTGTATTCTCTTCGCAGGTAGACACCCTGCTGTTTTGGCTTACCCGGAAGTTGCACGCCGGTCAGACTGAAGTACTGTACCCGTACAGAAACTGCATTATAATGGATGTTGTCGCCAACGCCGCGCCCAATCGCTTCGGTCTTTGACGGATCGGCGACGCATTTCCCAGTTTCATCCAGAATCTCATTCTCCTTGCAAACCACAGGTTCTACGTAAGGATGTTCCGGATCATCCACCACCACCTTAAAGGTTTGCTCCGTCTTGCAGCCAGTTTCGTTGGTGTAGGTCACCTTGTAGTAACCGCTGTTCTGCCACTGAAGATTCTTCAAAGTCACTTCGCGGGTCGTTGCACCAAAATTCTCAGGACCAGTCCAGTTCCAGATCTTGCCATCCCAAGGATGAGGGCCAAACAGTACACTGCTGCCAGGTTCCACCAAAAGGTCCGTGTTTTCACTCCAGCCGCCGTCGCCAACCTTTACGTAGGGAATAATCTTGCTCTTGGAGCAGGGGCCAACCACTTCTTCGCCGGTAGGTAATTTGCCCACAGTAGCAGGAATGTCGATGACCTTGGGCTCAAAATCCGCAGTGGGGAATACCTTCATAAGGCGGGCGGTTTCTTCGGCGGTAATGGGAAGCACTGTCCCATGACGAGGAGTAAATGCCCCCGCCATCTTGGTATCCTGAACGAACTTGAAGTTGGTCAGGTCGGGGCTGCTGGTGAACTGGTAATGACCGTTCATGTAGCAGTCGTACATCAGAATCCAGGAATCCTGATTGATCAGCTTAAAGACGCCGGCACCTTCTACCGCTTCCGTAGTCTGCTGCAGGTTTGCCGAGGGAGCGCTCCACTGAGAGCCCTCTTTACCTGCCGGCGCTGTCAAAGTCCTGGCGGTCACCTTGCCGATACCGCCCAGCTTTTCGTTCTTGAAAAAGCCGTGGTAAAGGCTGTCGTTTTCGTTATAGACGATGTCCATGTCGATGGTGGCGGAACCGCGGTCAAAGAAGTAGGTGGGTTCGCCCAATACATCGGTAAAGTCGTCGTTGGCGTAAAGGTAATAGACCTTGTCATAGGGGATGGTACCGTCATTGGTCAGCAAGGAGAAGTAGATCATGATGCGGCCCTTGCTGCCGTCGGCGTTCTGATAATCCTTGTCCCAGATGGTTTCGGGAGCCCACACGCGGGTCACATTTGCAAAGTTCTTGCCTTTGTACTTGTCCGGGAAATGGACCGTACTGTGGGCCCAGTTTACCAAATCCTTGGAACGCATCAGAACCATGCCGCGATTGCTTGCCCAGCCCTCAGCGCTCTTCATGTCGGTGTTGACCATGTAGAAATAACCATCGGGAGCGCGGAGAATATGGGGGTCGCGAAGTCCCTTCTTAATGCTTACTGTATCCGCAACCACTACCCGCTTGCCGCCGTTCATGGCCGTAAAGTTGTAGCCGTCGTTACTGATGGCGTAGTAAATATTCTCGTTGTCGTTAGCCGGGAAGTAGATAAAAAGGTAGTTAGAGTAAGGCTCGTAACCATGAATGGAAACGTCAAACTTCTTGGTGACCATCTGGGTGCCGTCAGTCAAGTTGGCGGACAACTGAACCGTATGATTTTCGTTCACCAGACGGCCTGCAATGGTACCGTCGTTCTTCAAAAAAGTAGTATCGCTGGAGGTCCAGTAAATGCGCACCTTTTCGCAACCGGAAATGCCAGAACCATTGGCCGGCAACTTCAAATCCTTGTAAAGATTGGTCAGAACACCGTCAATTTTCAAATTGGACGCACAATCCGAGACGCTGGCAGCATTGGCCACGCCGGCAACCGTTGCAAATAAGCCAAAAACAGCTAAAATCCTCTTAAAACTCATATAACCCAACCTATCCTAATGCGGCAAAAGCCTTAACAAGAGAGAATATATGTTTTATTCGGCCCTCCAGTAAACCAAAAGAACATTTACAAAGGATAATTTGTCCATGAGTGGAGCATATTTTTTATCCGTTTTAGGCGAAAATAATGGATTTTTATATCCATGAGATTGGGAAAAAAGTTTATTGGGGCGGCTGTGCTTACGGCACTCGCTTTTGGCGGGGCAAACGCACAGATCAAGGTTGTGGTGAATCCAGGCAAAAAGTACCAGCATTTCGAAGGCTGGGGCACCAGCCTTTGCTGATGGGCCGACAAGACCCAGCGTAACATCATCTTTGCCTTGAACAAGATGGTCAAGGATGCATGCCAGCGCCTGGGTCGACTGGCAGCTTTCTGACCCAGCCACCAACTGGCAGACCATCAGGGCGGATCACAGTAAGCAGACCTTCTCCTATGCGCCCCGCTACTACATGCACAAGACCTTTACCCACGCCCTTCGCCCAGGCTCTCGCGTTATCGATAGTGATAACAGCAATACGCTGGCCGCCATCCGCGAAGACGGTTCCTTGGTGCTGGTGGTGCTGAATACTAGTGGCTCCGCCGCAAAGTACAGTTTCGATTTGAGCAAGTTTGATGCAGTTGGTAGCAAGGTGAAGGTTCACCGCTTTACGCTTCCCGCCGCCTTGAACGCCGACGCCGACATTTCTGTGACCGGCAAGAGTTTCGAAGTGAACGTTGGCGCACAGTCCATCGTTACCATGGTTGTGGAAAGCGTTAAAGGTGAAGGTCAATGTGTCACTGATTCCATCGTTCCCTACGTAAAGATTCACGATGGCGGATGGAATGAAACCACAGACGTCACCGTCAATCCGGGCGATTCCCTCGTCATTGGCCCTCATCCGTGGGATGGTGGCCGCTGGGTATGGCGCGGTCCCAACGATTTCTATCAGGTCGGGCGCGAAGTCCGCTTCAAGAATATGCAATGGCAGAGCAGCGGAATTTATAAGGCAACATTTAATAATGGCGCTGGCTGCGAAAGCATTGTAAGCTTCAAGGTCGTTGTGAACGATCCGGACCATCCTTATGTGGAGCCCGTTGAACCGGATACGACTCAAGACACCACCGCCGCAGATACAGTAGATCAGGCGATTAGGGTAGTGAATGTACCCGCCCTAGTGTCCGTCACCCGCCTCGGGAACGACTTGCAGATTATCGCCCCTGCACGTCCCATGACGCTGACTATCCACGACCTCCAAGGAGTTCTGCTACTGCGTCGCCAAATCAACGGTCCCACCATAGTGCCCGTCGGCCAGTTCTCCCGCAACAGGCTCATCGTCCGCCTCACCGACAGCAACCGCCGCCCCCTGTTTTTGAAGACAATCCGGTAGCTTCGGGAGATAATTTTCAATTTCAGGTCAATTTTACGGGAGTAACTCAGTCAAAACGGCCAGTACTCCCGTAATTTGAGCATTTTTTTTAGAAATTATCTCCGGAAAGCGTCCCGAGGACTATAATTTGCAAACTAAATCGTCGCAAATCTCCGTAAGCATGCGTTCGTGGGTGCAGACTTCTGCAGAAACACCTTCAATAGATCCCGTGGTGTAAAATGAAGTGCAGGCGCATTCGTGGGCCACGCAGCGGTGCTTGATGGCACAGCCTTCGCATTCCTGCTTGTCATAATCCAGGAAGTCACGAATCTTATTGCACTCCGCCTCGTCAAAGCCGGTTAACACATTGCCCTGAACGTAGGGAGCCTTTTCCTTAGAAGTAATAAAGCGGGTGCAGGGGAAAATGTTTCCGTTGGTGGAAACGCCCATGGCTCCGTTATAAACGTGGCAGGAATACTGACGGAATCTCAAATCCTGCAAACGGAGCTTAATCTTGTCCTGGATAGTCCCCAGGAAAAACTTGTTACCGGCCTTGCGGCATTCCAGCCAGTACATGGCCATCTTCTGGTATTCCAGAGCAAGCTTGTCAAAATCTTCACCAGTCCAATTTCCATCGAAGTCGATGCTGGTGGTCATGTTGTTGAAGCCCTGCTGGTGAATCCATTTTACAGCCTCGGTCAGGTGGGGCACGTGCTCGCGGGTCACGGTGCAAAGTGCCACCGTATTCATTTTGGAGAGGCGGGGGAGGTGCTTGAACATGGCATCAAAACTGCCGCTGTTATTGACTGTACGGCGGGCAATATTATGCTGCATGGCAGGGCCATCTATCGAAATGTAGATTCGGAAATTTTCCTTCTCGCAAAAATCCAGCATCTGCTCATCAAACAAGGTGCCGTTGGTATTGATGGCAAAACGTAAGGTAAAATCCTTAGGAGCCATACAGCAATCCATTGCCTCGGCCACAATTCCCTTGGCAAACTCCACACCCGCATAAATCTCGTCCTTACGGATTAGCGGTTCACCACCGAAGAAAGTGATGTTCAAATATTTCTGCTTAAAGAAAAGAGTACGTTCCAGGCACAGCTTAATAGCCGCTTCCATAGTCTCGCGGCTCATCACATTGGCGCGATCACTCTGGATGTCCTTGTAATAGCAATAGGAACAGCGCAGGTTACACTGTTCCGTAAGGCAAAGCACTAAGTTCATACGTCAGGCTTGGCTTCGGAGGAAGAACTATTCAATTCCTCGGAAGAAGAACTAACGGGAACCAAAATCGGTTCAACAATAGGATTTATAGGATTTGCGTAAACAACGCCAGTCGAGGGTTCTACAATGGGTCCTATAGGGTTTATAATCAGAGTGTCCACGGAGCTGGAGCTCTTGGGAATATCCACCACAACCTGGCTGGAAGAAGAAACGCCTAATTGTTCAGGACCAACAACCGGATCACCTGCTTCTGGTTCAATAATTTCTTCAGGATTCGGAGTTACATTCTCTCGATTATTCTCATCCTCAGGGCCAGCAACATCACCACTAGAGCATGCCACCATACTTGTTGCGGCAACACCAATCAATGCGGCGACACTAGCCTTGACTGCAGAATTCCACTTGGAATCTTCGACAATTTTCTTCTTTTCGATTTTCATAAAGGAATCTCCTAACCGTTTCTGCAATCAAAATAGATTTTCCCAAATCATTCGCAATTCAAAAATAGCGCTTTTTAGGGCACTTTTTTCAACAAATTATCAATTTGCAAAAAAATGTGATTCTGTATAGAACAAATTGTTTCCTATTTAGAACAAAACATAAAAAAGCCCCGAGGGTTACTCGGGGACTTTTTTCTTACAGCTTGGATTGCCACGCCCTCGCGGGCTCGCAACGACACTCTGGCTAACACCTAAAGGCGTTATTTAAACAGATTCTTCATCTTCTCAAGGAAACTTTCTTCCTGAGCAGTTTCCTTATCCTTGCGGAGTTCGGCCAGCTTCTGGTAAAGTTCCTTTTCTTCCTTGGAAAGATCCTTGGGAATCTCCACGCCGATTTCGACGTAAAGGCTTCCGCGGTCGCCACGCTTATGCAGCGGATACAGGCCCTGTTCACGGAGGCGCAGGATGCTGCCAGCCTGAGTGCCGGCTGCAATCTTGATCTGCACTTCGTCGCCTTCCAGGGTAGGAATGCGCTGGGTGCCGCCAAGAACCAGGCGATGTACGGGAACCTTCACTTCGCAGTGCAGGTCGTCTCCTTCGCGGGTGTAGAAGTCATCGGGCTTTTCGGCAACGACAGCAAGCAAGTCGCCGCTGGCACCGCCACGAGGACCGCAGTTACCTTCGCCACGGAGGTTCAGGTACTGGCCATCGGATACGCCTGCCGGAATCTTGATGGAAATTTCTTCAGTTTCCTGCACACGGCCTTCGCCACGGCAGTTGGAGCAAGGCTTTGCAATGACTTCGCCCATACCGTTACAAGTGGGGCAGGCGCTTTCAGAAATCATCTGGAAGAAACCGCCCGTTGCACGGCGTACACGACCGGTACCATGACAGGTGCTACATTCGGTAACGTTCTCACCGCCCTTGCCGTTACATTCGGTACAGGGAGTATAACGCTTCAGGCGAACCTTCTTGGTGCAACCTTCGAAGATTTCCTTATAGCTAAGAGCCACCTTGATCTGCAAATCGTTTCCGCGGGGAGGGCCTGCCTTACGGCTGCGACCGCCACGACCACCGCCAAAACCAAAACCACCGCCAAAGATGTCGCCAAACTGGCTGAAGATGTCTTCGAAGCTTCCGAAGCCACCGCCGCCAAATCCGCCACCGCCGAAACCGCCACCAGGTGCGTTAAAGCCGAACTGGTCGTAGTTCTTGCGCTTTTCAGGATTGGAGAGCACGTCGTAAGCTTCTGCAGCTTCCTTGAACTTTTCTTCGGCTTCCTTGTCACCCGGATTCTTGTCCGGATGGTACTTAATGGCAAGCTTCTTATAGGCGTGCTTGATTTCGTCAGCACTTGCGTCCTTACCGACGCCTAGAACTTCGTAATAATCTCTTTTATCTGCCATGTTTGCCCTCCCGGGCAATTACTAATTATGAATTACGAATTATAAATTAAGACTTTTAACTCGCAAGACATTCAAAATCGATTTTGCGACGCATTCAAATATGCAAAAAGGATTGCCCGGTTTCGGGCGAATCCTAAATGCTAGGGTAGCGGGGGAGGTTCCTTCCAGCGTTCGCCAGCGATACCGCCAGCCGCTAACCGCGTTATTTATTAGTCAACAACTTCAGCGTCGACAACTTCCGGACCGTCGTTCTTCTTGTCGGACTTCGGCTGTTCAGAAGCACCCGGCTGAGGACCCGGCTGTGCACCGGCAGCGCCAGCAGCCTGAGCCATGGAGCTCATCATGTTCTGGAGCTTGTCCATAGCGGCCTTGATTTCTTCCTTGGTGCCGTTGTCCTTCTTGTCCTTGATTTCCTGGATAGCAGCTTCAATCTGAGCCTTGGTGTCGGCCGGCAGCTTGTCGCCAACTTCCTTGAGCTGAGCTTCGACCTGGTAAGCCATCTGTTCGGCCTGGTTCTTCACGTCGACCAGTTCGCGGGCTTCCTTGTCCTTCTGAGCGTTAGCTTCTGCGTCCTTGACCATCTTGTTGATTTCGTCTTCGGAGAGGCCACTGGAGGAAGTAATCTTGATGGACTGTTCCTTACCGGTTTCCTTGTCCTTAGCAGAAACGTGGACGATACCGTTAGCGTCGATGTCGAAGGTCACTTCGATCTGAGGAACGCCGCGGGGCTTCTTCGGAAGGTCGGTGAGGTCGAACTTACCGAGGGTACGGTTGTCGCGAGCAAATTCACGTTCACCCTGGAGAACATGGATGGTCACTGCCGGCTGGTTGTCTTCAGCGGTAGAGAACACCTGGCTCTTCTTGGTGGGGATGGTGGTGTTGCGGTCGATGAGCTTGGTCATGACGCCGCCGAGAGTTTCGATACCGAGAGAAAGCGGGGTAACGTCCAGGAGGAGCACGTCCTTCACAGCGGAGTCACCGCTAAGAACTGCACCCTGAACGGCAGCACCGATAGCCACGACTTCGTCCGGGTTCACAGTACGGTTCGGTTCCTTGCCGAAGTACTTCTTCACAGCTTCCTGGACAGCCGGGATACGGGTAGAACCACCAACCAGGATCACTTCGTCAATTTCGCTCAGGGAGAGGCCGGAGTCGGCGATAGCCTTGCGGCAGGGTTCCATGGAGCGTTCCACCAGGTGAGCGGTCAGCTGGTCGAACTTTGCACGGCTGAGGGTCAGGTCCAAGTGCTTGGGGCCAGTTGCGTCAGCGGTGATGAAGGGGAGGTTGATGTTGGTAGAAGTGGTAGCAGAAAGGTCAATCTTAGCCTTTTCAGCAGCGTCCTTCAAACGCTGGAGAGCCATCTTGTCCTTCTTCAGGTCGATGGACGGATTTTCCTTCTTGAATTCGTCGTTGATCCAGTCGATGATCACTTCGTCGAAGTTGTCACCGCCAAGCATGGTGTCGCCGTTGGTGGACTTCACAGAGAACATACCGTCGTCGATTTCCAGGATGGAGATATCGAAGGTACCACCACCCAGGTCATAAACGGCAACCTTTTCACTCTTCTTGGAGTCAAGACCGTAGGCAAGGGCTGCTGCAGTGGGTTCGTTCACGATACGGAGAACTTCGAGACCAGCAATCTTACCGGCGTCCTTGGTAGCCTGACGCTGAGCATCGTTGAAGTATGCCGGAACGGTAATCACAGCCTGGGAAACGGTTTCGCCCAGGTAGTCTTCGGCGATCTTCTTCATGGTCTGAAGAACTGCAGCGGAAATTTCGGGAGGAGCGAACTGCTTGTCGTCGATCTGCACGCGGATAGGATCGGAACCTGCGCCAACCAGCTTGTAGGGCATGTTCTTTTCTACAGCGGAGCATTCGCCAGCGGAGCGGCCCATGAAGCGCTTGATAGAGTAAATGGTCTTTTCGGGGTTGGTAATAGCCTGACGCTTAGCAACGTGGCCCACCAGACGTTCGCCGGTCTTACCGAATGCGACGATAGACGGGGTAGTGCGGAAACCTTCTGCGTTTGCGATCACTACGGGCTTGCCACCTTCCATAACGGAAACGCAGCTGTTGGTTGTACCAAGGTCAATACCGATAATCTTGCTCATAATTGAGTCTCCTATTTAAATCTTTTGCGCTATGCGCTTTTGTTTCGACGTAGATAAGCAAATCCCGTGCCAAAGTCAAAAAAGTGGAAATTCATGCAAAAAAAGCCATATTTTCCAAATTAAATTTCGTTTTGAAACACAAAAAAAGGCTCTGTTTCATTTTAAAACAAGACCTTTAGGTAAAAACACCTGTAAAATACGACGATTTATCGTCCAAGCACAATCCTAAAAGATTGGCCCGCGGCATTTCTTAGCACGTAAGAGCCCATATGGAAACCAGCATTTCTAAGGCCCAACTTGAAATCGGCAACCGAAGCGCCTTCACCGAAGTGAACTGCACCTAACTGATTGCCCATTATATCCAGAACTTTGTAATCCCCTGAAATTCTCGCCACATTTTTAGCAATAGAGACAAGGCCCTCAGTTTTCTTTTTTTCTCCAAAGGCAATCCAGTTCAGATTCACATAATCGCTGGCAATGACAACCTTTAGGACATGTTCGCCTTTGGTCAATTCCTTTGTGGTTTTACCCTTAAAGGTCTTGTAGGTGTCAAAGTCCTCGGTTCCCGCCAGTTTCAGGGTATCCGTAATAGGTTCATCGTCCATAAAGAGCTGGATACCGGCGGACTCCATGCCCGTAGCGTAGGAAAGTTCGTAGGGGAGGATACCTTTCGCCTGGACATCTACGGTGTATTCCAGCCATTCACCCCTCTGGGTGTAACCGATGGCGTAACCTTCGCCATTTTCATCCTTCATGGAAACAATATCCACCCGATCCTCACGGTATTTGCCGCCCTTGTTTTCTGTATCCATGTCGTAATAAGCCTTACCGGCCCCGCCTACGTCGTAGTTTTCAAATTCAATGAAGTTGTCCAGGCCTTCCACAGTCGCACCGATAACAGGCAGTTCGCACTTGACTTCGGGATCCTTCAGCATGGCTTCGCAGAAGGGACCTTGAGGAACGGCAGTCTTGCTATCCTCAAATTCCCAGTAATCCGCCTCAAAATCACCTGCGAACATAAAGAAAACGTCGTGCTTGCCTACAGCTCCTTCTGCAGCAACAGTCACCAGGCCGTCCTTGGAGAATTCAGCCTTCGCCACCACGGGGCCATCCACCTTGTCCAGGCGAACGGTAATGGTGGAGGACTTCTTCACGTTCAGCACGGAAGCGGAGAAGGATTCCGCACCGGCATCGCCAAATTCAACGCCACTGATTTTGGTGTATTTTCCATCGGCAATGTTTGTAAGAACCGTATTGCCGGCGGCTCCGCTCTTACGGACCTTGACCTCTTCGCCCCAGGACATGGTTTCGGCTTCGATACGCTTGTAGGGATTGAAATCTTCTAGCTGGGCAACGCCATTTTGAGGCCACCAGTCAATTTTCTGGATGGTTCCGTCGGCATTATACTTCATTTCCGCAACACCAACAGAACGGCGTTCCTTGTGCTTGAATGTCAGGCCCATCTTGTTGGATTTTAAGCGCCAAAGTTCGTAATGATGGCCGAAAACGTAGGATTTTCCCTTATAGTCAATAATTCCCGGGTGGTTACCGTTACTGCGGGAAGTATGAGGCATAATGTCGCCCTTGTAGGTCCAGGGGCCCGTGGGGGAGTCGCTCATGGCGTAGCCGATACCTTCGGCACAGCAGGTGGAAGCAAAGGCCATGTAGTAATGGCGGTCGTGCTTGTAGAACCAAGGGCCTTCCTGGTAATCCTTGACCTTGGGGTGGGTAACAATGTTACCGGAAGTGCTGATCATATCCTTGTTAAGCTTGATCATGTAGAGATCCGGATTGCCCCAGTACATGTAGGCTTGACCGTCGTCGTCCACCCATACAGTGGGATCAATGTCGTTCCAGTGTTCGCGCTGCCAAACCAAGGCCTTGTTCAGAGGATCCTTGAAGGGGCCGTAGGGATTGTCTGCCACCAGAACAGAGATTCCGTTACCGTGAATAGGAACGTACATGAACCATTTGCCATCCCGTTCCACAACCTGTTCGGCCCATGCGCCATTGGTCCTGGTGCTCCACTTGATATCATTCAAGGAAGCCACAGCCCCATGGCTCGTCCAGTTGACCATGTCCGTGGAAGTATGCAACAGCCAATCGTACATCACGAACCCTTCGGCGTCATCCTCGTCGTGAGTCGTATAGAGGTAAACCGTATCTCCATGCACCATGGGAGCCGGGTCAGCCGTATAATTTGTCGTGATTATGGGCTGTTGAGCGTAAGCCATGCAGGCCGCCGCCAACACCGAAGAAACGGAAAAGAATTTCCCAAACATCCTCATCTCCTGTTTTTTAACACCGAAAATAAAGATATTTCTACACCATGCATTCAAAACCTAGAGTTGTACAATATTCATTGTAAAAACTACAAGGAATCACTGGTTTTAAAACAAAAAAGTCGTTCTTATACTTTCGTATAAAAACGACATTTGCATGATTTTTTAGGGAATTATTTGCCGGAAGAAACAATCACCTTGGCGGGTTTGAGAATCTTGTTCTTCAGCTTGTAACCCTTCATAAATACGGTGACCACGTGATTTTCCGGGATTTCTTCGGAAGGCTGCTGCATCAGAGCCTCGTGGCAGTTGGGGTCGAATTCTTCACCGGTGGGATCGATCTGTTCCAGGCCAGCGTCGGTGAGAACCTTGGCGAACTGATCGTGAATCATCTGCATGCCCTTTTCGAAGGTTTCAAGATCCTTGGCCTTGTTTTCAGAAGCGAAAGCGCGTTCGAAATTGTCAAGAACTTCGGAAAGCTTTTCCAGGAGCTTGCCGTTGGCGGTTTCGATGATTTCCAGCTGTTCGCGGGCGCTACGACGGCGGAAGTTGTCGAATTCTGCCATCAAGCGGAGGTTGCGGTCGTTTGCGGCGGCAAGTTCAGCCTTCAAAATGTCTTCGGCGGATTCAGTAGATTCGGGGGCAGCTTCAGTTTCACCCTGGGCTTCGGCAGAAGCGTCAGCAGCGGGGGAGTCCTGGGTTCCATTTGCTGCGGCTTCGGCCTTCTCAGCCTCGGCAGCCTGCTTCATAATATTTTCAAGATCCTGTTCAAATTTTGCGCGTTCTTCAGCGGTGGGTTCCTGCAAATTTTCGTCAGCCATAATAATCCTTTTTAGTTAATTTCGCCATTGCTTTGCAAAAAACGTGCCAAGTCCAAAGTGTTTCATTTTGAAAAGAAATTGATTTTTGGTGGTCAAAATACTCATTTTGCAAACAATAGGCGACATTTTTCTCAATTTAGCAAACAGTTGTTGTCAAAAGAAGGGGAGAATGCGGCAGGGGTAGGGCTCTGGTTCTAAATTTTATCCGTCGGCGAACGTCGACATGTTGCTATATATTAGATAGCATCTTTCAGTAAAGGGAATCCCGCTCACTTGGGCGGGATTCTTTTTTAATTTTACTTATTCTGGTTGCAATTTTTTATTATGTTGTAGAAAAAATGGAGAACAAAACATGATTATTGGAATTTTACTCATCATAGCCATTGGGGTTGGCGGATACATCTGCTACCTGCTAATGGAAATCATTAGAAATCAGAAGGATCTGAACAATTCCCTGGGAAATCTAGCTCGTTTCACCGAAGCCAAGGATGATTTCGTCAAGGTTGAACCATACCTGAAATCCATTGACGAAGCAGTATTTGATTCTGCCAATTTCAATGTGATTACTAGAACCAAGCTGAAACATTTTGTAGCCACCTGCGCCAAGAATGAAGACGGCTATTCTAGCTTCTCTGAAGCTGGCGGCGTCATGAAAGTTCCGCCTTATAAGGCTTTAGCCATGATCCAGGTTCTGGTACGCATCAGGATTTGCAGCATCCAGGTGGATAAGATCCACTTCAGAATCAAGGCTGACCAAATTCCAGATGCTCTTAAAAAGATAGACCAATACTTCGACGGAGAACTTCGTTAAGCTTCTTGATTGTTCAAAGTCCGTCTTTATCGGTTCCAGCCAGAGTGGCCGTCGCCGTAGACCGGAGCTTCGGAATTGTCGTACAAGACATGAGACGCGGTTGTGCTTTTAATACCAAGCCAGCCGCGCATTCTTTTTACTCGAGCAGAGGAATTCTTTGCAGCAGAGTCTTGAGAGACTGCGGCTTCATTTTCTGTCGGATTTTTTGAATCAATTTCCATGATACTAAAGTTAGCAAAAGGATAAAGAAATGGATAGACCTAGATAGTTTTAATAATTTAGAATATTTAGTTTACATAATCCGCATTATCGGCAATCTTGAATAAAGTTCAAATTTTATATATTTATCCTTAAATGTTCAAAAATATCCGTAAAATCACAATTTTTGCATCAGTACTTTGCATTATCGTACTGATTGCAAGCTGTACTGTGGCTAAAAAAATCAGTGCAGCGCAGATTTTATCGGATTGTAAAGTGCAGCCCGATGGATTTTCCGTAGAATCCGTGAAGCTG
The DNA here is from genome assembly GCA_045597525.1 of Fibrobacter sp. Classification (GTDB taxonomy): domain Bacteria; phylum Fibrobacterota; class Fibrobacteria; order Fibrobacterales; family Fibrobacteraceae; genus Fibrobacter. Next base: position 55,062 of record JAZLKF010000032.1, on the reverse strand, counting down.
GCCTATGACTTATCAGCCGTGGAAGCTGCCAAGAAGCAAGGTAAAATGGCGTACCTGTCTGCTATTTTGTCCATGGGTCCCGAAGTCATGAAATTCCTGGAAAATCTTGGGCATCGTCGTATCGAGGGCGTGGCAGGATCCATTGACGTAGCTATCGATGTGAACATTTCTAGCAAAAGCAAGGACACTCTCTGGATCAAAGGTTTTAGAGGAAATGCTTGGCTGGATACCATACTGACCCTGCCTTTGACTTTAGATGAATTCGGAAAAATTGTTCCCGGGGATAATCATTACAAGGTTAAGACTACATTTCAGATTGACAGCACATTTTTTGATTTGCTGGAATCTCGCTATTACAGTCTTGAAGGAACCTTGGAAGTTTCTCTAAGGCAAGACGACGAAACCGTATCATTCAATTTTAAAGAAAAGACGGATATTACACCGGAGCGAAAAGAAGCTATTAAAGAATACGGCATGATGCTTCTCATGGGTGTTGCCGGGAAAAAAGAATTTAAAAAAAATTGATAAGATGAAGGAAAATATGAAGCGCACTTTTGTACCTGAAAATTTTGACGTTGATAACGTTGAACAAGTCACGGAATTGTTCCAGAAACTGTTGGATGAAAACGTTGAAAACTCCCCCGAGGCTTTGCGCAGCTGGATTTTAAAATGGAGCGAACTGGGTTCTGTATTGAGCGAAGTCAGCTGCCGCCGCTACGTGGCCATGACTTGCAACACAGCAGACGAAGCCGCAGCCAAGGCTTATGAATCCTTTGTGGAGAACGTGGACCCCATCAGCAGTGAATTTGATGATAAATTAAACAAGAAGTTGATGGCCCACCCGGCCAAGAATCAGCTTAAGGACGAATTCGGCGTGTGGTTCAAAAGCATCCAGGTTTCCCTGGACCTGTTTTCCCCCGATAACATTCCCCTGGAAACAGAAGAGATGAAGGCTGTTCAGGCTTACCAGAAGATTACCGGCGGCATGAGCGTTGAATTTGACGGCAAGACTCAAACTATGCAGCAGTTGAGTGCCTACTTGGAACGCACCGATCGTGATCTCCGCGAAAAAGCTTGGCGCACCATGTGGGACCGCCGCCTGCAAGATAAAGAAGCTTTGGACAAGTCCTTCGACGAACTGTTCTCTATCCGAAACAAGATTGCAAAGAACGCTCATTGCAAAGATTACATCGATTACATTTATTTGGCCAAGCGTCGTTTCGACTACTCCCCCGCCAACTGCCGCGACTTCCACGAAAGCGTAGAAAAACTTGTGTTGCCGCTGCTGAAGGAAATTTACAAGAAGCGTGCTGCCAAGATGAATTTGTCTGCATTGCGCCCCTGGGACCTGGCTGTGGATCCTCTGAACCGCGCTCCCCTCACTCCTTACCAGAGCGGCGACGAATTGATCGAGAAGGTGGATCAGATTTTTGAAAGCATTCATCCCCAGGCTGGCAAGTGGGCTCGCCAGATGCAGGCTCAAAAACTGATTGATCCGGACTCTCGTTTGGGCAAGGCTCCCGGCGGCTACCAGATCGGTTTTGACGAGTCCCGCCTCCCCTTCATTTTCATGAATTCCGCCAAGACGGACCGCGATATCTATACGCTGCTCCATGAGTCCGGCCATTCCTTCCATCAGTTTGCACTTGCAAACCAGCCCATTCTCGCCTACCGCGATGTTCCCTCGGAATTTGCGGAAGTGGCCAGCATGAGCATGGAGCTGATCGGCATGAGCAACTTGAAGCCCTTCTACGGAAACGACGTCGCCTCTGCAGCCCGCAGTGCCGAAGGTGAACTTGAAGACGTGATTTGGCTCTTCCCCTGGGTGGCAAGCATCGACAGCTTCCAGCACGAACTTTACAGCCGTCCAAATCACACCGCCAAGGACCGAGAAGAAATCTGGCTCAAGATCATGGACCGCTACGACGCCGGCGTGGACTACTCCGGCCTGGAAAAGGTCAAGGCCAACTTCTGGCAGAAGCAGCTTCATTTGTTCGAATGCCCCTTCTACTACATCGAATACGGCATCGCTCAGCTGGGTGCCCTGCAGGTCTGGGCAAACTTCAAGAAGGACCCGCAGAAGGCCATTGACGACCTGTTCAAGGCCGAAAGCCTGGGTTACAGCGTTTCTGTGCCGGAAATGTTCCGTACTGCAGGTATCAACTTCGACTTTACCGCCAAGACCATTGAGCCTTTGATGCAGGTGGTCTGGGACGAACTGAGCAAATTTTAACGAAAAAATGTATTTTTTGCCCAAAATACCTTGACAAGCGTCAATTTTAATTATATATTTGGCGCACATCCTTGGAGGGATGGCCGAGTGGTTGAAGGCGCACGCTTGGAAAGCGTGTTTACCTCACGGTAACGAGGGTTCGAATCCCTCTCCCTCTTCTAAAACAAAACTTCTGAAATGTTTTGAACGAAGCATTTCAGATTTTTTCGTAAAAAAACAAACCTTAACCAGAGGTACTTAAATGGCTGATGATCAGAGAGTCTATCTTGACGATATTTACGCAAGTGAAGAATGTCAAGGCTCTGTCTTCCGCGCTGTTGTGATGATGGCCCAGGAAGCTCGCTTTATCAACAAGCAGGCAGGTCAGGGATACATCCAGCTCACCAAGAAGCCGACCACCATCGCCATGTACAAGTTCAAGGAAGGCAAGCTCTCCATTTCCGATAAGAAGGCTGCAGAAGAAGCTGTTGAAGCTGCCGCAGACGAAATCGAAATGACTGCAGAAAATGCACAGCAGGTAACTGCCGCTGCAGATGACGCTTTTGGCGAATAATCTCTGAAAAAAAATTTAAAGAAAGACGACCTTCGGGCCGTCTTTTTTTATATGAACCTAATTTGCGTGAACACTTAAACTTGAAAAACCGCCGGCAAAAGACCGGCGGTTTTGTTTCTATGATTAGGAGACTCTACTGGATCCAGATTACATCTGGCCTTCTTTTACATGATAGGCTTCAGGATACACCTTGACAGCGCAGCTATCACAAAGCATTTTCATACGGGCTTCTGCAACTGTATTCACACGCACATGAGCGCCGCAATGATCGCAACGACCCAGGAATACCATAGCAAGCGAATTGCCCGAAGTTGCATTTTGTGACGGAGCTTGTGTGACAGCATCGTTTTTACGACAAACCATGTTCTTGAAGATGATTTCCCCAGAATCCTTCTGGATAATTTCCCGAACAACCTTACAGCAAAAACTACGCCCCTTGCGGTTCTTCATTCGGATTTCAAAAACATCTTGTCCGATGGCATTTTTAAACTTTTCCCAGTCCGCAGTATGACGGTAGAGATCCGTCACATAATGCCAAGGAATTTCAGTTTCGCTGAATCCGAACAGGCGACAGAAACGCCTATTCCCGCTAATGAGACGGCCATGTTCGTTGACTTCGAAACTTGCTACGTCGACAGTATTCGGTTCTACAATATTCATAAACTCCCTCCCCTCAGATAGTACCTGTACAGTACATCTGCCGGACTAATTGCTTTTTCACCCAATCGCACATCGTCCAATATCACGTTTATGTTTTCTTTTCCAAAGAAAATCGGTTCGTCGGAAGGTTGGAGCTTGTTTACAGAAACCGGCTTCTGTGCATCCAGGTTTCCGTTCAAATACAAGTAAAGCATTTCGCCATCCCAAGTGACTGTATAGCTCGACCATTCGCCATAGGCAATCTTCTTGGTGGATACAACCCCATTGGCACAACTTAAGGAATCGCCAGAACCATCGGCGATAAAGAACGCCACGGCGGTTTCAGAAACTCCACATTCGCCATTAATCAGAGCAAAGCTGAACACATTCTTGTCGCTGTCTTCAAAGCCTAACTTACCAACAATATTCCTGCGATAAGGGCCCTTGTCACTGATGGAGTCGATCTGGAGAACCAGCTCAAGAGACATTTCAGTAATATTATCTAAAACATGATTGTCGTTTTCTATAACACCGAACTGGCTAGCGGAAGAGAGACGCAGGGCCTTTCCGGAGAGACCAGCTACAACTAAGTCCTCGCCATACAATACCACGTCGTCCATATGTCCGCGAACATCAGGCGTTGTTTGCTTGCCGTCGGTCACATCAATATTGTCCATGGAAATCCAGCTGATAAGACCATAGTCGGTAGATGCGGGCAAGACTAGTTCTGCGGAACCAACATTGCTCTGAACTTCTTCGATGGACATTTCGTAGTTTGTAACGGCAAGAGATGTCGGTAGAGGGCCTGTTGCGTAAATAACGTCGCTGGAAACTTCGATGCTGAATGATGCGTCAGAATAGTGTACCGGATCGGGAGATTCAGCAACCAGCATGTATTTGCCTTCTGGAATATCTTCAAGAACAAAGTCGCCCGAAGCGCCCATTTGCGCTTCCCAGGGAGAGCCTGGCAGATACACTCTGCTGCCAGCAAAATCATCTGCATTTACGGCTGTGACGCGCCCCTTGTAATCCCGAGTTTCAACAACCTGGAACTTATCAATATTTTTACTATTTCCTTCGTAGGTGACCACCTTGAATGCAGCCTTGGAATCTACAATGGAGTATAGACCGTAGGCTCCCAATTGCAGCAGAGGAAAACCGAAGTTGCCCTTTTCATCGGTGGTATCGGTAAAGAATTCTGTGCTTACTGAAGTATGACGAGCCATAACAGCAGCGCCGGAAATCGGCTTACCTAGATTATCAACCAGAATGCCAGCCAAAGTATTGGTCTGTTCATCAACGCCACCTTCTGCCACCTTGGATGTACAGGCACTTAAGGCGACAATTCCGGCAATACCGCCAAACATTGCAAAAGCGATTTTTTTATTCAGCATGATCGTCCTCCTTTGCAATGGTTTTGGTCAGCGGGAAAAGCTGAAGATTCAGGCGGTATACACGTTCGTCACCGGAGTCTTCTAGAACAATGGCGCTGATTCTACGGCGGAAATCGGCAATTTCCTTAGAAATCTTTTCAAATGCTGTTTCGGTAATGCCAATGGTCATACCGGAGATATCCCGTTCATTAACAGGAACCTTGTCCAAAGCTTGCACTGCCAACTCGCCCATTTGGCGATGCATATCACGGATGGCCAGGGATGCGACATCGATGGAACCCGTGGTCAAGGCCTTTTGGCTGCGGACGTAATTGCCATTTTCATCTTTGCTCAGAAGTTCTGTCTTTTCAAGAACCTTCAGGGATTTCTTGACCTGGGCTGCATCCACATCAAAAACGCATTGATTTGCAATCTTTGTAGGGGTTGCTGACTTAAGGTTGGGTGCAATTTCACGCACCACGGAGTTCAGCCAACTTTCATAATAATCGTACTGATCCTCACCCACTACAGCAAAGGAATTTTCCTGGGCAATCTTGCGAATTTCAGTGAAAATTTGCTTTTGCTTCTTGGTGTCCTTTTCTTGGTTGAAGGAAACCAAAAGCCTAAAGTACTGAAGATCGGCACCCACAAGACCAATAGCGGAGGCAACCCGTTCTACGCCCACTTCACTGAGATTTGCCTTGCTGTCGCAAACAAGTTTCAAGAAAACCGGAGAGGAATAACCTGCAACCTTGGCGAAATCACGCCAAGTGAAGCCGGAACGGTCCTTTCGTTCCGTATAATAATCGCGAATATAAACGCGATAATTATTGTATTCCATCAGGGGTTTCATGTATCTATAATATACTTTTCACGATACAGAAATGCAATAGAGCTAAGATACAAAAATAAAGAAATTTGTGAATTTTAAGTAATTTTTTGTGTGAAGTAATTGTTTTTATTTGCTAATCATGATACAAATTTGCGAAAAACCGTGATAAACGTCATTTTCACGACGTTATGGCACGCTATCCGACAATGTATTGTTTATTTGTGCAAGGTAAAAGCAAAGGCTTTTTATCGAATAAAGCCCTTACTTGCTCAGGTCCTTGACCACCAGAATGCCGCGACGATCAGTGAGAGGATACATTCGCATACCTTCCCCACCCTTACCGCTATCCATGACCTCCAGGAGTTCGCCTTTTTCAGAATACAGGTGAAGTTCCCAAGGACCATTGGGTGCGTTAAAGTATCCGGAATTCTTCTGCACATTGCGCTGGAAAGAGGGATTCAGACGGTCTGCCACACTGCGGGCCTGAACCAAGGAAACATCGGCCAGAGACCATGCGATGGGAACGCCTCCCATGTCGAAAATCAGCAGGGATTCCATGTCGGTATCTTCCTTCATGGTAAACTTCCAGCTAAAGTTCTGCCAACTGGTACTCAAGTCAAGAATTCGGCCGTTGGCATAGGGAGTGTACTCGTCGCTGTCGCGCTTGATGTTCACGTTCAAGGTGCGGGCCTTGTCTGCCTTGGCTCGCATACTGAACACGTAGGTTGTACCATGAATCAAGGCCAGGTGCTGCTTGAACTGCAGATTCCAGGAATCTTTACCGCCCTTCTTGATATCAAAGCGCACAACACCGTCTTCGACCGTAGTGTTCACCTGGCCACCCCAGAAGTCGGTGGACCAACCAGAAAGGGCTTCTTCAGCGGAGAAATCACCGTTCTGGATAAGATTCGTGCCTGTAGAAAGGGAGCCCGTAACGTAATCCTTATTCTGTATGAAATTAGGGATGACGCTTGTATTCTGGATACCGTTGGGACTATCAACGCAAATTTCCTTGCCCCAGCTTACCAAGGTATTGAAGGAGCCGTGGACTGTCATGTCCATTTCGGGACTATCAAAATTACCCGGACCCCAACTCCAGGCAAGCCAACCGATGCTCAAACGTTCGGCCTCGGCCATAATCAGCTTGTAAGGAATTTCACGGACGCCGCCTACAGCCACGGGAGCGAATTCTCCAATGACCAAGGGGAGTTTCTGTTCTACAGAAGTTTCAAGTACACCACGGACGCGATCTTCTACGGTTGCATAACCAGTAGCTTTCGCATCATGATGTTCGGAGGGCCACCACATATGAATGGAGAACAGAAGATTGTGCTCCGGATCGTCCTTCAGGAGGCGGGGACCCACTTTCAAAAGGTTCTTTTCGCTTTGGCCCCAGAAGTCAGCATCGATCATGATGGGCACGCGGATGCCTGCAGCACGCATGCGAGTAACGATAATGGAATAGGCGTTGAAAAAATCTTCAGGATCCTGTTCCTGAGCACCCGGCTCGTTACCGATGTTCAAGATCAAGTACTGCTGATGATTGGAGATGACCTGCAGTGTTTCTTCGCGAAGCCAAAAGTCCAAAGCTTCGGGAAGTCGATCCCAGTTACCGGTAGTATCGTGAATTTCAGGAATAGGAATCATGCCATTGGCAATGCACTGGCCAATGATATGATCCAAGTCGCTAACGCGGCCGCGGGTGTTCCAAACGATTCGAACGCAGTTTGCGCCGGTTTTTGCAATTTCGGGAATGGTTTTACCTTCGCGGTCAGTCCAGATGAACATATGGTTGACACCACGAAGAATGACTTTCTCGTTATCCTTACTGTACAAGAATCTATCTTGGACAAAAAATCCCGGTTTTGCCGACGAGATATTCATTTTCACATACTCCAATTTTTATTCAAAATAAAGATACAATTATTTGAACAACATGGGGTATTTTTTTTGAACAAAGAAGGCATTATTGCAGTGATTTTGTCAACACCCAGCAAAGGTTGGTGATGCGTTGTGGACTCTATGTGGGACTGGATTTACGGCAATAGCTACGGAATTTCCTGCATCGATGCTATCTGAGCCATTGGCACCGATGGATACTACCGCGTTTTTCTTGGCAACAGCGGAGGGTAAGTCTTCGCGAATAGACCTCCCCTGCCGTTCCGGAAGATGCTTCCAATATCGCGTAGGAAGGCAACGGCGCAATAACTTCGGGTTTTCGCGCTCCTTAATGGCGATTGCATCGTAATAGTCTTTCCAGAGGCGAGTGATTGCGTCTGGAGATGTATCGGCAGTAACCTCCTTAAGATCGGGTATTGAAATTTCTATTGCGGAAAACCCGTCGTAATAAAACCCGTATTTGCGCTTGGAATCGTAAATTGCCCAGCGTTCGTTGGCAAAACGACCTTTAAAATGCCAAACCAACAACGAAAGAATGTCGTACTTGGGTTCAATTTGTGCAAAATATGTTCCATCGGACGTCTTAGAAAAACGCACCATCCCTCGCATGTCACCTAACTCGCGGCGCACTGATTGGGCAATCATATAAAGCGGAAGCATTTCTGCCGACGTGGGATTCTTGCCATAATTGGGGTCTATTCTAGAAAAAAGCTTACGCAGATACGTGTAAATCATCATTTCCACCCCAGGTTCCTCTGAGCGGAAGACAATATCTAGAAGATTTAGAATGTCGGCTCCTGCAGCGTTGGTGATAGCACGCTTGAGTCTACGGGCGGATTCTTCCGAAGTTTCGACCCTGAATGGTTGAGCGAACATATCCATAGGCTGTGCTGGAATTCGATCTGGTAGAATTTCAGCCACATCAAGACGCTGGCGGTAGATTTCGAACACCACGCTGAGAAAACCGTCGAAACTAGAATCGTAGGAAATGGAAAGGGACATGGTTGGAGAACAGTGAAGAGTGTACAGTGAATAGTGGTGAATGAATGGTGAAATTTGGAAATGTATTTTTTAGGGTTTTTAGGCGCTTAGAGTTAGAGCTTTTGAAGAATCAAACAAATCCAGTTGAATTGGCTTTGGCTGCACAATGAGTTGCTGGCGGACCATTTCAGGATACAATCTGCGCAAGTACGCGGGAGTGTCTGGATGGTAGATGAAGTATTTGGCACGTTTCAAAACCACACCCATTTTTTTTAAAGCATCTAGCCGAATCTTGCTAAAGCGCCTTCCCGAAGCAATGAGTTTGGCTGATTTCACTCCGATACCAGGTACCCTCAGGAGCATTTCGTAATCAGCGGTTTGAATATCAACGGGGAACATTTCGGGGTGGCGAAGCGCCCACGCCACTTTCGGGTCCAAATCCAGATCCAGGTTCGGATGCTGTTCGTCAAGAATCTCGTTATACTGAAAATTATAGAAACGCATTAGCCAGTCAGCCTGATAAAGCCTGTGCTCCCGAACCAGCGGGGGCTTCGTTGTAATGACAGGCAAGCGCTTGTCTGCATTGATGGGAACATATCCTGAGAAATACACCCGCTTCATTTGCTGATTCTTGTAGAAACCGTTGGACAGCGTTAGAATCTGGAAATCTGTTTCCCCCGACGCGCCCACAATCATCTGGGTGCTCTGACCAGCAGGCAGAAAACTGGGGCGATATCGGGAATTGTCCGTTTTGTATTCTATCTTGCGTTCCGCCAAGAAGTTCATGGGTTGAAATATGGATGCATGATTTTTTTCGGGGGCCAAGTACTGCAGAGCCTTGTCCGAAGGGATCTCGATGTTCACACTGCTGCGGTCCGCATAAAGACCTGCCTCGTACAGTAAACGATTTGACGCCCCCGGAATGGATTTGAGGTGAATATATCCACCAAATTTATGAACCGTGCGGAGTTCCTTTGCAACCTTTATTAATAACTCCATGGTGTAATCGGGAGTGCCGATGACAGCGGAACTTAAAAATAAGCCTTCGATGTAATTACGACGATAGAATTCAAGGGTAAGATCGATAATTTCCTTGGGCGTGAACGTTGCCCTGGGAATATCGTTACTGCGTCGATTAACGCAATAAGCGCAATCGTATTTGCAGGCATTGCTTAGCAATACTTTGAGCAGAGAAATACACCGACCATCTGCAGCCCAGGTATGGCAAATTCCAGAACTACATGCATTGCCGAGGCCGCCCTTAATACCTTGGCGATTGGATCCGCTAGACGAACAGGAAACATCGTATTTCGCGGCATCAGCGAGAATATTCAACTTTTCTCTTACGTCCATATAACCTTCTTAGTCCTCAAAAACTACTCACTTGTTCACTAAATATAAAAAGTAGTGCACAAAAAGGCAAGTGAAATTTTTGGATTTCCCAAAAAAAATAAACACTTGATACACGGATAATTATTTAATTTTTCATTGTATGAAGAAAAGAATTATAAATGCCCTCTTGCAGTCTACGCACAAAAATGGAGATAGACTTCCCTCTGTGCGTACCATTATTGATACGTATAATGTGTCATCGGGAACAGTCCAGGCGGCTCTCAAGGAACTTTCCGAACAGAATCTTATCTATAAGATTCAAGGCAAAGGGTGTTTTTGGGGTAATGAAGTTCCCCTGAGCAAACCTATTGAAGTCAAGCAAACCATCATCGAAAAACTAGCGGCCAATTTTGAAAATGATTTTGAACGAGGCTATTTAAAGCCTAACCGGGTTTTGCCTCAAGGTAAGGAGTTGGCCGCACGATACAATGTTTCGCAGAATACCTTACGAAAATTTCTCACAACCAAGGTAGATGCAGGTTTACTCACAAAAACCGGACGACAGTATTTCTTTAACCGTAAAGAATTTTCTCAAAGAAAGCCTCCCATTAGCGAATTGATCTTTGTAACGCGCTGCAACAGCTGGGGCGGATTTACAGCCGAAAGCGAACGTGAAATGGATTTTTTGCGTCTGGTCTATAAGACCGCAGGTGCTAATCAGTACAAACTAATTCTTCTGGGAATTAACGATTCCAATGGCCAGCTTGTGGATCGTAACGGTAATGTTTGCAAACTTTCTGACTACCCAAATGCTGTGGGAGCAATTCTGTCTACTCTTTTGGTGCAGAATTTTCAGCCTCTACTCTACTTTTTTGCAAGCGTCAATTACCCTGTGGCGGTATGGTGGGAGCACCCGGAATCCAGTGTGCCCAAGGTTTTCCTGAAAAAAGAAAACTGGCTTTTCTTTAATTCCACCTTCGGCAAAAAGCCCGGAGTTGAAATGGGCAAGTTCCTTAAGAAAAGAGGCATCACAGAAGTCAACTACTTCTCCCCTTTCCATAACAGTTCCTGGTCCCAAGATCGTTTGACGGGCCTAATGGAGTCGGGAATCAAGGTTCACGCTTATGTGGACAACGAATTTGCAAGCCCATGGGATTACAAGGAAATCGCTCGACATGAAGTTGAAAAATATGCAGTAGAAGCTTACGCTCGTTCACTCATTCGTAAAAAGCTTGAAATGTTGTCAACTCAAGCCCATCAAGATGGCAATGACCTTATGAATGTTTGCGTTAACGATGATGTTGCTGAACTTTTCCTTGAAATGGCTGAAGGGACAAATGAGAATCCTAAGCTCATAGCTTTTGACAATTCCATGGAAAGCTACTTGCTGCGACTTCCCTCTTATGATTTCAACACAGAAGCCTTGGTGGAGCACATTTTCTACTACATCGAGAATCCATCCGGCTTTGGACAGAATAAAAAAATCCACCACATTTTAGGAAATGTTGTTGAAAAATAGCGAAACAATTCCGCAAAAACAAAGGCCCCAAAAAGGGGCCTTCATTTTTCAACAACATTTCCATTTATGAATTATTAAGTACGAATTATGAGAATAATAGTCGCGGCGAAGCCGCCTAACTAAGTCTCATAATTCATACATTGTAATTCATAATTGACTTTGATCTAGACAAAAACAAGTTTACTTGTTTTTGTTGACGATCAAAGTCTTAGCCTTGAAGGTCTTGCGGTCGATGACCTTGACCATCAGGGAAACCTTATTGTCCTTGTCCAGGGCATTCCAGTACTTCTTCAGGTTTTCTTCGGCGGTGTCGAAGATGGGCATCAGCTTGGGAGCGCCTTCGAAGCTGGGAATGGGCTTGCCATCAGTCACATAAGTGCTGATGAAGTGGCCAAGACCCGGAAGTGCCTTTTCGAATTCGAAAGTAGCACGTTCGCAGCCTGCGTCTTCGCAGTTGTTGCGGGACTTGAGAATGCTTAACTTGTACAAAGCCGGCTGTGCGTTCTTGTAGTGGATACCGGAAATACGCGGAGTGAAGTTGGGAGCGTCATCTTCGTACTGACGGGTAGCGAGAGCACTTTCGAAAGTGCCGCCCAGCTTGATGGCGTCGTAGATGGTGTCGGTCTGGTCACCGTTGGTGATAATCTGTACGTCGGCAGTGTGGCGAGCCGGGTAGTAGATGATGAGGTGCGGGTCGGTGAGCTTGGATTCGTCGAAAGCCTTGGTCTTCATGAAGCCAGTCTTAGCTTCCATTTCGAACACGCGGTTACGGCTGTTGACGCTACGGCCCATGATCCAGTAGACCTGCACAAAGGACTTGCCGTCCGGGCTAGTACCGAGGACGATACCGCGGCCAGGATAAGGATTCTTGGAAAGAGCCTTGAAGTTATTTTTTGCTTCATCATTGTAATTCATAATGATACCTCATTTAGAAAATGAATAATGAACAATGAACAATGAACAATGAAATATTTCGCGGCTTCGCCGCCATTATTTTTAATTGTTAATCGTTAATTGTTAATCGTTAATTGTTAATTCACCTCTTCGGGTTGTAATTGTTCATCAAGATCATGGCTAGCGCTACACAGAACATGATGACGCTTCCAACAACAACTTGCTGCTTATGGTCGTATTCGCGCTTTACGTAGCTCGGATTCTCTTCATTTAAATCCTGTAGTGTTGGACCAAGCGCCAACGCCGCAGAATCAAGACCGCAAATTTCTGCAATTTCAGCATCGCTCATATTCACGGTATTGATATGGAGGGAGTCGCATTTATTGGTAAACTCTGCACCAAAAACCATAGATGTTGCACCAACAAGTGCAACTGCAAGTATTACAGCAGATAATAAACTGCGACGTTCCAAATAGCTAACCTCAAAGCATTACGCCTTCGGTATTCCGAAGGCTACACCACTTTTATTCTGCAGCCAGCTTGTCGAGGATTTCGTTCACCATACCCGGGTTGGCCTTACCGCCAGACTTGCGCATGGTCATACCAACAAGGAAGCCCTTCAGAGCAACCTTACCAGCCTTGAATTCAGCGAACTGGGCGGCGTTGGCGGCACAGACTTCGCGGACGATTGCTTCGATTGCGCCAGTGTCTGCCACCTGCACAAGGCCCTTTTCCTTAACGATGTCTGCGGGATCCTTACCGGTTTCGAACATATCGGCAAAGACAGTCTTTGCAATCTTACCGTTGATGGTCTTGTCTTCGATCAGGTTCACGAGAGCGCAGAGCTGTTCGGGCTTGATCTTCAGGTCAGCGAGGCCACCTTCCAAATCCTTCATCTTGGCAAGCAGTTCGGTAATGACCCAGTTGGCCAGGACCTTGCCGTTCTTGCAGCCCTTGGAAGCGGTGTCAAACCATTCGCTGATGTCGCGGTCGTCGGTCAGCACCTGGGCGTCATATTCAGAAACCCCAAGTTCGCTCATGAAGCGGGCGCGACGTGCGTCCGGCAGTTCCGGAAGGGTGCGGCGGATTTCTTCCACGAAGGCAGGATCGGTGACGAGGCGTACCATGTCCGGTTCCGGGAAGTACTTATAGTCGTGAGCGTCTTCCTTACTGCGGATGACGATAGTCTTGTCTGCGTTGGGGTCGTAACGCTTGGTGCACTGTTCCACTTCCTTGCCAGCGTCCAGAGTAGCGGACTGCAGGTAGTATTCGGCGTTCAAGGCCTTTTCAAGGTTAGTGAAGCTGTTCAGGTTCTTGATTTCTGCACGGGTACCAAAAGGAGCGTCTTCGGAAGCGCGGAGGGAGATGTTTCCGTCGCAGCGCATGTTGCCGTTTTCCATGTTTGCATTGGAAACGCGGGTGTATTCCAAAGTCTGCTTGATCTTCTTGAGAACGAGCACTGCTTCTTCCGGGCTACGGATGTCCGGTTCCGTGACGATTTCGCAAAGCGGTGTGCCGCAGCGGTTTGCGTCAAAGTGAGAGTCGGTGGGGCTCATGTCGTGGATCAGCTTACCGGCGTCTTCTTCCATATGGATACGGGTAATGCCCACGCGCTTCTTGGTGCCGTCGGCCTTGATGATTTCAAGCCAGCCGTTCTTGCAGATGGGATGGTCGTACACAGGAAGACCACCAGTCTGGGTGATCTGATAACCCTTGGGAAGGTCCGGGTAGAAATAGTTCTTACGAGTCCACATGGCGTTCAGGTCGATTTCGCAGTTGAGAGCGAGACCCAAGCGGATGGCGTATTCCACAGCCTTCTTGTTAGGAACAGGCATGGCGCCGGGCATACCCAGGCAAACCGGGCAAACGTGCTTGTTGGGGCTGGTGTTCACTTCAATTTCGCAACCGCAGAACATCTTAGTCTTGGTAGCGAGCTGGCAATGGATTTCGAGACCGATAACGGTAGAGTAGTTAGGCATATTAACTCCAGTAAATTTTACATAGTTAAGATAGAAAAAAGACTGAACCCGCATAGGTTCAGCCTCTCAAATTATCCGTTAAAACAGAGTCAGATTACTTGCTTTTCTTTAAGCAACGAACGCTGTTGGCACCGTCTTTGAAATCGCGGCTATGACCAGCACTCTTTTCGTCAAAAGCAAAGCGCCAAACGTAAGCTTCATTACCGTTACTCAGCTCCGTTGCAGACCAGAGAAGGCCATAGGAATCACGAAGGTCGAACTTGCCCTTGGTATTGCGAGTTCCTCCAGGAAGAACGGAGAAACCATATTCATCCTTTCCGCCACCATTGCTGCCGTCGTCCATCTTATCCCAGTCCTCGACGGACTTGAGAGCTGTGCCTGCAGTGGTGATACCTCCAACCTCTTTAAAAAGTTCGTTCCAGTCGTCATCGGAAGGCAACTTCCAGCCATCGGGGCATACAACCTTAGCTGCATCCCAAGTATAGAGGCTACCATAGGTCTCGCAATGGCTCGTGCTCTTGTTGTAGCACCAGCTGTAAGAACCTATGTGGTAATTCATGTTCTGGGCCATCCAAGTCTGATCACCGATGGTCACAGTCTTATAGACCTGCTTATCACGAAGGTCCGTAAGGGTATTGGCCTTGGCATCATACTCCATGCAGGGGCCACCATCCGGGCATCCGCTATCAATCGGGCTTGCAGAAGAACCGTTGTCACCACAAGCATTCAAAGCCATAGCGAACAGGCCGCCCATCACGACAAAAGCAAATTTCTTGGACATAATCACACAATCTCCATTTTCTTATCAGCCCAAATCTAACACTTAAACAAACAAAAAGTGTCACTATAAATAAAAAAGCAACATCCCCATAGAAAATGCTGCACAGAAAAGCTTATTTACCAAAATTCTAAACTTCGTTTAAGGTCACCACGGGGATATCTGTGGCATTAGCAAAGTTCGGATTTTCTGTCAAAATGCAATCGGCACCGTTCACATAGGCTGTTGCTAGGCGCAATGCTTCGGCTTCTGTCAATTTGTGGTTGGTACGTGCAGCCGCAGCAAACAACTCCGCAGCCTTTACAGCAGTTTCGCCATTCATTTCGCAGAGCTTGACATTCTGGGAATTTTCAAAGAACTCGCGATACTGGCGGGCAAGAACGCCCTCTCCTGCTACACAAGCCTGCTTGGATATTTCAAACAAGGTGACAGAAGATGTAAGAACCGTAATATTGCGTTCGTAGGCATAATCCAGCACGGAGGAAATCACCGGATAAAAATCCGGATGCATCTGAAGTAGACGCACTACAGCGCCTGTATCCAAAAACAACATGCGGGACTGTTCAAGAGCCTTGTTCATTACTCGTAGATTTCCATCTGGGCAATATCTTCACGCATGCCGGCACGGACCATCTTGAAGCGTTCAGCCTTCGGATAGAAGTACCAGATCCACCACTCGCCACTAATGTCTGTGCGTTTGGTCTTGATAACCACAGGTTTCTCACCTCTGAAGAAATCACGCTTATGAGGAATAACGTTTTCAAAGGGACGGTAGGTGTGAATCACATCGCCAGCCTTACGTTCAATAAAGCCGTTGCCACCCTTACTCCATGTGATGGTAATCTTACCATTTTCATCTTTTTCTTCAGTACAGGAATCAAAGCCACTATCGCACCACTTAAAGCGCTTATAAGTGAAGGACTGTTCTGGCATGTTGAAGGTTTCAACCTTGCGATTGTTGCCCTTGAAAGTATTGTATTCGCCTTCCAAGGTATAGTTGCCGACATTGTATTCTGAACAACCACGTTGAGCAACTTTCACACGACGGTTAGAAATCGCCAAGTCAACAGTGCAACCATCTTCGCTATAGGTCATACGACCAAAGCCGTTGGCTTCTTTGAGTTCAATGTTGCTAGCTTCAAGTTCAGCACGATTACCGAAGGGGCCATTCTGGATCACTACGGTAAAGAATCGAGGATTGGTGGGAGATTTCTTCAAAAATACACTACCAGTACTAGAGGCGTATTCACCGCTGATGTCAGCTGAGGCCTGCTGGAAACGAGCCAAATCGGCACGCTTTACCCAAAGTTGACCATATTTACAATCAACGGGTACAAAACGAGGCGGTTCTGTAGGCTCAACCAGTTCCCATTTTACAACACGGGTCTTCTTGACCTTCATCTTGGGTTTGCCTTTCTTGTCTTTGACCGGGCGGCCTTTCTTGTCGAGAACTGGAACCTTTTCTTTTTGAACATAAACCTTTTTCACTGAATCTTGAGGAATTGGAAGTTCCTTAAGCCAGTCGGAAAGCATCAAAGAGCCTACGGAATTCGATTCATCAACTTGTCCATTTACTTTTTTATATACAGGCAAATTGCCCTGGGCGAACGCAACACTAACCACCAAAAATGCAGCAACTAACAAAATTTTTTTCAAAATACACCTCTTTGAGCCCTAAAATTAGCTTTTTATATGAAAAATCATAGACAAATTGATAAATGGAAAGTTTTTTTTACTAAACTTATCGTGTGGAATTAGTGAAAGGAGATTCCTAATATGAAGAAAATGTTCCTCGCCTCTTGCATCCTGGCTGCCGCCGCATTTGCCCAGGAAGCAGCCCCCGCTGCAGCAGCACCTGCCGCAGCAGCACCTGCAGCCGCAGCTGAAGTCGCAGCACCGGCCGCTCCTGCCACTGCCGAAACCGCTCCCGCAGCAGAAGTCGCACCGGCTACAGAAGCAGCTCCTGCAGCAGAAACCGTAGCAGCACCTGCTGAACCGGTAGCCGAAGCCGCACCGGCAGTTGAAGCTGTTGCTGAAGCCCCGGCCGCAGAAGCAGCACCCGCTGCAGAAGCTGCAGAAGCTCCCGCAGCTGAAGCCGTAGCAGCACCTGCCGAACCGGCAGTCGAAGTCGCAGCAGCTCAGCCTAAAAAAGCTAAGAAGCCTCGCAAGAAACAGAAGATGATCGAAAACGCTGTGATGACCGCAAACCAGGTCAACTTCGACATCAACGCAGACTTCGAATTGGAAGCTGGTAAGGTATTCTGGACCTCCGAAGAAGACAAGTATAATGACAACTTCGAAACCTGGAACGGTGAAGCTAATTTTGCAGTTCTTGCTGAATCTGAAAACTTCAGAGGCAAGATTGGTCTCGCCTTCTATCCGGGCGACTTGGCACTCAGCTCCAGCGACCAGGTAAACAAGGAAGCCAAGAAGGAAGCCATCCGCAACGACAAGTCCGTTCCTGATTACTTCTCCTTGGACGAAGCATGGATTCAGAGCACTGGTTTCTCCAAGAGATTCGGTTTCGAATACACCTTCAAGGTTGGTCGTTGGGATAACACCGATAAGAGCGGCGACTACTTCGGTGGTTATATCGACGGTTACAAGGCTGGTTTCCTCTCCACTCAGGATCCTGAAAACCAGTTGCAGTTTGGTTTCTCCCCCACTGAAAACATGGATATGTACATCTCCTTGATCAGCCGTTCTACCAATCTGAACAAGGGTGATATCCGTGCAGCCTTCAACTTCCACGGTCTGGAAAGCATCTCTCTCTTGAAGGTTCAGTTGGCATACCGCGCCAACCTCTTCGATGTAATCTATGACTCCAAGGCTGTTGTCAAGCATAACATCTCTGCCAAGTTCAATCTCCCCATCAACAAGAACTTCGACATTTTTGCTGAAGCTGCTTTGATGGATGTTTCCGACGAATTGATCATTCCTTTGACTGGCGGTGTAGCCTTCTACACTTCAGTTGTGGACCGCATCTTGGTTGAAGCTGAATATGTTGGCGACCGCCATCTCTACAAGGATTACTACGGTGTAACCCAGAACCCCTCTCACGTGAAGGACGTTCTCGGCGCTATCTATCTGGAAAAGGCCTTCAACAAGCGCTTTAGCTTGTCTGCAGGCTTCCACAGCTACGGCTGCACCAGAGACTTTATGTTGTCCGGTAACCTCATCGGTCGCATCAACTAACGTACTCGAAGAATTGTGTACAAGGGCATCTGGTAAAACCAGATGCCTTTTTTCATGGAGCCACAGGTTGTTCGGTGCAGTCATCCTCAAGGATGAGGCAAAAAAAATCCCGACTCACTTGAGCCGGGAAATTAAAGCCATTTATAAAAAGCAACTAGTTTAGATGCCCTTGCGGTCCAGGTCCATCATGAGGGACTGAAGGGAGTCTTCGACACTGGTGCGGAAGTCACCAGAACCAAGGCTGCAGCTAGCCACAACTTCGTCGCCCTTGCAAATACGGATAACAGAAAAACCATTTTCATTAGAGAAAGTAACACTGAGGCCCTTGTTCAAAGCTTTTTCGAGCAAATCGCGCATAAAAACTCCTTTTAATGCGAAAACGTAAAATTATGACTTTAAATTAGGCTTTTTCTTTAAGAAAAACAAGCATTTTTTCATTTTTTGCAATAAAAACGCCGTTTTCATGGCTATATTGACAATGATGTATGATTTTCACCTCCATTTGTGCAGAATTCCCTACCCCGTAGAGGTCGCCGAACTTTTGAAAAAGGCGAATGTGGGCTACAATAACGTGACCTGTGAACCCTGGGAATGGGAAAAAACAACGGAAATTGGAGAAAGCAGCACCTTTGGAATACACCCCGTGATTGCCACCAAGGTCTCTGAAGATGAATTTCGACATTTGGAAGCATTGCTCCTTGAAAATCCTAAGGCTCAAGTAGGCGAATGCGGTTTGGACAAAAGATTCCCTGGATACGAACCTGAAGGAATACAAGATCAAATCCTAAAACGTCAAATCGAGCTGTCTAAAAAATTGAACCGCCCCTTGCACATTCATTGTGTCGGCGATTACATGCGCATCATAAAAATGATCGAATGCTCAGGATTTGTAGATGGTAATAGAGAAAACGGCATCATATTCCATCGCTTCGGAGGCGATATTTCCATAACGAAGGCTGCGCAAAAACTAAATCCCATCTTTTCGTTACACAAGGATTCCTTCCGAAAAAAATCAACGGTGGAAGCCATAAAAGTCATGAATCCTGATCAAGTGCGATTCGAAACCGATGCAGACGAGAGTTTTGTTTGCAAAACTGAATTAGAAAAAAACAGTGCCGCAAATATCGCTAAAAAAATCCAGGATGAATTGGCTAACGTACAGAAAATGTACGAAAGCCTAAAATGAGGCGTTAATTACCTTCGCCAATGCCCGCCAGAAGAGGATTCTTCGGCTGGATTGTTGCTGCCTGGGCGCGGATTATGGAGAATGCCCTAAATTCCTTAAGAGCCTTGGCCGCCAATTCCACGTTGTTTCCCTTACCCAACTCAATTACAATCTGCAGGGGCGAGCCACCCATAATTCGCATGGGGAACTGAGTTGCGCCATACATTTCACTAATAACGCGAGGCTCTGGCGGCGGGAATTCAGCAAAGGTTGCGGCCAGCATTCCTTTGCGCTGAACAAGACCTTGGATGCGCAGGCGGCCAGCAAGCAAACCGATTTCTGTTACCAGCAAAAGCATCTTGGCGGCATCGGGTACAGGGCCAAAGCGGTCCTGTAGTTCCTGCTGGATACTTTCAATTTCATCGGTATGAGACACACGGGCTATACGCTGGTACATCGAGATTCTGGTGAGTCCATCTTCGATGTAGTCTTCGGGCAGGTATGCATCCACACCGATTTCCACGCGGGTCTGGATGGGCTTCTCAATAGGACCGCCTCGAAGCATTTCCACAGCTTCCTTCACCAGGCGTACGTAGGTTTCAAATCCAACTTCGGCAATAAAACCGTGCTGTTCCTGGCCAAGCAAGTTGCCTGCCCCGCGAATTTCAAGATCTCGCATTGCAAGCTGGTAGCCGCTGCCCAAATCCGTAAACTGTTCCAGAGCCTGCAACCTACGCATAGATTCCGCAGAAATATCGTGCTTGGCAGGAATCACCAGGTAAGCATGAGCAAGAACGCTACTACGGCCAACTCGCCCACGCATCTGGTAAAGCTGGCTAATTCCGAAGTGGTGTGCGTTCATAATGATGATTGTATTTGCATTAGGAACGTCTAGGCCAGATTCGATAATGCTGGTGCTAATCAGAATATCAAACTTCTTGGACAAGAAGGCGTCCATGGCATTTTCAAGATCGCGGTCATTCATTTGACCGTGGGCCACACCGATAGTTGCGTTCGGAACCAGCGCTTCAATATCATCAGCCAAACTATAAATGCTTTGAACGCGATCGTTTACAATGAACACCTGGCCACCGCGAGCAAGCTCATCGAGAATAGCGTTTTTCAAGACTTCGTCATCACGCTTCATCAGCTTGGTTTCAACAGGCAAGCGGTTGATGGGCGGAGTATTGATCAAGGAAATATCGCGAACCCCGGTCATGCTCAAGTGCAAAGATCGAGGAATAGGTGTTGCGCTCATACTGAGGGAATCCACCGTCAGGCGCATTTCGCGAAGTTTTTCCTTTTGCTTTACGCCAAACTTTTGTTCTTCATCGATAATGAGAAGTCCCAAGTCCTTGAACTGATTCTTTTCAGAAAGCAAGGCGTGAGTACCGATGAGAATATCAATCTTACCTTCAGAAACCTGCTTGAAGATTTCCTTCTTTTCCTTGGCAGTTTTGTAACGGTTAATAAGTGCAATATTTACACCGAAACCTGCAAAACGATCCATGAAGTTTTCGTAATGCTGAGCAGCAAGAATTGTGGTAGGAACAAGCAACACCACCTGCTTACGACTAACAACGCACTTAAAGGCGGCACGCATGGCAACTTCAGTTTTACCAAAGCCTACGTCGCCGCAAATCAAGCGGTCCATGGGGCGGCGGCTTTCCATATCGCGCTTAATGTCTGTAGTTGCCTTTACCTGGTCTGGAGTAGGCTCATATTCGAAAGCTTCTTCGAATTCACGCTGCATTTTTCCATCGGGCGGGAATTCAAAACCTTCAATAAGTTCGCGCTTGGCGTAAAGTTCCACCAAGTCACGGGCAATCTGGATAACCTTCTGCTTAACACGCTTTTTAAGGTTTTCCCAGCTCTTGCCGCCAAGGCGATCCAGCTTGGGAACTGCTTCAGAATTTTCCAGACGTTCAATTTTCTGCAAATCAGCAACGGGGAACTTAAGCTTGTCTCCCCCATCGTATTCCAGCAGGGCGCAGTCTACCATACCGCCGTTGACTTCAACACGAACAAGTCCCAAGTAGCGGCCTACGCCGTGATCCTCATGAGCCACGTAATCACCGCGGTTCAAGGACTCAATCATCAGGGCTCCGGTGACAGAGCCAGAAATCTTACGCTTACGAGTCTTGTTGGAATGCCTATTGAAAATCCTAGTTTCCGTAAGGAAGGCGATGTTGTCTTCTTCAAGCCAAAAACCTTCGGAAAGATTTCCCTGGATATATTCCTCGATGGGTAAATCTTCAAAGACCTGCTTTAAGCGATTCAAACCACCTGGCGTAGGAGCCACAACATAAACGCGACCGCCTTTGGCTGTAAATTCCTCGATTTCCTTGGTGACGGCATCGGTACCGTGAGAAGAGAAATCCTGAGGCTTGCAGTGAAGATCATGCCAGTTGCCATCGTCTACGTTGACGCGGGTGCAGTCCATGGAACTACGGCCAACAAAACTGCGAGAAAGTTCCCCAATCTTGAACCAGATATCACTGGGCGGAACCGCATCGGCTTCCACCTGGCGCAATTCATGGAATACCGCCTCGTAGTTCATGTAATACTTGGAGGCTGTTTCCGACAATAGCGAAAGTTCTTCGAAAACAAGGGCTGCCTTGGGCAAATAATCTAGCAGACTTTTTTCAAGCTTTTCATATCGGCTGCGCTGCCACCAAAGTCCTGCAGTATCACCGTTGTATTTTGCAATTTCCTTTTCAGGGACGCAGAACTCGCCCATAGGATACAGCAAAACGTTCTTCATCTGCTCTACAGAGCGCTGAGTGAAAATATCAAAGGATCTGATGGACTCGATTTCGTCACCGAAAAATTCAATTCGAATAGGGTGCGGGTACAAAAGGCAGTTCACATCCACAATACAGCCGCGGATCGAGAACTCCCCTACACCGCTGACCACAGGCTGTTCCACAAAGCCGTGATCCAAGAACCATGGGCGCAAAGCGCTAGGTTCAAAAACATCTCCCACCTTCAACATCTTGGATTCGCGAGCCACAAAACCTGGTTCTGGCAAGCGCATCATCAAGGAATCCAAAGGACACACGGTAATGAAGGGCGATTCATTCTTTTCAAGATCCCTAAAGAATTTCAAGCGCTCTTCAACAACTCCTTCAAAGGGGATTTTCTTTTCGTAGGGTTTTAATCCGATGGACGGGAAAAATCGAACAAAAGACTCCCCTACCATGCTTTCCAGATTTTCTACCCAAGTTTCTGCACTGCGGTAATCTTTAGCAATAACAAGAATTGAACTTGGATTCTTCAAGAACCTTGCGGCCACCATCATAGATGCCAACGGAATTGAAGCTCCATTGACGTGTATGGCTTCTCCCTGGACTTTTTGGAATAAAGTCAAGCTAGGAGAATTGGCAAAGGTTAAAAACTCTGAAAGTGAATCCATGGGGCCAAAAATAAAAAAATCCCGCCAAGACAGCGGGATTCCTTAAAGCATTACGCTCTTAATTAGAGGAGGTAAGTCATGGACAACTGAACGGACCAGTGGTTATCGCCATTAGAGTGGTCAAGATCGTTCAAATCCATGATTACGCGGATACCAACATCAATGTCTTGACCATTAGACTTTACGTTGCCGCCTGCACCAAATATGAAGGATGCATAGAACGGATAAGTATGCCAATCTTCAAGATCAAGATTTACGCCATCAACACGTTCGTTGTTGTGGTAAGGATCGCGAAGAACGTAATCCCTAGAGTAGAAGCTTGCCAATTCAACGCCAAGCTTCAGACCACTTTCAACATAGAGGAAGGGCAAGGGTTCGAAACGACCGAGCACAGGGATGTCCAGCAAAATCTGGTTATAGCTTTCTTCCCATTCTGCCTTGTATCGGGTGTCTTTATAGTAGTAGCTTTCCTGAGCATAGGTATCAGAAAGTGTACGTAGAGCAATGTTAATTTCAGGAGCAATTGCCAATACCGGAGAGAAGTAATAGCGCAAAGAACCACCCAAGTCTGCATTTACACCAGCCCATTCACCGGCACCACCGAAACCGATGGCAATACGGCCACCCATTCGAATGTAGGACTTAAAATCGCTGGGGAAGAAATAAGAGTTTGAACTGGATCGCTGCTGCTGTACAGCTACGGGAACCGGAGCACTATCCTGGTAGTAATCATCTTCGTACTGAGCGAAAGACGGTACTGCAGCAAGACCCAATGCCAAAGCCATTGCGGACATGAATTTTTTCATCATATTCTCCTTTTAATTAACCTTCAAAAAAGTAATAAAAACGTATATCAACGTCAACGAATTAGATGAAAATGAAAATAACTTGGTTGCATCAAAACCAAGTTTTTTTAACTATCATTCTTCGATACAACGAACGAAGAATTCTTTGCGATGTTCTGCTCCACCATTACGCAGGCAGCCCATCATTTCAGAACTGGGAACATAGGCTCCGTTTGTAGAGCTGAAGCGCATATAGGGAGCATCTGTTTCCTTGCTGTTTTCAGCCTTGCGAATCCAGAAAGCGGTTTCTCCTGGGCCCTGGGCATCACCAGAATGGAACTTTTTATAAAGATCGTAAGAATCTTCTTCGAAGGGATCCCCGTCGCAACCTGCGTCAAAGCAATTGCACAGGCCATCTAAATTATAGAAGTTCAAACCAAAGTTATTGGAGGACTTCTGTGAAACAAAGAGGGCTCCATAAGGCTGTGTGGTATCCGAAGAACGGTTCTTAATCAGGTTGTTGAATTCCAGGAATTCTTCCCTAGTGGGCAAACGCCAGCCCAGAGGGCAAAGGCCATCGTCAACGGAAAATTCCTGATAGACACGGCCTTTTTCAGAACAGCGGGCTCCACCCTTAGCTTCAAAGCAGGAACTGCCTTCG
This sequence comes from Fibrobacter sp., assembly GCA_045597525.1. Classification (GTDB taxonomy): domain Bacteria; phylum Fibrobacterota; class Fibrobacteria; order Fibrobacterales; family Fibrobacteraceae; genus Fibrobacter. Next base: position 30,829 of record JAZLKF010000032.1, on the reverse strand, counting down.
TCGGCATAACTCAGGTTTTCTGCCATCCAGTTTCGTTTCCCTAACTTCAAGGTTCTATACTCGCGACCATCGCGTGAATCCACCATGGTCTGCAAATCCGGAGTATAACCTTCTCGCAAGGGATTTTGAGCGTAGCCTTCAAAAGAAACTTCGGAGATCACCAGATCGTTCCATTTTCTACCCGGATAAATGGATTCAATTTGAATAATCAAAACCTTAACATCGTGAAGTGCCGGACTAAAATGAATTTCTTCGGAATAATCCAAGGGTGAACAAATGCTGTTGCAAGCATCCTTTATATTTTCACCTTCTGAAGGCTGGTACTTGGTGGTATTCAGGAAGTTTCTACATGCATTTTCTTCGTAGTCACCAAAACAGTATTCCCAGGGAATATCCTTAAGAGTAACGGTCTTTACCAAATTGTTCTTGTTATTTGCAAAGATCTTAATGGTCTTAGCGCGGCTATTGTTCATGTAGCTTTGCTGATCTTTGCGGTAACCGTTTAAAATATGCAAGGCATTGATCTCGTAAGCCTCCACCTTGAATTCCACAAAGAGCGACTTGATTTGGAAGGGTGCTGCCCATACGGAATTTGCAGAGCCATCGACGAGATTTCGTGTAGAATAATTGATTCCACTCTGCGGTTGCAAGGTGGCAGATGCTCTTGTACCCTTGACCGGAATTTGAGCCGCCAGGGATATGGACGCAAGCAATAACGTTAAATATATAAGCCTAATCATTCAAAACCCGCTCAAATATAAGATTTTGAATAAATTCTTTAAATCCTTGTGAAGTGTTAAAAAATTTAAGTGTTGTTTTAATCACACTGAAAGAAGGCAATTCTGCGCCAAAACGGGAATATCCACCCCGACAATTTGAGAAATTTTAAAAAGAAACTATGCTCTTTGTTTTTTACAGAGCTTATGTGTCACTAAGTATCCAAATTTTTTACAAAAAATGCTATCTTTACGCCCGTATGAAGAACGTAGATACTATTGCCGTTTTGGACTTTGGTGGCCAGTACGCCCACCTGATCGCAAACCGTGTCCGCCGTCTTGGCGTTTTCACCGAAATTCATTCCCCCAACTGCGACGTTTCCGAACTGGAAGGCGTCAAGGGAATTATCTATTCCGGTGGCCCCTCCAGCGTTTATGCAGCCGACGCTCCGGAATACAACCCCGAAATTTTGAACCTGCCGGTACCTAAGCTGGGTATCTGCTACGGTCATCAGCTCATCGCCCAGCAGCTGGGCGGTCACGTTGAACCGGGCAAGGTGAAGGAATACGGTATCGCCGACCTGATCGTAGGCGACGAGAACTGCCCCATCTTGAAGGGTCTTCCCAAGGCCTCCCCCATGTGGATGAGTCATGGCGACCAGGTGACCAAGCTCCCGGAAGGCTACCGCATCGTGGCAAGCACCAAGGACTGCGAAATCGCAGCCGTCGCTTTCGACGAACGCAAGATTTATGGCATCCAGTTCCACCCCGAAGTGACCCACAGTAAGTTTGGCATGAAGCTTCTCGAAAACTTCATCGACATTACCGGCGCCCAGAAGACCTGGAACATGAAGAGCTACCTGCCCCTCATTACCGCCCGCATCCAGGAACAGGTGAAGGACCGCAAGGTGTTCCTGCTGGTTTCCGGAGGTGTGGACTCCACCGTGGCATTCGTTCTCCTGAACCGCGTCCTTGGCCCCGAAAAGGTTCTGGGCCTCCATGTGGACAACGGCATGATGCGTCTGGGCGAATCCCAGAAGATCATGGACTTTTTGAAGGCCGAAGGCATGAACAACCTTCAGATCCGCGACGCCAGCGAACACTTCCTGGAAAAGTTGAAGGGCGTTTCCGCTCCCGAAACCAAGCGCGGCATCATCGGTAAGGAATTCCTGGTGGTTAAGGACCAGGAAATGGCCAAGCTGAACCTTGACCCCAACCAGTGGATGATGGCCCAGGGTACTATCTACCCCGACACCATTGAATCCGGCGGAACCAAGAACGCCGACAAGATCAAGACTCACCACAACCGCGTCCAGGAAGTTCTGGACCTGATGGAAAAGGGCCTTGTGCTTGAACCGCTCGCCGACCTTTACAAGGACGAAGTTCGCGCTCTTGGCGAAGAACTTGGAATCCCCCACAATCTCGTCTGGCGTCACCCCTTCCCGGGTCCGGGTCTGGGCGTCCGCCTGCTCTGCAGCGATGGCGTTCTGACAAATGACATGGTCGCATTTGATGACGTGAAGGACACTCAGGGCGGCAGCCTCGCTGACTACCTGAAGGCAAACAACATTTCTGGCCGCATGCTCCCCATCAAGAGCGTTGGCGTCCAGGGCGATGGCCGTACTTACGCACAGCCCTTCCTCATTACTACCGCTGGACTCAGCTGGAAGGATTGCGAAAAGTTCTCCACCGAACTTGCAAACCGCTTCAAGGCTATCAACCGCGTGATCTACCAGATCGGTACCGTGGCAGATGAAGACCCGAAGCTTGTGGAACAGTTCGCTACCCGCGAGAACTTCGACACCCTGCGTAAGTTCGACGACATCTGCACCACCTTCCTGCAGGAAAACAAGCTGTACGAAGAAATCTGGCAGATGCCCGTGGTTTCTGTACCGCTGCGCACCGCTGGCAAGCCTTGCATCGTGATGCGTCCGGTGAACTCCACCGAAGCCATGACCGCAAACTTCGCCGAAATCGACCAGGGCATGCTCGCAGGCCTCTGGCGCAAGTTCGAAGCCGAAGGCGCCGGCTCCCTGTGGTACGACGTCACCCACAAGCCTCCAGGAACTATTGAGTGGGAGTAAGGCGAACGCCGCGACGACAAGCTTGCTTGTCGGCATGGCTGAGCCGCACGACCAGCGCTTGAGCCGAAGGCGAAAAGCGCCATGGGAGTACCCCGAGTGCCGAGAGTCGCAAAAATGAACTCGCTCATTTTTATGACCGAGGCGAACAAGCAGACGCTGGAGCCGAAGGCGTAAGCGTCCGTAAGGCGAGTGTCGCGACCCCCAAAAATTTTGTAGAAAAAGCCGCTGGAAGCACTCCTTCCACGGCTTTTTCATTTTAATCAATAATTCACATAGTCAATTCATAATACTAGACAAACTGTCTTCACAAAAAAAACTCAAGGTCTTTAGGGTGAGAAGATAAGCTATATTTGAGATATGAACACTGTCGATTTAGAGAATTATTCCGACCTTCTGGCAAACAACGCCCGCAAGGCAAGCAAGAAAATTCGCACCCTTAGCGCAGAAACCCGCAGTAAGGTTTTGGCTCGCGTTGCCGAATTGCTCCGAACAAGCAAGCCCGAAATTCTTGCAGCCAACAAACTGGATACAGATGCCGCCCAAGGTAAGATCAGCGACGCCATGCTGGACCGCCTGACTTTGAACGACGCCCGCATCGAATCCATGGCCAAGGGAGCAGAAGAAATCGCAGCCTTTGCAGATCCGCTGAACAAGGTTCTGGAATCCCGCGAACTGAAGAACGGCATCAAGATTAGCCGTGTGGCAGTGCCCATCGGTTCTGTGTTCTTTATTTTTGAAAGCCGCCCCAACGTGACTATCGACGGAGCTTGCCTCTGCTTTAAAGCAGGTAACGCCGTAATTCTTCGTGGCGGAAAGGAATCCATCAACAGCGCCAAGTGCCTGGCCGATATTTTCCGCAAGGCTTTGACAGAAAACGGTATTGAAGCTGACGCCGTCCAGCTGGTGACTGAAACAAGCCATGACTTGGTTGGAATGCTTTTGCAGCGTAATGATTGCATTGATCTTGTGATCCCCCGCGGTGGCGAACGTTTGATCCGTGCTGTAGTGGACCAGAGCAAGATTCCCGTAATCAAGCACTTTAACGGCATTTGCCATGTCTATGTGGATATGGCTGCCGATATTGCCAAGGCTGAAAACATCCTGATTAATGCCAAGACCCAGCGCACCGGTGTCTGCAATGCCATGGAATGCGTCTTGTTCCACAAGGACTTGCCCACCGCCGATGTGGCTCGCCTGGTAAATGCTCTCACCAGTCGCGGCGTAGAATTGTTCGGTAACGCCGACGCACAGAAACGTCTAGCAGGAATCGCAAGCGTCACCGACATCGGCGACGAAGCCAACTACCACACCGAATATCTGGCTCTGAAGGCAAGCGTCAAGTTCGTTGAAAACGTCGAAGAAGCCGCAGACCATATCGAAAAATACAGCAGCAGCCACACGGAAGCCATCGTTTCCGAAGACACCGCCGCTCAGGACTACTTCGTGGCCAACGTGGATTCCAGCAGCGTCATGGTGAACGCCAGCACCCGCTTTGCCGACGGTGGTGAATACGGTCTGGGAGCAGAAGTGGGCATTTCCACCGACAAGCTCCATGCCCGCGGTCCCATGGGCGTCGAAAGTCTCTGCACCTACAAGTGGGTCCTTCGCGGTGAAGGGCAGGTGAGAGGATAAATAAATTACGAATAACGAATTACGAGATAGGGGCTTGATTTATGAAGTTTGAAGATATTATGAAGGAAGTGAAGTTCGAAGTGGAAGTGGACGGTGTAATGCTTGCCCCCGCTATCGTTCAGGATGCAGACAAGGGTGACGTTCTCATGATGGCATGGATGAACGAGGAAGCCCTCCGCCGCACACAGGAATGTGGCGAAATGGTATTCTGGAGCCGTAGCCGCAAGGAATACTGGCACAAGGGCGACACCAGCGGCAACGTCATGACTGTCGTAGAATGGGCTACCGACTGCGACAGCGACGCCTTGCTTTTTAAGGTCCGCATGCAGGGCCCTCAGGTGGCTTGCCATACAGGAGCCCGCAGCTGCTTCTTCAAGGTCTGCGACAAGTAATGCTTTCCGTTGGGAAACGTTTATTGCTAGCAGTTTCCGGTGGGTTAGACTCCATGTGTCTAGCCCATTATTTTATTAGCAACAAGGAAAAACTTGGATTAGAATGGATTGGCATTGCCCACATCCATCACGGACTTCGCCAAGGTTCCGCAGATTTAGATGCAGATCTTGTACGAAATTTTGCATTGCAAAATAACATTCCATTCTTCTTGAAGAAACTGGATGGTTCCGCCTTAAAAGACGCAGAAGGATCCCTTGAAGAAAACGCCAGAAAAGCCCGTTACGAAGCCTTAAGCCAGATTGTATCAGAATTGCAAGGGAGATCCCCGATCAAGTCGGGGATGACAGCGGGAGAACAGTCGGGGATGACAGCGGGCATAGTGATCGTTACTGCGCATCATGCTGGCGACCAGGCGGAAACAATGTACATGCGACTTCGCCGTGGCGTTACTTTGTCTGGACTCCAGGGGATTCAAGAACTACGCGAAGGCACTCCTTCTATTTACCGCCCCCTCCTCAACGTTACACGAAAAGAACTTCTGGATTACGCTAAGGCCCATAATATCCAGTGGCGCGAAGACGAAAGCAACGCTGATACAAAATTCACCCGCAATCTAATCCGGCACCAGTTCCTCCCCCATCTGGAGGAATCTAACCCCGGTTCTATGCAGCAGCTGTGTCGAATTGCAAGCCTGGCAAAGCCTACCTACGAAAAAATCCAGACTATCGCAGACAAATTATTCACCCCCATGATTGTACAGCAAAACTCTTTGCCTGAAATTCCTGCAGAGGTCGCAAATTGCAGTAAGATCATGGTGTTGGACACACACAAAGTCCATGTCTCGTTAAAAGGCGGGATGGCAGAAATTTTCCGTCTTTGGCTAGATAAAAAAGGGTTCCGTTTTCCAATCGATACCTTCAGGGGCAAGGAATTCCTTAACCAAATCAAAAATTTTTCTTATCGTAGTCGTTTCATCCTTAAAAAACGACATATTATCTGGATTTGCGAAAAATCGTCTTCATCGACCCTTTAAGAATTTGTATCTTGTTGTCGTACTGAATTTTTTGAACAAAAAAGGACGATATGAGTCAAATAAAGGGCAAACCAACCCCTCCATACCGCAACAAGAACTTCATCATTCTTCTCGTGATGATTCTCCTTTTATTCGTCATGTTCCCCTTGGCATCCAAGGAAGGCGAATCCAACATTACCCGTACTGAATTTTTGGCAATGATGGGTGATTCTACCAAGGTCATTACAGAATTGACCTTGCAAAAGACTCCCGACGGCGTGATTATCGAAGGCGCTCGCGAAATGACCGCCGAAGAAAAAGCCGAAGCTAAAAAGAATCAAAGCGTAATTGCCCGCTTTGCCCGTGCCGAAAATGAATCCAAGGCAGGCACAAAGCGTTTCACAAGCCACATGCTGGAAGTTTCCAACGACCAGATAACCGCTTGGGAAGTTTTCAAGGGCGTCAAGGTGAAGGTCATTCACGAATCCTCCACATGGATTGACACTCTGGTGGCATTCCTGCCGGCAATCCTTCTGATTGTGTTCTTCTACTTCATGATGAACCGTCAAATGGGTGGCGGCGGAAAAAGTCCCTTTGCCTTTGGCAAGAGCCAGGCCAAGCAGCTGGATCCCAAGAAAAAGACCTTGTTCAAGGATGTGGCAGGCTGTGACGAAGCCAAGCAGGATTTGCAGGAACTTGTAGAATTCCTAAAGGACCCCAAGAAGTTCGACCTTCTGGGAGGCCGTATCCCCAAGGGTGCACTACTGGTCGGTCCTCCGGGTACCGGTAAGACTTTGCTCGCCCGTGCTGTAGCCGGCGAAGCTGGCGTTCCCTTCTTTAGCATGAGCGGTTCCGACTTCGTTGAAATGTTCGTTGGTGTAGGTGCCAGCCGCGTCCGTGATCTTTTCGAAAATGGTAAGAAGAATGCACCCTGCATTTTGTTCATCGACGAAATTGATGCCGTAGGCCGCCAACGTGGTGCAGGTCTCGGTGGTGGTCACGACGAACGTGAACAGACTTTGAACCAGTTGCTGGTGGAAATGGATGGTTTTACCGCCAACGAAGGCGTGATTCTCATTGCCGCAACCAACCGTCCTGATGTTTTGGACAAGGCACTGCTTCGCCCGGGTCGTTTTGACCGTCAGATTGTGGTGGGACTGCCCGACCTGAAGGGTCGTGAAGAAATTCTTCGCGTGCACCTGAAGAAGCGCAAGGTACCTCTGGCTGACGACGTTGATGTAAAGGCTGTTGCAAAGGGAACTCCTGGTCTTGCTGGTGCAGACCTCGAAAACCTGGTGAACGAAGCCGCCTTGATGGCTGCCCGATTCAACAACAAGAAGGTGACCATGCTGGACTTCGAAGAAGCCCGCGACAAGCTTTCTATGGGTGCTGAACGCCGCACCTTGCTCATGACCGACGAGGAAAAGCGCCATACCGCCTACCACGAAGCGGGCCACGCCCTCATGACCTTGCTGTGCAAGAACAGCGATCCGCTTCACAAGATTACCATCATTCCTCGTGGCAGAGCCCTGGGCGTCACCATGTCCCTGCCGGAACGTGACCAGGTAAGCTACAGCCGCGAATACGCCGAAGAACGCATCATGATCATGATGTCCGGCCGTCTGGCAGAACTGATTTTCTTCAACCATCAGAGCACAGGCGCAAGTAACGACATTATGCGTGCTACTGAACTTGCCCGCAAGATGGTTACCGAATGGGGCTTCGACGAAGAAATCGGGCCTGTATGCTACAGCCGTACTGATGGCGAAGTATTCCTGGGTCGCGAAATCTCTAAGCCTAAGGAAATGTCCGAAATGATGGCTCAAAAGATTGACAACGCAGTCAACAGCCTGATCAAGAACCTGGACAAGCGCGCCCGTGATCTTTTGGAAGAAAACCGCGAACAGCTGAAGACTTTGGCTGAAGCCCTCTTTGAATTCGAAGTCCTTGACCGCGAAGAAATCGACCGCGTCATGGCTGGCGAAAAGCTGGAAGGTACCAAGAAGAGCCGCCAGTACAAGGCCATGGAAGAACTTGCCGAAAAGCGCAAGCGCGAAAACACTCCGCCGCCGGATCCTGGTAAGATAAACGAAGTAAAGCCTGCTCCTGTACAAGACGGAATCCCCGCCGCTGAAACAAGTACTACGGAAGCAAGCTCCGTAGAAGCCAAGCCCGAGGAACCGAAGTCCGAAGATGCTTAACGAACTGCTTTCCAAGTCCCGCGCCCTCCCCTGGAAGATCGGAAACGATCTTCTTTCGTGTCAGCCTACGCCGCTGATCATGGGTGTCGTCAACGTGACTCCGGACAGTTTTTTCGATGGCGGCAAACACAACACTGTTGATGCCGCCTACGACCACGCCATGAAGCTCTTGGACGAAGGAGCTGTAATTCTAGACATTGGCGGAGAAAGCAGCCGCCCCGGCTCCAAGCCAGTTCCTGTTCAAGAAGAGTTGGATCGTGTTTGCCCTCTGGTGGAACGTCTGGTTCCCCTTGCTTCCCAACGTCACTTCTACATTTCTATTGACACCGTGAAAGCAGCGGTGGCCAAGGCTACCATGCAGCAGGGTGCACATATCATCAACGACATTAGCGCCCTTACCATGGATCCGCAAATGCTTCAGACGGTCGCCGAAACAAAGGCCTCCGTGGTGCTGAACCATATCCGCGGAAACTTCGGAACCATGCAGCAGGATTTCAAGCCCTACGACGATGTAGTCTCCGAAGTACGCAGTGAACTGATGGAACAGGTGAAGAAACTGCTGGCCTTGGGCGTTGATCCCCAGAGAATTTGCCTTGATCCTGGAATCGGTTTTGGAAAAACAGCCCAGGACAACGTGGACCTCATGAAGTCTGTTGAGGACTTTCTCGTTGAAGGATACCCAGTACTGATTGGATCCTCCCGAAAGTCATATATCGGAAAAATGAAGGGTCTTGAAAATAGTGACCGACTGATCCCCACCATTACAGCAGGCATTGTTGCTGCTTTGGGCGGAGCCAGCTGCATTCGAGTCCACGACGTTAAAGAAACTTACGAATCCATGTTATACTTGGAGGCCATGAATAATGGTTCTGTTTAGATTATTCGATATCATTGATGTGCGAATGGCAGACATCTTGGATGTGCTGCTCATTTCCATTATTTTCTACTACATCTTTCTTTTGTTCCGTGGCACCCGTGCCGCCCAGATGATTTTCGGCGGCCTGCTTTTGATGCTTGCATGGATTATTGCCCAGTGGTGGGAGCTCCACACTGTCGTATGGTTAATCAGTAATTTGGCAACCTTGGGTATTATTGCCATTGTGATCTTGTTCCAGCCTGAAATTCGAAGTGCTCTAACCCGTATCGGCCAGGCAGCAAGTAAGCTGGACTTGCACAGCATGTTCTTCCACTCCAGCGGTTTAGACGAAATCACCAAGACCATTGCAGCAGCAGCCCAGGACCTTGCAAAGACAAAGACCGGTGCTTTGATTGTTTTGGAAAAAAGAGTGGGACTTAAGAACTACGCTGATACCGGTGAAATCCTCGATGCCCGAATCAGCACCCGCCTTTTGCGCGCCTTGTTCTTCCCCAACTCAGCACTCCACGACGGTGCAGTAATCGTGAATAGCAAGCGCATTGTTGCCGCAGGTTGTATCTTGCCTATGCCGACTGGTAACGCAGAAAAGGAAGCCGGCTACGGTATGCGTCACCGCGCAGCAAAGGCCTTGGCATCTGAATGTGACGCCCTGGTGATTGTAGTTTCCGAAGAAACAGGCTACATCTCCATCGCCTACCGCAATACCTTGCGCCGAAACATCAGCGTGCAGGAACTGAAGCAAGAAATCATCCGCCACTGGGGCGAACTCTTCAACGACGTTCGCAATACCGAAAAGCCTGAGCTTAACGCCGCAGAAAAGAACTCCTAATTTTTGAGTCCCCTTATGAATGAACAGCAGAATAATCAGAATTCTCAGAAGAACAATCGCAAAAAGAAAAACGTAGCCATTCTCGTTTTAATGTTCCTGCTTTTGGTCTGCCTTTTCATTGCGCAGTGCCATCTAGACCAGATCAAGCAAGATGCCTTGGCAAAGGAACAAGAAACCGCTCTTGAAATGCAGCGTCGCCAAACTTTGGACAGTTTACGCCGTGCAGAACAGATGCGTGCCGACAGCATCCGCGTTGCAGACTCCCTGGCAGCACTTGCCGTTGATACCGCTACCGTGGACACTACTCCTGCAGTAGATACCACCCCGGCTCCTGTAAAGCCCAAGGTAAATCGCGATAGCATCCGCCATGTCCGCGATAGCATCAAGCATGTGAACGACAGTTTGGCCGCCATCGAAAAGGCCCGTCAGGATTCCATCGACAAGGCGAACAAGGCCATTGCAGACAGCATCGCCGCCGCAGAAAAGGCCGCTGCTGAAGAAGCCGAAAAGAAGCGCACCCAGGACAGCATTCGCAATTCCGACAAGACTCCCCCCGTTGCAGAAATCACCCCGCCGGCAGGCCGCTACTACGATCCCATCAAGCTGAAGGTGAAGTGCGACGAAATCAAGTGCAAGACTTACCTTTCTGTAGGTGACACCAACAATCCTGTAGAAGCAGGCAAGGCTATGGAATACAACAAGACCGGTTCCGTATTCTACTTCGCTGAAGACTCTGTTGGAAACCGTTCTGCCTGGGAAGAAGCCAAGTACGATATGGCTAGCGACAACAAGTGCGGCAAGAACGCATACCCCGTTCCCGTAAACGGCAAGGAAGTTTGCGTAGACGCCTACGAATACCCCAACAAGGCTGACGAAAACCCGAAGGACATGGTCAGCCAGGAAGAAGCCGTAGCCCTTTGCGCCAAGGAAGGCAAGCATCTTTGCTCCATCGAAGAATGGCAGGCTGCATGCCGCGGTAAAGACAATCTAAAGTACAGTTACGGAGATTCCTACCGTCAGAACAAATGCAACACTAACACCAAGAACGCCAAGCGCAGCGGCCGTAAAGATCAGTGCCGTAGCTGGTGGGGCATGTACGACATGAACGGAAATCTATGGGAATGGACAAGTTCCCCGGCACCTGGCCACGCCAATATGTTCCAGGTGGCAGGCGGTGCCTGGAATACTAACAACGGAAGCAAGTGCACTGAAAGCAAGTTCAGTTTCTATCCCCAGAACCAGTACCCCTCAGTTGGGTTCCGCTGCTGTCGATAAGCTCTAGGTGGAGGTGCTCAGCCTCGCCTCTTTCCCAAATCACCTTAAACCGATTTTGAAGTCGTTGTTGCGCAAGCTCAACGACTTTTTTTTGCTGCTGAAAAGGAATATCCTTAATTCTAAAATCCATGGCGGCATTTAGGTAGTGCTTGGAATATCGAGCATGATATGGATAGTCGTTTCCGCTGGTAATAACAGGCACGTAATCATCGCCCATGACCTGATGGAAACTGTATACGATTTCGATACCTGCAGAGTCCATAACGGGAAGCAAGCTTTCTAGATAAACACCTGGCTTTTGACGTGTCCTGCGGAGCAGTAATTTGTGCAATTCGTTATGATTGAAGGGTCTATTATTCAAATGCTTCAGATATTCTTCGGCAGACCAGGTATCCTCTACTACCTTAGGTTCATACTTGGGAATAGGACGATCATTGTCCTTCACAAGCTTATAAGCCCCAAATAGCAGTAAAATCGCCAAAATTGGAGCTAATAGATACAAATGTTTTACAAGAAACCCCATGTTTACCATATGAAAAATAACTATTTTTAGAGCATGAAAAAGATTCTCACATTCTCTGCAATTGCTCTTTCTACCCTGATGTTCTCCGCCTGCGGTCAGAATAACGCCGACTACACCGGTTGCTGGCAGGGTGAGTCCAACATGATTTTCGAAGTGCTGAGCACTGACAACGTAAACTTCACCATCAGAAATATTAACGGTGACCTGACTGCCACCACTCAAGATGGCAAGATCTGCGGTAAGAACTCCCTTGATATGATTTACTGCATGAGCGTTAAGGGCGATTCCGCCTACTACGAATTCGGCGGCATCACCACCGGATACAAGAAGATTTCCAAGGCAGAATACGACGTGCTCTTTGCAGGTCAGAAAAAGGCAACCTTCGTTCCTGAAGTTAGCGTTGAGTAAAAGCCAAAAATCATTAAAAAAAACTCGGCCCAAAAGCCGAGTTTTTTTGAAGAACGAGCATCTTTATAATGAAGAACGAGCTTTTTTATTTAGCTTCGTTCATAACTTCCAGCACAAGCTTCTCTACCAAGGCCTGGCTTGGAGCGCCACTCCAGACCCGTTTGATGTAGCCGTTTTGATCCAGCAGCATCAAGGTGGGTACCGCACGGATTCCGTAGCGACGCCAAAGATCCTGGGTAGCATCACGATACAGCGGGTACGGCGATTTGTGCTGGCTATTGTAGAATGAGTTCAGCGTATTCACATCTTCGTTTGAGATACCAATAACTTCCAGCCCCTGAGCCGCATACTTGTTGTAGACGTTGGCAAGTACGGGCAACGTCTTGCGGCAAGGCCCGCACCAGGTAGCCCAGAAGTCTAACAAAGTAGCCTTAGGCTTAGCCTGTTTCTTTTCGCCGTTCTTGTAGAAGTTTGCCTTGAATTCCGCAATTTTACTACCGATGGCGGAACCGGTCAGGCTACTGATATCATCGGGGCGGTCCGTCAGTTTTACGCTTAAGGGCATTTTCTTGCCGGCACGTACAATTTCAAGCTTGATGTTTTGACCCGTCTTTCCCTTAGAAATCACATTCTGGATTTGTGCCATATCCGTAAGAGGCGCGCCCTGAATTCCAACGATCAAGTCGTCGGCCAACATGCCTGCAGTAAAGCAACCTGAACCAGGATGAACGCCTTTCACATCAAGGGCTAAATGATTTTCGAAAGTAGACTTCTTGTAGGTCACGCCAAGCCAAGGTACAGCACAGGCGACACCCACAGCCAATGATACAATCAGTGCAGATAACTTAACAGTCTTCATATTAGAAGAAAAGGACACCAATGTTGAAATGAGCCAGCAAGTTTGTTTCGCGACTTATGAAAGAATTTTCGTCGGCCTCAGGAATACTTTCGCCAAATACATAGCCCAGGCCCACTTCCAGACGGATCACTACATTAGCCTTTTCAAAAGGCAAGAAATCACGACCGTAGCCAACTCCTATTACAGGCGGGAAAAAGAACTCGTCATTCTTTTCAAACAAGATTCCAGAAACAGAGAGACGGAAATAATCGTCAAAGCCGTACTCGCCCAAGGAACCGCCAAAGAAGTACTTCCAGTCGGCACCGAATTCAAACAACCCGCCAACGAACAAAGCTCGTACAGAGGCACCTACAGAGTTTTGCTTGGTAATGTGATACTCCCCCGTCAAGTTCAAACCGACGTCAAAGGATGTAAGATAAAAACCGACATCTACAGAGCCACCGTAAAAGAACTTGGGCAATTCACGAACAGGTTTCGCAGGAACCTGGGAATCTTCAATAAAGAAACCCGCCCAGGAAGAAGAAACCACTAATGCCAAAATGAGGAGAATCTTACGCATAGTTATTCAGCCTTAGTCTGCTTAGGATTGCGATCGTCGTACTCAGCCAAAGATCTGTAGCCTTCTTCCTGAAGGGCCACTTCAAGTTCCTTGCGCATAGCGTGAGCAGCCATCCAGCGGAATGCCACCACGGAATAGCACTGCACAGCATCAACACCCAACTTGATCAAGTCATAAATCTTGAAGCCATGATCGATACCGCCACAGGCAATCACACTCATTTGAGGATAATGCTTGCGGATATAGCTTACATTCCAGACCATGTTTTCGTACAAGGGGCGTCCAGACATGCCACCGCAGTCACCATCGGCACGGAGCGCAGTCAGATCCTCAAACTTTGTCTGAACCGGAAGTTCGCTGATTTTCTTTGTAGGATAAGTATTGCCAACCACAACACCGTTCACGCCACAGCGAACCAGCATATCCATAATGTTCACCAAGTGTCGTTCTGAAAGATCCGGACTGATCTTTGCATAAACAGCCTTGCGCAAGGTCTGGGAGTTACGGAAGTTCATAATTTCGGTAAAGATTCGTTCCGTAAGAGTCAAGTCCATGTCCACACGGGATTCACCGGTATTGGGGCAGCTGACGTTGATTTCAATATAATCGCCTGCCTTGTAGGCAATGGCAAAGCTTTCAACAACATCCTTCAGCTTTTCGTTTTCATCGGTAAGGCCCGGAGTTTCTGCAACGGAAACACCGACGCACATACCCACCTTGTGAGCCTGCATGAGTTGCTGGTCGACGCGCTTTGCAATAACTTCCACGCCTTCGTTATTCAAGCCCATGCTATTGTGGATAGCACGTTCTTCTTCAAGGAAGCCGATACGGGGACGGTGAGTGTTGCCTTCGCGATAATTACGGGTTGCAGTACCAACAGAAATACCGCCAAAGCCCATGTTGGCATAGTCGCAAATTCTCTTTGCAGTCTTGTTTGCACCTGCAGCCAAAATAATGGGACAACCCAAATACAAAGAATTGCTGTGATCCGGGAAACTAATAACGCGTTTCAGAGTCTTGGACTTGTCCGGATGACCTCCCATAAAAGGAATCATAGGAGCAAAGCGGGCAACATGCTTCAAGGAATCGTGGCGGAATTCCGGATTGTTATGGAAGATCTTTCTAATAAGGGCAAGGACCCTATCACCAAAGTTCAGATAATATTCGTGATTTACACAATTAAAACTCATTGTCAAACCTCAATGGTTGGCTATATTCATAAAATAGAAAATACTTTACTATTTTATTCTAGACAACTAAAAATGGGCGCGATTATGGAAAATAAGATAAAGAAAATTATACATGAAAACATGCCTAAGTACATCAAGCAATTAGGCGATCTTGTACGTATTCCTTCCATCAGTTTCGACAACTTTGACCAAAAGTTTGTTTTGGATTCTGCAGAAACAGTCAAAAAGATGTTTCTGGAAGCAGGTCTCACCAATGTTCAGTTCCTGATTCCTCCCAGCGGACGCCCCACGGTTTACGGCGAAAGTCTGACTAGCCCCGACAAACCCACCATTTTGCTCTACGCCCATCACGATGTGCAGCCTCCTATGCGAGAAGCCCTGTGGAATACAAAGCCCTTTGAAGCAACCGTAAGCGCCGATGGCGAACGTTTGTTCGGCCGCGGCACCGCCGACGACAAGGCTGGCATTATCACCCACTTGGCCGCCCTGGAGCAAGTCCGCGCCCTCAAGGGTAACGACGGACCTAACTTAAAGTTTATTATCGAAGGCGAAGAAGAATCTGGTAGCGCAGGCTTTGAAACCATTTTGAAGGAACACGCAGAACTTCTAAAGAGCGATGCCGTAATCATTGCAGACCTGGGTAACTTTGCCAAGGGCACCCCTTCCATTACCACAACCCTTCGCGGCATGAGCGCAATTTCTGTAGAACTTAAGGCTACAAAGGCTCCCCTCCATTCAGGTTCCTGGTCTGGCCCCATTCCCGATGTGGGGCAAGTGCTTTGCCGCTTGATCGCAAGCCTTACCGATGGTACCGGAAAGATTATGATTCCCAACTTTGAAGACGGCCTTGTACCGCCCACCGCCAAAGATCTTGAATCCTACAAGAGCCTTGGCATGACCGAAAAGATTTTCCGCAACGACGGCGGCGTTCTTGACGGGGTTCAGCTCCTAGTTCCCGAAGACG
The DNA here is from genome assembly GCA_045597525.1 of Fibrobacter sp. Taxonomy (GTDB): domain Bacteria; phylum Fibrobacterota; class Fibrobacteria; order Fibrobacterales; family Fibrobacteraceae; genus Fibrobacter. The sequence goes on along the minus strand of JAZLKF010000032.1, from coordinate 15,307 downwards.
AAATTCTCCTGGCCAATTGGCGTCGGCCATCCATTACCGTAACAGCCATGGAAGTCGGCAGCCGACTGAACGCAGGTAATGTGCTGCAGGACAGCGCATACGCCCGCATCGGCATCCGCCTGGCTCCGGGCATGAATGCAGACCGCTGTACCGAACTTCTGGTAGACTTCATCAAAAAACAAGTACCCTACGGAATCCACTGCAACATCGTTACCGAAGACGGCGCAAACCCCTTCGTTACCGACACCACTCATCCATTCTTTAAAAAGATGAGCGACGCCATGACAAGAGCATACGAATCTGAAACCAAGATCGTTGGCTGCGGCGCAAGCATTCCCGGAGCAGAACTTTTCCGCAACATCCTTGGCGATGTCCCTGTGCTGATGACCGGCCTCGAAGATCCCGAATGCAACGCCCACGGCGAAAACGAAAGCCTTTACTTGCCTGACTTCGAAAAGGGGATTGTTGCAGAAGCCCTGTTCTTTGGAGGTCTGTAATGAGTTCTTTTGGAGGCAAGAAATATCGCCTTGTGGTTCTCACCGGTGCAGGCATCAGCGCTGAATCTGGGCTTCGTACATTCCGCGGTAACGACGGCATGTGGGAACACGAAAACATCGATGACGTTTGCACTCCCGAAGGATACTACCGCGATAGGAAAAGAGTGAAGGACTTCTACAATTTCTTGCGTCGCGGTTTGCCGGAACATGAGCCTAACGCGGCACACTTTGCTTTGGCAGAACTGGAGCGACGCCTTGGCGAAGAAATGCTGTTGATTACCCAGAACGTCGACGACCTTCACGAACGCGCAGGCAGCAGGAAAGTCTTGCATATGCATGGCGACCTGATGCGCCTTACCTGCGAAAAAAATCCGGGCCACAAGTTCTCCTTCAGAGAAGACGAGACCATGGATACGGTCTGCCCCTTCTGCGGCGGCATGTCTCGCCCCGACATAGTCTTCTTCGGAGAAACACCCCAGTACATGGAAGAAATCCAGGATGCCCTGCAGCAGTGCGATGAATTCGTGTACATCGGCACCAGCAGCGTCGTCTACCCCGCCGCAGGCTTCAAGAGTTTCGCCCATTCCTACGGTGCAAAGGTAACCTGCTTGAATCTGGAGATTCCCAGTAGCGACCCCTACACAGACGTATGCATACAGGGCAAGGCGACCGAAATCGTACCTAAATGGTGTGAAAGCTTTAAATAGAAATTAAAAGAGCTCCGACCAAGTCGGAGCTTTTTCTTACGGATTAAAGCAACGGGCCTTGTGTTCGCCGGAACCACATTCCGGAGGGAGTTCCGCAGACTTGCACAAGTCAGAACAACGTTCGCAGCGGTCCGCAAAGCGGCACCCTTTCACGAAGTCTCTTGGATGAGGTACGGCTCCGGGAATAGCGCGGAGGTTACGCATTTCGCTGTGGCTTTCGGGAATGGCGGCAAGCAAACCCTGGGTATAAGGATGCAAAGGATTGCCAATGACATCACGAACAGGGCCAACCTCTACGATGCGACCTGCATACATTACAGCCACACGGTGAGCATACTGCGAAACAATACCCATGTTGTGAGTAATGAGAAGAACAGCTGTCCCTGTACTTTCAGCCATTTGCTTAAGAATCTCAAGTACTTGGGCCTGAACGGTTACATCCAAGGCGGTGGTAGGTTCGTCGGCAATAATCAGCTTGGGCTTGGGCAGCAAGGCCATGACAATGCAAATGCGTTGCAGCATACCGCCGGAAAGTTCGTGGGGATAGCTGTCGAGAACACGATCCGGATCGGTAAAGCCAGCCAGCGTCAGCATGCGGCGGATCTCCGCCATGTCATCCCGGACTGCGCCGAACTTGAACACCTCCAGCAACTGGCTCTTGATTTTAACCACAGGATTCAAGGCCTGCATAGGTTCCTGGAAGATGCAGGCGATTTCCGAACCGCGGATGCCCTGCAAGTCCTTGAGCGGGAGCGTTGCTAGATCCGCATTACCGAATTCCACTGAGCCGCTCACGATTTTAGCGCTAGGCTGAGGCAGCAATCGCAAAATACTCATGGCAGTCACGCTCTTACCGCAGCCAGACTCCCCCACCAGTGCAAAAAATTCACCCGGAAAAATTTCAAAAGATACGCGGTCCGTTACCTGCAGAGGGGTGATATCGCATTTTCCCTTTGCAAGTTTCTTATCGTAGTCCTTGGTAAAACCAAAGGCAACAGACAAATCACGTATTGTTAAAACCGGATTACTCATTTTTTCAAAAATGCCTTAATTTCGTCTAGGCGTTGCATCGCCAGTTCACGGCCTTGGTCATAAACTCGTTGCAGTTTTGCGCCATCGCTTTCGGTGCGGCTGATTCCCAGGGGAACTTCAGGGCACAACACCATCGTATTGCCTAGCTTTTCCTGTTCAAAGACATAGCGGGTTTCGTCGTTATACATCACGTGACGATTAGCCACTGCATCCACAAGTTTCGGGAACTTGCGCAAGAACAAGCGCATCAAGCCAACCAGACGGTTGGGCTTTTTCTCGTAGGAGCGAGGCTGGGTCAAGATCACAATGTTTCTGTTGAAGCCAATGGACTGGAAATACTGCAGAGGAATGGAATCTGAAATTCCCCCATCCAGATAATAGTCTCCATCGATTTCCACCGGACGGGAAACCAGCGGCATAGATGCGGAGGCGCGCATCCATTCCAAGTCGTTGCCCATGCCATCATTCAGTTTCACATAGGCGGGCTTGCCTGTGGTAGCGTTGGTTGCCACCATGTAGAATTCCATGGGGTTCTTCACCAGGGCATCGTAATCAAAAGGATCCAATACACGTGGAATCTGCTTGTAACAGAAGTCAGCGCCATAAAGATCGCCAGTTTTTATAAGAGAACGAAAACTGCAGTAGCGAGGGTCTTTGGCAAAACGCAAGTTATAACGAAGAGCTCGGCCTGGCTGACGGGACTTCATATTGCAACCGAATGCTGCACCGGCAGAAACTCCAATGGCTCCGTCCACCTCAATACCGTTCTCCATCATCACGTCGAGAATGCCGCAGGTGAAAAGGCCGCGCATGGCACCGCCTTCGAGAATTACGCCTGTCTTGATTTCGCTCATTTCATTCTCCTATGATCAAGGTCAAGTTAAATGTACCGGTCGCCAGATTTGGGGTCCATGGCATCACGAACACCTTCACCTACAAACGTAGTCAACAGAAGGGTTACGAACAGCGCAAGAACCGTGCTAATTGAAATCCAGGGAGCATAAAGATTGTTGAGACCCTGGCTCATCAGCTCACCCCAGCTAGGTGTGGGAGGCTGCAATCCAAAGCCCAAAAAGTCCAGTGAAGTCAAGCTGCCGATTCCACCAATCAAGGTAAAGGGGAACAAGGTCACAACAGGCGTCATAGCGTTGGGCAGAATTTCCTTGAAGAAAATATGACGGTGAGAAAGGCCCAGCACCTTGGCAGACTGCACATAGGTCATGCCGCGGAGCTTCAGGAATTCGCCACGCATGTAGTAGCTCAGGGAAATCCAGTTGAAGGCAGCCATGATCAGAATCAAAAGCCAGAAGCTACGGCCATAGATACTGCCAATCAAGATCACCACGTAAAGCATGGGCAGCGATGACCAGATTTCGATAAAGCGCTGCATGCCCGTATCCCAGAATCTACCCAGGTAGCCCTGGATACCGCCAATGACAATTCCCAGGAAAGTACCCAGGACAGTCAAAAGCAAGCTGAAGGAAATGCAAATTCTAAAACCGTGGATCAGTCGGGCCAGAACATCGCGACCGTTTGCGTCAGTTCCCAGCCAATGCTTGCTGCTTGGAGCAAAGGGAGGCGCACCATCATCGCTAAGGTCTGCCTTCAGAGGGTCGTGGGCAACCGGGGGCATAATGGCCCAAATATCGGGGCAGCCACCGGCACGGGTAAAACCATCCGCCGCATCTTCCTCGCATTCACGGACGTCGGCAAAAAGCTTGGCGTAATCCTGTTCTGTATCGTAACTGCCCCCGAATTCCTTTTCGCTGTAGCGGGCAAAGGCAGGGAAATAGCTTTTGCCATTATAGCTCAAGTACAAGGGTTCATCGTTTACAGTCCAGGGGCTCGTCAATGAAAGCAAGTAGGCTACGACCAAAACAATAAGCGAATAAAACGCCCGCTTATTTTTGCGGAAACGTTTCAGACGATTCTTGGTCTCTGTAGTCAGGCGAAATTTCATCTGTTTGCAATATAGTATAATTGTAGCAGCGTCAAGCGCTTGGGGCAAATTTAAAATTTTATATTAAGATCATGATTGATCAAGAAGAAAACAAAACGGGCCCGGACAACTCCAAACCTGCCGAAAGTCCCTCCACCGCAGCCAACGCCGCAGATATAGACCTTGCAAACGACCCCATCCTCGGTGGTAGTTCCATCAACAGCGAAGACTACTGGTTCTTGAAGCTGAACAAAATGCAGTAAAGCCCTGTAAGGATAAACTAGTGCGCAGACAAGATAACCAGCGAAATCGTGGAAATGCCCTGGAATTTAACCGTGGGGCTGGTAGCCGCGGAGAACGTGGACTTAAGGAAAACAAGGTCCAGAAGGAACGTTGCATTCTGGTAGGTATCGCCACCCCGAAGATTCGCCCCTGGCTTGCTACGGAGCAGTTGGCAGAACTTGGCCGCCTGGCGGAAACTGCCGGCGCCGAAGTGGTCCAGAGTTTTTTGCAACGCGTTCAACAGTTCAATGCCGCCACCCTCATTGGCGAAGGCAAGGTGAACGAAGTCAAGCGCGCCCTGGAAGAAAACGACGCCAAGATGGTTGTTTTTGATGATGACCTGAGCGGATCCCAGGTGCGTAACCTGGAGCAACGCTTGCCTGGCATCAAGGTGCTGGACCGCACTGGTTTGATTCTTGATATTTTTGCAAAGCACGCGGTCACCGCCGAAAGCCGCCTCATGGTGGAAGTGGCACAGCTGCAGTATATGATGCCCCGCCTGACAGGTGCGTGGACCCATCTATGCCGCCAGCACAACGGCGGTATTGGAACGAAGGGCCCTGGCGAAACTCAGCTGGAAACGGACCGCCGCATGATCCGTAAGCGAATCCAGGAACTGAAGAAAAAGCTGGAAAAGATCGAGGACGCCCGGGAGCAGCAGGCTGAGAACCGCAACGACATTTTCCATTTGGGAATCGTAGGCTACACCAATGCGGGCAAGTCCACCCTGACCAACCGCCTGACCGGTGCCGATGTCTATGTGGAAGACAAGCTTTTTGCAACGCTGGACAGCACCACCCGCAAATTGTTCCTGGAAGGCGAGAACATTATTTTGTCTGATACCGTGGGATTTATCCGCAAGCTCCCCCACAACCTGATTGAAACCTTCAAGAGTACCCTGGGCGTAGCCGCCCACGCCGACTGCATCCTTGAGGTGGTTGACGGGAGCGCCCCGGACTACCGCGAACATCTGGAAGTGACCCATAAGACGCTGCAGGGCATTATCAGCCCCGAAACGCCCCGCCTCCGCGTGTTCAATAAAGTGGAAACCTGCGACGAAGCCCGCCGTACGGAACTTCGAGAAAATTACCCTGAGGCAATTCAAGTGAGTGCCAAGGAAAACATCGGCATGGAACGCCTCCGGGAAGCATTCAAGGAACAGCTGGCCGCCTGGCACAAAAAACGCGACGCAAGCGCCGCTCAGATTAAAGAAGAAGTGGAATCCCCATGGCCCGCCCATCCCGCCGAAAGCGTCTCGGACAAAAGCTTCAACAGAAACCGTAACGAAGACTGGCGCGAGCCGGGAATTTACGAAGTTTAATTAGTTACACTAGGAGGCTCCGCCGTGGTTGCAGTCTCCTTGCGGGAACGAACACTCTTGAGCAAAGCCTTGCGCATTTCGATTTCACCGTTAGCGCCGGTAACGAATTCCACACAGCCCGAATCGTTCTTGACACTTGCAACGCCCAAGGCGTAGGCGGCAAGCACCTTGAAATTTTCGGTACACTGGGCACGAAGGGAAAGTGTTGCCTGCAGCACACGGGTGTCTCGTTCCTGGCCACGGACAATGGCCGCATTGATGAAGGCAGCCTGCGTCTGTTCCAACTTGACAATCCAAGGTTCAAGACCCAAGACATCTAAAACAGAAGCATCCAAGGCCCTCAAGGATTCCGTGACAGCCCTGATAGCGGCCGTGGCACCATCCTGATTAAGGCGAACGGGATTTCCATTCTTATCAAACACCACCTTGGCCTTCTGGGCGGCACTGGACACCGCTTCATCCGGGGAGCCACAAAGACTTGCAACATACTTGCGGCAGGCCATATAGGCGATGTTTCTTTCGCCGTCGCAGCGGCAAGTGGCATGGCCAGCAGTCTCCTCGTAATTGGCAAGCAAGTGTTCATTCAGAGCGTCAATAGATTTCTTGTAATTTTCCACGGGAGTGGAAAGGTCCTTTACCGTGATACGTTCTGCAAGAGTTCCAATCTTGCTGTGCATACCAAGGAAGTCCTTGTTAGTGAGCTTTGCAGAGTTAATGTTGATCAGCTTCATAGCTTTATCCTCCTAATTGAGTGTTTTTTTGTTTCAGGTGAACTGTCGTTCGCCCCCGTTTTTAAACTACGAAGTTCGAATGTCACAAATGTCACAGCATTGTCACGAATCCATAATAACAGTATGAAAGGGTAATTTTAACCGATGAAATGCAATATTTCGAGGATGAAATGCACGTAAAAAATCCGGCAGAACCGCTTTTTGTGTGAAGAGCGTCAAAGTTTTGTCACAGAAACGTCATAATTCCGGGAAAAACTGTCCAAACAAAAGTTTAAGCACTTCCGCCAAAAAGCGAAAGTACCTCTGCAAGCGACTTTGCACTAAAGACTGTAGGCGGAAATGCCCAAACAAAAGTTGAAGTACTTTCGCCCAGGAGCGAAACTGCCCCTGCAAGCGACATTGCACTAAAGACTGTAGGCGAAACTGCCCAAACAAAAATTGAAGTACTTTCGCCCAGGAGCGAAACAGCCCCTGCAAGCGACTTTGCACTAAAGACTGTAGGCAAAACTGCCCAAACAAAAAACAAAGCACCTCCGCCTAAAAGCGAAAGTGGACTTGTTGATTTTTTAATAGCACCCTGACGCTGTCCCTACTGCAACTACGCGTATTCTCAAGTACGTTTCCTGATCTAGTTTCCATCCTGAACTCCACCGACCTACAGAATCCCTTAATCACTCAAGTTCTGCAAGAAGATCTTCAAGGATATAGCCGTCACTCATGAGCTGCAAGCCGGACTCGGGCTGTAAAAGTAGTTTATGCGTATTAGAGGCAAAAAAAATCGACAAAGCGGATGTGCAGTCAATATTCTTGAGTTCAGCCAGCTTTTTAACAAGCCGAGCTTCCTTTCGCCAGAGGACTCCATTCTGCATGGCTAGACCTCCTCCCAACGAACAAATTGTAACATCCGATCCAACACTTCCTGTGAACGGATGCAAATCTGGTGATTCACCTTTTTGTATTGCAGCTGGCCGAGGGCTTGTTCAGCAGTTATTATCCCATTCTCGTAGTTCTCGACAGTGTCAATAACGTTGTCGTTTGCAACCCCACCTTCGACAACATCGTATTGATTTTGCAAACTGCCTCCATTGCGGCAATCAATCACATAATCAAGCCATTCCATATCGTAGGCAAGGAATTTCTTATAGCGCAGGCCAAGCGAATCCAGAAGACTTTCATCAAGAGTATATTCGCTGACATAGGCCTTGCCCAAGCCCTTTTTAAAAGCAATAATCTTCGCCCACTTTACGGCCTGTTCATGCAAACTTGTAAGATAGAATCCCTGGCCGAAATCCACCTTTTTGCGTCCAAAATTTGTCTCAGGCTTTTCTACAACTTTATCGGATCCGTGAAACAGAATCATACTTCCCTGGCCTCCCGGTTCTGCAAGGACTCAATGATAAAGTCCGTAACCCAGTCAAGGCTCTGCGTATGCAGTTCCTCATAAAATGAAAACAGGCCGTCTTTCACGATACCATACTTCTGCAGACGAGCAAACAAATCTGCAGAATCAACACCAAGCTTTAACGCTGCATTTTCAATAGCAGCAACTGCAAGGTGAATCTTTCGGTAATCCAAGTCTTGTGACATGCATTTAACGGCCATGACATCTAAGATATAACAATTTAAAAGCCGTGTCAACAAAGTCAAAACAAAAAGAATACTTCAAGAGCAGCCCGCCCCTGCAATACAAGGAACTGAATTGAGGAGAAGTGTGGTTTACAGGAATCTTGGAAGCTGAATTATAGAACTGTAAAACTGGCAAAATTGAAAGGTCGCACCAATGAAGGCGCGACCCCTGTTTTTAACGAACTTTGGGATTCCTTTATTTTTCAAGGGAGGGACAATCAAATAAGCATCTATTTATCAAGCGATGAGTAATCGTAATATTCTTTGCTAGCTACTTTATTTCCTTTAAATTCAATTGCAATGCCTTCTTGAATGCTCATTTTACTGGGATCATCAACAACCGAATACTTAAGCCATGAATATCTGCGATTTCCATTTTCATTATCAACTAAATCAAACGCAAATGGTTTACCCAACAAATCTAAAACGATATTTAAGGAATCTCCTTCTTGAATTTTTTTAAAAGATTCTTTATTGACAAGGCAATTATCCTTTTCACTTTTACCACATTCTGTGCTTGCCTCACAAGATATGATAAAGAATGAAACTAAAAAAACAATTAATCTGAACATGTTGCGCATATGAGTTCTCCGATTTCAACATTTCCGTTTGGTTCTGGCTCATATTCAATAATGGGACTTCCGAAAGAAGCGTTACCATATAAATTTTGGTACTGCATTTTTGCAAGTCTTTCATCGGCTTTAGTTTGTTTTATAGTTCTTCTTGTTCCAAATGGATGACGTCCGTTTACTTCATCTGACGCATTGGGATCATAAACCCACTGTTGTGTTATATGACGAACCCTTATATCAGTTGGATTAGAATTAGCCGAATAATAAACCTTTCGCCCCATCGTGTTTGAACTTTGTCCCATTCCATCTATGAAATTAAATAACCAATTCCAGAAAACATTTGTATAGTACGGTTTACCAACAGTTTTCCAAACATTACCATCACCGTCATATCCGTTTACAGGGTTTCCCGGTCCGTACGCATAGCTGTTCCAAAATTCCCTATACTGCAAACTCGTGTGTTTTCCATCCTGAACTCCACCGGCATACCTCTCCAATCATAAGAAATTTTCAGGTTCTTGGACAAAACGGTGTATTAACTCATCACATTTTTTCATATATTTACAGACATGTCAGACGAAGAACTGAAAAAATACAGGCTATCCTCCATGGAGGAGCCTTCCGACGAAATGCTGGAAGCCCTCATGGAAAAGGTCGGTGCAGCAGCTCGTGAATCCTCCCGCAAGGCAGAAGAGGCTATGGATCGTATGCGTGCAGAAGTCGCTTCAAATATCGCCCAGAAAAAATCACATCTTGGTTTGCTATGAGCGAAAAGAAACCGACACTATGCATTGTTGCCGGTCCAAACGGTTCCGGAAAGACAACTATGACAATTCCGTCGACAATCAGTTGCCTAAGCTGATTTGCAGAATGGTCGACGGGGCCTTGTATAAGCAGTACGCCGAGATATTGCCCAATTGGGTTCAGGAACTGCTGTAATCAAGGCGCTGTAACTTTGAAAGGGTCGCACCAGTGAAGGCGCGGCCCTGATTTTTGTTTCTACTTATGGTTCCCTTTATTTTTCGTGGGGATTACCACTCCAATCATAGGAAATTTTCAGGGACTTGGACTTATCCTCGATGAGATTACCCTCGGAATCGTAGACGAAGTTGCCGGGAGAATCCATATCGCGCTTTGCAGCGGATGACACACCTGTTTAAGTCTCTCGCATTACCACGACATGGCCCAAAACAATTACTTTGATAGCAATTCCTTTAAAAAATTCTTTTTTGAAGTTGAGTCGTCGTATTCATTAGGACTAAGACGTACTTTTCCGCTATATACATCTATCTTCAAATTTCCATTTCGATCAACAACGACATCCTTTTTACGGAATTCGTAACTAGTCAGCAAAGTGTGTACCCTGTATAAATCTCCATCAATTCTTTCTACAGATTGAGCAATACGAAGAAGAATATTTTTAGCCATGAAAAAATACACGCCTAGAACAAATAGTATAAAAAAGACTATTGCATCCAAGAAGTCGCTTGTGTAAGGGCTTTTAATGCACATTACTACCGTATATCCAATTATTAAGACAGAGCACATTGTCCATAATGCAAAAAAAGTCCATACAATTCTCAAAATATTTTTTTTCATTAACAACATAATTATTCCGCATAATCCTCAGGATTTTCTGCCATATCTTTTATCTTACTTTCGAACATGTTGTTTATGGCATCCTTTGGATGGAATTCTTGAATGTCGCCATGTTCTAGAGTAACACCAACATAGCCTTCATATCCAATCCCGCCAGATAACATCACATCATATCTGCCATCTCCTGCTTCGGGTGGCGTGACTGAACCTCCGATTCCAATTCCAGCCTTGGCACTCAAATCAACATGCGCAGTCGTATAAGAACCTATTTGGGGACTTGACGAATTAAAAAAGAAACCTGCAGAAGCGCCAACACCGCCACCTATTCCGCTACCGACATCTACAGATTTCGAATATAAAACAGGCCACATGCGTGCTTTCAAACGATCAAAATCGATCATCACAGAAAAAGTTGTTCCAGCAGATGCGCTATAGCCCGTGGGGGTTGATGCCGATCCTCGAACTTGAGCACCTAAGGTAAAATTACCATCCGGATCAATCGCGCCAATCGGATTCACCCCATTCCCGGCATACAGATACGGACTAGCAAACTGACGAGCCGGGTCCACGCTTGTCCACAATCCGAGCATGGGGTCGAGATATCTTGCGCCGAAGTAGTTCAGCTCGGTTTCGTCATCACGTTCTTTACCGGTGAAATTCTCGGTCACCTTGTCGCCTGCGTCAGCGATCAGATCAATCTGTTCACCGAAGGAGCGGTAGTCATAAGCTTTCTTCACTTCACCGAGGTCAGCAACGTCTGCATTTGAGGAACCCTGGGTGCCGTACACCAGCATGGTGGAGCCCAGATGGTTCTTGAGGTACCATTCGAAATCTGAAGCGACATTTTGCGCCGTGGCATTTTCTACGCCATATCTTCCAAGACCATGAGGCATGTTGACAACAACGCGCGCGTCCTGGAAACTGCCCTCGCTATAGTTCTCTCGCACTTCCGTGCCGATGCCCGTGTAGTGCATAACACTTTCGCGAATCCAGTCGCCTGTTTCCGTTTTGCGTTCCCGCGTCTTTGACACGCGCCTGCCGGAGCCGTCGTATGCCATGCGGAGCCTCACGCTATCCCTACTAGAGTCTCCCGCAGGGTTCAGCTCGTTTTTCGCTATAGTTTCCATCAAAAATTCAGTAGGCATGCCTCTCCAATCATAACTAATTTTCAGGGATTTGGAGCAGTCCTCGGTCAAGTTGCCCTCGGAATCGTATACAAAGTTGCATGGGAAAACCTTATTAGCTATGCCATTTTTGTCTAAGTTGTAGTTTAACACTACAATCACTTTTTTTCACTATCAAATGGCCATGGAAACAACAAAGGCTTTTTATGAATAATTTTATTGAAAAAAACTTCAATCCATGTTGCAATGCAAATGCTAGGACATAACATAAGAACATTTGTATAATCATAATGTCCCGTTGATCCTCCAATCAATGACGGCAAAACAAAAAAGATTAACAGAGACGCAGGAATTCCTAGGGAACTCCAAAAAAGATACCCGCTTAACGATGTCGCCAAACCAAATAACTTAGCAAGAACAAATAGAATCGTCGCAACAAACAAGCATGCAATCCATTCGTTTTTCGTATCTATACACAAGGCAACAAGAATGCATAAATTCTCTAACGAGAAAAAAAGGGTGTATATGATTTCCTTTTTCATTATTTAATCCGCATCAGTATTAACATTGTCAAAAATATTTGAGTCGTCTTCTGAAAAATCGGAATGAATGTAATCATTCATAACGTCATCAAGATCAATTGTATACGTATCGTAATAGCCACCACCAATAGAACCAAAGCCTACTGAAGAAGGGGTTGTTTCACCATCAACAAATGTCGTTCCAAAACCAAAACTGATACCAACTTCAGAATGCCAACCTTTTGATGATTCTTCAGGTTCTTGTGTATTTCCAGAAACCTTACTTAAGGCTTTTCCAATTTTAGATTTTATCGGCAGACCTACTTCAAGTCCAACACCATAGCCCACAGTCACGAATGCTTTGTTTTGAGATGCATTTTCGGAATCATACTTCCATCTCAAGGAAATTTCACCACCTACAATAACGGAAGCTCGAATACCAATATTAATATCAAAACCCCATAAGCCATCTTCATCTATCCCACATATCGGATTATTTCCAACATATGTGTACGGATTCTGATACTGTCTCTTGGGGTCTACAGAAATCCACAATCCAATCATTGGATCCAGATATCTTGCGCCGAAGTAGTTCAGCTCGGTCTCGTCATCCTTCTCCTGGCGCAAAGCGCTATGTCCAGCGGCTCGGCAATGAAAACACACAAGTGTATTTTCGCAGCACTCGCCTTGCGAACATTTGCCCGTAAAGTTCTCGGTCACCTTTTCAGTGGGTTCCGAGAGCGTCACCTGTTCACCGAAGGGCGGACAGCACTTAGCAACTTGTTGCTTAGTGCGCATGGCCACCACGGTGGCGCGGTAGTCGTAGGCGGCCTTAAGCGTGCTTACAGCCCCATTGTCCATCACAGCGACTGTGCTGCCGAGGTGATTCTTGAGGTAGAACTCGTCAAGGGCCACATTCGTCGTGCCCTGCTTGCGCTGGCATGTTTCACAAGTCGCATTGTTCATTCGAGCCTCAACGGAAATTATGGTACCCAGTCCGGCGCACCTTCGGTTCTCAAAACACATTGACCACATTCAAAGCGCGCAACTCGAATAAAAGATTCCGTATTGTCAAATACTTCAACTACGTCGCAAAGCTGAATGGCTTTTTGAAGATTTTCAATAGACTCGATAAAGCGACGTTCGACATCGGCATCCGGGATACCGTGCCCACCTTTTAAAACACGGCCTCGTATTCTTTCCTTGGCAATTTCAACAGATTGAACCCCAACATAGTACATTTCTATCCTGTAGCCAAGTTGTCGCGCCTGCCGGATATTTTTCCACACAGATTGTCCGCAAAGCGTCGTCTCTTGATTAAACGAAAGGCCAAGCGAAAAGTAATCCCTTATCTTGCAAATTGCAATCTTGCCGGCCTTGAATGCGTCGGCCTCATTTTTCCATGAGCCAAACTCGCGAACAATTTCGTCCATGTTGACGCGTGGCATCTCGCGGAACATCTCGTTCGTCTGATAGAGAGTTGACTTCCCGACGCCATTGCACCCAGCAAAAAGAATATATCGTTTCATCAGAACCGATTCTCTTCGACGACCTTCTTCTGCTTCTGTTTGAGAATCAAATCCGTTGCAAGGCGAAAGAAGTCCGCCTCGTCCTGACTTTGGGCAGAAGCGATAATATCATAGGATTCGTCAAAATTGATCTTTTGACATTGCGCAAATAGTTGGTGCAAAGCTTCCGCATTCGACATATCAAGCTCCTTTTCTACAGGGTAATATACATTACTGAATGATTTCCTGTCAACATTACCCCGAGAAAATCAAGGCTTTATGGTCTTTTGACCATTCTAGATAAACCGAAGCGTCGCTCCAACTTGTGATTATTTTTTTATGTCCTTCGATTTCTCCCGATTCCTTTTGCGAGTGCCTTTGGACCCAGTTCTCTTTTTCTTGTTTTTTGACAAATCATTGGTCTTTGCTATTACAACAGGATTCCCTTCAACCTTTCCAAAGTTTTTACCACTTCTTTTTCTATACTTGTCGTTTCTTTTTAAATATAGTATAAGTATTCCATAAATAAGAAGCACAAATGGAGTCCAAATAAGTATCCCCCACACGTTTCCCCGTCCTGCATTAACGAAGAAATCTTGGAAAAGCCATCCTGTATGGTCACATTCAAAATACACAAATCCAACAAAAAGAACGCACGAAAGATTTAATATTATTTTCCACATCTTGTATTAATAATCTACTTGAGTTGCCGTGTTGTCAGAAGGAGCCAGAGCACCAATTCCTTCCCCAGTACTCATTGATTCCTGAGAACTATTTTTATCCGTTGCAACATTTTGCACAAAGTCTACCACAAGATTACCCACTTCATGCTCTACCCTTCCAGGAATGTTTATAACATCATCCTTAACAATCCCAAAAGCATTATCCTTCATGTCTTTCTCGGCATTTTCAAGTCTATTCGCCCATTTATGTTTAGTTGCAACAGCTCCACTCTTTTTGTACGTGATGGGCTTTGTTTTTTTGATCGTATTAGCGTATTTAGCTGATTTTGCAATTTTCGCGCCTTTTTCAACAATACTCACACCAAAAAAGCCTAATGCAAAATCGATAGATGCGGTGACCGGCGCCGTTGTATGCCATACGCAGCTTTTTCAAGACCGAGTACTTTTCTTTTTTTATGAGAACCTTTGTTTTTTGCACTCAATTTCTGGTTTTTATTTTCAGACATTTTTTTTACCACAACAGGAGCTTTTTCAACTTTTCGATTTTTTTTATCCTTCCAATTCAATATGAACATATACAAACCAATAGGAAGAAGAAATAACGCTCCTAATACAGCTCCTCCAACAGCCCTCCCAGATTGAGTTCCTTCAGAATATGAATGTATTAACAATGCTAAACAAATAATACTCAGAATCAATTTCCACATCGTTTATTAGAACTCCACCGGCATTCCCCTCCAATCATAGGAAATTTTGAGGGACTTGGAATTTCTTTATGATCTGTTTCACCATTTCTTTTCAATAATGGTCATTGTTTTTAGGTTTATCAAATACTCTCCGCCACCATCTCCACGTAGCGAGCCCGATATTTTGCTTTTGGATGTATTGTCAAATTTTCCATTTTTCTTAAAAAAATACTCGTTTTCATTCAAATCAATACAAATGTATAGAATTTCTGAATTAATTTTATAAATATAGACCGATTCAAGGTAAAGGTCATTGCTACGCATTACACTTGGAGCATCTGTAGCGCTTAACCGCAACTTGGACAAAAAACAGGAAAGCTAATAAGGTGTATATTTGCAACCAAGGAGCCACCTTATGGCAGAACAGAACGAAAAAGAAACAGGGAAGCGTCGTCGCCTGAGCGCGGAAGACAAGGCTA
>JAZLKF010000031.1:0-31770 GCA_045597525.1 Fibrobacter sp. | reverse complement strand
ACACCGACCCTTTCAAGGGTGGCCGGTAATCAGTCCACAATGGCTTGAACGAAGAGAAAGCCAGCGTCATTAAGGCGCTGGCAGTAATAACCCCTTCTAGGGGTAGATCAAACCACCCCTCTTAGGGGTGGTTTGTGATTTCCTAGGATTGACTGCGGCGGAGGTGAGGGCGAATTTGCCTGTGGCAGTTTCGCATTCTGCACGAAGGTAGGCGAAGTCCTCGAAGTCCACGGTAATGTCTGTGGCGGGGCGGGCGGCCACCTGGCTTGCCAGGTGTAGCTCTTCCCGTGGTGCGAGCTTGCCGTTTAACAAACGGCGTCGCCCGAAAATCCTGATGTACCTAAACCCTTCGCCTACGTCCTTGCTACTGCGGGCATGGAAAGTAACCGCCCCTCCGGGGCGGCCTTCAGCAGAGTCCGCCTCTCGCTCCCACCACAGGGCGGGGCCATCGGTAATGAAGCAGTTGTCTCCTGCAAAGGCTTGATGCAAAATGTCGCGGTTCAAACCGTCGGTGCGAACTTGTTCCGCCGCCGCCTCGGGAATCTTCACCGCGGTTCTAACATTTCCAAAAACATGGTGACGGCTGTGCTTTAATGCAAGTAGCGGCAAGTCTACCGCAGTGGTATCGTTCAAGTCACCGTGGGCATCGTTTCCGCCAATAGGCAGCACATAGTTTTCCTTGCCGAGCTCTTCGATCCACCAAGCGCGCCCCAGCTTGAAACCTTCATCACGTAGCCCGTTCCAGAATTGAATTCCACGGACGGGATGGGCGGCTTCCGCATGCAGGTCCTTGCTTTCCCAGTAACTGCGCCTGAAAATGAATTTCTCCAGCAGGCCCATTTGCTGGTGCGGATGGGCGGCAAAGCAGTGCGCCTCGGTCATCTGCAGGATTTTTTCAATCTTGAATGTGGGTTTGTTGTCCAGCCAGTTTCTTCCGCAGTCGCCTAGACCAGGCAGATAGCCCTCGGGGCCAAAGGCGGTCATGTGGACGTTTTCGCCTTTGGCGTTTCCTACGGAAACTTCTTCGCCGGCGATAATCAGTGGCATGGCGCTGCCACAGTTTTCGTTGACCTTTTTTACGTCACGTTTCAAAGCGTCAAATCGAGGCAGGGGGGATTCTGCTTCCTTAGTGTAGTCTTCGGTCAAGAATGCGAAATCGTAGGCATGATCGGTACAGCAGACAAAGTCCAACCCCACGGCGTTTGCCGCCTGCTGGAACACCTCGGGAGTGGCTCCGTGCTCCACATGATCGGCAGAAAAATGGGTGTGGCAGTGCATTTCCCCGCAGACGAATCCGGGCGCCTCGGGCAACCTTTCTTCCAGTACGTGTACCTTCAAGGGCTCAGGATTCAAACCAGGATAATTCCAACGCGTAAAGACTCGTTTCTTGGGCTTGCCCTTGATTTCGCGGCTGGCTGTCACCTTGCAATGGATGTTGTAACGGCCTGGCTTCAGGTCCCCGATTTCTACGGGATAGAAGGCGAACTGTTCCTTAGCTTCAATTTTCAGCGGCACGATTTTTGCACCGGATCCAGCACTTGCATTTGCACCGGATCCAGTATTTACATTTGCGCCGGAATCTTCAATGGTTATCTCGATTTTCTCGATGGTTGTCGGGAACCTGTGGGCGTCTCTTACCACAATCCAAAGCTTAGGCTTTACACCGGGAACAAATTGGAAAGGAGCATCTACAAGGATTTCGGGCCAGGGTCTGTAAAGTAGCGACCAAGGCAATTTAAACTTGAAATGACTTTCTGCGTAGTGCAGCGGTTCTCCCGGCAAGAGGCTCATTATTCCTCCGTGGAGCTCTTGTTGACTACGGCTTCGCTATTTTCTTCGCTTTCCTTGGTGCCGGTGTTGTCTGAATTGTCGTTACCAGCGATTTCTGTTTCAGCGGGTTTCATTTCGACGTTTTCTGCAACCGGAGTGTTTTGGTCGGCGATTTCTTTTTCAACAGAGTCCTTTGAGTTAAGGGCGGGAGTTCTTTTATCGCCGGGCTTGGGGTGAGTCTGTTCAACAGAATCCATTTCCACGGGCTTGTTCCAAAGGCCAAAGCTTACACGAAATTGCATCTGTAGACCGCCGATGTTCCACTTGGCTTTTTCCTCGGGACCATCGGGAACAATGTGGGAAAATTTTCTGTCGGATTCTACGGAAATGGAGCTGAAACCGATGTCACCGTAGACGTTGAAATTCTTCCAACTTGCAATGAGATAGCCAAGACTTACGCCGAAGCCAACGCCCGTGAGTGGTGTTTTTGCTTCCATCTTGCCCCAGGTTGTGTAGATTTCCGTTCCCGGCAAAACCCAGTACCAGCGAGCCGCTACGCTAAAGAGGCTTTCGCCTGAGAGCGACATGAAGTTCTTGGGAATTGCAAATCGATATTCGAGGAACATAGGCACGCCTTGAATGGTGTAGCTGTAGTTGTGTGCCTTGTCCTTTTTATCTTTCAGAACCACAGACTCGTTGTCGTAAATGAAACCGACGCCTGCACTAATGAAGTGGTCCTGCAGCACTTGGAATTGGATACCTGCGGAAATGGGAAAGCAGAAATTGACCTTCTGGAAATCTTGCTTGGCGACGTTCAAGGAGTCGTTTTCGGTAACGGCAGCCTCTCTAAAGCTTTGGTAGATTGTATCAATGGCGCTCTGGAAGTACTTGCGCTGCTCAAAGTTAATGAAAGAGACGGAGGGCTGAACAAAAACGGAAATGTTGGAACGGTCATGCTCCACCTTGTCTTCGGCAGCATAGGCACTGAACGTTGCGCTCAGGCAAAGTACTGCGACGAACAACAAGCTTTTGAGCACACTCTGCATGGAAACTCCGCAAGGTTAGTTTTGCAGTTCCTTTTCTTCTTTCTGGATACGCTTCTTTTCAGAATCTTTCTTTAAACGCTTTTCATAAGATTCTTCGGACTTTGCAATGCTCTTTTCGACCTTGGCGATCTGTTTTTGAATGTCCGCGTCATCTTCCTTGGCTTCGCTCTTGGCCAAGTTCAGAAATTCGCGTGCGGCATCGAACTGGTCTAGATCATTATAAGCCTGCGCAATCATGAATTGGGCTTCGGTACGGCGCTTGGAGGTGGGGTAGGTTTCCAAAAATTCCTTGAAGTAGATTACTGCAGCTTGGGGCTTATCCATGCGCAGGTAAAGTCTTGCCGTCTGGAATTCCTTTTCTGCCATACGTTCGATCAAAAGAGCGTAGTAGGTATTGATGGAATCGCGGAGGGGAGAATCCGGATGGTTGGAAAGGTAGCGCTCAAAGTCCTTCATGGCAACGGTGGTATTGGCATCGTCGCGGGAAACACGGTATTCCATGTTGAAGGAGGAAATTGCCTTGCGGAATTCTGCGGTTTCTACAAAGGGAGATCCGGGGAAGTTGATGATGAAGCTGCCGTATTCTCCGCGTGCTTCAATCCAGTCTTCCTGGTGGAAATAGCTTTCGGCCAAAAGGAACTGTGTCTGTTCCAGGTAACCGGTGCCTGCGCATGTGGTAAGGATTTCTTCTAGCTTTTCTACTGCACGACCGTATTTTTCCTTCTTAAAAAGATCCTGGGCGTATTCGTAACGGGCCTTGCACCATTCCGTGTACTTCATCTTTTCTTTTGGTTTGGTAGATGCGCAACCAACCAGCAGTGCGCTTACCATGAAAAAGGGGAGTATCAGAGGTATCTTTTGAAATACTTTCATTTTTTTTCTTTGGTTAATTCTAATTTTTACAACAGTAAAGTAGAAAAAAATACCCCTTAAGAAAAATGATTTTAGTCCGCTATGTATTGAAAGAGCTTATTGCACCTTTTTTGGCTGCTCTTTTTGGTATTACGTTTCTATTTGTAGTGGATTTCTTGGTAAAAATTCTGGATAATGTGCTGTCCAAGGGTCTGCCCACCTCCACTGTTGTTGAAATCTTCGTGTTGAACCTGGCGTGGATGCTGTCCCTTTCCATTCCTATGGCTGTACTTGTGGCAAGCCTTATGGCCTTTGGACGTCTTTCCGGGGATCAGGAAATTACAGCTTGCAAGGCTGCCGGTGTTTCGCCTCTATCTTTGATGCGTCCGGTGCTTTTGGTGGCCATGCTGATTTCAGTTTTAATGGTGGTTTTCAACAACTGGATTTTGCCCGAGGCGAACCATCGCTCCGTGGAACTGATGAGCGCAGTTTCTCGCAAGAAACCCCATGCCTTTATTGATGCGGGTCGTTTGATCACTCAGTTTCCCGATGTGCAGCTTTGGGTAAGCCGTATCGATCCGTCTTCGGGCACTCTTTACGGTATCCAGATTTACGAAATGGAGAAGCATGGGACTCCCCGTATTGTCTACGCCGATAGCGCTTCTATGGAGTATGCCGATAACGGTGCAACTTTGATGCTTCGCTTGCGTAGCGGTGAAAATCACATGCTGGATGCAGATAATCCGGAAAATTATTTCCGCATCCGCTTTTTCTCCCAGGATCTGGCAATGAAGAACGTGGACGACCGTTTGGAACGCCATAGCCGCAGCTACCGCAGCGACCGCGAAATGCCTATTGAGATGATGCAGAAAGTGGTGGAAGATGCGGAACTGAAGTACGAGGAAAATAAGGTCATTGCCCTTGAAAAACGCTTGAATACATTGGCTGCCTTTAAGGTGAATCTGGAAGGGGATTCCATTTTGCCCGATGCCGTTGAACCGCTGGCAAGCTTAGATTCTATCCAGCAGCGCCGGTCTTTGCAAAAAGTCCGTATTCAGGAAATGGCCGCCCTTCGCACCACGGAACGACACTATGGACGACTAGATGCGGAATTGAAGCGCAAGGCTCAGTATACTGTTGAAATCCAAAAGAAGTACAGTACCGCATTTGCCTGCTTTATCTTTATCCTGATTGGAGCTCCCCTGGGGATTATGGCCCGTAAGGGTGGTATCGGTACTGGTATTCTTTACAGTCTGGCGTTCTTTGTGATTTATTGGATCTGCCTCATTGGCGGTGAGAACCTGGCTGACCGATTGCTGCTGAATCCTATCCTTGCCATGTGGGCATCTAATATCATCATCGGCGTATTTGGAATATTCATAACCATAGCCATGGTCCGAGATAGATTCTCCGGAGACTCCAAGTTCTTTAGAGGAATTCGCGCAATCAAGGGCTTCTTTGGCCGTGTATTCAAGCGACTTACCAAGAGGTTCGGATGAAGTTTACCCGATATCTGATTTGGAACTTTCTGAAGATGTTCCTCATTGTGTTGCTTGGCGCGATCTTTATGTTCGTGGTTATCGACTTTGTGGGCAATATTAAGACTTGGCTGGCCCGTGATGTTAAAGATGCTGTGGACTACTATGTTTGCTACTTGCCCTATATGATTTATCTAATTACTCCGGTTGCTTTGTTTATCGGGGTTCTCGCGTCTGTGGGCAATATGGCTCGACACTTGGAAATGTCTGCTATGCAGAGTTCAGGCCAGAGTCCCCTAAAGACCTTGATGCCAATATTTGTTTTTGGTGTACTTGTTTCCGTGGCGTCCTATGAGATGAGTGAACTCTGGTTGCCTGATGCCAACCACAAACGCTTGGAAATTATGGAAACCAATGCCCAGAAAAAGAAGAACCCTCGCGTTAAGGAACGTCAGGACTTTACCTTTATCGATAGTGAAAAGGCGAGTTGGTTCTTTAGATATTATTCGGGCAAAAGTAAAATTGGTCGTGATGTCGTTTTGCTTTTGCGTGAACAGGGGCGTCTTAAGGAACGTTTTGATGCCAAACTGGTCCGTTGGGTGGATAACGGCGATAGTACCAATACAGGGTGCTGGCAGTTCGAACGCGGTTTCCGCCGTGAATTTCTCCAGGATGGAACTGTAAAGGTTCATAAGCTAAATCGTGAGCTGGCTTGCGAAAAGGTGTCGACCCATCCCGACGACTTGGTCAACGAACGTCAGGTTTCCGACGAAATGGATTCCAAGATGGTGCGTCAACGTATCGAAGTCTTGAAACGCTCCGGTGAAGATACCCGCACTATGGAAACCGCCCTGCACTTTAAACAGTCCGCACACTGGATGAACTTAATCGTTCTTTTGATTGGAGCAGCCCTTTGCCATCGTTATAGCCGTTCTGGGGGGCTTTCTCAGAAGTTCGGGGTTGGCCTGCTTATTGTTTTTAGCTATTATATCCTTGAACGTATCGGATTGAAAATGGGTGAAAATGGAGCGTTATCTCCATTTTGGGCTGCTTGGATAAGTCATTTTATTTATGGCGGCGTGGCATCTGTAATGCTGTATCGTTCATTCAGGTTGTAGATAGGTCGATGGGTTTTATGACAGTATCGGAAATTTTGTTTGTTGTGTCTGGCCTTTTGCTAGGTCTTGCGTTCCAGGGTGGAATGCTGTTGTTCCTGATCCCCTTTGCCATTGTGGCTTTTGTCCTGGGGTGGTTGAATCGTCCCCGCTTGGCTGGTCCCAATAGCCAGCAGCCCACCTCTCCCTTGCCGGTGATTTCTTTTAAGAACCGAACGACCAACACCAATCCCATTGTGGCTCCGGATCTGCGTACCGAATTCCAGAACGAAAACGGCATGGTGAATGAACCTGAGGCTGCTCTTAAGGTGAGCCAGATTTGGGCTCGTGCCAATGCGGATATCAACAAGGGCATGATGAACATGATGCGTGCCCTGAAGTCCTCTATTCCCAATGTGAATACGGTAATCGCTTTTACACAGTTGGATAATCCTAGGGACTGGGGTGTTCGCAATTTCGTTAATGACAAGGAACTTTCCGTAAATCCTTGTGTTCGTATTTCCGAAAATACAGGATTGCTCAGCAAGTTGTTCCGTCCCAATGTGCCTCGACTTTTGGAAGGCGACCTGATGAACAACAAGAGCCTTATGTACTACGCCGATTCCACACCCATCAAGTCTGTGGTGGCTGTACCTATTTTGAATTATAATGGTGCTCGCATTGGCGCCTTGGTCATGGACTCAGTCTATCCCAATGCCTTTAACGATTTGACTGCCCAGGCTCTGAATTACATTTCCCAGAGCATCAGTATGCTGGATTGCAAGGGCTTTATCTCTGCCCAGAAGCATATTGCCTTGCAGCAGTACAGCGGTCTTTACAACTATCAGCGTAAGTTCTTCCAGACTATGACTGTGAAGGATATTTACAAGCAGATTATCAACTACGTCAAGGATAACGTGGCCTATGACCGCCTGACGATTCTCGCCATGAACAAGGTGAAGGAAGGCTCTGGCCGTGTGGTATTCTGCGACGGTATCGATGCCGACCAATTTGCCGAGAAGAGATTCACTCTTTCCGATAAGGGCATTTTTGTTCTGGCCTTGATGCGTAACCGCCCCGTGGAACGAAGCTTCTCTTCGGGTTTCAACGATTACGTGCCTCGTTTGAATGATAACGAAAAACGTAACTTGAATCTGCGTCAGTTGTTTGTTATGCCTATTGCGACCGAACCGGATTCCACTGAGGCGGATATTGCAATCTGTCTTGAAAATGGAAGTTCACATCCGTATACCGATCACGAAAAGGAATTGCTGAAGGCCTTTGCTGGCGTGGCTGGGTTTGCCTACGATCGTGCCCGCAAGTTTGAACATGGCCGTGACCTTGCCATGCGTGATGGTCTTACCGGTCTTATTAACCATCGTACTCTTCACGAAAGTTTGCGTACTGAAAAGATACGAGCCGACCGCAAGAAGTATAACATCGGTGTGCTCATGATGGACATTGACCACTTCAAGCGAGTGAACGATACCTATGGCCATCCCATTGGCGATGTTGTCATCAAGGGTATTGCCGATACCATCAGTGGTGAAATCCGTAAGGATATTGATATTGTTGCCCGCTATGGTGGTGAAGAATTTGTGGTTGGCCTTGTAGAAACTACGGCAGAAGGCATGATTGAAACCGCAGAACGTATCCGTAAGGCGGTACAAAAGCTGGTCTTTGACGTAAAGCAGGCTGATCCTCTTCGCGTTACCGTCAGCATCGGCGCCTTCCTGGTAACTCCGGAATTCCACGACATGAAGAAGGCTGTGAACAATGCGGACCAGGCCCTCTATCGTGCTAAGGAAGGTGGACGAAATCAGGTGATTCGTTTTGAGGAAGAATCTCCAGACGTTGCGGCTCCTGCAACCTAACCTTGTTTAACTTATAGGAGCCCAGACGAAATGTCCTGGGCTTCTTGCTTTTTATAGGTGTCTATGTTTACTGCTGTTGATTGGCTTGTGCTTGTTGGCTACCTGCTGGTATCGCTCTTTATTGGACTGTGGGTCTCTCGCGGGAACAAGAATCTGAAGGAATACATGTTGGGCGGTGGTTCTATGCCTTGGATTGCGGTGGGTATTAGCCTGATTGCAACCTCAGTCAGTGCAACCACATTTCTGGGGGCGCCTGCTGATGTGTATGGCGACAACATGACTTTTCTCATGTTCCAGATTGGCGCTTTCATCAGCATTTTTGTAGTGGGAAAGGTCTTTATTCCCCGTTTCCAGAATTCCGGTATCAGCAGTGCTTATGAACTTTTTGAGGTTCGCTTTGGAAAATCCACTCGTCGCTTGGCTGCGGTTTTTTATTGCATGCACTTGCTGCTTCGTACTGGTATCTTGCTGTATGCACCGTCCTTGGTGCTTGCTCAAATTTTACATATCGACCTTAAGGTTGCCATTATTGTCTCTGCTGCGGTTGCCATTTTCTATACCTGGTTTGGAGGTATCAAGGCGGTAATCTGGACTGACGTTATGCAGTTCATTGTGTTCTTTGGTGGTGGCGCTTTGGTGCTTTTGATTATTTCCAGTTCTGTAGGCGGCTTGGGTGAAATGGCCCGCATGGCTGGAGAGGCCGGTAAGACCAAATGGTTTGACGGAAGCCTTGATATTTCCAATGCCCGAACCCTGATTTCTGCAGGCTTTGCCTACGCTATTCTTGAAATTGCAATTCGTGGTTGCGACCAGCAGTTTGTACAGCGCTATCTCAGCTGCAAGGACGTGAAGGCAGCTAACCGATCCAGCGTGCTTTCTATGGTGCTGGGCGTCGTGGTTTCTATTCTCTTCTACTGGGTGGGCGCAGCTCTTTACGTGTATTACCAGATGGCTAAGGCCGCACCTCTTCCGGCTGGTCTTGGCCAGAACGATGTGTTTCCGTACTTCATCGTCAATGGTTTGCCTCAAGGTGTGACTGGTTTAATTGTCGCTGCAATTTGCGCTGCCGCCATGAGCTCTCTTTCTGGTGCCATCAATTCCTTGAGCAATACTTCTGAAAGAGATTTCTTTGGCTGGAAAGAAAATGAAGGCTTGGGCGGCTTGAAACGCGCCAAGTTGTGGACTGTTCTGTGGGGTGTCCTTGGCGTATTTGGCGCCTTGTTTGCCGCAACCCAGCAGGGAAGCCTTTTGAAGAACGCGGTGTTCTTTACGGGCCTCTTTACTGGTCCGCTCCTTGCCATGTTCTTGTTGGCGTTCTTTGCCGATAAGATCTTCGGTACTGACCCTGCGAAAAAGCTTCGCAGTTGGTGTGTTATTGTGGCAGTCCTTTGCGGTATGGGGAGCTTGATCTTGGTTCAGGGAATTCCCGCTTTCGGCGTACCTGCGGTGCTTGGTGGAATCTTTAGCTGGCCTTGGATGCCCTTGATCAGCATGACCACCACAATTGTGGTTGCTTGTTTGCTAAATGTGATTGCAAACATTGTTTTCAAGACAGAAAATAACTAGGTTATGGAAGTGAAGTTCTAAAACCTAAAAGTTCGGGTCTTTTGATTGGATGAGGATTGATTTATGAACCGTAAACTTGCTTTGATTTCAATGATTGCCGCGGCCGTATCTTTGACCGCTTGTGATTGCTGCAATAAGTCTGCTGCAGTTGTTCCTGCTGCGGGCGAAACTGTTGTTCCCAAGGTGGAACTTACTGGTCATAAGTCTCAAAAGTTTGAAGCTAATGAATTTGTATCCAACTTTTCTGTGGAACTGCGTGATGCAAACAAGAGCAATCTTTATAAGCGACTCCACGAACGTCGCGATAAAATTACTGCCTTGGTGAAGTCTTTGGATATTGATGAATCTAACATCGAACAGAACAGCGTTTCCCTGACGAAGGAATGGGCTTACGATAAGGGAACCCGCACTTTGGTTGGTTATGTGGGCACCCAGAACTTCTTGGTGAAAATGGATTCGCGCCAAGACGCGGCGATGCTTTCTCAGCTGCTGTCCTCTGAAGATGATGTTGAAATTAATCCGACTAGCGTGTCTGTTAAGAACCAGGATTCTCTCCAAGGAATCATTATCGAAGCTGCCGTAAAGGATGGCTTAGAAAAAGCGGCTCATTATGCAGCCGGTGCTGGTAAGACTCTTGGAAACATTCTTTACATAGGAAGCGAAGGCGAAGGAGTTTACGCCATGAGTGGTAGAGCCCGCGGTAAAAACTTCGCTCTTGCCATGAATAGTGTGGATGTGATGGCCGATGTGGGGGCCATTGCGGACTCTGTTGAAATCAGCGCCAATGTCCGCCTTCAAGTAGAACTAAAGTAAAACATTGTAATACAAACTTGTCAACCGAGGGGCCGAAAAAGGGTCCCTTTTTTGTATGTTGATAAGTGTAACGGATCGAAAATGACCTTCTTTTGTGTAAGTCTTTAATATTTATAGACTTACGAAAAATTGAGGAAAAGTGATGAAAATCACACTTTTTGAAAGCTAATTGTAAGATGTTGATAAGTTTTGTAAATCAATGTAAATCCGTAAATTTTTTTTGATTTTTTTATCAAAATGACCCCTATTTTTTAGTTGTTTTTATTATCTTGTAGACCATATCTTGTGGTTGTGAAGGTTTGGAGGACACAAGATATAGTGGAATTGAGAAAAACAACAAAAAACGCCAGTTTCGGTAAAAAGTTGGATTTTTTAGCGGCTGGCGAACAAAAAACTCAGGATTGGTGATGATCTTTACTGTTAAGAAGCGCGACGGCAGAGAGATGCCGTTCAACATCGAAAAGATTGCTGATGCCATTGTCAAGGCTTTCCGTGCCTCCGGAGAACTTGAAGAACAAATTAAAGCCTCCCAAACCCAGCTTGACCTCCTCGGCGGCGAAGATGTGCTTAGCAGCACCGCCCTTAAGGTTGCCGCTTACGCTGTAGGTCGCCTCGAAGCAGAAGGCAAGACCAAGCCGGAAATTGAAGACATTCAGGATGCTGTTGAAAAGGCTCTTACCGAAGCTGGCTACGGCGACACCGCCAAGAGCTACATCCTGTATCGTGCAGAACGTACCCGTGTTCGTGAAGTGAATACCCGCCTCATGCACACCCTTCGCGACATTACCTTCAGTTCCGCCAAGGAATCTGACCTGAAGCGCGAAAACGCAAATATCGATGGCGATACCGCCATGGGTACCATGCTCAAGTACGGTTCCGAATCCGCAAAGCATTTCTACACCATGATGATGCTGAAGCCGGAACACAGCCGCGCTCATTCTGAAGGCGACATCCACATTCATGACTTGGACTTCTACGCCCTCACCATGACCTGCTGCCAGATCGACTTGATCAAGCTTTTCAAGAACGGCTTTAACACTGGTCATGGCCACCTTCGTGAACCTAAGGACATCCGTAGCTATGCAGCTCTCGCCGCTATTGCTATCCAGTCTAACCAGAACGATCAGCATGGTGGTCAGGCTGTTCCTAACTTTGACTACGCCATGGCCGATGGTGTTCGCATCACCTACCGCAAGGCTTACCTGAACAACATGGTTAAGGCCCTGATTCTTTTGACCGGCAAGGAAGAAGAAGAACTTCGCCCCATCGTCAAGAAGCTCCACGAAGAAATGGCTGAAATGGGCATGGTGGCAACTCTCGTTCCTAACGAAAAGTTTGTTCAGACCGAAGCCCGCGAACTTTCCAAGACCTTCAGCGTTGAAGTGGTCATGGGTGCTCAGAAGTTTGCTGAAAAGCAGGCTTACGAAGAAACCGACAAGGCTACCTTCCAGGCTATGGAAGCTTTCGTTCACAACCTGAACTCCATGCACAGCCGCGCCGGTGCCCAGACTCCGTTCTCCAGCATCAACTATGGTATGTGCACCGAACCCGAAGCCCGCATGGTCATGAAGAACTTGCTTCTCACTACCGAAGAAGGCTTGGGTGGTGGCGAAACCGCAATCTTCCCGATCCAGATTTTCCGCGTAAAGGATGGCGTAAGCCTCAATCCGGGCGATCCCAACTACGACTTGTTCAAGTTGGCTTGCCGTGTTTCCGCAAAGCGTCTGTTCCCCAACTTCAGCTTCATGGATGCTCCCTACAATGCTGCTTACTATAAGCCGGGTCGCCCTGAAACTGAAATTGCATACATGGGTTGCCGTACCCGCGTTATCGGCAACACTTACAATCCGGAAAACGAAATTACTTTCGGCCGTGGCAACCTGAGCTTTACTTCCATCAACCTGCCCCGTATTGCCTTGAAGATGAAGTCCATCGACTTGTTCTACAAGGAACTGGACCGCATGCTGGCCCTGGTACGTGACCAGCTGCTGGAACGCTTGGAAGTCCAGAGCCGTAAGCGCGTCAAGAACTTCCCCTTCCTCATGGGTCAGGGCATTTGGATTGGTTCCGAAAAGCTTGGCTGGAATGACGAAGTCCGCGAAGTCCTTAAGGACGGTACCCTTTCCATCGGTTTCATCGGCCTTGCCGAAACCCTGGTTGCCCTCACCGGCAAGCACCACGGCGAATCCGAAGCTTCCCACAAGTTGGGTCAGGAAATCCTGCAGCACATGCGCGATTTCTGCGATAACGAATCCAAGCGTTTGAACTTGAACTTCTCCCTGTTCGCAACTCCGGCAGAAGGCCTTTCTGGCCGCTTCCTCCGCATGGACAAGAAGAAGTTTGGTATCATCCCGGGCGTTACCGATCGTGACTACTACACCAACTCCTTCCATGTGCCTGTCTACTACAAGATCAGCGCCTTCAAGAAGATTGAATTGGAAGCTCCGTATCATGCACTGACCAACGCCGGTCATATTAGCTACATCGAAATGGATGGCGACCCGACCCAGAACTTGGACGCCTTCGAAAAGATCGTTCGCTACATGGCCAAGTCTGGCATCGGTTATGGTTCTATCAACCATCCGGTGGACCGTGACCCGGTTTGCGGTTACGTTGGTGTTATCAATGACGTCTGCCCCCGTTGCGGCCGTCGCGAAGGTCACTCCATCGATCCTCAGAAGATCGAGGAACTTCGCAAGAAATTCCCGGGAATGCCTGCATTCCTCGGTATCCGCTAAGGATAAATTAACAGGTTAGGAGAAAATTTTAAAAATCTGTTAAGGAGAATCTAAAATGTCTGATAAAGAAAAGTCTCAGTACGGTGAAGGCATTGGCTTTGAACGTATCCGCCGCATTACCGGCTACCTGGTTGGTACAATCGATCGCTTCAACAACGCAAAGCTTGCTGAAGTGAATGACCGCACCAAGCATTCCTACGGGGAAAACTAATTCCCTATGCCGGAGGATCTGGAAACAGGACGCCTGCGTATTGCGGGAGTTGAGGCGGAATCATTTGTTGATGGTCCCGGAATTCGATTCACCATTTTTACGCAGGGCTGTTCCCATCATTGTCCCGGTTGCCACAATCCGCAGACCCATGACTTCGAGGGCGGTCACTTTGTAAAGCTTTCCTCTCTCCTGGAAATGATCGAAGAAAACCCGCTGCTGGATGGTGTTACCCTTAGCGGTGGCGACCCAATGTTCCAGGCGGCGGCACTTGTTCCCTTGGCTCGCGAGATCAAAGAAAGGGGAATGAATCTGGTCATCTTTACGGGATTCACCTTTGAACGCCTTATGGCCCTGAAGGATGAAAAGCCGGAGATGCTGGAGCTGCTGAGTTTTGCGGATATCCTGATCGACGGCCCCTTCGTTATGGCCAAGCGCTGCATGCAGGTGAAGTTCCGCGGTTCGCTGAACCAGAGGATTATCGACGTGCAGGAAAGCCTGACTCAAGGCAAGGTGGTTCTTCACCAGATCCAGCTGGATGAAATGGCTGAGAATCCGGACCTTTTTAATTAAGCGAAAAACAAAAAGGCAAAAAAAGAACGGCGTTCAAACCGTTCTTTTTTTTACGCGATTATAATACCGCGTCTATTTGATTGCAACCAATAATACCGCGCCTCGGTCATAGGCAAGCATGCCTGCGGCTCTTGGCTTGTAATTATTTGATCGCCGCGCGATCTATAATACTGCGCCTCGGTCATAAAATCAAACAAGTTTGATTTTGCGACTCTCGGCTTGTAATTATTTGATTCTCAAGCGGGCGTATTCGTAGAGGCCCAGGGACAATGCCACAGAAGCATTGTAGGAGTGGGCCTCCGGCATCATGGGGATGCGAAGCACGGCGTCGCACTGCTTCTTGATGAAGGGCGGGAGGCCAACGTCTTCGCCACCGACGGCGATGACAGCCTGGTCGCTGAATTCAAAACCGGCAAGGTTAGTTTCGGTGTCTGCGTCCAGACCCAGGATCTGGTAACCGGCCATCTTCAGTTCGCCAACGGCAGCTTCAAGATTGTTGGGGCGGCAGATGCGCATCTTTTCGAGAGCGCCGGCAGAAGTGCGTGCAACGCTCGGGGTAATGCCGCACATGCCCTTGGCTGGCAACAGCAAAATGTCGACGCCCAGTGCAAGGCTACTACGGATGCAGGCGCCCAGGTTGCGGGGGTCCTCGATATTGGTTGCTACAGCGATCAGCTTGCGTTCGCCCTTTTCCTTGGCGGTAAAGAATTCCTCGCGGATGTCTTCCCAAACCAGCAGTTCCTTTTCGTTCATGAGGGCCACCACACCGTGGTTGGGAGTGGCGTAGCTGTTCAAGATTTTGGAGTCCACCTGCTGTACGTGAACGTGGGCGCGCTTTGCCAACTTCTGCAGTTCGTAGAGCTTGGGGTTTCCGGACTGGTGCATGAACAGCACGCGGTGAACCTGCATGGGGCTCTTGGTCAGAAGTTCGGTCACCTCCTTGATGCCGCCTACGGCTACCTGAGGGGCGGCGTCTGCGTCACCTACTGCGGGGACCACGCCGTCTTCATAGGCGCGGGCAGTGTCCTGGGGACGTTCCTCAAAGCGGGGCTTCGGGCGGAAACCATCACGACGGTCGAATTCACGGGTGCGGTCGCCAAAATCGCGGGAGCGGTCGCCTGCCGGACGGGACGATCTGAATTCGTTGTCTTCGCGGACTCTGTAGTTTTGACGAGGGCCGCGACCGAAGTTGCGACGTTCGCCACCAAACTTGTTGTTGTCAAATGCCATAATGATTCCTCTCTTTAAGCCTTAGCCCTGCAAACAATGATCTGGTCCATCTTGATGTCGGTTTCCTTTTGCACCAGAGGTTCCTTGCTGATCTGTTTCGGGGCGGCAATGCCTGCCTTGTAGGCTTCAGGATACTTTGCCAAAAATCTATCGTAATAACCCTTGCCGTGTCCCTGGCGTTCGCCGGTCAGGTTGAACTTTGTGCCGGGCACCAAAAAGACCTTGATCTCGCCCTGGAATGGTTCCAGACCTTCGCGAGGTTCCATGATACCGAAGTTTCCCTTCACCAGGTCCTTGCGCAGGCTCTTGATGGGGTAGAACTCCATGGTGGTTTCGCCAGTCACGCGGGGCAAAAGCAGGCGGCCTTCTTCGCAAAGCTGCTCCAGAATGGGCATAATGTTTGGCTCACCCTTCAAAGGGTAGAAGGCGGCAATCTGCCTGGAGGCTGTGTAGCCAGGTATGGCGTGGATCTCAAACCAGGGATTCTTGATCAGCTCTTCGCCTTCTTCGGACCTTTTGAAGAGCTTGTCATAAAACGGTCTGGAAGCCAGAACGACAAACAGAAGGATAATAGGTAAGATGTATTCCATTAGTCCGGATCGCCTACGCGCTTTGCTTTGGGCAGGTTTTCTTGTAAGATTTCGTTCCAGATGTTACGCTGCCAGTTCTGCAGCTTGGCTTCCTCGTAGCGGGTTTCCCAGGGCATGGTTCCGGGGGCGGCAAGCCAAATGAGCTGGGCCTTGTTGGCCAGGAGGGCTGCATCGATGTTCAGGGTCACGGCCTTTTCGTCGCGCCACAGCTTAAGTACCGACAGCAAGTCGGAGTTGGGCACGATGGGTGGGGGAGGTGCCTTGGGCAAACGGGCGGGCCAGTCGCTTTCAGGAACAGCCATGGCGGCTTGCAACATCTGTACAAAGGAATCCAGTCGTTCTTCCTTGAAGTTGCGGGGCAGCTTGGGCAGATGGTCCAAAAGCACTTCGGGGTAGGTCTGCTGGGCGTGACGCACGATAGCGAGCATCAGCTCAGAAGGCATAACCTTGTATGGCGGACGGTCCAGTTCTTCGGCCTGCTTTTCGCGCCATTCCCACAGGTACTTCAAAATGTTCAGGGAACAGGGGCTGAAAACGTTGCAGCCGGTAATGCGCCAGGGGTCCTTTTTCGGCGGTGCCGGGTTCTTGGCATGTTCGATCAGGGCATCGCACTGTTCCGTAAGCCAGCTCATGCGGCCTGCTGCCTGGAGCTTTTCTGCAAGAATTGCGCAAAGTTCGTGGAGGTAGAAGGTGTCGTGGATGGCGTATTCGCACATTTCCAGGGGAAGGGGACGTGTGGTCCAGTCGGCCCTCTGGTTTTCCTTCTTCAGTTCGTCGCCAAAGTATTCGCGGACCAGGTCTGCAAGGCCAAGGTGGGGTTCTCCCAGAATCTTGGCGGCAAGCATGGTGTCAAAAATGTGCTTGGGGGCAAAACCGTAGGTCTGCCATAAAAGTCTAAGATCGTAGTCGGCGCCGTGGAAAATCAGGGTCTGCATGGCGCGGGCCTTGAAAAGGGGCTGAAGGTCCACTTCGCAAAGGGGATCCACGATATAATGGTGGTCGCCGATGGTAATCTGGATTAGGCACAGACGAGCTGCATAGTGGTACATGGAATCGGCCTCGGTGTCAACCGCTGCCATATCGAAATTTTCCAGATCTTGTAAAAGACCTGCCAGAGACTCCTCGCTATCTACCAATATGTACTTTTCATCTTGAATCATTGGGTTTAAAGATAGTCTTTTTTATGGGTAAGGTTTTCTATAGGCAAAGTGTTTTGTTGTTTTTTATTAAATTTGCGCACATGAAAAAGATTTCTCTTACCGGTATCAAGCCGACGGGCACTCCGCACCTCGGCAACTATGTGGGCGCTATCCGCCCGGCCCTCGAACTCACCAAGACCTACGATGCAGTTTATTTTATTGCAGACTATCACGCCCTGACCACCGTGCAGAACGGTGCAGAAATGCGCGACAACATCTACAAGGTCGCAGCCACCTGGCTTGCCCTGGGCCTGAATCCGGAAGAAACCCTGTTCTACAAGCAGAGCGACATTCCCGAAATCTTTGAACTGAGCTGGGCTCTCAGCTGCTTTACTCCGAAGGGCTTCATGAACCGCGCCCACGCCTACAAGGACAAGGTGGCAAAGAACGAAGCCGCCGGCGAAGACGTTGACGCCAACGTGAACATGGGCCTCTACTGCTATCCTTGCTTGATGGATGCTGACATTCTCATGTTCAATGCCGACATCGTTCCCGTCGGTAAGGACCAGAAGCAGCACGTGGAATTTGCCCGCGATATCGCCATCAAGTTCAACAAGCATTTTGGCCAGGATGTGTTCACCGTTCCTGAACCGGTTTTCCAGGAATCCACCGGCGTGATTCCAGGTCTTGATGGCCGCAAGATGAGCAAGTCTTACGACAACTACATCGACATCTTCTTAGATTCCAAGGCCCTCAAGAAGCGCCTGGGCAAGATCGTAACCAACTCCCAGGGCATCGAAGAACCTAAGGATCCGGATACCTGCAACGTGTTCAAGCTGTACAAACTGTTCGCCACTCCGGAACAGACCGAAGCTTTGGCTGCCCGCTACCGCGCAGGTGGCATGGGCTGGGGCCACGCCAAGCAGGAACTGCAGAACGTCCTCGAAGAACATCTGGGCGCCGCCCGCGAAAAGTACTTCGACCTTCTGGCCCACACCGAAGAAATCGACAAGATTCTCGCCTATGGTAAGGAAAAGGCCCGCGTTAAGTCCAAGGCAATGATGGACAAGGTCCGTAGCCTTCTCGGAACCTACTAGACCGTTCGCCTCGAGAATCTTCCTTCCGCATGTTATCTTGAGCGAAGCGCTTTGCGCTGAGTCGAAGGATCCATGAACGTTCTTTTGCATAAGTCCTCGGCACGTCGCCGAGGGCTTTTTTATAATTTATTCTAAGTAATGATCCAATCAAGTCTCTCCAATTATCTTTCCACTCTTCTTGAAAGCGTGCTCTCGGATCCGGGCTGGTTTTTGACGGAGTCCCTGAAGGATGTTTTTCTTCCTTGCCTGCTTTCTCTGGTGTTTGCAGTACTGTTCAAGAACGTTTTCCCCAAGCCTTTGTGGGTTGTTCTTTGGAGTGCCTTGCTGATTTACTTCTTGAGCGGCTTGGCTCAAGAAGGCTTTAGAATTCTCTGGTCAGAAAGCGCTTCCAGCACCTGCCTCCTTTATGGTCTTTTGCTGTTGGGGCTTTTCGTAGGGTGCGCCTTTTGGGGGTTGCATCTGCAACCTAGGAACTGGATCCACTGGCTTACGGTTCCCGCCTTGTTTGCAGTATCTTTTGTCGGGAACGCCCTTTACTTTGGAGAACGCGTTATTGATTGTTGGGGCGTGGTCAGCCATTTTAATTTGGAACCTTCAGAAAATAAATTTCATATTGATTATGAAATTCACACCGAGTTCCATATAGAGAGCGGCAATGTGGAGGTGAGATTCTTCGTCAAGAAAGATTCCATTGGCTACAAGTTCGGTTACTTCCCGGAGGTTCATCCAGATTCCTGCCAGTGGCAGCCCCTGACCAAAAAACAGAGGGATTTGATCCAAAAGCTGAATCAGGCGTCTGCGGCCTTTAAACCTGTATACATGACGAGTTTTTATCATGAACATTTTTCGTCCCAACTGATCTTCGAAGATTTTAACCGCGGACAGGGGCGTGCCTTGCTCTTCTATGACGCCCGGTTCAACGAGGTACAAGACGCCGTTGCAATCGAAAATCTACAGATTGATTTGCTGGAAACGGTGGACCCCTCGGGAAAATACGCCCCGATGGTTCGAAAAGCTGCCGAGGCTGCGACCCGTAAGTAAATGGATTTATTATAATTAATTCAGAAATGAAGCCGATCCTGTTTGTACTTTTGCTTGCCATGGGAGCCTTCGCTGCTGAAGCGGCGGACGGTTCTAACCTGCAAACAGACGGTTCTAACCTGCAAACAGACAGCTCTAACCTGCAGCAGGATAGTTCTGTTCAGCAAGCAGCTGATTCGCTCCAGCAATCGGTTGACTCCGCACAAACTTCGGACACAGCAAATAATCCGGACGGTAATTCCAATTGGCCGAACTCCGCGTATGTTATATGCGAAATGCCGGATGATGACGATGACCCAGAGACTACAGTAATGGAAAACATTGGTTTGGTCAATGATTCCCTGGCCCCTCTCGGTGAATACGTCGAATGGGCCGATTCCTCGAAGGTCGCCGATTCCTTGAAGGTTACGGATTCCTCCGCTGCACAAGTTGCCGATACTGTGACCGCAGACGCCGCTGCTGAAAAAGCACCCCTTACCGCCGCTGAAAAGTATCCCATTCCGGTAAACCAGAAAAACATTCTATTGCCAGGGCAAACGGCTTACATTGGTGAAGGTCTGTCCGTAGGTATCGGTGTGGGAATCTATAACCCTACGGAAGAATGCGATTGCATGGGCATCTGGCAGGCTCAGGTGGAATACTTCTATGCCGATTGGGTCAGTGCCGAAATCGATGTGCGCTTCCTCGGGGGCGACGTAGATGATGGCGCCATGCTCATGTATCAACGTTATCGTATTCAACCCAGGTTTCATAAGGCTGGCAAGGATTTGGCTATCTATGCGGCTCCGGTGTTTGGCTTTGAAACCACAAGCATCTCGGAATTTCGTGAGCAGGTTCAGAAGCGTCGAGATCAGGCAAGCTCCAAAGATGGCGATATAGACCTAGACTCCCTACCTGGTGTGGAAAGCTATTGTGAAAAGCTTTTTTCCCTGGATGGTTTCTCCTTGGGCGCCAGCCTTGGCTTCGGTTGGAATTTCTCCCAGTTTATCGGCCTTTCCGGTAGCGTGACCATGGAATACAACTTCTCCAAGTCCGCGCTCCTGACCTTTAACCCTGGTTTGGGCTTGAATGTCCGTGAAGTTTGGCCTTGGGCCAAGAAAAACCTCCGCTCCGTGTGGGTTTCCGCCGAAATGGGCGTCCAGAAAATCTTCAATCGAGGGGCTGGAGCCTGGGCAATGCACAATTTTTTGGGCATCCAGGTGGGTATTTAACCGGGGACTAGCCCCCCAGGTTTGACAAAAAATATTCCTTTTCTATATTTGAGCCACCGATTTTTATCGGAACCCTCCCGGGGCCAATGGTGGTAACCTGGGCGAAAGACCAAAGGGATCTCATTATGAGACAGTACGAAACTATGGTGATCATCGACGCTATGATTTCCGACGACGCTATCAAGGCTGAAGTCGAAACCATCGCCGCTAACATCACTAAGGGCGGCGAAATTGTTCGTCGTGACGATTGGGGCAAGCGCAAGCTCGCTTATACTATCAACAAGCGCCAGCACGGCTACTATGTAATCTTCTACTACAAGGCAGAAGTTGCAACTGTTGCCGCTATGGAAGCAGCTCTCAAGCTCAATGAAAATGTTCTCCGTTGGATGACCCTCGCTGATTATCCGATGACTGAAATCATTTACAATGCAGACATGGCTCAGTCCACCGAAGAAATCGTTCCGGTTGACGCCGAAGAAGAAGGGGAGGCTTAATCATGGCTTTTGAAGATAAGAAGCAGGCAAGCCGCATCCGTCGCAAGAAGACTTGCTATTTCACCGAAAATAACGTTCAGTTCATCGACTACAAGGACGAAAAGCTCCTCCGTCGCTTCATCTCTGAACGTGGCAAGATCATTCCCCGCCGCATCTCTGGCACCTCCGCTAAGTATCAGCGTATGCTGAACGAAGCTATCAAGCGTGCTCGTCAGATGGCTATTCTCCCGTTCGTTTCGGACAGCATTCGCTAATTGGAGGAACTAGACTATGGAAATTATTCTTAAGGCCAATGTCCCTCACCTCGGCAAGATGCTCGACGTTGTGAAGGTTAAGAACGGTTATGCAAATAACTACCTCTTCCCGCGTAAGCTCGCTGTTCGTGCAACTAAGGAAGCTATCGAAGAAATCAAGAACAACCGCGCTGCTGTAGAAGCTGCATTCCAGAAGGAATTGGCTGCTGCTGGCGACGTTGCTGCAAAGCTTTCTCAGATTTCTGTTAACCTGGAAC
The DNA here is from genome assembly GCA_045597525.1 of Fibrobacter sp. Classification (GTDB taxonomy): domain Bacteria; phylum Fibrobacterota; class Fibrobacteria; order Fibrobacterales; family Fibrobacteraceae; genus Fibrobacter. The sequence goes on along the minus strand of JAZLKF010000031.1, from coordinate 10,445 downwards.
GCCGCGTTGTGGAAGGCGAACGTCTTTACGGTTCTGTCTCCGCTTCCGATATCGCCGATGCTATCACCAAGCAGGGCGTTAAGATCGCACGCGCTCAGGTTGACCTGGCTGAACCCATCAAGCAGCTCGGCGTTTACACTGTGACCATCAAGGTCTTCAGCGACGTTGAAGCTCAGGTTAAGGTTTGGGTGGTTGCAGAAAAGGCATAATCTTCGGATAAAGCTGAATCTGTTATCACTGATAACTTTGGAATCGCCCTCAACGCAAGTTGGGGGCGGTTCTTTTTTGTGCAATTTGCTATTTTATATGTGTATGCGCAAGTTTGCTATTTCTTCTTTTGTGGCCTGCGTGGCCGGATTTTTTGTTGCTCAGGGTTTTGCCCAACCCCGAGATCTTTTTGCAGAATTTGAAGCGGAAACCGCAGCTCAGGAGGCTGAATCTAGCTCCTCTGTAGTTCCTGCCAGTTCCTCCGTTCAGGCTCAGCCCAAGGCACCAGTGGCTTCCAGCAGTTCCGTGGCGGTAAGTTCCAGTTCTGTAGCCGTAAGCTCCAGTTCCATGACCGAAGAAGAACAGTATGCCGCCCAGGCCGCTGCAGCCTATGCCGAAAAGGAAGCTGCCATCCGTCGTTCTATTGAAGCTGCCCAGGCTGCCGAAGAAGCCCGCCGTGAGGCTATTCCCGAAGACTCTACCCTTGCCGTAGAAGATTCCATCATGAGAGCTCAGGATTCTCTCTTCAGCGAACAGGAAATGGCTATGCCTGTGATTTCCTCGTCTTCGTCGGAATCCGCTGACAGCGCTCAGGTTGCTGCAGCCTCTTCAAGCAGCGATGCTTCCGCCGTTCCCTCGTCCAGTTCCATGAGCCGCCGCGATCTTCTTGGCCCGGTAAAGGTTTCCAAGGTGAATGGTATGGATGAAATCAAGGGCAAGTACAAAGATCCCCGTAAGGCTTTGTTCATGTCCTTGGTGATTCCGGGTAGCGGTCAACTCTACATTGGAGGCTCTACATTTAATAATATTCGTGGGGGAGTTTATCTTGCCTTGGAAGCGGGTCTTTGGACTGGTTGGTATTACTACTCCGTTCACAAGTACGGCAAACAGGTTAAGAGATACAAGAGCTTTGCAAAGAAGAACTACTCCATTGGTAACTATGAAAATGGCATGCGCGACCTTTACAACGCCGGTGCAAACGGTGAGTTCGGAAAAATTTTCCGTACCCGTTACCTTGGATCCCGCGAATCCTTCTGTGAAGCAATCTATGGAAATGCAAAGAGCCGCGGTTGCTATGTCCCCGATGCCGAAAATCTTTACAAGGGTGACGAATCCTTCAAGAACGATTTTGTCAACAATCCTGTAAACCTGGGCAAGGAAATGGATGTCGTGAAGTTTGATAATCCCGACGAAATCTATTCCCTGATTGCTTCTGATGCCTTTGTGCTTGGTTGGAACGATGTAGATGATAAGCAGCCTGCATCTGCTTTGAACCTGAATGACCCTGATGCTGCTACTGTAACTTTGGGTAAGTCCAAAAATCTTCGTGAATATCGCTCTCTACGCAACAAGGCCAATGGCTATGCTGATATGCAGGCTTGGTTCTTTGGCGGACTTATCTTGAACCATATTATCTCTGCTGTGGATGCCGCGTTGACCGCCAACGCCCACAACAAGACCTTGTATCAGGAAGATCTTTCCTGGTACGATCACTTGCGTCTGGACGGTGGATTCTCCTTTGTGGAAAATGGTTTTGGACTCAACGTTATGGCAGGTTGGAGCTTCTAATGAAGTTGGTCTTGGTTCTTTTGTTCGCTGCAGTTTCCGCCTTCTCCCAGGTGGTGGTTTCTGTTGATGCGAACGTTTCCAAGAATTCCGATAAGAGCTGGTGGAAGGCTCTGGGGGCATCTGCTCTGTTGCCCGGTATGGGTGAACTCTACCTTGGTGAAAGGGAGTTTGTTCGCCCCTTTGTGTGGACGGATGCTGCCCTTTGGGTGACCACCATTAGCAGTTACTTTATCGGCGAACGTTATCTCACTTCTGCCCATGGCTATGCCGTGCGCCATGCAGGTCTTACTAGCAAGAAGAAGGACGTTTCCATGCTGAATGTAGTGGGAGACTATCGCAGTCGTGGGGGAGTCTTTGGTCAGAATTCTTCTCCGGACATGGATGAAGACTACAACCAGGCTATGATCCGTGCTGGTAAGGAAATTGATTCCGAGTTGGCTGCAGATATCCAGTGGGACTGGGGCAGCAGCGACAATCCCGAAACATCGGAACGCATTGAAGAATACAAGAGCCGAATGAAACATTTCCGTGTGAGCCGTATTATCTTCCAGGCTTCCATGGGAGCCCTTGTTTTGGATCGCGTAGTCTCTATGTTGAATTCTATCAGAATCTATCGCGCCACCTCTTCTAAGGCATTTACAGAACGGATGGAATTTGTTCCTCAGTTCTTTGAAGACGGTAGCGGATTGCTGATGAATGTGAAGTTTTAGGAAGTGTTTGGTAAAAATTCCCTGCAACCAAAGCCGGACCTGACGCATCTAAGGAGTGGTTAGGTAGGTGAAGTTGGCTTCATAGTTTGAATTTGGATGAATATGAAAAAATTCATTGGTTTGTTTATTGCACTTTCCTTGTCTCTTACTGCCTGTGGTGGTGATAGCCAGGGTGGTTCTTCTGGCAAGGGACCTGGTGGTCCGGGCGGAGCTGGTAAGGGTGGTCCTGGAGGCCCAGGTGGTCGTGGTGCAAAGACTTTTGCGGTAGAAGGCTATGTCGCCCAGGCTCACGAAGCCAATAGAAGTTTTCATACTATGGCTACTCTTGAAGCCATGAACAGTGTGGAATTAACCGCGGCTTCAAACGGACGTTTGGTGAGCTTGAATGCCAAGGATGGTGCCAATGTTTCGAAAGGAACTCTCCTTGCAAAAATCGATGATTCCGAATTGAAGGCTCAGTTAAAACAGGCTCAATCCAACCAGGAGCTGGCCAAGCAGAAAAAGGACCGCGTAGCTGGTCTCGTTGAAAAGAACGCTGCCACCCAGGCGGATCTAGAAGCTGCCGAAGCTGGCCTTAAGTCTGCGGATGCAAACATTGAATTAATTAAAGCACAAATTGCCAAGACCGAAGTTCGTGCGCCATTTAGCGGCAAACTTGGCTTTGTGAATGTCTCTGTTGGTGCCTGGATGACCACAGGAACTTCTATTGCGACCCTTAGCGATGTTAAACAGCTGAAGGCCAAGTTCGCTTTGCCCCAGCGCTATGCCTCCAACCTTAAGGTAGGCGATGTCATAGACCTTCGGGACGAAGAACGAGGCATCAATAGAACAGGCAAGGTAAAGGCTCTTGATGCAACGATTTCAGAAAGTAGCCGTACCCGCCAGATTATGGTGGCTGTGGACAATGCCAACGGCGAACTGATTGCAGGTAGCTACGCCAAGGTCAGTGTAGAACTTTCCTCTGGCCACACCAAGTCAATTCCTATTCCAGCCGAAGCATTGACTTTGGATAAGGACGGCGGTTACGTATTTGTGGCCAAGGATGGCAAGGCACAGATGGTCCGTGTAGAAACTGGCCTTCGCACTCCCATTGCCGTGGATGTGGTTTCTGGTCTTAACGAAGGCGACACTGTGATTACTTCTGGCTTGATCAGTATTCGCCAGGGCTCTGCTATTCGTATTCGTGAAATTCGAAACAACACCGACTACGAAGTGAATTAGTTATGAGTGTAGCTAACCTTTCAGTTCGTCGCCCGGTCCTTATGACCGTGATGGCTCTGGTCATCTTGTTGCTTGGTGCCTTTGGCTTGAGCAACTTGGGTATTCGTGAATATCCCAACGTTGACTATCCCTTGATTCAGGTGCGTACATCCTACCCAGGTGCTAACGCTGCCGTGGTGGAAGCGGAAGTGACTGAAATTCTGGAATCTTCCATCAATAGTGCTCCTGGTATCAAGGCTCTTACTTCTACAAGTTCTGATGGTTTCTCCTACATTAGCGCGGAATTTGAAACAGGTATGGACCTGGAAGCTGCCGCCAACGATATTCGAGACCGAGTGAGCCGTGTGCGCCGCCGTTTGCCCGACGACGTGGATGAACCCACCGTCAATAAAAGCGACTCCGATTCTGATCCCATCTTGATGATCAGCTTGGTCAGCGACAAGCTGGATCCTATGGAAGTTTCTGAACTGGCTCGCAATCACGTGAAGGAACGCTTGCAGACCATCAATGGCGTTTCCGAAGTGATGATCTGGGGTGAAAAGCAACCTGTGGTACGCTTGTGGATTGACCCCATCCGTATGCAGGCCTTGGGCGTTACCGGAAGCGAAATGAGTGCTGCCCTGAAGCGTGGAAACCTGGAACTTCCTTCCGGTTCTATTGAAGGTATTGAAACTACTCTTTCTATCCGTACCCTGGGCCGAATTCCTGATCCCGAAGCCTTTGGAAGAATCGCTGTGAAGACCGCTGCCGATGGCACTGTCATTCGCGTGTCCGATGTGGCCACAATCCATTACGAACCGTTGGATACCCGTAAGGGATTCCGTCGTAACGGCAAGAACACGGTGACCTGCGCCCTGGTGGCTCAGCCCGGTAGTAACCATGTGGATATTGCCGATGAGTTCTACAAGCGTGTGGAAGATATCCGTCGCGAACTTCCCGAGGGTGTGGACATGCTCTACGGTCGCGATACCTCCATTAATATTCGCGCCTCCATCAAGGAAGTGGTAGAAACCATCTTCATCGCCTTTCTCTTGGTGATTGCCATTATCTTTGCGTTCCTGCGCGAAGGCCGAACCACCATTATCCCCATGGTTGTGGTGCCTGTGGCTGTAATTGGCAGTTTCTTTGTGCTGTATCTTTGCGGCTTCAGTATTAACGTGCTTACCCTTCTTGCTATGGTGCTGGCCATTGGCCTTGTGGTGGATGACGCCATTGTGATTGTGGAAAACATCTACGACAAGATTGAAAAGGGAATGACTCCCAAGCAGGCTGCTGTTGCGGGCACCAACGAAATTTTCTTTGCGGTGATTGCTACTTCCATTGTGCTTATGTCCGTGTTTGTGCCAGTTCTTGCCTTGGGTGGAACCACTGGACTTTTGTTCCGCGAGTTTGTGGCGGTGATGATTGGAACCGTGTTCCTTTCTACGTTGTGTGCACTGACCCTTTCTCCCATGCTTTGCTCCAAGTTCCTGAAGCACGAAAAGAAAAGCCGTTTCTACGTTTGGACGGAACCTTTCTTTAATTGGTTGAACAATATTTATGCCGTTCTTTTACGTGGCTTCTTGAAGGCTCGAATTCTTTTGTTCCCCATTGTTGCTGGCCTTTTGTTTGCTGCCTATTTCTGTTTCAATAACATGAGTAGTGAAATGGCTCCCACTGAGGACTCCGGTTCTGTCATGGTGAACGTGAACATGCCCGAAGGCGTGACATTGACCCGAACCAAGCGTATGGCCGATGCCTTTGTGGACGAGGTCATGAACATTTTGGATAGCGGCGAATATAAAGAAATGCAGGCTGGCGCCTGGAATGCCGGCAACTCCAGAATTCGCTTGTCCTTGAATGACGATAAGAACGCTCGCCGCCCTCAAAGTGAAATTGCCCACGCGATCCAGATTTTGGGTAATGAATATCCGGACCTTCGAGTGATGGTGTTTGAACCGCAGAGTATCAGCACCCAGCGCGGTGGCCTTCCGGTGCAGTTTGTGCTGCAGGCAGGCTCCATTGAGGTGTTGAGAACTCTAGTTCCCAAGTTCATGGAAGAGGCCAGCAAGAGCCCTGTGTTCAGCGTGGTGAATACCAACCTGAAGTTTACCAAACCGGAACTGCATATTGAAATCCTTCGCGACAAGGCTAATGAAGAAGGCGTGTCGGTGAATGACATTGCCCAGGCGATTCAGCTGAGTATTAGCGATATGAGCTACGGCGAGTACTACAAGGATGGCCGTCAGTACGATGTGGTGGGCGCTGTTGGTTATCAGTATCGTGCAACGCCCCAGAACTTGTCCTTGTTGACGGTGAAGAATCGCAAGGGCGAGGCTGTCAGCGTAGACAACTTCATTAACTATGTGGAACGTTCTGCGTCGCCGTCGCTGCCGCGTTATAACCGCTTTAGTGCCGCTACGATTCAGGCGGGTCTTGTTCCCGGAAAGACGATTGGCGACGGCGTAGAAGAAATGCGCCGCATTGCCCACGGCCTTTTGAAGGAATATCCCAACGTGAGTACGACTTTAAGTGGTGCGTCTAAGGAATTTGAGGAAAGTTCCTCTGGCTTGTACATTGTGTTCTTGCTGGCGCTGGCTTTGATCTTCCTTGTGCTTGCAGGTCAGTTCGAAAGTTTCCGCGCTCCCCTGGTGATTTTCTTTACGGTGCCGCTGGCTTTGGCTGGTGCGCTCACTTGCCTGTTCCTGACGGGGCAGACCTTGAACATCTTCAGTGAGATTGCCTTGATTCTTTTGATTGCCTTGGTGACGAAGAACGGTATTTTGATTGTGGAATTTGCAAACCAGATTGCGGCTGCGACCGGATGTTCTAAGCTGGAAGCGGCTAGGCAAGCGGCGACGCGCCGCTTCCGCCCAATTCTCATGACGAGCCTTTCCACCGTATTGGGCGCCGTGCCCTTGATTGCTACGGGCACGCCTAGCCGCGTGGCTATGGGTATCGCTATTGCGGGTGGCCTCACCTTCGCTACGTTTATGACGCTTTTTATCGTGCCTGCAGCGTACAGCTATTTTGCAGGGAAAGTGGAACACGTCAGCGGAACCGACGCCAGCAAGATGGCTTAGTTTTTTTGTTCTGCTACGATTACGGACAGGGTGTTCGTCGCTCAGAGGCTCCGCCCCGAAGGGGCTACACCCGACTTCGTCGGACTCTTCGCTTGTAAACACCCTGTTCCTCCGTCTCCGCAGAGCTGTGCCTTGTTCCCGAAGAGTTAAGCGCGTTATGGTTGCTCTGCTGCGATTACGGACAGGGTGCTTGTCGCTCAGAGGCTCCGCCCCGAAGGGGCTACACCCGACTTCGTCGGACTCTTCGCTTGTAAACACCCTGTTCCTCCGTCTCCGCAGAACAGTGCATTTTTTCCGAAGAATCAAATGTATTTGAATTTGTTCCGTAACGACAGCGGAGCGCTCAAGCTACTTGACGAGTTGAAAGACTTTTTCGTCTTTTTCGCTCATGCCATAACGAGTACGTAGAATTTCTTCTTTGTAGAGGGAGTCGTTCTTGAGACGTTCAATCTGCAGGTTGCGAGCCTCAATAAGTTTTTCCAAGGAATCAATTTGTGCTTGATACATGGCGATGTCATGAGCAACTAATTTTTGCTGGCTAAGGCTGTTCTTTCCAAAGAACAGCTGCGAGAACATCGCCAGAATGGTGGCGATGATTAAGACAGCAAAGAATAAAAGACGCTTGTTCAAGTTATTCCGATCCGTTGAAGTAGAATTGGTAGTTGTCCTGAGTTTGCACAAGACCTGCAATTTCTAGTTCCGTTAATATAGCTAAAAGATTGCCTGCCAACAAGTTAGACTCCTTCAGGAGGTCGGAAAAAGTCTTGCGAAATCTATTGTTCCGTTTAAACAACGCTTCTGCCTCGCTGGAAAGGTTGCAGCCCATGCCTGCTAAAGACTTTAGGCTAGGCGCAAGTTCGGTCTCCATGGGTATTCCTGCGACCGTGCGGAGGCTTTCTGGTAGAAAGACGGGCTTTGCCTTTCCTTCATCTAAGAAGTGATTTGGACCACTGGCAGCCTCGCTGTCGAAATTGCCTGGAACCGCCAAGAGCAATTTGCCTTCGTCGAGGCAGTATCTAGCTGTTATCATGGCGCCACCCTTGGGATACCCGCTTTGTACCAGCACCGTTGCCCTGCTGAGGCCGCTGATGATGCGATTACGGGCGGGGAAGGTTCCTTTGTACGACGGCATGTCGTTTTCATATTCTGTTAAGACTGCTCCCCCTTCTTCTACGATTCTCTGGGCGAGCTCTGCTTGACTACCGTGAATACGGGCCTCTAACCCTTGCGCGATAACTGCGATGGTCTTTAAACCGGCGTCCAGGGCGGCTTCGTGGCAGAAGCTGTCGATGCCCTGTGCTAAACCTGATACGACTACGGCTTTGGTTCCTCGTAAGGAATTGACCAACTGTTTGCAAAGTTCGCGTGCGCTATTATTTGGACGTCTAGTTCCTACCATGGCAATGCCGATATGATCAGCAGTAGGCAGAATGCCTCTGTAGAACAACCGCTTCGGGCGTAGCTTGGATTCTTTTAACAATAAAGGAAAATCCTCAGGGGCGATTTTGTGAATTTGAAACGGGTCCTGGGTGTCTTTTCTATAATTGGCCATATGAAATATTCCTTTGACGACTTGGTTAAGATTATGGCCACCCTCCGTTCTCCGGAAGGTTGCCCTTGGGATCGACAGCAAACCCATCAGTCCCTGTTGCCTTATCTAGTCGAAGAATCCCACGAGTATATCGATGCCGCCCAGGCGAACGACAAGGTCCACATGGCAGAAGAACTTGGAGACGTTCTTTTCCAGGTGGTGTTCCATTCACAAGTTGCCAAGGAAAACAACGACTTTTCCATTGACGACGTGGTCCAGGGAATCTGCGAAAAAATGATCCGTCGACATCCCCACGTGTTCGGCGACGTAAAGGTCGGCGATGCGGAGAAGTTCCTTGATGAGAACAATCCTAATGGACTGCGAAGCCGCTGGGAAAGTATCAAGGCTGCGGAAAAGAATAATCTACAAATGGCGGGCAAGTCCGCTATGGACAAAGTAAGCAAGAGCATGCCGACGCTGGCCCGAGCTCAGGAAATTCAACGTCGCGCAGCCAAGGTTGGTTTTGACTGGATCGAGGCTGAACCTGTGTTCAATAAGGCCGTGGAAGAATTTACTGAATTTCGTGCCGAAATGCAAGCGGTTACGGAAGAAAATAAGAATATTGATCGTATGGAAGATGAATTCGGCGATATTCTTTTCAGCTTGGTAAACGTGGCCCGCCACTGCGGGTTCAACGCGGCTCTCGCCTTGGAGCGTGCCAATAGCAAGTTCGAGAAACGTTTCCGCATTGTGGAGCAGCTTGCCCGTGATGAAGGCAAGGAAATGAAAGAGGAGACGCCGGAACGTCTCCAGGAATTGTGGCGGGAAGCCAAGGCCAGAACGAAAAAGGCTTAAGGCTTATTTGTCACCTTGTCTCGTCAGGCTGATGTCTTCGTTGATGTCCATGCGGATAAGGCCCTCGTCTCGAGCGAAATAGAGCCGGTTGAAATTGCAAGAAGATTTTTTGGCGTCAGATGCATCAATAATCAAGATGTGGTTGTAAGAGACTCCGTCTACATCAATGGACTCCTTGTAATCCACCACGTAACCGTCGGAATTTTTTGACTTGACGTCAGAGGAAAGCTGGACGTTGACTTCCTCGTATTCCCTCATGGCATTGCAGTACATTCGGACATATCCGTTGTTCTCGTTGATTTGTAAAAGAACAGATAACCAGATGCGGTTTCGCCCTCCGGTAAAATTGTAATAAACGTTGTCATCTACGGTGTAGTTATTGTCTTGATAAATGGTATCGCCAATGCCAACGTTGTCATTAAAGTAGACGGTGTCCTTTACGGAGTAACGCCCGTCTTTGTTGGCGCCCGGCTGCTTTTGCAAAGCTTATTCATGGTCGTCCTCCTTGGAAACATCGTCGGACTTTTCCATGAGGGAAACTTCGCCGTTTTCAAAATGGGCTTTCAAGATTCCCTTGGTGGGGGATAGGTAAAGATCTGGAATGGTATCAAATTCCTCGTCGTATCCAAACAGATAAACGTCCTTGTAGACAATGTCGTTAATCTCCACAGAATCTGCCATGACCGAAGCGATATAATCTGAGGAATCCGTGGGCAAATAACCCAAATAATACCCACGGTCGAAGGTAATGTTGACTTTCCCGTCTGCTAAAAGATTGATTTCCGCATAAGAAATGGGGTAGTCTGACTTCATTCGAATTTCGCGAACTTCGGCTGTCCCTGCTCTGCACATTCCTTTGATGACATTTGTTGTGGCGATGGTGTCGCTGATAACGGTCATGTCAAACTGGTAGCCGTCGCTATGCTTGTAATGAAATTTTGTGCCAATTTTAAAGTCGCCGAAATTCTTTATGGAAGTTGGTAGGGACATGTGCTCTGTGTCGTCGATACCGTCGCATGGCTCCCCGCCTTCACTACAGGCTACCAATGACACTGCCGTGGTGACTGTTGTTAAGGCCGTCGCAAACCATGACTTTTTAGTTAGCACGTTTGTGTGCATAATGAATCTCCTAACCGTTAAGATGTATTCTTGTCCCGCCCAAGTTGAACTTGGACATTTTTGGTAAAGCTAATAAGGGAGTCCATCATGTCTGTTGGGATTTCCAGTAGGCTTGACGGACCTTGGTTGCATTATACATTTTTTGTCTCCGCTCGGCAAGTCGCGCTTCCA
>JAZLKF010000030.1:0-39311 GCA_045597525.1 Fibrobacter sp. | reverse complement strand
GAACAGCCTCGGAAGTGTCGCCACCCTCCAAAGTAATATAGAAGCTTAGGAAATGAGGTTTCGCCAGAACTCCTTCCAAGTCTTTGTGCATGCAATGTTGAATATAGAAACTTAGGAAATGAGGTTTCGCCAGAACCACTTCTGGATTTCAGAATCAACCTGAGCAAACATAGAAACTTAGTAAGCAAACATTACAAAAATTCACCCAAAGTCTACGAATACGGATTCTTGAAATAAGTAGTCTTTAACAACCCGATCGGGGATCTAGCCATAAAAAACCGCTCGGAATTTTTGTTCCGGGCGGTTTCGTGTATCGATGGGAGAAAAATAGAATCACCTGTACATATAAACTAGCCCGTTGGGGAACTTCAGTTCCTTCATTCCGTTGGTCTGAACCTGGGCAACAGACTTTACAGCGCCTCCATAGAGAATGGCGTTGCCTTGGTGTTGGGGCTTAAACGCAGCAACGTCAGATCCGTAGAAGTTGCTGTTGGTATAGGTAACAGATGCACACTGAGGAATGTCCGTAGAATAATTGCCAAAGGCCAGGAGCACGCCGCCGGTAATTTCGTAGCCAAGGTCCGTGTCGATAAGGCCGCCAGCCATATTGGAGGAACATCCTCCGCTACCGCCACCGCCGCCGAAACCGCCGCCCCAGCCGCCACCCCAGCCGCCGAAGCCGCCTCCAAAGCCGCCCATGTTTTCATAGCTTTCACCAGTGATTTCAAGAATCAGAACACCTCCAGTCTGCTTGGCAGAACCGTTGGCGTCCAGCACATCGATCATGTTGCCCTTGGCACTGATGTAGTGATAGCCACCGCTAATAACGACATGTCCACTGGATTCGCTAAACGAAGAAAAGCCGCCTGCGTTTGGGTCCTTGGGGCCGCCGGCAGCATTCCAGCCGTCGTCCGTCGCAAATGTGGAGGTAATGCCGTCTTCTGCAAAAATCTTGTACGACTCAAGGCCTTCCTTCGCCGTAATAATGTTGATGGTGGAACCCTTTAAGTACAAGGAAGAATCAGCATGGATGCCCTTGCCCTTGGTGGAAATAGAAAGGTCGCCCCCGTTCATGAGCACCGTATAGTTGGAATGCAGGGCATCATCGTCAGACTTAAGTTTGAGAGAACCGTCTTCAACTGTAATGACCGAGTCGGACATCAAGCCCTTTCCCGTAGAAGTAATGTCGAAAGTTCCGCCGGAAATTTCCAGGCTCTTTTTTCCCTTGATTGCAGTTTCCTTGGCAACAACGGTAATATCGCCATTCTTGATTTTCAGGTCGTTACTGCACTGGATGCCATTCTGGAAATTGCCCTTGACCGTCAACTTTCCTGCGCCCTTGATGTTCAAATCATCTCTGGCGTAAATGGCGGCCTTGGCCGTATCCTGGGATCCGTTCACCTTTTCGAACAAATGATTTCCATTGCCGTCTTCCACCACATTGGTGGTTCCCTTCACCAAATGAAGAACCGTCTTATCGGCATTCTTCACCAAGATGGGAGCATTCTTGCTTTTCAAAGTGGCGTTATAAAGATAGATGCCCGTGTTGCCCTCGTCTTTTGCACCCGGGGTGTTCACCACCAGCTGAAAATCCGAGGATTCGCCTGTTACAAAATAGGCGCCGGGGCAAGTAATGGTGGCAATTTTTTCTGCCAAAGTCACACAGCCATTATTGTTTTCCACAGTGGCGGAAGTGCCGGCAAGTTTCAGGAGAATTTCTGTTCCGGTCAAAGTTCTGGAATCATCCAGGTCCGATTCATCGTCAGAGGGAATGGAACCGCCCGGCACAACATTACCAGGGTTTTCATTACCGGGATTCACAACACCGGGATTTTCATTGCCAGGAATTGTATTACCCGGATTCACCACGCCTGGGTTTTCGTTGCCAGGATTTTCAATAATTGGATTTTCATTGCCCGGGTTCACAACACCAGGGTTCTCCACATTGGGATTGTCAGCACCAGGAATTGTATTACCGGGATTTTCAACACCCGGATTCTCAATACCCGGATTCTCGATATTAGATGAAGGATCGTTATTCGGATCAGTAACCGAACTCGTTTCAGAACATGCTGCAAAATACAGTGCAGCGGATGCGGCCATGGCCGTTAATTTTGTTAACTTCATAAACAACTCCAGTACACTGGAATATATATACAACCACGACGAATTCAATTTTAATTTAAACAAACATTTCAAAAATCAACCAAAATACAAAGAAATCAAAATATTGAGAAATATTTTTTACACACTTAAAACGCATTTTCGGTAAAATTTCTCATAAAAAAATCGCCCGGTTTAACCGAGCGACTTTCGTTTGCCTTATTTCTACTGCGACTAAACGCAGTGCAAGACTTACGACCTTACTAGCCGTTGTACTTCTTGATAATCACGATACCGTCGTGACCACCGAAGCCCAGGGAGGCAGACGCGGCAACGTCGACATTCATGGAAACGCCCTTGTTCGGGGTGTAATCCAAGTCGCATTCCGGATCCGGATTTTCCAGATTGATGGTTGCAGGAACAAAAGAATCGCGAATTGCCAAAGTACTGATGATGGCTTCGCAAACGCCGGCGGCGCCTACGCAGTGGCCAGTCATGCTCTTGGTGCTGGAGACCTTGATCTTGCGAGCGTGTTCGCCCAGAGCAATCTTCAGCATAGCAGTTTCGGTAACGTCGTTCAAATGGGTGGAAGTACCGTGAGCATTGTAGTAGTCAATGTCGGTAGGTTCAATGCCAGCATCCTTGATAGCGCGCTTCATAGCCATAGCGCAGCCGCTTCCATCGGGCTTGGGGCTAGTGATGTGATAAGCATCGGCAGCAGCACCGTAGCCAGCCAGTTCAGCGTAGATCTTTGCGCCGCGGGCCTTGGCGTGTTCCAATTCTTCAAGAATCATCACAGCGCCACCTTCACCCATGATAAAGCCAGAACGGTCCTTGTCAAAGGGGCGGCTAGCCTTTTCGGGGCAGTCGTTGAACTTGTCGGTAAGAGCATGCATGCCAGCGAAGGCCTTGATGGAGTAGTCGGTAATGCCGCTTTCGGAACCACCGGCAAGGCACACATCCAAGCGACCGGAACGAACAGCATCCAGGGCAACGCCCAGGGCGTCGGTGCCGGAAGCGCAAGCAGTGCCTATGGCCCATGCGCAACCGGTAATGCCCAGCGCAATGGAAACGTTGGCTGCGCCTTCGTTGGGAATCAGTTCAGCCATTGCCAAAGGAGAAACGCGACGACGGCCACCAGCCACATACTGGTTGAACGTGCTGTCGATAATATCCATGCCACCAAAACCGGTACCAGCGATAATGCCGGTGGTATCTGCGTGCAGGTCGTCTTCAGTAAGTTTTGCGTCAGCCACAGCTTCCTTGGAGGCTGCCAGCAGGAACTGGGTAAAGCGAGCCATGCGGCGGGCTTCCTTAGGATCGATGCCGTGTTCTTCGGGCTTAAAGTCCTTCACTTCGGCAGCAATCTTCACCGGGCAATCGGTTGCATCGAACAAAGTGATGGGGCCAACGCCGCACTTTTCGTGCTGGATGCCATCCCACAGTTCCTTAACGTTCTTGCCAAGAGGTGTCACAGCACCCATACCGGTAATTACAACGCGTCTTCTTGTCATATTCTTCTCGTTATGTGTTTTGATAAAATATAGAAATCCCGACGCAATTACACGCCGGGATTCCCAAGTCCTTAGTGCAACCTACTTCTCCGCGGTTTCGCTTTCAGAAGCTGCAGCAGAACCTTCTGCCGGATTTTCGGCAGCAGTATTTGCAGCGTCAGAGGCAGCCTTGTCGTTGTCACGGATGGTGGCACGACGGATCTTACCGCTGATGGTCTTAGGCAGTTCTTCTACGAAGTCGATGAAGCGGGGGCTCTTGTAGGCAGCAGCCACCTTCTTGGTGAACAGCTGGATTTCCTTAGCCAGTTCCTTGGAGGCTTCGTAACCCTTCTGGAGCACGATGGTAGCCTTCACAGCCTGACCGCGGGTACGGTCCTCAACGCCAGTCACAGCCACTTCAAGAACGGCGGGGTGCTGGTGCAAGACTTCTTCCACTTCGAAGGGGCTAATGCGATAGCCGGAACTCTTGATCAGGTCGTCGGTACGGCCCACAAACCAGAAGTAGCCATCTTCATCACGCCAGGCGGTATCACCAGTATGGTAAACGCCACCTTCAAAAACCTTTTCAGTACGTTCTGCATCGCGGTAGTAACCACCGAACATACCGAAGGGGCGGCCTTCGTCAATTTTGATGATGATTTCGCCGACTTCTTCAGTCTTGCAAGATTCACCTTCACCATTGACGATATCCATCTTGTAGCCGGGAGCGGGCTTACCCATAGAACCCGGGCGGGGTTCCATCCAGGGGAAGTTGCCGGTAGTCAAAGTCAGTTCGGTCTGGCCATAACCTTCGCGAAGCTTGTGACCAGTCTTTTCAAACCACTTATTGAAAATGTCGGAACTGAGGGCTTCACCTGCGGTAACACAGTAAGTCAGGTTCGACAAATCATATTTGCTAAGATCTTGAAGCAGCAGGGCACGATATGCTGTGGGAGGAGCGCAGAAAGAAGTAATCTTGTAGGTGGCCATTTTTTCCAGGAGCTTACCCGGAATGAACACATTCATATCGTAGGTGAATACAGCGGAACCTGCAATCCACTGGCCGTAGATCTTTCCCCAGAGAGCCTTGGCCCAGCCGGTTTCTGCAACGGTCAGGTGACGGCCACCGTCCACAACATTCTGCCAATACTTGGCTGTAATGATGTGACCCAGGGGGTAAGTAAAGGTATGAGCCACCATCTTGGGGTTACTGCTGGTACCGCTGGTAAAGTAGACGATCATAATATCGTCGTTCTTGATAGCGTCAGCACCCGAGGGGCGTTCAAATACCGGGGGGCAAATTTCGTAATCGTCGTAGAAGCTGATCCAGTTTTGACGGGCCTGGCCCACTGTCACCAACTTTTCTACAGAATGGCACTTTTCCTGGGCGGATTCTACTTCCTTCTGGAGAGCAGGATCGTCATAGGTAACGACCATCTTTACATCAGCAGCATTAAAGCGGTATTCCAGGTCATGGGACGAAAGCATGTTCGTTGCCGGAATAGCGATGGCGCCAATGCGGTGAAGTGCCAGCAAGAAGAACCAGAATTCGTAGCGACGGCGCAAAATAAGCATAACGCGGTCGCCCTTCTTGATGCCACAGTTTACAAGGAAATTGGCAGTGCGCTGAGATGCCCTGGACAAGTCCTTAAAGGTGAAGATGTGACTTTCATCGTTGTCGTCACACCATACAAGTGCCTCACGTTTCGGTTCGTTCTTTGCATAATCGTCAACGACATCGTATGCAAAGTTGAAATCGTCAGGAATGGTCAATTTAAAATTCTGGTACAAATCCTCGTAGGAATCATACTCAGTGCGAGCAAGGAATTTATTTAAAATCATCTCGTAGACTCTTAAATCGTATTGTTAGAAAAAAACAACTAAAAAAATTACAGGATCAAAAAAACGTTAGAGGAGAGTAGGATTACAAATCCTTATACATGATGTTTTCACGCATCACTGCTGCATAGCGGACCATGCTCAGCACACGCTTTTCACCAAGATTTCTGAAGTCTTCGTTATGGAACACCAGACGAGGAGTACCAAAGGGGCTCCAGAAAGCAAGACAAGCTATCGCCATATAGGAGCCAAGGAGAAGCTTGGGCACTACAGAGAATGTGAACAAGGGAGAACCAATGGTCTTGATTCCCTTACCCTTCTTCTTGTAGATGCAGATCATGTCTTCGTAGTTATCAAACTGTTCGAGAACCTGGGCACGAAGATACTTGTTATCCACCCATACCGGAGGAACAAAGCCAGAAGCTTTGCCAAGACCATGAGCGTTCCAAAGAGCAATGCCGCGATCCAGCAGGGCTTTGGAGAAACGCTTATTCAAGCCAGCAAATTCAGCACCGTTGTGAGACAGCCAAAGAGCTACCTTACCAAACCAGGAACGTTTCACAAAAAGGTCAGCACGATGACGGGCACCGTGCAATACGATTTCGTAACCGTCCTTGATAAACAGTTCAATCTGTTCGCAGAAAAATTCTGCTTCAGATTCAGGCACGCCACCAATGGAGGGAACAACTGCGATAGAAATCGGAGAACCGACGGCTTCCGCAATCTTACGAATTTCAACGGAAGCTCTTTTGCAGTTCTTCACATTGAAATTATGATAGCACAAAAGGAATTTCTTCGCCTTGCGCTTACGATTTTCAGCCGATTCCAGATCGGCAATATCCTTATTTATTTCCATAATAATATACCAGTTAAGTTACAATGCACAATATGTTAGTCCGCATACGAGCGGGGTCCTATTAATATAATAATCCACGTTGCGAAATACAAACAAAGAAACTCGCCCCAAGGTACATATATCTATATTTTTAGCATGAAAATACAGACTTTTACGGTAAATTCATTTGGGGTCAACGCTTTTGTTCTTTGGAACGACTCCGGCGAGGGAATTCTTATCGATCCTAGCGTTAGTAATTCTATAGAGCAGTCAGCCCTAAGCAAGTTTATTCAAGACAACGGAATCACCGTAAAGTATGTGGTAAACACTCACTTGCACTTAGATCACATTCTGGGGAACGCCTTTGTGGAACGAACCTTCGGCGTAAAGGCGGAAGCCCATGAAGAGGACAACTTTTTGTTGGACCTTCAAGAAGAACAAAGCCAAATGTACGGCCTTCCTTTTGAAGAGCCTGCACCTGAATTAGGAAACTTTTTAGCAGAAGGCGACAGCATCTGTGTCAAGGGAATCAAACTGCAAGTACTTCATATTGCAGGCCACTCTCCCGGAGGAATCGCCTTGTTCTGCGAAGAACCTGGAGAAGTAATTTTCAACGGCAAGCACGCCGGAAGAACCCCTGCATTGCTCTTTGCAGGAGACATTATGTTTGCAGGAGGCCGCGGCCGTTCTGACTTGTTCGGCGGCGACGACGACGCATTGATTCAAGGCATCAAAAGCAAGTTGCTCACTCTGCCCCAAGACACCATCGTGTTCCCCGGGCACGGTCCCTTCACCACCATCGGTGACGAACGCTCTAACTACTAGGAATTTCAATGGGTGGGGCTTCGCAAAATCGCGTTCGGTGGATTGACGAGTACAAAGGTTTTGTCCTCTTACTGGTTTGCCTTTTCCACATGGAGCAGGCTTTCAAATCTGTTGATTTCGGAATGTTGCATCTGAGTGCCTTCAGAATGTCAGCCTTCTTCTATATTTCGGGCGTCCTCTTTAGCACAAGGCGTTTTACGGATTTCAAAAGTTACGCTCTGCACAAGACTAAAGTTTTACTCTTGCCCTACATCTGGCTTTCGCTGCTGTTTCTAGCGTTGGATCCTGTAATCTACAACTTTAGTTTGTACACAAAAGCCCCCAAGATGGTGGTACTGAACACCTACCCCGTCATCACTAATGTAACGGAATACATCGGCTGGAACTTCGCCAAGATTTTTGTAGCCGGCAAATCCAGCATCGGGTCGGGCCCCATCTGGTTCGTATTCACCTTGTATTCCATTAGCCTGATGTTCTATGGCGTGCAAAAGTTTGCCCTATTGTTGTCATCCCGGGCTCCGACTCGGAATCTTCCTTGCGCTCATAAAATTCAAAATCCTGCATTACAAAAAATCATTATCGCCATCGTCACGGCAGCCTGTTTCGCCAGCGGCTGGGCGCTGTTTCGCAATCACATCCGCTTGCCCCTGGGCATAGAACGCGACTTGACCTGCCTTGGATTTTTTGCCATGGGATGGTTAAGCAAAGACTTCATCAACGGCTGTCATCCCAGCCGCAGAGCCAACGTCCTCAAACTGTTCATCGCCATTGCAGCCTTCGCCCTGTACGCCTACTTCGAAAGCCCCAATCCTAATTTCAGCATCATGAACAATGATCTTGGGAAAACTTTCTGGGGATTTTTCGCCAGTTCCATTTTTGGAATCATCGGTCTTGTGGCTACATTCCAACTAAGCGAAAAACTACCCGACGTCGCTCCAATCCGCATTGTAAAAGGCGTTCTGCGAAACATTTCCCGAAACGCCTTGATTATCCTTGCTGTACACTGGTGGATTCTTCTGGTGATTCGACTCACCTGCAAAACTTATCTGGACAAGCCGGCCCTTGTGTGGATTCCTTTCTTCATTGTCATTGCATTCACCGTAGGTGCAATCCCGCTTTTCCGCAGCAAATTCTATAAGGTTATCGGTAAAGAGAAAATCACCGCCAAGGAAAGTCTGAGCATCAAGTAATTTCGAACAAGCGTCTACTGTTTTTCTTTCTTGGGAACATAGACCTTGATGGCGTAAACATTTTGCTCCGTTTCAGCAACAATATCGCCTTCTTGCAAATCTTCGTAGACATCGATTTCTATTTCAACGCCGTCCCTAGCAATGCATCGAATAGAGCGGGCAGAAAGTTCTTCTTTAAGCAAAGGCACATCCACTACCTTTTTGTAGGGGCCATGGTGAGTTGTTCCTAGAATTCGATTACAAAGCATGGGCCAAATATAACAACAAAATCCCTAGTCATTTTGCAGAGTGTTTTTTATAAAGCCGTTGCTTGTTTACTGCACAAATTGTATCTTTGAGACATGGCTAGAGCTCGCAAAACAATTACACCGGATCCGTATGCAAAACCGCTAATGAAGACTCACTCTCCGGAGCAGAGCCTTCCGGGAAAGTTGCGTCAGTTTCAGGCGCCTATCCGCGCCAACTTCGAACTGGTTTCCCAGTACGCCGCCGCCGGTGACCAACCTGCAGCCATTGAGCAGATTTCCAAGGGCTTCGAAAACGGGGAACAGTTCCAGACCCTGCTTGGCGTCACAGGTTCGGGCAAGACATTTACCATGGCAAACGTCATCAAGAACGTGGGCAAGCCCACCTTGATCCTTACCCACAACAAGACTCTTGCCGCCCAGCTCTATCAGGAATTCAAGGCCTTCTTCCCCAACAACGCGGTGGAATATTTTGTCAGCTATTACGACTACTTCCAGCCCGAAGCCTACATCGTCCACACGGACACCTTTATCGAAAAAGATTCCAGCATCAACGACGAAATCGACAAGCTTCGCCTGCGCGCCACGGCAAACCTGCTGACCCGCCGCGATGTGATCATCATCGCCTCCGTCAGCTGCATTTACGGTTTGGGAAGCCCCGCGGAATACTTCGACCTGATGGTGCGAATCAAGAAGGGTGACATCTACGACCGCGACAAGATCCTCCATGAACTAGTCCGCATCCAGTACACCCGTAACGACTACACCCTGGAACGTGGCACTTTCCGCGTCCACGGCGACGTCATCGAAGTGCACCCCAGCTACGACGAAGACGGTTTACGCATCGAGCTTTTCGGCGACGAGGTGGATCGCCTTGTCCGCTTCAACATCATTACCGGCGAAGTCATCCAAGAATTAGAAGAAATGACCATCGCCCCGGCAAAGCACTTCGTCACAAAGGAAGAAGGCCGCGCAGGTATTCTGCAGCGCATTCAGTTACAACTTACAGAGCGCCTTGCAGAGCTTGACAAAGAAGGCAAGGTCCTGGAATCGGCACGTCTTTCTAGCCGCACCCGCTATGACATGGAAATGCTTCGCGAAACCGGCATGTGCTCTGGCATCGAGAACTACTCCGCCATCATCGAGGACCGCGGCCCCGGCACCCGCCCATTCACCCTCATCGACTATTTTGGCGACGACTGGCTTTTGATGGTGGACGAATCCCACGTAAGTATTCCCCAGGTAGGCGGTATGGCCGAAGGGGACAAGAGCCGTAAAACCACTTTGGTGCAATACGGTTTCCGTCTGCCCTGCGCCTTGGACAACCGTCCCATGAACTTCAAGGAGTTCGAGTACATGTATCCCAAGCAGGTGCTGTTCGTCAGCGCAACGCCTGGTGAATACGAACTGGAAAAGACGGGTGGCGTTGTCACGGAGCAGATCAACCGCCCCACAGGACTTCTGGATCCCAACATCGAGATGTTCCCCATTCAAGGTCAGATGGACGTTCTTTTGTACCGCATCGAAGAAACCGTCAAGAAGGGCGACCGCGTCTTGGTCACCACCTTGACCAAGAAGATGGCCCAGGACCTGACGGACTTTTTCGTAGAGGCAGGCATCCGCGCCAAGTACCTCCACAGCGACATCAAGACCCTGGAACGTCATGACTTGATCAAGGGGCTGCGTCTCGGGGAATTCGACGTACTGGTGGGCATCAACCTCTTGCGCGAAGGCTTGGACCTGCCCGAAGTCAGCATGGTGGCCATCCTGGACGCCGACAAGGAAGGCTTCTTGCGCAACTACCGCAGCCTCATCCAGACCATGGGCCGCGCCAGCCGTAACGTCAACGGCACCGTACTGCTCTTCGCCGACAATATGACCGACAGCCTGCAGAAAGCCATCGACGAAACCGTCCGTCGCCGCAGCCTTCAGGAGCAGTTCAACAAGGAACACGGTATCACCCCCAAGTCCGTCACCCGAAAGCTTGAAGACGACCTGGTCATCAACGACCCGCTGATGGACCTGTGGCGCGGAGACAAGACTCCGGACCTGATGGAAGACCCGGACATGGACGAGGAATACAAGCCGGTTCCAGGAAAGCCCAAGAAGTCCTCCAAGAAGACCCGCAAGCCCGCCGACGAATCCGCCTCCATCGAAGAACTGGAGAAGCAGATGAAGGAAGCCGCCGCCAAGCTGGACTTCGAAGAGGCAGCCCGACTCCGCGATCTTATCCGAGAAATGGGAAAATAAGCCCCTGTCTTCGGGACTTTTTCCACTTTTCAGTTCCAAAAAGCGCCTTTTTTTCTTCTATTTAGTGTTTTTTACCATATAATTGTGGCATTTGGGCTCATTTTTGTTTATTTTGAATTGGCAAAAATCATTAAGAGAGGAAACATATGAATTTCAAATTTGCAAAGACTCTGCTCGTGAGCTCAGCTTTGACAATGGGCGCATTCGGTCTCGTCGCTTGTGGTGGTGAAAACCCCTCCGGTCCCAGCAACGGCGGTACCAAAATTGAAGTTCCCAAGGAAAACGATGCCAGCATTTCTTTCACCAAGATGACTGCAAACAAGTCTGGTGACAACATGCGTTTCAGCGGAAGCGTTACCTTGGATCAAAAGGATACCAACGTTACCGAAAACACATCCCTTGAATTTGACTCTGTTCAGGTTATGGTCGTGAAGAAGACCGACCTCAACAAGGCTCTTCCCGTGAAACCCATCGTGGGCAATCCCTTTGTTGGTCCTGCAGAAACAATCTCTCTCCAGTCTTTGAACATCGCTGTCAACCTGAAGGATCCGGACTTCAAGGAATGTGGCTCTTTCGCCTTGGCCGTGAACGTATTCGGCACTTTCATTGACGAAACAGGCAAGTCCCACAAGAAGCGTGCAATTGACTACATCGATTTTGAACGTCCTCAGGCTACCTACTGCAAGGAAGAACAGCAGCACGAACAGCCTATTGCTCAGGAAATTGAAATGATTTCCTACACTGCAACGATCAGCACCACCGATGGCGTAGGTCTTGACTTGGCAACTGGTAAGGCCGGTAACGACATTGTCGCAGTAAAGGCCGCAGACGGTTCTGAAGACGTAGATATCACCAGCGCTACCGGTGCAAAGTTCTCTCCCATCACCAACGCCGATGAAGATGCAACCGGCTGCACCTGGTACAATACCAGTTTCTGGCCTGAACTTGCTTCTACTATCGGCTTTACTGCAGACAAATGCCCCACTGCAGTCACCAAGACTCAGGCATTTGTAAGCGACTTCAAGTACAGAAGCATCGACGGTGCAGGCATTGAACATCTAATCTCCGACAACGACGGCAAGATCTTTGTTGTTAAGACCAGCAGCTACAACGCTGCAACTGGCGCCGGCTTCTACGCTTTCGGTGTCTCCGAACGTAAGCGCGAAAACAACAACAACTTCACCCTCACCCTGAAGGTGTACAAGATCAAGTAGTTCTCCCTTGAACGGATTTGTTCGAAAGGCTCCCGCAAGGGGGCCTTTTTTGTTTTACCGCCGTGACTCAAACCTTTTATTTACCCCCATATTTTTCTATTTTACCGCTTGTAAAATCAATAATCACGCCCGGATGGTCCGGGCATAACTGGAGTAAACTATGCTTAAGAAGCTTTCCAACTTCCCTGGTATCAAGGGCCCGGTCGTCACCATCGTGATGGACGGTTACGGTTTCAACCCCAACGAACAGGGCAACGCTATTGCCGCCGCTCGTAAGCCCACCCTGGACGCTTTGTTCGCCAAGTACCCCAACGTTCTCCTGAACGCTCACGGCCGCGCCGTGGGTATGCCCACCAACGAAGACATGGGTAACTCCGAAGTCGGTCATAACGCAATCGGTGCTGGCCAGGTTTACAACCAGGGTGCAGCCCTCGTTCAGGACGCTATCGTTTCTGGCGACATCTTCGGCCGCGACGCATGGAAGGAAATCTCCGCCAACGTTCGTGAAAAGAACTCCGTTCTTCACTTCATCGGCCTCTTCTCCGACGGTAACGTTCACTCCAACATTTCTCACCTGAAGGCCATGGTGGCCCAGGCCAAGAAGGAATCCGTAAAGACCGTTCGCGTTCACATCCTCCTGGATGGCCGTGACGTTCCGGAAACCTCCGCTCTCGATTACGTTGGCCCGTTTGAACAGTTCCTCGCAGAACTCCGCTCTCCGGAATTCGACGTTTGCATCGCCTCTGGCGGTGGCCGTATGCAGATCACCATGGACCGTTACAACGCTAACTGGAAGATGGTTGAACTTGGCTGGAAGACCCACGTTCTGGGTGAAGGCCGTATGTTCGC
Organism: Fibrobacter sp.; assembly: GCA_045597525.1. Classification (GTDB taxonomy): domain Bacteria; phylum Fibrobacterota; class Fibrobacteria; order Fibrobacterales; family Fibrobacteraceae; genus Fibrobacter. Next base: position 26,468 of record JAZLKF010000030.1, on the reverse strand, counting down.
TTCTGCTACCGAAGCTATCGAAACCCTCCGCGGCGAAACCAAGGCAATCGACCAGGATCTCCCCCCGTTCGTAATTGCTGCTAACGGCCAGCCTGTTGGCACCATCAACGACGGCGACTCCGTGGTGTTCTTCAACTTCCGTGGCGACCGCGCTATCGAAATCACCCGCGCTTTCGAAGAAGAATCCTTCAATGAATTTGACCGCGTCCGCTTCCCCAAGGTTTGCTACGCCGGCATGCTCCAGTACGATGGCGACCTGAAGCTCCCCAACCGCTTCCTGGTTCCTCCTCCGGCAATCAAGGAAACTTCTGGCGAATGGTTCGCAGAAACTGGCGTTAAGCAGTTCGCTTGCTCTGAAACTCAGAAGTACGGCCACGTGACTTACTTCTGGAATGGTAACCGTTCCAGCAAGTTCGACGGCGAAACTTATCTCGAAATCGAATCCGACGTTGTTCCGTTCGAACAGCGCCCCTGGATGAAGGCTGCAGAAGTTACCGACGCTATGATCGAAGCAATCAAGAGCGGAAAGTACCAGACTCTGCGCTGCAACTACCCCAACGGCGACATGGTGGGCCACACTGGTTCCTTCCGTGCAGCTACCATGGCTATCGAAGCTGTGGACATCGGCCTCGCTCGTCTCCTCCCGGTGATCGACGCAGCCGGCGGTGTTGCCCTCATTACCGCTGACCACGGTAACGCCGACGAAATGTACGAAATCGACAAGAAGACCGGCATGCCCAAGGTGAACAAGGATGGTTCCTTCAAGGCCAAGACCAGCCACACCTTGAACAAGGTTCCTTGCATCCTGTACGATAACGTTACCGGCGGCAAGCTGGGTCTCAAGGAAGGCAACTGGGGTCTGTCCAACCTGGCAGCAACCACTGCTAACCTCATGGGCTTCGAAAAGCACGAAGCCTGGGATGACTCCATGTTGATCGTCAAGTAAGGCAATCGAGTCATCGGCAACAACCTAGGTTGTTGCAAAAAAAGGAAGCCCGCAAAGGCTTCCTTTTTTGCAGGCTTCTAATCCCTATTGGAAGTTACTAGGCGCTAAAGCGCCAAGTAACTTTAGCCAAAGCGATTTCGTTCACCGATTGATGGTCTAAAGACCATCTCCCGTGCTAAAGCACGGAGGTTCACGAGAAGCATGGGATGATTCTATGTTGATCGTTAAGTAATTACGGTTGTCATGCCGGCCTCCGAGCCGGCATCTCCCATAAAAAAGGAAGTTCTCGTGCAAGCGGGACTTCCTTTTTTTATTATTAACCTAATGAGAAAAATCCTAGTCGTCATCTTGTTTGCTGTGGCGGGCGCTTTTGCGGACCACGCACTTCCTATGATGAACCTCAATGCCGTTTCCGTAGGATACTCTTCTCTTGGGCGCATAGAAACCAGTGCTTTTGAATTTCGCATAGGGAATGATGGTCAATTGGGTATCAACTTGCTCAGATTTGATATTCGAACAGGCTACAATGAGGGCGAGTACGACTCACAGCCAGTTTCGTTAGGTGCGCCCATAATAAATGCTCCCGCAGCGTCCTTGTTTTTCTGTGCTTTGCTTGGGAAATCACGCGCATTAGCCGGTATTGCGGTTGCTTCTGCATTTTTGGCTTCTGGTGAACTAAGTTACCCTATTATCAAATTCGAAAATTTCAAACTTTCTGTTTTCGAGTCCCACGTATTCGAATGGTGGCTGTACAAGAAACAAGACAAATGGCACATGGATGAAGCTGGCTGGGGTCAGGAACTTGGCCTGGAAATATACACCCCTTACGCTAACCTGGATGGCGGTGCTCAGTTTGAAATCACCAATAAGCGAAAAGGCATCGGCTGGTTTGCAAGAATCAAGTTGATAGATATATTTCACACTCTTATTAGATAGCAGCCATTTTTTTTGTATATTTGTACCACGCTCAACACCTGCCCAGGTGGTGGAATGGTAGACACTGGGGACTTAAAATCCCTTGGGGGCAACCTCGTGCGGGTTCAAGTCCCGCCCCGGGCATTAATTGAGCAAAACTTTCTGAGGTCACCATGATTGATTTCTATCCGAATAGCATTTACTACCCCCGCGAAGCCGTCGAAGAAAAGCTTGCCAAGGGTGAACTGCAGAAGACTGAACAGCACCTCATGGGCTGGACCGAACGCCACCGTGGCGAAATTTGGGACTGCGCCCGTGACGACGCAGACGAACCTACCGACGAAATCCTTCTGGACAACCTCCGTGCATTGCTCCTTTGCAAGGGTTCCCTGCAGCCTGCAGCAGAAATGGGCGACATGATCCGCGAAATCAAGAAGGAAGTCTGGTACCGCAACGAAGAAAAGCACGAAGAGGCCGAAGAAGTCGCCGACGAATGGCGCGCCAAGTACCTGATCAAGTGGCGCGAAGCACGTATGTTCGAAGCCTTCATCTTGATCGAGAAGCGTTCCGAACAGTTGCTGGCCATCCTCAAGGCCAAGTAATCCTCAACAATTTCAGCAAAAGCTTAAAACCCGAGAGTCAAACTCCCGGGTTCTTTTTTTGTGAAAGGCAACTTCGCTAAAGTACAAGAAAATCACTTCCAGTCGGCGCGCCATACAATCGGCATCCAGACTTCAAACTTGCCGCTTGCTCCTCGAGGGTAGCGCCAAAAAGTTTTTATGTGATTCATTAAAAGATTTGTGAAGTCCTTGTCATCCGTATTGCAAAGCAGAATTTCCGGTTCAATAAAACCAAGGGAATCCACCGTCATTTTTAGGCCGACGTAGATATCCTTGACTTCACCTTTCCGATGATGTTTGGCATATGCCCTTGCGTTTTTAAAGTGTTCCGCCGCAACCCAGTGCAACCCTGTTGCACGTCCTTGTAAGAAGTTCTCAAATTGAATCAGGTCGCGACCTGCGGAGTTATCCAGCACATAAATATCATCCAGTGTAGGCATGACCATACGACCGGTGTAGTAATCCGTATTCTCAATGACAGGGGCTTCCTCAATCGCCTCTACCACGTGTTCCGGATATTTCACGAAAACAACGGAGCTAAGTGCCACAAACACCAGCGCCAAAAGAAGCAATGGAAAATTGCGTTTAATCATGGAGCCTTATTCAATAGCCTTGATGCAAAGCTGCAGAGATTTCTTGTCGTTGAAATAATTCCACGTAGGTTCGAAGACCACAGACACAGGCTTGGACTTACCCAACAGAGCCTTGCTTTTGCGAAGGCCAAATGCAATGGCCGGAAACACACGACTACCCGCCTGGGAAATATCCATCTGCAAATGGCCGCCACGCAATTCGCGCAAACGATGTACGCGGATATTATCTGCACGGAATGTGGGATAGGGGAAATTTCCGCCAAAGGGTTCCAGCAGATCAAAGAAATCCAAAACAGAAATCAACTGGGGCTGAGAGCCCTGGGGGCGATTGCCAACAGACATGTACTGGTCCGCTTCTACCACAAGTTCATGGAGAGCAACTTGGATATCATAGGGATACTGTTCCGTAGAAACGTCTTCTTCCCCGGTGTAGCCCTGGCAGTCCGCAGACTCATCAAGCCGTTTGCGAAGTTCATCTACCTTGTCGGCAGGCAAGGAGAATCCGGCGGCGTTGGCGTGTCCACCCCAACGTTCGAACAAATCTCTTGACTCAAACAAGGCCTTGTGCCAGTTGAAACCAGGAACAGCACGGGCACTGGCGTGCGCCACTCCATCACAAACAGAGAGCACCGCCGACGGACGATGGAATTCCTGAGCCAGCTTTGCAGCCACGATTCCAATGACACCCACGTGCCATTTTTCGCCGGCAACCACAATGACTTTGGGAATGTTTTCGCCATAGACCAGACGAACCTGTTCCATAGCCATTTCCGTAATTTCTGCTTCCTTCTGCTTTCGGCGGGCGTTCCAATCCTTAAGTTCGGCAAGGAGGTTCGATGCCATTGCCTTGTTTTCACAAAGCAAAATCTTGAGAGCTGGATCCGGACTTTCCATACGGCCAGGAGCATTGAGCAGCGGTGCAATCTTGTACATCACATCGATGCCGCCAACACTGCTATGAGGCTTCATCAAGGCCGAGTACATTTCCTGGATGCCGGGCCAGCAACTGTGTTCCAAGGCCTTTAAACCCTTCTTGGTAAAGGCTCTGTTTTCGGGAGTCATCTGCACCAAGTCAGCTAAAGTTCCAAGAGCAACAAGGTCTAGGAACTTTTCCGGAGTTTCCATTCCCAAACGAGAGTACAAAGCGCAAAGGAACTTGTAGGAAACGCCAACGCCACAAAGTTCAGGATTGGGATAGGAATCTCCTTCCTGATGAGGGTCCAACAAGACATCGCAGCAAGGCAAGCCTTCGCCGGAGGGTTGGTGGTGGTCAATGACCATGACTGCCATACCAAGTTCCTTGGCATGGGCGATTTCAGCATTGGCTGTAATGCCTGTATCTACGGTAACTACGTAGCGGGCGCCGGCCTGATACATTTCATCTACCGCGGCGATGGACAACCCGTAGCCATCTCCAAAGCGGTTCGGGAGGCGCCAGTCCGATTCCATTCCCAGGTCTTCGCAGGCCTTGGTCATAAGGGTCACGGCAGTCATACCGTCCAAGTCGTAGTCACCGAAAATGAAAACCTTTTCACCTTGGGCACGGGCATTCAGGAACCAACGAACTGCATCTTCCATCCCAAGCATCAAGAAGGGATCGTGGATATCATCCACGCTACCGCACAACATGCGATGTACTTCCGACGTGGTACGGATCCCTCGAGAAATCAGGAAACGTGCCACCAGGTGCGGAATTCGCAGCTCGTGGGCAAGAGCAGAGGCCAAGTGTTCGTCAGTAGATTCCATCACTTGTAGCCTTCAAAAAGTTTAATAGCCAGGTTCTGCAGGCACATACCCGCAGTCACACGGCGAGATTCAATACGGGACATGGTCTCTTGGACGCATACCAAGGCAAGTTCCAATGCCGTGGCATTAACGCGAGGAAAGTTTGCCAAGCCCACATTCAAGGTCGTTTCTGGCAAACGCAAGGGAGCGCCAGCCAAAGATCTCAGCAAGTCTGCAATCAAGAAGGAAAGAACTTCCAAGAATCGGTTTGCCTCGTAGGCATCATCCAGGGAAGCATCCTTCAGTTCAAAGAACAGGGCTGTATAATCTTGCACTAGAGACTTGCGTACGAAATTGCAGGCAAGGTTACACCAGTCCTTTCCATGCTGGGCATAGTAGAGCGCCTTGCCCGGGGAACCTACAGCAAGTCCCACCACATCGTCAGTCAGGGATTCTTCATCAAACTCTTCACCACCAAACTTCATCGCCTCCTGTCGAACTTCTTCGTCGGTCAAGGGCAGCAAATGCAGTGCAAGGCACCTAGAGCGAATCGTCTGCAACATCTTCTCGCGAGAAGACGTGGTCAAAATAAAGTAGGTATCGGGCGGAACATCTTCCAAGGTCTTGAGGAAGGCGTTGCTGGCGGCCTCGTTCATGCGGTCCGCCTCAGCAATGATAATCACTCGGACGCGATCGCCTTTCATGGCAAAACTTCCGGTCATGGAGCGGATGAGGTCCACAGAAATAAAAGCGCTGGTACTGAAGAGATCTACACGATAGGGATCCTTCTGGATTTCCTCGATGTAGGTTTTCTTAAAGTCTTCAATGGTCTTGGCAGTACTGCCGGCAGAAACATCGTCGGCGCTCTTGGCATGGGCTTCCTTGGTATCCAGAGGGATAACCCAGCTATCGGTAACGCCACTATCCATGGCCATGCGGCAACCAAAGCAATGTCCGCAAGGGCGCATGTTGGGGTCAGTACACTGCAGGGCCTTGGCCAGTTCCATAGCCAAAGCTTTCTTGCCAATACCCGCAGGGCCATCAATCAAGATGGACTGAGGAAAGCGATTCTCACGCAAGGCCGACATCAGCCGGATGCGTGCGCGTTCCTGGGAAACAGGGCCTTTTAAAGTGTACTCGATCATTTCGTTTTCAACCATTGCAAAGGATCGATGGTCTGGGTTCCTTCGCTAACCTGGAAATACAATTTAATTCCATTTAGGGAGGCTACGTCGCCAACTTCCCCAATTTCTTCACAATTTCGCACTTCTTTGCCTTCCTGGACGCGAATAGACTTCAAATGTCCATAGACGGAGTATGTTCCGCCAGCATGTTCAATGATTACAGAAGGACCGCGGCCATCAATTTCACTGACCATTACAACGGTACCGGCAGCAGCAGCACGTACAGCGGCGCCGCGCTTACCACGGATTTCTACACCCAAGTTGCGGGTTGCAATATGCAAAACAGGGTGTTCCTGCAAACCGTACTGGCTTATGATTTCACCATCCAGGGGCGTACACTTGGGACCCTTAACGCTTTCCGCCACAACCACCTTGGGCTTGGTCACCTTGGGCGCAGGAGGTTCCACCTTTCCACCCTTACCCTTCTTTTCCTTAGCGGCCTTTTCACGAGCCTTGCGGGCTGCTTCAGCCTTCTTGGCTTCTTCAATTTCTTTCTTGCGACGCTCTTCTAACTTCTTGATAAGAGCAAGCATGGTCTTCTGGTTCTGCTCGAATTCCTGCAAGGCGCGGCGCTGCATATTCTGGTCCTGTTTCAAGGACTTCAGCATTTTTTCCTGGCTGGACATCTGAGATACCAGTCCCTTTTCTTCAGCGGATTTCTTGGAGCGCATGCTTTTCAAATCAGACAGATGGGACTGTTCCTGCTGTTTCTTTTCGTCTCGCTCCTGGATTATACTTTGCAGATATTCAATCTCATCTCGATCCTGGTACAAAATATGATGTACCCAGTAAACCTGACGTTCCGGGTTTCCCTCCTGGGTCAAAAGGCTGTAAAGAACCTTAGCCTCATTACTACGGCCGTTTACATACAAAGTACGAATTCTCTTCTTCATGGCCTCTTTACGGTCACTGATCTTTGCATCCAAGGAATCAATGTCGGCAGACAATTTTACAATTGCATTTTCCAACATGTTTTCACTTTTTGAGAGTTCGTTAATGTACGTTCTGGTCTGGTTCAGATTCTGGTCCAGCAACGAAATCGTATTAAGCACGCCTCGTTCCTCGGTTTCCAGCAAGGCCAGTTCCTGTCGCTTTTTTGCCAAATCCGATTCCAGTTTTTTCAGAGCATTTTTCTGCTCGTTAATCTGAGCATCGGTCTTCTTAGTAACCGTTTTATTTCCAGGCTTTGAAACTGTAGCTTTTGCAGGAGTCTTTGGAGCAGGCTTAGGCGCAGGTTTTGCAAAACCCAAACCTACAAAGAAACAGAGAACCAAGGCAATCAAACGCATGGACTATTCCTGTTCATTGCGTGTAATTGACAAGAAGCCTCGAACCGTACGGAAGCTGAAGTAGCCAGATATCACCGTTACCAAAAGTACCACGGAGAAAAGAACCAGGCCAAGTCCAGCCAAGTTTGCAGCTACGATAGGGAACGCATCGGCTACAAGTTGAATAATGGCCAGGAGCAAAGCTACCGCAAGAGAGCTTCCCACAAAACCTTGAATTAGGCCCTGCAAAACAAAGGGGAACTCAATGAAGAAGTGACTACCGCCGGCATACTTCATGTTCTCCACTAGAAGTTTTCGAGACATCAAAGATAGGCGCACCGAGTTGCAAATAATCAACGACAAGGTTACTAGCAACAAGATACTGACACAAATAGGCCAGAACAGCATCTTGAATTTCCAAGCAGCAATTTTCTCCACCCATTCCACAGGAGCCTGAACCTCTTCAAAGAAATCCTCGTTGGCAAGAGCATTACGGACTCCCACCAAGTCTGCCGGATTCTGGCTATTTTCATCTAGAGTCACCCGAAAGAACGGCGGAATGGGATTACCATCCACAAGGTCCAGTATTTCTCCAGAAAAGTGGTTTCTAAAATCCGCCAAAGCAGAATCTGCACTAATGAAAGATACAGAGTCAATTCTCTTGAAATGTTCCAAGCGGGTCTGAATCACCTTCAGGGAATCTTCGTCGACTGATTCCGGCAAAAAAGCTTCGATGGCGTAAAGGCTTTTTTCCGCAGTCAAAATCTTAGTCACCGCACCAAAGACCACAAAAGCGGCAGACAACAACAAGGAACAGAGGAATATAGTCACCAATGACGGTAAAATTACCGTCCGGTGTTGTTTCATTCCACGGAAAGATTCAGTTATTAAGTAGCCAAGTTGTCCAAGCACGACGACGAATATAACTAAATTTTAGTCAGTTCTTTATGGGGCTTCTATGGGAAATATCGTATTAAAGATAACTGCTGTACTCTTTGGCATTGCCCTTTGGTTCTTGGTCATTTCACAAAAGGACTTCCAACTTACATTGGACGCCCCTCTTCAATTCGTGAAGTTGCCTGCAAACATGGCCGTGGCTTCCAAGCCGCCCCAGACCATCAACATCACAGTGGAAGGAAAATCCTGGGACCTGATTCGTCTGCGCCATCAGTTTGAAAACAGCAGACAAAACGCCGTTGCCATGGTCGTCGACCTGCAAAAGGCTGAACTTGGAGCCACACGTATCCACCTGGATGGAAAGAATTTCGTCGCCCCCAATTTTCCCGACGTTCGCTTTGTAGAACCCGACAATCAGCTTCTCTTTTTGGACTTGGATCTAGATGCAAAAATCGTCCGCAATATTCCCATCAAGTCCAACATCCAGTTCAGCGCCGCTCCCGGCTATCTGTTGGCTGATGTCCCCAGTATTTCTCCTGAAGAGCTAAAGGTTTTTGGTGCTCGTAACGCCTTGACCCGCATTATCGATATTCCCACAGACTCCGTCATTTTCGATTCATTAACTACATCCCAAAAGTTTAACATTCCCCTGGACTTCGCCTCCTTGCCGGCATTCGTAACACCCAGCGATTCAACAATCCAGGTATCCGTAAACATTCAAAAGATGGAACGCCAGGAATTTCACGGAGTCCCTGTAAACCTCATCGGATTCTACGACAAGAACAAGTACTACCTGGACCCTGACACTGTGTCTGTTGAAATCACCGGTGGCAAACAGGCCTTAGATTCCATTTCGTTCAACAACATCTTGCTGGTGCTGGAGTACAACCGATTCGCCATCGAAGACGTAGATAGCCTACCTCCTACCGCAAAGTTGATTTTACCTCCCAATGTCAACCGAGAAATGGCAATCAAGGCTATTCAGATTACACCCGAAAAGATCAAACTGCAAACAAAGGTTGAAAAACCAGCGGAAGTACAGCCTCAGAACGCACAACAGAACGGACAGCCCACCGCCAAGGAACAGGAGAAGGCAAAATGATTTGGCTCGGTATTGAATCCAGTTGCGATGAAACCGCTTGCGCCGTTTTGCAAGACGACCCGGTCAAGGTTCTCTCTAATCCCCTGTACAGCCAGATCGACGAACACGCTCTTTACGGCGGCGTGGTCCCCGAAATTGCAGCACGCGCCCACTTGCAAAAGATTGCACCTATTGCAGAGGCTGCCGTTAAGGAAGCCGGCATCCAGATGACCGACATCGATGCCATCGCCTACACTACTGGCCCCGGTCTTATGGGACCCCTGCTGGTTGGCGCAAGCTTCGCCAAAGGTCTGGCCCGCGACTTGCAGATTCCTGCCTACGGCATGAATCACCTGGAAGGTCACCTTGCTGCAGCATGGCTTTCCAATCCAGAAATCGAGCCGCCCTTCCTGACCCTTACGGTTTCCGGCGGTCATACAGAGCTGGTGTTGGAAGAACCCGGCTTCAAGTACACAAGCATAGGTCGTACCCGCGACGACGCCGCAGGTGAAGCCTTCGACAAATGTGGAAAACTACTTGGTCTCAAGTATCCTGCTGGTGCCACCATCAGCCGCCTGGGAGCAAACGGCAACCGCAAGTTTGTAGAATTTCCAAGAGCGCTTAAGTCACACGACAACTGCGAATTCTCCTTCAGTGGTTTAAAGACTGCAGTTCTACGCTACACAGAAACCCACGATCCTGAATTTATCCAGGCAAACTTGGGCGACATCTGCGCCTCTCTTGAAGATGCCATTGTGGATAGTCTCGTTACCAAGACCATCAACGCCCTCAAGATGACCAAGATGAAAACTCTTGTTGTGGGTGGTGGTGTGAGTGCCAACGCCTGGTTACGCACCCGCCTGCAAGACTATTGTGACAAGCACGGCATCAAGTTTTGCATTCCCGACAGAAGTCTCAGTACCGATAACGGAGCCATGATTGCAGCAGCAGCCATCCGCCGTGTCAAGCAAAACAAGCTTACATCTGTAGAAGTTGTGAAACCCTGGATGCCTCTTGCGCTGTAAATCCGTGCTTTTTAGCACAAAGTTTTGCAAGTTGTGGTCTTTTTCGCAAATTAAGTTTATATTGGGGTTATGATTTTGAACGTAAAGCACATCGCATTTTCGGTGGCCGCTATGGTCGCCGCTAGCTGGTCTCAGGATGTACCTAAGACCGTTAAAGATGTTGACGTGTTCCGTCCGGAAAAACGCGATGCCAAAGTGCTACTGGTGGACTCCACCAAGAATAACGCCGTGACATTGAACGTGGACATTTTCGCCGATGGCGTAGTAGGTTCCTACTACATTCTTTGGGACGCCGTAGATCTTTCCGAAGACATCAAGAAAATGATGACCACCCGCGATTTCGCCCGCGATGAATTCTTTATGCAAAACATCGACCGCGAACAATTCGAGCAGGAACGTTTGCTCCAGCTGTTCGAAGACCGCAAGCGTGAATACTTCTCCATCTTCCCCGAAGAAGCATTGAAGATGCTTGAAGACGAAAAGAAAAACGACTAGGTCTAGACTTGGTCTGCGGCCGCCCTATGTTTTCTCCAGAAAAAAAAATTGACCAATGGAAACTCTGCGGTTTCGCAGGAGTTCGCGCCTATGCCTTCGAATGCATAGAAAGTACCCACAGCCTTATGGCCCAAAAAGCAAGGGCAGGTGAAATTTCCACAGGTACACTGATTGTCGCCAACGAGCAAACAGCGGGCCGCGGACGCCATGAACGGACCTGGACCTCCCCCGCAAACAAGAACCTTTATTTCAACTTGCTGCTGCCACTGGAAGGAATTCCCGCAACAAACTTTGCCCAGATTACCCAGGTGACGGCATTGACCTTTGCAGAAGTATTCCAAGCCATGGGAGCAAACGTCACTGTAAAGTGGCCCAACGACATTCTCTTTGAAAAAAGCAAGTTCTGCGGTATTCTGGCAGAAGTCGTTTTCATGCCCAACAGCGATGCGGAACATAAAAGCGTCCCGGCCCTGAACCTTGGAGTTGGCATCAACGTCAACAGCGATTCCTCAGATTACCAAGCCATAGGTCGCGCCGTTACCACCCTCAAGACAATTACCGGCAAGTACATCAACCGCGAAAAACTTCTCGTGGCATTGGTCGCCGCACTAGAGCGCGCCCTAGGTCAATTCAAGGCTTTTGGCATTGCCCCCTGGGTTCAAGCCTGGCGCAAGATGGACAAGTTCATCGGGGCCCGCGGTACCGTCATCGTTAACAACCATTGCACAGACGAAGGTCTCGCCCACCCCGAAGAATCACAAAAAAAATCAGGTTGCATTCTGGATATGCAACCCGACGGAAGTCTCCTTTTTAGAACCGACGACGGCGAAACTTTAACAGTCTACTCCGCCGATCTGGAAATCTAATTTTCACCGCTGCTTAAAGCCCTACTTTCTCTTGGCCTTAAAGAAAACGCTGCCTACCAGAGAAACGGCAAGCACTACGATCATTGCGGTAAGGCCCATATCTGCAAGAGCCTGGTACTCACCTACATTACCGGTTTCAATAAGCATGACAATTACAAGAGCGATGAGGGCCCCAACGGAACCCATGCGTTCAAACATCTTGATTTTATCTTCATTAGTAAAGGGCATTGACATCGCCTCCCAAAATAAGCCAGACCACAAGTCCAATCATCACTAAAACGCTAATCGCCACATTTGCCAAGAAAAAGTCTCGGTTCATGGCATCCAAATCATCGGACTTTCTAAACAGATGAATATAGAGAATGGCGGCAGTCATCATGGCGGTTACTGCCCACCAGGCAATACCCATGCTCCAGATAAGTCCAAAGGCAACGCAAAGGGCCAGCATAGCCACATGGCTCCACAAGGCTATCTGCAAAGAACGTTTGCGGCCAAAGCGTGCAGGCACGGAATGCAAACCCATCTGGCGGTCGATTTCCTCATCTTGAGTTGCGTAAATGATATCAAAGCCACCCATCCACAAGGTAAGAATCACCGTAAGGAAAATGGGGAACACCGCAAACTCACCGCGAATGGCAATCCAAGCGCCCAGAGGGCTCATTCCAATGGCAAAACCCAGGAACCAGTGGCAAAGCCAGCTAAAACGTTTCCAGTAAGAATAAGACAGCAGCAACAGCCACACAGGCAAAGCCAAAGCGCCGGCCAATGGCTGCAACAAAAAAGCGAACACAACAAATAGAATTCCATTCACCGCCAAAAAGGCAATGACTGAAGCTTTGCTCAAACGGCCTGCAGGCAAATGCCGGCCAGCAGTTCTAGGATTCTTGGCGTCGATATCAGCATCCGCAATACGGTTAAAACTCATGGCGCTGTTACGGGCAGTAACCATACAAAGCAAAATCAGAATCACAATGCGTGCAGTTTCTGCAGCAGTCATGTCCTTAAAGCCGTTGGCAGCCACCCACATGGAGCCAAGCGCAAAAGGCATGGCAAATAGCGAATGGCTAAAACGCACCATATGTCCAAATTCTAAGATCTTCTTCAGCATAACTTATAGAATGAATAATGAAAAGTGAAAGATGAAAAATTAACATTCCACATTCTTAATTCTTCATCCTTCATTATCAATTGTTAACTCTTCACAGCCCCAGGGTTTTGTAATTTTCTCCAGCTGTTCCTGAGGAATTCCTAGATGCTTCAGCACCTTCACCACTACAGTATCTGCCAGTTCTTCTATAGTTTTTGGCTTGCTATAAAACTGAGGGGATGCAGGAATCACAATGGCGCCAGCACGAGTGAGACGTTCCATGTTTTCCAGATGGATCAAGTTGTAAGGCATTTCACGAGGGACTATCACCAAGGAGCGGCGCTCCTTAAGACAAACATCCGCGGCACGTACCAGCAAGTTATCGGCGGTCCCTGCGGCAATGCGACCCAAGGTTCCCATAGTGCAAGGTACAACAGCCATGCCGGCGTAGTCTGCGCTACCGCTGGCACACTCTGCAAAAAAATCGTCTACGTCGGGCATGTCATCGCAGTAATCGTACAAAGAGCCCTGGCCCTCATAGGCCAAAACTTCGCGGCCAGGTTTTGTGATAACAGCCGTCACAGAATGTCCCAACCGTTTCAAATGAAAGGCAGTACGAGCCGCATAAATGGCGCCGCTAGCTCCTGTAACACCTAAGACAAAACGGCTCATTAAGCATCCTCACCAGAAACGCTTTTATCCACGACATTGTTCTTTTCAGCCTTTTGCAGCAGCACTCGATATGCCACTCCCCAAAAACAGGGCTTCACGTGAACCACTTCGAATCCACAACTTTCGGCAAGCTTTGCAAAATCCGCCACCGGCAAAAAATTCAAGACAGAATTCACCAGATACTCGTAGGCATCGCGCTTGCTAAAGAAGGCGCCCATCACCGGAATAAACAGCGGTGCCAACACCTTATAGAAAAACTTGTTGAACACATTGCGAGGAGCAAAGAATTCCAGAATTTGCAGATAACCACCATCATCCAGCACTCGGGCAGATTCCTTCAGGGCAGTTTCGGCATTAGGTACATTACGCATGCCAAAGCCGTTCAGCACCACATCAAAAGCTGCATCACCGAACGGCATCTTCATCGCATCCAACTGCACGGGAATAGCGCTTGTTTTCTTGCCAGCAGCACCCTTCAGCATACCGTAGGAAAAATCCCCAAGAATTGCAAGATTCTGCGACCCGTTATACTTTTCGTAGGTCACTGCAAAATCCCCTGTGCCACCGCACAGGTCCAACAGGCGGCCGCGGCAATCCTTGCCACTGCGTTCAAGCACCCTATGGATTTCTTTACAACAAGCCCTGCGCCAAAGAATATCCTGAAAACAACTCAGGGAATGATTCAAGAAGTCGTACCTAGACGAAATCTCGTCGAACATGGCACGGACATAGCTTTTGTCATTGGGGTCTTTCTTCTTGGAACTCATAGTGGATAATTTAGAAATTGCGTCGAGAACAGCCTTTGGCCAAATAAAAAAGGCGCGGGATAAACCGCACCTTTAGAAATATTTGGACAAACCGTCCGCAACCTTTTTACAGGAACTTAGCGGTAATGGAGATGTCGCTATCGGTATTGATCACGTGGACAGGATCCATGGAACCATCAGACCAACCGTTAAACATGCGACCCTGGCCAGGAACAGCCTTCAATTCCATGCCGAGGCCTCCAAAGAACTTGCCAGAGTAAGGCACCTTGGGAAGTTTCATTCCTTCCATAAGGACAGTACCTTCGCCTTCCACAGCAATGTTTACGTTGACTTCGCCGGAGAGCTTAAATTCGCTCTTGTATTCAGACCTAACACTTTCATCGCGAGACTCGGCCCACTTGGGCAATTTCTTGCCATAAGGATCGAAGGATCCATAAGCCTGTCTACGATCTGCATAGGCGGAAACTTCCATATCTCTAGCCACGTCAGCTTCGTTAAGCATGCCGGCCAAGAAGTTCACAACCTTGGTCATGTTGCTTGCATTGAGGTTGTTCTGAAGCAAAACAGAAGAACGGTTAACGAACATACGCTTGAACTCATCATTCTTCATAAAGCTGTTGTACAACATGTGGAAGCAAGAAGCATCGGGTTTTTCAGCGCAAGAGTTGTTGGGGCGACCACCCTGCTTTACCCATTTAAACATATTGACATCTCCACTCTTAAAGCCTTCTACGGCCCAGTCACTCTTCCAATTCATACCGTGGTCAAGGTCATAAATCATGAACTTCCAAGGCTGATCAGGGGATCTCCAGGCACGAACGTTGTTGTTGGGCCAGTCACCGTTACGGAAATAAATTTCGGCAGCCATGTAATCGGCGTAATTGCCCACATCGATCATGGTCTTGGCCATGGCATAGTTTGCAGGGTCGCTCATGTCGTTTCCAATAACGAACTTGAGCGAGTTGACGTAGTTGTCAATGGTTCCATTACTTGCGGTGATATCCTTACCCAGGTGCTTAATAAAGTTCACAGAACCGGCATCAATACCGTAGTTGGTTTCAACATAGTTCTTGTTGTAACGTTCACGCATGTCGTGAATACCATAGTATGCGCCATTGTAGAACACAACCACCTGCTGGCTACGCTGGTAATCCACATCGGTGCCTTCCATCATGGCGCCTCCTGCGGCATCGGCAAAGTAGTCTGCAACAAAACGGTTACCGTTATTACGGAGATTAAAGGCCTTGAACTTCTTATTTTCCGGGCGAGTTTTGAACAAAGGATAATGGAGCCAGGATCCACCATATTCTTCACGCATATTGATAGCAACAGATTTCTTTCTTTCCATGCGGCTCCAACCGCCCATCAAAGAAATTCCGCCATCAGCTTCCCATGTACGTTCCTTGCTGCTGGAGCCCTTTTCAAAGTATTCCACATGAACAGCCATTTCGCCAGGATCATCGGGATATGATTCATTGGGAGCATACATCTGGTCATGATCCATGTCCGGTTCGCCACCATTGGTTTTCTTGTAGTACTTGACAAAGAAACTGGGGTCAACGCTTACAGCCACCACCGGCATGTTCACATCTTCGTCGATAAAGTAGGTGTTGGTCACGACCTTCTTGGTCAAGAGCCCGTCCTTAAAGGCGGAGCAACGCAGCACGGTATTCTTGGAAATCGTAATGGTACTGTTGAATTCAGGAGAACTCTTGGTAGGAACAGAGCCATCCTGAGTACAACGAATCTTAAGTCCGTCGCTGGTCTTGGGAGCATTCAGCTTGACTTCGCCAGAATAGAAACCACCGGCGGCACCAGAAAACTGAAAATCAGGAACAACACCATCATAGGCAGTGGATGCTGTATTGATTTGTTCGGGCGTGGGCTTTTCAAAATACTTCCAGGCACCACCATCCATAATGCCCCAGCTCATACCAGCAGCAAGTTCCGGATATTTTACAGAATCGCGAATGCCATAGTACGGGTCAATCAGATAGATCGTACCACCCGTCTTTTCAAGTTTCCAGTTGGTGTGGGGGCGATAATGCAAGCCATCGTGATCCTGGACATTCGGAGAAACCATGTTAAGGTTTTTCTTATCGCAGAATATAACCTTGAATTCGCCAGCCTTCAAAGGAGTGTCGCCGAAGATCCATTTTCTAGCCATCCCGGTTTTTTCCACCAAGGAATAGCCCTTCAGGTTCGCATCAGTCTTGCCCGCGTTGTAAACTTCAACCCAACCCGGATCGCCACCTTCTTCATCGAACCAATCCATATTCATGGGAGAAACTTCGGTAATCAAAAGTGCCGAATTACCAACCCAGTGAACCGTAGTGTCCAGGGGAATATAAGAAGTGTCGATAACAGTAATCGTATCTCCCTTTTCGTTGACATACTTGCTGGTGTCGTTATGGGAAATTCCATTCTGCGGAAGATTATTGTTGTTACCCTGCAAACCAGACGGATTCAATTCATCGTCTTCAAGGCAACCGACCATGGTTGAAACACAAAAGCCCAAACAGCCAAGGGCGGCAATATTCGAAATTTTTTTAATAAAAGACATGCTCATTCCAATAAAAAATGACCAAAAGTTCCCACACTTTTGATTATTCATACCATCACCTTACCTGTAAATTTAGAAGTTTATTGAAAAAAAAGGAAAAAAACTCAGTAATATTCTATTTACCCTTGACAAGGCGCACATAGGCTACTATATTTGGTCTACCATTTCGGCGCTGTAGCTCAGTTGGTAGAGCAGCGGACTGAAAATCCGCGTGTCGTCAGTTCAACTCTGACCGGTGCCACGAAAACCTTCAACGAAAGTTGAAGGTTTTTTTTTATAGCGTGGAACCGATTACGCAAGACCCGTCCAAAAAGAAGGCGCCTCCCTAAGCCAGGAAGCGCCTTTTAAACTTATCTCAAGAATTCATCAATGGAATTGGCTCCATTGTCATACTGATGACGGTAACAGTTGAAGAATTCATCCCAATGGTACAGGAGGATATCCACGATTTCCGCCTGGAACTGCA
Source organism: Fibrobacter sp. (assembly GCA_045597525.1). Lineage (GTDB taxonomy): Bacteria > Fibrobacterota > Fibrobacteria > Fibrobacterales > Fibrobacteraceae > Fibrobacter. The sequence goes on along the minus strand of JAZLKF010000030.1, from coordinate 9,298 downwards.
AACCCCTCTGGGCTGCAAACTCAGCTTTAACCCGTTCCTCGGGCCAAGGAGACTTGTAGCAGCGGGGGCTGGCCAAGGCATCTAGCACATCCGCTACAGCACAGATACGGCCTTCCAGCGGGATTTCCTCGCCAGCAATGCCACGGGGGTAGCCCTTACCATCCCAACGCTCGTGATGGGAGTAGGCAACACTAGCGGCCAAACGCAGCAACTTACGCTTGGAATTGCAAAGCATTTTGTAGCCGAACTCGGAATGGGACTTCATAATGGCGTATTCCGCGTCGGTAAAGCGGCCTGGCTTGTTAAGCACAGCATCGGGAATGCCAATCTTGCCCAAGTCGTGCATAGGCGTTGCCAATCGGATGTATTCGCACTCGTCCCAAGACAAGCCTAGGTACGTAGCCAGCTTGTACGAAATTTCAGAAACTCGCTGGATGTGATCACCCGTTTCTTGACTGCGGTATTCAGAGACCTCACCAAGAATCTGGATGATTTCATTCTGGGTCGCTTCAAGTTCAGCGGTAAGTCTAGCAGATTCCACAGTCTTGGCGGAATAAACAGCAGTAAGCCTTAGATGTTCCAGGTCCCGCTTGGAAAACACGGAGGCAGAGCCAACCTTGTTAATAGCCTGGAACACACCCATAACAGCTCCCTGGGAATCCACAAGGGGCACCGTCATTACAGACGCTGTACGGTAATGTGTTTTTTCGTCACTACGACGGTCGAACCTGGGATCCTGGTAGGCGTCCTCAATCAAAAGAGACTCGCCGGTCTTTACGGTGTAACCCACAAAACCTGCAGTCACAGGAATGCGAAGTTCCTTTACGCCGTGGGCAACCTTAGTCCACAATTCTTCGCGAGATTCATCTACCAGCCAAAGAGAGCAGCGGTCTGCAGACACAATGGAACGGCCCAGATCTGCCATCAGGACCAGCAAATTGTCCATCTTACGTTCTGCCGCGATTTTCGGCATGTAAGAGAACAACAACTCCAGGATTTTCCTGGATTCTACATCTTGTGCGTTCACACACTCGCTCATACAGGTATAAATGTAATTAAACCTTTTTATTTAGCCAATAGGTTGACAAAAAAGGGTGATTTTTTCTAACCTTTGCCAACAATTCGGAGGAATAGGCTAATTGGTAAGTCAGCGGTCTTGAAAACCGCCGCCGTAAGGCTTGGGGGTTCGAGTCCCTCTTCCTCCGCTCCAAAGGGGACCGGCACTTCCGGTCCCTTTTGCATTTTCCGACCGTAACCTAAAATACCGCACACTTCCCGCCTTTGTGATTTACCTCACATCCCATTCGACAGTTGAGTCCGCCGCAAAGTCTACCGTAGCGGTTACCGGCTCCTCGTAAAGCAAAGTGCATACCTTCACCGGCAAGGGGAAATCCCTTCCAAGAGCTCCTAGACAAGAAGTTGTAGTAGCCCCTGTCGTGAATACATCGTCCACTAAAATCACCGTACCTACTTCAGGAATATTCTTCGGAAGGTTGCTCTCAAAGGCTCCAGTCACATTCAATTCCCGATCACCCTTTGACAACTTCGTCTGGGACACTACAAACTTTTTTCGCTTCAACCAGCGGCAAACCTTGCCTCCAGAAACCGTTGCCAGGGCAGCAGCAATCTTTTCTGCCTGGTTATACCCCCTTTCCCTGTAACGGGCTCTATGCAAGGGCACAGGCACAAAGAACAACGGTCTAGGAAATTCACTCCAGTCCACGGCAACTCGCCCTCCTCGAGCCGCTGCAGAGCGCCTTACCAAATAAGAAGCCACACCAGGTACCGTCTTGTACTTCAAGGCGTGAATCAGCCGCCTTGTCAAAGCTCTCATGGGAAAAAGGCAAAACACATCTTCCCTGGGGAACTGGGCCGACTTGGACAGGGCATTCAATTGTTCCTTACATTCAGGACACAACCAAGGATCCAGTCTGCAGCCGGAGACTCCACAACCAAGACACTGTAATCCAAATACAAACTGCCCAAGATTTTGAACAAAACCGATATCCAAAAGATTCATATCCGCTCCAAGAATTCAAAGGCCGCAAAAAGACCTCAAAAAAAAACGCGTCCTTACTAGACACGTTTTTTTGGCTGGAGCCACACAACTTTTTTCGATTTTTTTTGAATTTATTTATCGACGGGTACAGTGGAAGCGAAGGCTTATGAGCAAACCAACCAGCACACTGCAAGTCAGGGCAAAGGATCCGCCATAGGACAAGAAGGGCAAGGGCAAACCCGTCACAGGCATAAGACCGATAGTCATGGCTATGTTCACCAGAACATGGAACAAGAAAATGGTAGAAGCGCCCATAACCATCAACACCACGAAGGAATCGTTGGTCTGTTTGCAAATGGCCGTTGCCCGCCACAGGAACAAGGCGTACAAAGTCAAAATCACAGCACAGCCAACAAAGCCAAATTGTTCACCAAGTACGCTAAAGATAAAGTCCGTGTGTTCCTCAGGCAAGAACGCAAGATTGGTCTGGGTACCATTGCCAAAGCCTTTTCCCGTAACACCTCCGCTACCAATAGCAGTCATGGATTGCAGCACCTGGTAACCATCACCCAAAGGATCGCTCATGGGATCCAAGAAGGTATTTACACGCTTCTGCTGGTGCGGTTCCAGCATATTCCACACCATGGAACTGGCATAGCCCGCAAGGATGTTTGCAAAGAGGAACAACCCCGACAGCACCTTGGGCAAGCCTCGACGAAGCAATGCAAACACCACAGCGCAAATCAGAAATCCCCAAAGAACTTCATAAGCCAAAGTCTGGGAATGGGAGAACAGCACAGAGAAAACCGGACTTACAATCAAGAACATGTCCGTCAAGGTAAGGCCTGCAAAAAAGAAACCCACCATGGTCACCGCAATAAACACAAGCGCCGTACTCAAGTCGGGTTGCTTAAGCACCAAGGCAAAAGGTACAATGAACAGGCCAAAAGGAACCGCAAAAGTCTTCACCTTGGCCAAGTTCACCGGATTCTTTGAAAGCCAATAAGAAATCACCAGCAAGTAGGCAATCTTCGCGAACTCGGAAGGCTGCAACTTGAAAATGCCCAAGTCGATCCAGCGACCAGCACCCTTCACCACATCACCGGCAAAGAATAGCACAACCGCAAGTAGCACTAGGGAAACCGCATAAAGAGGCACAGCAGCACGTTTCAGCCAGTCAATACGCACAAAGACCAAGGCTGCCACCAGCAAAAGACCTACAGAGAAATAGGAAATCTGCTTGAACCAGTATGTATCAAAGACCGGAATTTCATCGGACACCGTGGCTGAATACACCAAGGTAATACCGCAAGTCATCAAAGCCAAAACCAGTGCAATAAAGAACCAGTCAAACTTCAAGGTACGGGCTAGGGATTTTATAGACCTCATTCTCCAGCCTCCCTCTCTTCCTTGTTCATTTCCTCAGGAGCCTCGTTCTGCTTTCGCCCTTCGTCCTTTTCCGCATCCTTCTTCTTTGCATCAAAGTAAGCGGCAAGGACCTTCTTTGCGATAGGGGCAGAAACAGCACCGCCACCACCAGCAGCTTCCATAATCACAGCCACAGCGATTTCAGGCGCATACAAGGGAGCTACAGCGGCAAACCAGGCGTGGGTCTTTTCGCCCTTCTTCCATTCACCAGAACCAGTCTTACCGCCAACGCGGACATCGGGCAAGGCGCCACGCTTACCGGTTCCACCAGGATGATTCACCACAGAATCCATACCGTTCAAAATAACACGGTGGGTATAAGGCTTCATGCGGCCAGGGCGAACAATCTCAGGTTCAAAACGACGCACCACGTTGCCATTGGCGTCTCTCAATTCCTTCATGAAATGAGGACGGTACACACCCTCGTTTGTTGCAAGGGAACCAATCAGCACAGCCTGTTGCAAGGGAGTCACAATCTGGCCTTGTCCAATAGACAAGTTCAAAATCAGGCCGCGGGCCCAGCGCCATCCCAGGCGCTTGTTTCGCTGATTAAAAGACACTGAATCCGGAAGCCATCCGGAACGTTCGCCAGGAATATCCAAGCCCAAAGGTTCTTCGCCAAGACCAAAGCGACGGCCGAACTCGTTAATGCGGGCCATATCAATGTCAAGACCAGCCTGGTAGAAGAATACATCGCAAGAAAGTCGCAAAGCATGGACCACATTCAAGTTTCCATGAGTTCCCCAGCACTTCTGGTAACGGGAACCGTACTGATAGCCTCCGGTACAAGCCTTGGGGTAGTACTTGTTTTCTGAAAGAATACCGCTTTCAAGCCCAGCGCCCGATGTAACCAACTTGAAGATGGATGCCGGCGGATAAGTACCCGCAATGGCTCGGTTGTTCAAGGGGCGCATGGAATCCAAGGCAACTTGAGCCCAGCCTTTGTTTCGCTCACGACGTTTCAAGGAGAAAATATTGGGATCCAATCGGGGAGAGCTGACCATGGCGAGAATTTCACCAGTCCTAGGATCAATGGCAACAAGAGCACCCTTTGCACTATCAGGAATGGCGTCTTCAGCCACTTTCTGCAAGTTCAAGTCAATAGTAGAAACCAGGTGTAGGCCCGGAATAGGAGCAGTCCCTTCAACACCAGAGACTTGCCCCACCTCTCGGCCGGAAGCATTCACCTCCACAAGTTTCATGCCGTTAGAACCGCGGAATTCCTTGTCGTAGCCCTGTTCCAAGCCCTTCTGACCAATACGGTCACCTTGAGAATAGCCCGCAAATTCCGGCAGCTTTAGCTGTTCTTCAGAAATTTCGCTGGTGTATCCAAGTACATGGGAAGCAAGAGTTCCGTAGGGATATTCACGACGGGACTCAATAAGGGTTACAACACCTGGCAATTCGGAGGAATGCTCTTCAATGATTGCCACCTGTTCCGGTGTGGCATCTTCGAAGAATCGAACAGGCCTATTTTTAATCCAACGGATGCGCTGGAAGGCAGTATCCAGGGAAAGAGAATCGAACAAGCGCTCGCCATTTTTGTCTTTGATTTGAAGAAGCCTGTTAAAAACAGAATCCCTCTGCTCTTTCTTGCGAGGCACGCTAATGGCCTGCAAGGCAATCTGATAAGAGGGGCGGTTGCGAACAAGAACCTCGCCGTTACGGTCGTAGATATAACCACGTTCCGCCACCAGTTCCACTTTTCGGATACGGTTGTTATCGGAACGCTGAAGGTTCTCGTCGTAATGGGTATACTGTAAAGAAAAAAGCCTAAATAACAAAATTCCAAACAGCGCAACAACACCGGCCATGTAGATCAACACATGCCAACTTTTGCTCTGCTGAATTTCGTTTTCTGCGCCAAGCTTAAACATGCTTCTTCTTTTGGCCAAAGTCCAAATAGAACACGATGGCACCTACCAACATAGTGTAGATGCATTCAGGCAAAGTCTGGGTCAAGAACAGATTCGTGACAATTTCCTTGGACAGCCCAGTAATACCGAAATAAATTCCGTCGCAGACAAAGAAACTTAGACCGAGTACGCCAATTTTTGCGGGCAAATTCAAAGTCAAGAAACGCTCTTCCAGCTGGCCCACTGCAAAGCCAATAACAGTCATGGCAATGGAGTAAGCGCCAAGCCATTCCACAGGGGCGTAAACATCCTGTGCAAAGCCTGCAAGAAAACCCCAGAAGCAGCCGGCACTAGGGCCGCACTTAATTGCAACTGCAACAATGAAGATGATCACGAAGTCAGGACCAACACCAAAGATTTGCAGCCACTGAGCTACAGTCACCTGGAGACCAAAGGCCACCGCAAACAGGATCAAGATCTTAAGCCACCTCATGCTACTCATTCAGCAACTCCTGAATAACCCAGTCCGGTTCCTTTTCCATCACAAACACTTCTTCCAAGGTAGAGAATTCCTGGAAGGGAGCCACATCCATCAAACGCATCACATCCAAGTCAGCCTTGCGAACATTCTTCACCGTTCCCACGGGAATACCCTTGGGGAAGATTCCGCCCAAGCCCGAAGTCACCAAGGTATCACCCACCTGCACACCAGCATGAGTAGGCACCATAGCAGTCAACATGTGGCCGTCCATTGATTCCAGGAACCCCACCACACGAGTACGACGTTCCATAACAGAGAGCTTTAAGTTCGGGTCCACCACCAGCTGCACACGCGAATGAGCGGCTGCCGCCTTGGTAATCTTGCCCACAAGACCGTTCATGGAGAACACAGGCATGTTTTCCTTAACGCCATGATGGGTACCGCGATTAATCACCAAGGTAGTGAGGAAACGACCAGGATTGTGGCCCACCACGCGAGAAGTCACAATGGGATAGTCCCACTTGTCGTCAAAACGGACCAGGGTATGAAGTCTTGCCAGTTCCTGGAGACCTTCACGAGCATGATACGTTTCCTGACGAAGACGTGCATTTTCCTCTTTCAGCTGTTCGTTTTCGCTGGCTACAGAGCGGAAGGTGTTCAATGAAGAGGCAACCAACTGCGCTGGATAGAAAACGGAGCTCAAGGCCGTTGCAACAATGCTCTGACGAACCGTCGTAGGAGCCTGTCGCATGAGCAGGCCTAACAGCAGAAAAAAGGCAAGGGCAACAATGCCATGCCTTTGAGAAAACAAGTCGACAATAAAGCGAAAAGCCCTAAACATCGAACTGCAAATTTGGATTAGTTAGAAGAAGCGATCAGAACCGGACGGTACTTGTCCAAGTCTTCAAGAATGCGTGCAGCACCCTTACAGACGCAGATCAAGGCTTCGTCGATAACGTTAACGGAAAGGCCAGTTTCCTGAGCAATTCGTTCGTTAAATCCACGCAGCTGAGAACCACCACCTGTCATGATGATACCCTTGTCGTAAATATCGGCAGAGAGTTCCGGCGGAGTAATGCTCAAGGCCTGCTTAACAGCTTCAACAATGGCAGTTACAGGTTCATTGAGGGCTTCGCGGATTTCAGCGCTATTGATGGTCATGGTACGGGGCATGCCGGCGATAAAGTCATGGCCCTTCACTTCCATGGTAAGTTCTTCTTCAAGGGGGCTTGCAGAACCGATCTGCATCTTGATCTGTTCAGCAGTGCTTTCGCCCACGCAAAGGTTGTACATCGTGCGGAGGTAACGGACAATGGCTTCGTCCATTTCGTCACCGCCAACACGCACAGAAGCGTTACATACAGTGCCATTCAGGGCGATAACTGCGATATCGGAGGTACCACCGCCAATATCCACAATCATGTTACCAACAGGGTCTTCTACGGGAATACCCATGCCGATTGCAGCAGCCATAGGTTCGTGAACCAGATGGACTTCCTTGGCGCCAGCCTGCTTTGCAGCGTCAATCACGGCGCGCTTTTCCACTTCGGTAATACCAGAAGGTACACCCACAACAACGCGGGGCTTCACCATCCACAGCGGATACTTCTGGACGCGCTTAATAAAAGTCTGGAGGAGATTTTCGACCAGTTCAAAATCAGCAATCACGCCATCACGCATAGGACGCACAGCGCGGCTTTCGCCAGGAGTTCTTCCCAGCATCTTCTTTGCTTCGAAACCGATAGCGGAGACACGGTTGTTCTTGCTGTCCACAGCAATCACTGTCGGTTCGTTAATAACAATACCCTGACCGGCTACGTGGACCAAAGTGTTTGCCGTACCAAGATCAATACCAATATCGCAAGAAAACAGTCCAAACAAGGGAATCATCCTTTTTTGAAAAATGAAACTAACCGATGGATAATATAATTATTTCCTACAAACTTGTAATGCTACTGAATGGTATCTTTACCAAATTTTAACGTTTTCAAATAGCGATCCCAACGGCGGGTATGCACATCGTAACGGTACTTGCGTTTCTCGTGCATTGCGATGTCCTTGTAGATAAAGAAATCCACTTCGGCGTAGGCAGAATAAATCTCGGCCTTGGCGCCTTCAAAAAGACGGAAATCCTTCACGCGGTAGTATGGGGTATCGAGAATCGCTTGTCTATCGTTGTTGGAAGTGCGCATGGTTTCTGCCACCATAAACTTCAAATCCTCTTGAAGGTACGGAGTTAATTTATTCTCAATACGTTCTGTGGGTTCGGCACAACCCATAAGGGCAAACAAGACAGCAATCAAAAGAAATTTTTTCATGAACATAAAATAAAAAAACTTGGTCTCTATTGCCACCCCAAACTAAATTTCACAAAAGCAAAAAGGACCACCTTTCGGCAGGTCCTTTAAGCCACAATCGTATAGGAGTAGAGGGCGGGGACTCCCCGCCTTTTACGTCTCTTTAGAAGGAGTAAGTAGCGTCGAGGCGAGAGAAGATACGGCCTTCACCCTGGAACGGGTTACGGAACAGCAAATCTTCTGCAACAGTCACGTCAATCTTCAAACGTTCTTCGATGTTGATACCGAAACCGAAACCTACATGGTCATCGTTGGTGCCGTTAGCAAGGGGATTGGTAGAGAAGAAAGATCCATCTTCCTTGCAAAGACCATAGCGAGAATCGGTATACTTGGCATGTCTGGAGTTCACATCACAAGTGGTGTACAAAATGGACTTCTGTCCGCCAACGCGAATTACAAACCAATCCCACCAGATGTTACGTTCGATACCGAAGCTAACCTTACCACCAATATCGGAGCGGACATCCCAGAATCTTTCGTCATCGTTAGTAGCATCATAAACCCATGCACCACCGTTAACAGACTTGTCGAAGACATAGTTTGCAGTCTTCTTCTGATCCCAGATAAAGTCAACACCCATCCAGAAGAAGCCACGATCCATAGCAACATTGATACCGACACCAGCCTGGGTATTCTTGTCATCCAAGCCAGGAGCCTTGATGAAATTAGCTGAGAGAGCCGGAATCAATTCGCCATCAATTGCATCAAGAGTGAAGAAGGCTCGGGCCTTGCCCATAAAGCTGAAGTTACCATCATCAAAGAAGCTGTGATGTTCCGGACCGTACTGAATACGGGCAATGCCTGCAGACAGTTCGTAGGACGTACCGCTACCAACCTGGAAATTCAAACCACCATCCAACTGAACGACAGAAGAGAATGCATCAGCATTTACCTGGTAGGACTGGCTGGCTTCATCGAAAGCACCACCATCCTGATGGCCGATGTAAAGGTGCAAGCCCCATGCATCGCCGCTAGAGAAGGTACCACCCAAGAAACCATCAAAGTTGGTTGCGGATTCAGGAACCTTAGTATAGGCAGACGGATCACCAGCCTTACCAATCTGAACATATTCAGGCAGGTAAGAAGCAAGAGGAGAAATTCGACCCAACAAGCCACCGATGGTAAACTTCGGGTCTGGATTGTTGCCATCACCAAAGGAAATGGAGAAAATACCACC
>JAZLKF010000029.1:0-154018 GCA_045597525.1 Fibrobacter sp. | reverse complement strand
AGTACAGCACCCTATACACCTACATAGGTGGAACCAGCACTGCCGGTACGATGTTGAAATCTACCAGTGGCTGGAATGATTATAACGGCAAGAGCGGTAACGGTACCGACAAGTATGGCTTCTCGGTGCTCCCCGCCGGTTTCAGGGGCTACGGTGGCAATTTCGACAGTGAGGGCAACCTCGCCGACTTGTGGTCTGCTTCTGAGGGCAATAGCTACTACGCGTGGTACCAGGGCTTCGACTACGATATCGACGACGCATACCAGGACGGCTACTACAAGTACTACGGTCTAAGTTTGCGTTGCCTTAAGGACTAAAGCAAACTTATAACCGAACCAGAGCATAGGCAACGCCAATCCAGGCTGCCAAGCCGCAAGGCTGCCCGATTTTTTAGGTAATTCCACAAAAATCGTTTGCTTTATTTGAAAGTTTTGCAAAACGTGTACTTGACTACCATTTTTACAAAATTTATATTTGAGGCATGATTAGGCGCCAAATCAAAGACTTTCTGCTAAAATCTGCTTCGCAATACCCGGTTGTTCTGGTTCATGGCCCCAGGCAATCCGGGAAAACAACTCTTTGTCGCGACACTTTCGCCGACAAACCCTACATATCTCTAGAAAATCCTGACACCAGGGAAAGAGCTTTGCAGGATCCACGGGGGTTCTTCAAAAGTATCCCGAACGGGGCCATTCTTGATGAAATTCAAAATGTTCCCCATTTGCTATCCTATATGCAGCAGATTGTGGATGAATCAAATCAAAAGGGTTTGTTCATCGTTACGGGCAGTAATAATTTTGCATTACAGCAAGCTGTTACGCAGACTCTTGCCGGTCGTGTCGCCATGCTTAAACTGCTGCCATTTTCCTTGGAAGAAATCAAGGAGCTGAACGCAAATGATTCCATCGACAGCCTGATTCTTTCGGGAGGGTACCCCCGCTATATAACGGAACGTCCAGACAGGTTCTTCTTTTACCAGAATTACATTTCAACTTATGTTGAGCGGGATGTTCGCCAGATTGTCAATATAAAGGATGCGGCTCTTTTTCATAGATTCCTTGTTCTTTGCGCTGGGCGAATTGGCTCCATATTGGATTACACTTCCCTTTCTAACGATTGCGGAATCAATGTTAGAACAGCAAAGGAATGGCTGTCGATTCTTGAAGCTTCGTTTATCGGTTTCACGTTAAATCCGTGGTACATGAATAGGACAAAACGCTTGATAAAATCGCCCAAGTTTTACTTCTACGACACAGGGCTTGCATGCGCCTTGCTAGGAATTGCCGAAGAGTCGCAATTAAACCGCGATCCCTTGCGAGGCAATCTTTTTGAAAACCTTGTGATTCTTGAAAGAATGAAGCGTTCCTTTAATTGCGCGGAACAGAAAAATTTCTGGTATTATAGAACCAGTGACGGCAAGGAAATCGACCTTGTTGAAGAAACTGGAAGAATCTTGACTCCCTTTGAAATAAAGTCTTCGGAAACGTTCAATTCGGAATTCGTAAAAAGTTTCGGAGTTTTTGAAAAGGAATATCCCGAAATGTGTGGCGAAAAAACGGTCGTTTATGCAGGCCACGAAAGTTTTGAATTCAAGGGTGTTCAAGTCAAAAATTTTAGATAAAAGTTTGCGTTCTAGTTTTCTCAAAAAAACACCCCTAAAAACACCCCAAAATGGGTGTTTTTTTACCAATTTTTGAAGTAGCAGATTCGCTTTTTTCTATCTTTATAAAAGCATGCAAAATACCCCTAGAACACGAGTTCTCATCGTAAACGACGATGGGTTTAAGAGCGGCAATCTGCGCGCTCTTGCGGCTGCCTTGTCCAAGGTGGCCGATGTGTTCGTTTTTGCTCCCGAAACGGAGCAGAGCGGGGTCAGTCAGGCCTTTACCGTGCGCAGAGGTTTGCGCGTCAAACAGGTGCCCGTGGATGAAACCACTCCCGTGGCTGCCGACGGTGCAAAAGCCTGGCCTTATGAATTCTATTCCGTGTCTGGCACACCTGCAGATTGCGCCAAGTTTGCCCTTGGGCATTTCGCAAAATTCGGCTTGAATCTTGCACCGGAAAATGAAGCTGGTGTAAGCTTTGCCGCAGGTGAATTTGATGTCTGTTTCTCTGGCGTGAACGTTGGTGAAAATTCCGGCGTCTCGTCCTTGTATTCCGGTACGGTTGCCGGTGCCCGTGAAGCGGCCTTGTGGGGTGTTCCAGGAATTGCCCTTTCCCTTCGCGGTTGTGGGGGAGACTTGCTGGAAACTGCTGTGGATTTTGCCGTTCGTGTAGTCAAGGAACGCCTTTTTGAAAGCATCGTGCCCGGTACATTCTGGAACGTGAACTTCCCCAAGGTAAAGCCTGCGGACTTCAAGGGCTACAAGTCTACGAAGATGGCCCACGAAATGTTTACGGACCACTATAGCCTGGTGGATGCCGACGATGGCTCTGGCGACAAACTGTGGTTGCTTGATGGCGACAAATTATGGAACGAATCCCCTGTAGATAGTGATGACTATCTGTTGAACCAGGGTTACGCCACCATCACACCGCACCACATCGACCAGACCGACCTGAAAAGTTTGAAGTTAATAGATGAAAAAGTGAAAGGCATGGGGGCCAGGTCCTGTAACCTGGAACCTGGTGCTTGATACCTCAAAAAGGATAAGTAATGTCAGAAGAATTGGTTCCAGGATCCCAAATCAAGTCCTTGATCGAAAAGGATATGCAGGACTGCTACCTCCGCTACTCCATGAGCGTGATTGTGGCTCGTGCACTTCCCGACGCTCGTGATGGCTTTAAGCCCGTGCATCGTCGTGTGATGTACAGTATGCATAAGCTTGGTGTGGTTCCCAATAAGCCCACTGTGAAGTCTGCCCGTATCGTGGGTGACGTGATCGGTAAGTACCACCCTCATGGTGACTCCGCTGTGTACGAGACCTTGGTCCGTATGGCCCAGGACTTCTCCCTGCGCTACCCGCTGGTGTTTGGCCAGGGTAACTTCGGCTCTATCGATGGTGACGGTGCTGCTGCAATGCGTTATACCGAAGCCAAGATGAACAACCTTGGTATGCTCATGTTGGAAGATCTTGAAAAAGACACTGTGGACATGGGCCCCAACTTCGACGAATCTTTGGAAGAACCTAAGGTTTTGCCTTCTGCCGTTCCTAACATGCTGGTGAACGGAACCACAGGTATTGCTGTGGGTATGGCAACCTCCATGGCACCCCACAACCTCCGCGAAATTTCTAATGCAATTCATGCTCAGGCAATGAACCCTGATATTACCGGCGAAGAACTGCTGAACTATGTTAGCGGTCCGGACTTCCCGCTGGGTGGCATTATCTGCGGTCGTGCTGGCATCCGTGACGCATACCTCACTGGCCATGGTAAGGTTCGTCTCCGTGCCCGTACCGAAATTGACGTGGACAGCCGCGGCAAGCCCCGCATCATCGTGACTGAAATTCCGTACATGGTGAACAAGGCTGAACTCTGTAAGAAGATTGCAGAACTTGTTAAGGATAAGCGTGTGGATGGCATTACCGACATCCGCGACGAATCCAACAAGGAAGGTATTCGCGTTGTTATTGAACTGCGTAAGGATGCCGTTGCAGAAGTGGTACAGAACAACCTGTTCAAGAACACTCAGCTCCAGACTACCTTCAGCATTTACAATTTGGCTTTGGTGAACAACCTGCCCAAGGTTCTTACCCTGAAGGATTTGATTCAGATTTACATTGATCACCGTCTTGACGTGATCACGCGCTCCACTCAGTTCGATTTGAAGAAGGCTGAAGCTCGCCTCCACATTATTGAAGGCTTGCGCATTGCTACTCAGAATATCGATGAAGTGGTCCAGATTATTAAGTCTAGCCCCACTACTGAAGCTGCAAAGCAGAACTTGCAGTCCCGCTTCAACTTGGACGAAATTCAGTCCCAGGCTATCGTGGACATGCGCCTTGCCCAGCTCACCGGCTTGAACCTGGAAAAGTTGGAAAACGAATACAACGAACTCCTCGCTCTCGTTGCCGACTTGAAGGATATTCTTGAAAAGCGTGAACGTCGTATCGCCATTATGCTGGAACGCCTGGATGCAGTTGTGGCAAAGTTCGGTGACGAACGCCGCACCTCCATCGAAGACGCTGTTGACGATTACGACTACGAAGACCTGATCGCCGAAGAAGAACAGGTCATTACCCTGAGTAAGGAAGGCTATATCAAGCGTCTTCCCATCGACACCTTCAAGGCCCAGACCCGCGGTGGTAAGGGCGTCGTGGGCACCGGTCTCAAGGACGACGATGACGTTGACCAGATCTTTACTGCAAGTACCCATAGCTACCTGCTGGTGTTCACCAACAAGGGCCGTGCCTACTGGACCAAGGTTTACCGCCTGCCCGAAGGCAACCGCAATAGCAAGGGTCGCCCCATCATCAACTTCATTGGCCTTACCGAAGGCGAAAAGGTTCAGGCTATCGTTCCCGTCCGCAAGTTCGGCGGCTACTTCTGCCTGGTGTTCGCCACCAAGAAGGGTATCGTCAACAAGATGGATCTGACCCTCTTCAGCCGCCCCCGTAAGGCTGGCGTCAACGCCATTAGCCTGGACGAAGACGACGAATTGGTGAAGGTTCAGCTGGTAGGCATGAGCGCCGAAGAATTCAATGCTTCTCAGAGTGGCGACGAAAACGACGAATCCGCAGAAGCCCAGGCTACCGCACAGAATGCGGAAACCGCAGACGCCTCCGCAGAATCCGAAGATGTGGATGAAGCTGCGGATCAGCCTATTGCAAAGGATCTCTTGATGATTGCCACCAAGATGGGTCAGGCTGTAACGTTCCCCATTAGCTGCATGCGTAGCATGGGCCGCGGCACTCACGGCGTAAAGGGCATTACCCTGGCCGAAGGTGACGAAGTCATCTCCCTCATTTGGCTGAAGGAAGGCAACAAGATCGTGACCATCACCGAAAAGGGTTTTGGTAAGCGTTCTCTGCCGTCTTCTTACCGCGTGACCAAGCGCGGCAGCAAGGGTGTTCGTAACCTCAGCGTCGACGGTATGGAAAAGACGGGTCCGGCAGTATTCGTGGAAAGCGTTGCTGACGACTACGACTTGATCATCACCAGTAAGGAAGGTCAGGTCATCCGTATCGAAGCTGAAACTATCCGCTTGACCAACCGTAGCGCCATCGGCGTGAAGTGCATCCGCCTAAACGATGGCGACACCGTCCAGGATGCAACCGCACTGCCCAGCGTTGAAGACATCGAACATGATTCCGCTGAAGCTAAGGAAACCTTTGACCACGTTGAAGGTGTGGAAGTGGATGACGATTCCGTTGTGAAGGATGATAAGCCCGAACAGCAGATCGGTGTTCCTTCTGAAGGTGGGGATAACGAATAGACTGAATAGTTTATTCTAAATCGTGCCTAAAATACGGAACGTGTTAAGATCCGCTCTCGTGAAAAACGAGGGCGGATTTTTTTTGTGGGTTATTTTTTGTAAAACAATTGGTTAATATGGGAGATTTTGACGAAATATGTTAACAAGTATATACAGATTTGCGTTTTTTTCTCCATTTTGCGGGGTTACTGACCGTTGTAGGTGTTGTAAAGAGCGACAACGGAATTGATTCAGTAGTGCTTAACAACCCGTGTAGAATAGTATAAATTAGAAGAGTGAACAAATAACCCCCACTCAGAAGGATAAACATGAGTATCAAAAAAGTTTTAACAACAGCCTTTGCCATGGCCGCCATTTCGTCTTCCATTTCCTGGGGACAGACCGTTACCTGCTCTAATGGCCAATCCCAGAGAATGGGTAGCACCGGTGGCTATGATTACGAACTTTGGAGCCAGAATGGTGCCGGTTCCGCAACTATGAAGCTTAACGTAAGCGCTGAAAATGGTGGTGCTTTCGAAGTTGAATGGCAGGGTACTATCAACATGTTAGCCCGTACCGGAAAGCGTTGGGGATCTAACTCCAATGTTACCGTACAGAATGTGGGTAATATTACCTCTGAATTTGACGTGGAATGGAGTTCCTCCGATAACGTGAAGTATGTCAGTGTCTATGGCTGGGGCTATTACGACCAGCAGGACATTCCCAACGGTTTCAGCAATGAAATTGAATACTACATTATTCAGGATCGCGGAAGCTACAATCCTACCTCGGGCGGTAGAAAGTTTGGTTCTGCAACTATCGATGGCATTAGCTACGATTTCTATACTACCGACCGTATTCAGCAGCCTTCTCTTTCTGGTACCAGCACCTTTAAGCAGTATTGGTCCATCCCGTCGAATACGAGCCAGCACCGCACCAAAGGTACCATTTCTATTTCCAAGCACTTCAGCGAATGGGCTAAAGCGGGTATGAAGATGGGTCGACTCTATGAAGTTGCTTCCATGAAGATTGAATCCTACACAGGAAACACTGGCACAGCAAGGGGTTATGCTAAAGTTAAGAAGAACCTGCTGAAAATCGGTGGCAGTGCCGATGAACTTGCCCTCAATGTAACTGCATCTCCGGCTGCTGCAGGTACTGTGACAAAGAGCCCCAGCGCTAACTATTATGCTCCCAAATCTACTGTACAGCTCACCGCCAAGGCTAACGAAGGCTGGAAGTTTGTGGGTTGGGAAGGTGGCGCTACTGGTTCTACCGAAACCATTTCTGTAACCATGGACAAGGAAAAGT
This sequence comes from Fibrobacter sp., assembly GCA_045597525.1. Lineage (GTDB taxonomy): Bacteria > Fibrobacterota > Fibrobacteria > Fibrobacterales > Fibrobacteraceae > Fibrobacter. The sequence continues at coordinate 147,351 of JAZLKF010000029.1, read as the reverse complement.
CTGTGGTCGCCAAGTTTGAATTGGTTGGCGAAACCACTGTGAACCTTCTTAAGGATGGTGATTTCTCTAAAGGCAGCGTGATTTCTACAAACAACGATGCATCTTGGTTCCTGGGTCAGGGTACAAACTGGGGTGGCTCTGCTGCAAAGACTTCTGTTGCTGGTGGCACTGCTACGGTTGACGTTACCACTATTGGTAAGGAAACTTACCAGCCGCAGCTTGTTCAGTACGGTGTGGCTCTTGATAAGGGTATGAATTACAAGTTGACCTTTAAGGCTAGCGCTGATGTAGCTCGCGAGATTGAAGTTTCTTTCCAGCAATCTGTAGACCCCTGGGGTGCATACGCCACTAAGGTATTTGACATCACCACCACGGAAAAGGAATACACATATATCTTTGCTATGGAAAAAGATTCTGATGATGCAGCTCAGTTTGCCTTCAATTTGGGACAGGCAACAGGTGCAGTCAAGATTAGCGACGTCAAGCTGGTCTTCACCACTGCAGAACCGGGTTCCGAAATTGTAACTGATCCTACTCCGAATTCTTCTGCAAGCCAGCCGAATTCTTCCGCAAGTCAGCCGACTTCTTCTGCAACTGTTCCGAATTCTTCTGCCTCCATGGCTATCGGTGTCCAGTTCGATATCGCTGTGGGCAAGAACTTCCAGGTGTTCGACATGCAGGGCCGCTTCCTCGGTGCAATCGAACTTGCTAACGGCACTTCCTTGAACGATGCTCTCAAGGCTCAGTTCAGCAAGGCAGGTGTCTACATGCTGAAGCAGAGCAACGGACGTATGTTCACTACCCGCGTGAAGTAATAAGGATCTCCTTAATGAAATAAAGAATGGCTCCGCAAGGGGCCATTTTTTTTATCTTTATAGGTAAAATAAGAGGTTTTCAATGAAATTCTTTGTTACAGGTGTCGGTGGACAGTTGGGCCACGATGTGATGAATGAACTGGCTAAGCGCGGTCACGAAGGGGTTGGTTCTGATATCGCTCCCGAGTACAGCGGTGTGCAGGATGGTTCTGCCGTAACGAAGATGCCCTACGTGTCCGTGGATATTACGGATTCCGTGGCTGTGGACAAGGCTCTTAGCGAAATCAAGCCCGATGCCGTGATTCATTGCGCTGCCTGGACTGCTGTGGATTTGGCTGAAGATCCGGCCAACGTGGCTAAGGTCCGTGGTATTAACGGCGGTGGTACCCAGAATATTGCCGATGCTTGCCACCATTTGGGTTGTAAGATGACTTACATCAGCACTGACTATGTGTTTGACGGCCAAGGCTCCGAACCTTGGACTCCCGATTGCAAGGATTACAAGCCTCTGAACGTTTATGGCCAGACCAAGTTGGAAGGTGAATTGGCTGTAGCCAACACTTTGGATAAGTATTTTATTGTTCGCATTGCCTGGGTCTTTGGCCTGAATGGCAAGAACTTTATTAAGACCATGCTGAATGTGGGCAAGACTCACGATACAGTACGTGTGGTGAATGATCAAATTGGTACGCCCACATACACGTTGGATTTGGCTCGTTTACTTATCGATATGAATGAAACCGACAAGTACGGCTACTATCACGCTACCAACGAAGGTGGATTTATTAGCTGGTACGATTTTACTTGCGAAATTTATCGCCAGGCAGGAATGTCCACTAAGGTGGTTCCAGTGACTACCGCGGAATACGGCCTTTCCAAGGCGGCACGTCCCTTCAATAGCCGCCTGGACAAGAGCAAACTGGTGGAGGCTGGATTTAAGCCGCTTCCTACCTGGCAGGATGCCTTGGCTCGTTATCTGAAAGAAATCGGTGAATAGTTTGGCCGCAACACAAGACTGCGCGCCCCATTGCAGGAGCAATATATGAACGAAGAAGAAAAGAAGACTTACCGTGAAGTGATGCCTGGTGAACTGCCTTGCGAATTGCCTGAATGCGACGGTGTCATGGTGGTGGATCCTGATAACAGCTACAAGTTCACTTGCGACAAGTGCGGACATATCAAAGATTAAAATCTTTGAATTTAATCTTTGAATTAACAATTAACAATGAGCAATTGCTATAATGGTGCTACGCACTTCTATAGTAATGCGCCGAAGGCGCGATTAATTTCATTGTTAATTATTCATTTTTCATTATTCATTGAATCTTGATGGATCTTACCGCATTAAAGATTGAGTATCCGGAACTTCCTGTTGTAGAGAAGCGACAGGCGTTTTTTGAGTTGCTGAAAAATCACCAGGTAGTGATTGTAAAGGCGGATACGGGTTCTGGTAAATCCACCCAGTTGCCTAAGTTCCTGCTGGAATACTTCATTCAGAAGACGAAGGATGCTCAGCCTCAGAATGACGCTGAGCACCATTCTGAACGAAGTGAAGAATCCAGTAAGTCGCCTTTCAAGATAGGCGTGACGGAACCTCGCCGCTTGGCAGCCATGTCCATTGCAGATCGCCTTCGCGAAGAACTGAAGGACGATGAACTAGTCAGCACCAAGATTCGTTTTTGGGAACAGGGTACAAACGAAGCTCCCATCAAGGTCATGACCGACGGTATTCTACTTCAGGAATTCCGTCGCGATAGGCTTTTTAAACAATACTCCGCCATTGTTATCGATGAAGCTCACGAACGTTCCTTGAACATCGATATCCTTCTTGGAATTTTCAAGACGGTGTTGAAGCAACGTCCGGACTTTAAGCTCATTGTGGCTTCAGCCACTTTGGATGCAGCCCTCTTTGAAAAATTCTACGACAAGAGTTGTGTGCTGGAAGCGGAAGGCCGTACGTTCCCTGTGGATGTGGAGTATTACTTTCGGGATGCGGCTCCGCGACAGGCTCGAAGTGCGGATTCTAGAGGGAGAGATGGTTTCCGCGGGCCTTGGGATGATGAAGACGATGGCCGTCGTGATGCCTCGGGCAAGGGCGACTCAGGTCTTATAGAAGAAGCCCGGGATGCCATTCTGGATTTGGAAAGCCGCCATCGAGACCACCTGCTTTGCTTTTTGCCTACGGAGCGAGACATTCAGGACTTGGCCAACGAATTGAAGCCGGAACTGGATGATGCTTCCTTTGATGTGCTGCCGCTGTATGGCCGCATGAGCCCCGATGAACAGCGCCGCATATTCAAGAGCACCAACAAGACCCGCGTGGTCTTGGCTACAAACATTGCGGAAACTTCCTTGACCATTCCGGGAATCGCCTACGTGGTGGATACAGGTATGGCTCGAATTTCTCGCTACAATGCCCAGGCTCGAATTCAGGGCCTGCCTGTGGAAGAAGTTTCCAAGGCCAGCGCCCGCCAGCGTACAGGTCGTGCAGGCCGCGTAAAGCCTGGTGTTTGCGTTCGCCTTTATTCTCCAGAGAATTTCGAGAAGCGCGACGACTTTACGGAACCTGAAATCCGCCGTAGCAATTTGGCAAACGTTGTGCTGCAACTTCGCAGTCTCGGTCTGGAATTGGAAACGTTCCCCTTCTTGCAATCTCCGCCTCACTCGGCGTTCCGTGGCGCCTACAAGACCTTGTTTGAATTGGGTGCCTTGACTGCGGATAATTCTACGGCCCAGGTGACAAAACTTGGTCGCGACATGACGAAGCTGCCGATGGATGTGGCCTTGTCTGCGGTTTTGCTTCGTGCCCGCGATGCTGGCGTTTTGCAGCCGGCTTTGATTGTTTGCTCCGCCTTGTCCATTCAGGACCCTCGTGTGGTTCCCAATGAAGAACCAGAACGTGGCCGAGTCCGTGGCCTCCATCGAAAGTTCGCTGGTCACAAGAGCGACTTCTTGACTTATGTCAGCATGTGGAATGGTTTCTGCGAGGAATGGGATGGTAAATCCTGGAATAAGCTGCGCAAATTCTGCGACAAGAATTCCTTCCATTTTTTGCGTTGTCGCGAGTGGATTGATCTTTACGAACAGTTCGGCAGAATTCTGGATGCGAAGTTTGAAAACCGAGTTTGCGATCTGAAGAGTTTTCATGCGGACAACTTGCACATTGCTCTTCTCTCGGGATTCCTGGGCGGCATTGCCCGCCGTGATATTGAGAATGGTTGCTATCGCTTGGTAAGTGGTCGCGAAACCCATGTGTTCCCTGGAAGCGATCTTTACGGCAAAAGCGTTGAATGGCTCTTTAGTGCGGAAGTTCGTGAGACCAGCAGAATCTTCTTGACCAAGGGCGCAGAAATCAAGCCGGAATGGATTATGCAGGTGGCTGAACCATTCTGTACCCGTCGCTGGTTTGCGCCTGCATGGAACAAGGAACGTGGGTTTGTGGAAGCGGTGGAGGAAGTCAACTTCCGCGGTCTTGTTATCAGCCGCGGACACCGTGTGGACTACGCCCGCGTCAATCCGGAGGAGTGCGCAGAAATATTCTGGCGCGAAGCCGTGGTCATGAGCGATATAGCAAGACCGTTCCCCTTCATGACACACAATGAACGAGTAGTAGAAAATCTTCACGCTCTGGAAGCTCGTAAGCGTCAATTTGGTTTGGCTCCCAGCGAAGATGCTCTGGTGGATTACTATGTGCGAATCGCACCTAAGGTGAACTCCATTCGTACGTTGCGAAACTACCTTGCAGAAAAGGGTGACCAGTGGCTGAAATTTGATGAAAAATTCTGGTTGGATCAAAGCGAAACTGGTGTAAGCTACGTAGATTCTGGCTTCAGCAATCGTATGGATTTGGGCAAAAGCCGTGGCAATGGTGAAAAGAACCCTAATACAAGTGGAAACCGCGCAAAACCTGAGCCGGAACTGGGTGGTTCTGTGGAGCAGTTCCGCATAATGGAACTGACCCGAGGCAAGGAACGTGTTGTTACCGGCGAAATGGTCTTTGATGCCACAAAGGCTTGCGATGGAATTACCCTGAAGTTCCCATATGACTTGTTGACTGAAACATCGCCAGCCACTTTGGCTCTTTCTATTCACCAGTGGCGAGAATGGATGGTTGAATCCATCGTCCGCGAGATGCCTAAGGCTGCCAAGAAATTCTTGGAAGGTCGCAGAACCCAGATTGATGATGCGTTCTGTGATAAGCTTTTGAACAATCCTCACAAGGCCCCGCTTTTGTGCTTGTATGAGGCTCTTTCTGAAATTAAGCAACTGGATTGCGATATTCCCACGGTAACTCCGGAAAAGGAAAATCACCTACGTTTGCATCTTAGTGTTTTTAAGAATGGGGTTGCAGAAAAATTCCCCCTGGAACTTTCTCCTGAGTGGGGCAGTTTCCGCTTGTTCTTGGCAGTGCGACAGGTGGTGGTGACCTTTGGTATCGACTTTCCTCTGGATGGATTCCGCTTTGGCTGGCGCCTTGGCGAATCGGCGTTGATGTCTACCGAGGAATCTTTGTTCTGGCAGGAGTTCCGCAAACGTTTGGAACATGGCTCTGTGGATGATTCGGCGGGACTTGTTGCGGACCGTTTGAATATGCTTGAAACAGGCGGCCTCTACGCCGATGGATTTGAAACGGCCATGAAAATTTGGGCGGCTAAATCCTTGATTGCGGACAAACTAGATGCCAATCGCTGCTTGCGTTTTACTGGTCTTGAATTTTCTCGTGGAAAGAAAATTTCGGACTTCCGCAATTTGGCGGCCACAACTCGCAGTGAAGATGAAGAGGTTCGCCTAGCTCTTGTTCGCGCTACTTACGAATCGGGCTTGCTTGGGGCTGAAGCTTTTGTCAAATGCTGGTCCATACTGAAGGATTTTAGTGTTTCCATGCGTCAAGGCAAAGATCATGCTGTCGACGCAAGGAATGATTCAGTTCGTAAGCTTTCGTCCATTTATGATGAAAATTCAAACCAGTATAAAGCTGGTTTGTACGAAAGAATTTTTGCAATCGCTAAAGTTCTTAAGATTGAGGCGCTGTCTATTGAAGGTGAAGGTTCCGCAGAAGTTTCCTTGGATCCTCGTAATCTTCGAGAATCCTTCCGCCCCTTCCTAAAGGCAAGATTCATGAAGGATCATGAGCTGAAGTCTGCCCGTGAGCTTCTTTCAAACATCGACCGACTTTCTATAGACGACTCGGAATATCCTGAATTGTATTTGCAGGGTAAGGCTATGCTTGAAGAATTTGAAATCTTGAAGTTTAAGCGCAAGGGCGATGATTCCGAAGAAGTTGTAGAAGTCGATGCCCTTGCCAAGCTGAAAGGCCGTTTTGGTCGTTTGTAAACGTTAAAAAGTGGGTTGTTTCCCCGTATTTTTCTATTTTTGTCTGCGATGAAGTTTATGTCTCGCTTTTTCTGCATTTTGAGTGTTGCCTTGTTGGCTGCCTGCGATTTTCCTTTTATGAAAGATGGTCAGGTGGTTGTTTCTGTTGGTGAAACGAAACTTTATGAATCGGACATCCGAGCCATGGCTCCCGAATGGGATTCCTGGAATGATCGTTCCAAGTTGGCCTTTTTGGAACATTGGATTAATGAAGAAACCATATACCAGGAAGCAGAAAAGAACGGTGCCTTGAATGATTCCGCTCTGCAAAGCCAAATCCAACAGACTGTCCGCAAAATGGTGGTTGATCATTTCCTGCAGAGTTTTGCTGATACAATGATGGTTGGCGATGCCGAACGCTTGGACTATTACAAGAATCATCAGGATTTGTTCCTCCGTGGTAAGACCATGGCTTCAGGGGCAATTCTTTCCTTTAGAGAATGGGGTAATGGTAGTACCTATTATCGTGGACATAAGGACATGGTCTATGATTCTATGCCTAATCCTCACTATCTGATTAAGTCTATAACCACATTTGACTCGGTGACGGTTTCTCCAGATACGTGTATCATACCTTCCATTACCGAAGCTACCGTAGGTAAAATTACGCCGATGAAGGTTTGCGGAAACTCTCTCAAAATCGGATTGGTCGTTTCTCGTTTGGACTCTGCAGATGTACTGCCCTATGCGGAGGTTGCCGAAGATGTGGCCGCCCGTGCATGGGTTGAACACCAAAAGATTGTAATGGATCGCTTGAAGAAAGAATGGAAGAATGCTCGCCCGATTTTCTCCAAGGTCAATGTTTTTAGTGAAAAGGATGAACAATGAAGTTCCTGAATCGCATTTCTTTTTTGATACTCGTAATGGCTGCAATCTTGATGGCTGAGCCTGTCCTTATGGAAGGTGTGGCGGCCGTGGTTGATGGTAAACCCATTATGCGCTCTGAATTTTTGGATAACCTCTACCGCTTTCAGGAAACTCCTGAAGGTTCTGCTATGACGGAGCAACAGCAGAAGGATTATGTCCTGGAACAGCTTATCGAAGAAAAGGTTTTGTTGAGTCGTATAGACCGTGATTCCATTGTGGTAAGTAATGCTGAAGTGGATCAGAGGGTCGATGCTCACTTGGCACAGTTGGCTAGCAGCCAGAATATTGACTTGAAAACGCTGGAAAAAGCCATTCGCGCTCAGTTGGGTGTAAGCATGGCTCAATATCGAGACCAGCTTTCCAAGCAAATTCGTACCCACATCGAAATGGCTCGCGTTCGCCAGCGACATGTAGGTGCCGTAAGTCCTACGAAGAAAGAAGTTGATGCTTTCTATAAGGAGTACAAGGATTCCATTCCGCCTCAGTATAACTGTGTTTTGCTGAGCCATATTGAGTTGAATTTCAATCCGGATTCCATGGTGGTGGATTCTGTGGAAAAGGTTGCAGAAGCCTTGATCGATTCCTTGAACTTGGGCATGAGCTTTGAATTACTTGCAAAGAATCACTCCCAGGATTCTTCCGCAGAAAAAGGCGGTGACATGGGCTACTTTAAGCGTGGTCAGCTGGATCCTGCCGTTGAACGCGTTATGGACTATCTGAAAAATGGTCAGTATGTGACCACTCCTGTAAAGACGGCCTTGGGTTGGCACATTCCTCGAGTGCTTGGCCGTAAGGAAGACGGTGTTCGTACCGCTCAAATTTTGCTTCGTACGATTCCTACCGCGAAGGACTCTGCTAATGTGATTGCACGTGCAGATTCTTTGAGCAAGAATGTCAAGACTACCGAAGAATTTGCCGATGCAGCCCGCAAGTATAGCGAAGATAAGTCCACCAATTTTGCTGGTGGCCGTATGGGCTGGTTCCAGAAGAACGAAATGGAAGCCGCTTACGTGAACGCTGTTAGTGATCTTCAGGTTGGTCAGGTCTCTGAACCGGTATTGATTGATGGATCTTATCATCTTTTCCGTTTAGATGATGCTCGTCAGATTCGCGACTTGACTCTGGAAGAAGACTTCGGTAAGATTGAACAGCTGACCGCAAATCACTTGGAAAACAAAAAACTTGACGCTTTGGTAAAGAAATGGCGTAAGGAAGTTCTGGTCGACATCCGTTTGACCGAGTAATGTTGCAGAACTAGTTTGTTGAAAGGTCCCACGTCGTGATTCACTTTAACCATGTCACTAAGTCCTATGAAGATAATTGGAAGGCTCTTTCCAATGTGACATTCCGTATCCGCAAGGGCGAGTTCGTATTCCTCACGGGTCATTCCGGAGCTGGTAAGTCTACGCTCTTGAAGTTGATTTATATGGATGAACGCCCCGACGAAGAACGTGGCGGGCAGGTTATGGTAAAGTTCACCGGCGACTGTCTTTACGATAGCAAGAACACTCCCGATAAGAATATCCAGGCGCTGCGCCGTAAGATGGGTATTATCTTCCAGGACTTTAAGCTGTTACCGGACCGCAATGTTTTTGAAAATGTTGCTTTGGCTTTGCGTATTGTGGGTACTCCCAGTAATATGATTAATGCGGCTGTGTTCGATGCCCTGGCTCTTGTTGGCATTAGCCAGAAACGCTTTGCCATGCCGTACACTTTGTCTGGTGGCGAACAGCAGCGCGTTGCCATTGCCCGCGCCATGGTGCATAATCCGTATTTGCTGATTGCTGACGAACCTACCGGTAACTTGGACCCGAAAAACGCAGAAGAAGTTTTTAAGATCTTCAAGGAAATCAACGCTCGTGGTACCACGGTGTTGATGGCTACTCATAATCCCGATTTCTATTTGAACAGTCACTTCCGCCGCTTGACTTTGGATCACGGCGAACTTTTGAACAGGGATATGATTTAGATTTGGCGGATTTCGCCTGGCTTTAGGTTGTCCAGCTTAAATTCGCAGAATTGGATGCGTACGAGGCGTAGAACTTCATAACCTAGGTGGGCGAGCATTCTGCGGATTTCGCGGTTCTTGCCTTCGTCCAAGGTGATTTCTAGCCAGCAGTTCTTTTCGCCTTCGCTGTGAAGGACGGCGCGCTTTGCGTGCATGAATTCTTCTGGTTCCCCGAAAACGCGGGGCGGCACCATGAAGCCTTCTTCCATTTTTTTCAAGTCGTCTGCGGTAGGCTGGCCCTTGGTCTGCACACGGTAGATTTTTTGATGAGAGTCAAGAGAATCTGTCTGCGCCTTTGGTTCCAAAATTCGGTTGGCCCATTCTGTATCGTTGGTGAACAATAGCAACCCTTCGCTGGCTGCGTCCAGACGGCCTACGGGCGAAATGTGGGGCGGTTCCTTGCCGGAGAACATTTTGCGGTATTGTTCTTCGAAAAGTTCCATGACGGTCTTGCGGCCTTTTTCATCGCTTGCGGTAGTGACAACACCGCGGGGCTTGTTCATCATGAAGTAGACTTTTGCGTTTGCTTCAATACGCTTACCGTTAATGATGATTTCGTCATTTTCGCGGGCTGGAGTCTCAGGATCTTTGACGACGCGTCCGTTGAGAGTGACGCGACCTTCTCGCACCAGCATTTCTGCCTTGCTGCGGCTGCAGTAACCGCGCTTGCTAATGACGCGGGCAACACCATGGGCTCCGCCGCTGAACTTTTGACGAGTATTGAATGCCATTTTAATTCCTGAATAATCCAAATATAGGAAATTGTGTCACTAAATGATAAAAAACATAATTTAGTGGCAAAAGTTACATACAAACTAATGTGAAATGGTCGGTAAAAGCGAGAATTTGCTGACTTTTATCTTGGTTCTGACTTCGATTATGACTGTTTGGAATGAATTTTTCTGATTTTTACTTCAAAATTTTTTGAACAAATTAAAAAATGTGTCACTGAATTACAAAAAAAGTGAAAAAAGTGACAAAAAATCACAAAAAAGAGGTCTTGAAACAAGATAAAATGGTTTTATACAAATTAATGTTAAACCTGTTGTTGACTGAATCCGCAGTGCCTTCGTCCATTCCGTCGGTGTAATCTTGATTTTGGGCGCGTTCGCCGCAAATGTCTACGCCAAGAACTTTGTGGCTGGCGAACAGAGAGCGCAAGGTTTGTTCCAATTGCGTAAAAGTCAGGGAACCCTGATCCCAGTTGGTTACAGCATCATTCAGACAAAGAGCGTCTTTGTCAATGCTGATGTAAATGTTCTCGGAACATTGTGCGGTAACGGCTTCAATTGTTTCGGCAATTTCTTCGCCTCGCAAAGATGTGGCACCGGCGTTTTGCAAAGTGCTTTCGGGTACAAAGGTTACGCGGTCTGCATACTTCTCGAATTCTGCAGAGGGCTCGTTCTTAATCTCATCAATGAGATGGTCTGCAACACCGATCAGCACGACGTTTCTCACAAAGGGATTGTGGTCCAGAACTTCCTTGACCCAGCCTCCGCAACTTAGAATTCCTTCGAATCGGGGAGGCTGCATGTCCGGGTGATGGTCAAAAATAACTAGGTCAAAAGGTTCCTGGACTCGATCGGTCCAAAGCTTGCTATTGTAATGGTAATTGCCGTTGTCGAAAAAGTGGATGCCGACGCAATTTTCGCTGTCGGCTAAATCCATCAGTCTATTCAATTCTGCCTGGGCGTCGTCATCGCAGTAACAATCGGTACCGCTGATCTTTGTGCAGTCCAACCAATAGATTTTTTTGTGACGTGTGTCGGTGGCATTGCCTCGCAGCGATTCCATAAAAGGCTGCTGACTATAGACGCCTGTAAAATCCTGGATGGTTGTATAGAACTGCATGAAACAAAGATATAAAAAGCACCGGCATTCGCCGGTGCTTCTGTTGCGGGGGTTGTTGGTTTGGAAAGTCTTTTGCTTTGCCCTATTAAACAGCCTGGTTTTGCAGTGGCTCTACTAGATATTCTGCAGGGGAGTTTGTTTTTTCGGTATATTTAGTAAGCAAGTAGAAAATAGGCGTATCCAGTGCGGCGAGCATCATCTTGAAAAGATACTGGCCCACCATCATGGATAAAAGTACGGGGCGCATTTCCGCTTGGAACAGCCAACCGAAACCAAGGCCAAAAGCAATGCCGATAAAAACCACGGTGTCCAGAATTTGGCTGGTCATGGTGGAGGCGTTGTTCCAAATCCAACGATGCTTGGTATCGCCGTGCTTGGCAATGTACTTGGAACGGATGGTGTGGAAAATCCAAATGTCCCACTTTTGGGCAATCAGGTAACCGGCAAGGCTTGCTACAACGAAAACCCAGTTCTGGCCCAAAAGACGGACATAGGTTTCTTGCATGGAGGCGTCGGCGGCAGGCAAGTGCTCTGTCAGCAAAATCAGCAGGGTGGCGAACACTTGACCAACAAGGCCGAAGATTACCGCCTTGTTTGCTTCTTTCTTGCCCCAAATTTCGCCGATGACGTCGGTTGCCAAAAAGGTGAAGGCATAGCACACACCAGCGCCGGGGAGGGTGACCGGATTGCCAAAGAGGCTAACACCGGTGTACATCAATTTTGCAGTGACCACGTTGGAAATAACGAGACCCACCGTAAAAATGATGTTGAGAAGGATAAGGTTCTCAGCAGTCTTTTTCATATGTGTAACCTTGCGCGCAGTCTAAATAGGCCGCGCTGCTCGTTTTATTTCCAGGAGTTTCTGCGGTCGATGCTTGCGAAGAGGCGATCGGTTGCCTTCTGTTCGTACACGGTACCCGGCTTGCCGTAGTTGGCGAAGGGGTAGATGGAAATGCCGCCGCGGGGGGTGAAAATGCCTTCCACTTCAATGTACTTGGGATCCAGAAGCTTGATCAGATCCTTCATGATGATGTTGGCGCAGTCTTCGTGGAAGTCTCCGTGATTGCGGAAGCTGAACAGGTACAGCTTCAGGGATTTGGATTCCACAATGTACTGGTCCGGCACGTAGTTGATACGAATTTCTGCAAAGTCCGGCTGGCCGGTCTTGGGGCAGAGAGACGTAAATTCCGGGCAGTTCAGCATGACCATGTAGTCATTGCCTGGATGCTTGTTGGGGAATCGTTCCAATACTTCGGGATCGTAATCGTATTTGTACTTGGTGTTCTGATTGCCAAGCAGGGTGACACCTTCCAATTCGGCGTCGGTGCGGCCGGAATTATTTTCGGTCATTTTTGCTCCTAGTTTTGTTTTGAGACAGGAGGTTTTCGAACTGTCTTTATGCTTCGCAATTTAGAAAAAAGGAACGGGAGTTTCAAGATGAACTGCAAGGTGGAAACTTACTTAAATCGTTTGCAGAAGGTGCAGCTTTGGCAGAAGGGGTGGCGGAGTTCGTGGTTGGCGAAGCCTTCGCGAATATTGGTGGCCATTGGGGAGGTGAGGATTTCTACCAAGGAGTGTTCTTGGATGCGTCCTAGGGTGATTTGTCCGCTATGATCCAAGCAGCAGGCCACCACGCGACCGTCGTGAAGTATTGCGCAGAGAGTGTCTAAGGCGCGACAAGTACCTTTGGGAAACATTGTTGACTCGGATACGCTGGAAGTTGCGCTGGAGCTTGCACTGATGCGACTCTCGCTTTTGGGCCACTCAAATCTTGAATCCTGATGGATGTAAATGCGGCCTTCCACTAAGAAACTTTTGTGGCGGCTGCAGAAATGCTCCAAGGTGATGGGTGCGCGGGATTCGTCTGCGGCAATGCTCTCATCTGCGGAACCTGTGCGACCGAAGGCCTTGTTCACCTGCTCCAGCATGTAGTTGTTCCACGCGTTAGAACTTTCGTCACCTACATTCCACAAACGCAAATTGATGTACAAGTCGGGGCGTTCCACTGCGGCCATGCGACAAAAATCCAGAACGTTTTGGAGATTTTCTGCGGCTTTATCAAAGGGCAATTCTGCGTAGGCGTGGGTGGAAAAATTCACCTGTCGAACAGCTGGGGAGGCTAGGATTGCTTTACCGCAGCGGGCGATGGTGGTGCCGTTGGTGGTCAAGTTCAACTGAAGCGGTTTTCCGTCGGATCGTGCCGCGGAAACCTGCTCCAATTTTTTGAGAAACAGCCCAAAGCCTGGATGCAATGTGGGTTCTCCCAGCACATGAAAGTACACTTGTTCGGCGACGGAGGCAGCTTCAGAAATACAGCGCTCAAATAAATCGCTGGGCATGAAAGTGCGGGCGGAACATGCTGCATTTGCGGAGCCTGTTGACGAATTCACGGAAGATCTGTCCCGCATTCCGCTGGGGCAGAAGCTGCAATGCAAATTGCACACATCCGTAATTTCAATATATACGCCGTTCACTAGAACTTCAGTTTCAGTTTCTTTTGTGCGTAAATAGACTGCCCGCCGTTGCAAACATAGGCCGCTACGCAAACCACAAAGAATGCGGGCAATGCATCAAAGCCGAACACTTCGCAGCCAATCAAAATAGGAGCCCATAAAGTGTTAGTGGCGCTGCCGAATACTGCTGCGTAACCTAGGGCTGCTGCCAAGGGGAGGGGGAGCCCAAACATAATGGCAGAGGCTGCACCCAGTGATGCACCAATGCTAAACAGCGGGGTCACTTCGCCGCCTTGGAAGCCTGCAGCCAATGTCAGAATGGTCAAGGCAAATTTGAAAACCCAGTCATAACTTTGGATGCCTGCACCGTCGGCAACGCCAACTCCAGCAAAGCTCATGTCAATCAGGTTTGTTCCAAGTCCAGAATAACGGCCCTGCCACAACAGCAAGAAAATTGCAGAAAGGGTAATGCCCATAATGGCGATGCGCTTTACAGGATTAGGGAATTTCTTAGCGAAGAAATCCTTTGACATGGAAAGCAGTTTGGCAAATCCACCGCCAACAACGCCGAACAAGATTCCGATCAATGCGAGCTTTACCAAAAAGTCAATGTCCATGGAGCCGTTGTTCATGAACATATTTGCAATGGTTGTTCCGCCCTCCGTTCCGGTAAGAATCCCGTTCAGGTCCACTGCAAATTTTTCAAGTCCCAACATATTGGACACTTTGCAGGCAGTAAATGCTGCGGCTACCGTCGGCAAGAGAGCCATCAAGTCCATGTGGCCTACAATCAAAACTTCCAGGGCGAATAAAGTAGCTGCCATGGGAATCTGGAAAAGGCCGCTGAAGCCTGCGGCCATGCCTGCTACAAGCATAATGTGGGTTGCGTTTTCAAAAGGCAGTTTCTTGCTGATGTTGTGGCCCAATGCAGCACCAATCTGTACTGCAACACCTTCGCGTCCAGCACTACCGCCAAACAAATGGGTGAGCCAAGTACCCACGGCTACCATAGGAATCAATCGCAAAGGAATGCTGTTTTCCTTGCCTTGACCTACGGCGAAAATTAAGCCCATGCCACGTTCTGCTCCACGACCCCATTTCTTATAGGCAAGTACGATGCCCACGCCAGCAATGGCGAGGCCGGGAATAAAATATAGCGGAAAGGAATCGCGGAGTCCACCAACAGCTAAAAGAACTTGGCCGAAGAAAGCCATTAATGCGCCAACGACTGCGCCTAAGGCAACTGCTGCTAAAGTTAGAATCGGTAAGGCGAACCACTTCTTGAAAAATCCGCCTACACGAGCCTTCATTTGCTCCTTCGCCATCTTCATCATCTGCTCCTTCATTTCGGGAGACATGCTGGCAAACTGATCTTTAAATTGCTTGTACTTGTTAGAATCGCCAAAACCCATAAATCGTCCTATTCTATTCTGAATTCGTGGGACAAGATAGAAAAAGGAGGTACTACTTGGTATGTCGAAAAAAGCTAGAGAACTTCATTCATGCTACCGGTACGATAGCCTTGCAAGTCCATGGAAACGTAGGTGAATCCGATTTGCTTGAATTCAGCAACAATCTGTTCTCGATGGGCAAGCAACTTTTCGAAATCATCGGGAATGACTTCTATGCGGGCTGTTGCTCCGTGAATGCGAACTCGAAATTGTTTGAAGCCAAGGTCCATCAAAAATTGCTCAGCTCGATCCACCATTAAAAGCTTCTCTGAAGAAATTGTTTCGCCGTACGGAAAACGGCTAGCAAGGCAAGCGAAAGAAGGCTTGTTCCAAGTGGACAAGTTCAGCTCGCGAGATAGCTCGCGAATGTCTATCTTGGTGAGGTTTGCGGCACGCAAAGGACTGAGTATTCCCAGTTCGTCAATGGCTTTTAAACCGGGTCGATAGTCGCCCAAGTCATCAATGTTCGAACCTTCGCAAATGTTGGCGATTCCGCAAGTTTCGGCATGTGCTTTGATGGCTTTGAAAATTTGAGTCTTGCAAATGTAACAGCGATTTTGGGGATTTTCGCTGAAACCAGGAATTTGCAATACGTTGATATCAAAGGCGATGTGACGAATGCCGAAGGTAGCGCAAAATTCACCAGCTTCCTGCATTTCTCGCTTGGGAAAAGAGCTTGCTCTTGCAGTTACTGCAATTGCTTTTTCACCTAGAACATCATGGGCGACCTTCAGCAAGAAGGTTGAGTCAACGCCACTGGAAAATGCTACAGCGACGTTGCGGAGATCCTTTAAGTAAGACTTTAGATTCTCTAGCTTTTGGTGAAGTTCGTCCATGGTACATCCTACTGATTGCGCTTCAGCATTTCCACATACTTGTCGATTCTCTGCATGGTTCCGGGAATGTCGATGCCTTGGGGACACTTGGGAGAACACTGATTACAGCCGATGCAGTGGTTGGCCTGACGGAGTTTAGGAACGCTGCGGTCGTAGCCTACCAGGAAGGACTTGCGGGCTTCGCGGTAGTTTTCGTCATTGATGGATTTAGAGACGCGGCCTTCATTAACGCACTTGTTGTAGTGGGTGAAAATTCCCGGGATATCGATGCCGTAGGGGCAAGGCATGCAGTACTTACAGTCGTTGCAATTGATGGTGGGGTATTGCATCATCAAGTCGGCGGTGTCCTGCAAGAAGGCGAATTCCTCGTCGGTGAGGGGGCGAAGCGGAGAGAATGTCTTCAGGTTATCCTGCAGATGTTCCATGTAGGTCATGCCGCTCAACACAGAAAGTACTCCGGGGAAACTGCCTGCAAAACGGAATGCCCAGCTGGCTACGCTTTCCATGGGGCTGCGCTGCTTTAGGCGGGCCACCACATGATCGTGAACATTGGAAAGTCTGCCGCCTAGGAGAGGCTCCATAATGGTTGCCTGGATGCCGCGTTTTTGCAGTTCACCGTAAAGGTATTCTGCATTGACGTTGGGGGCAAAGCCCTTGTTTTCGGCAGCGTGTCGCCAGTCCAGATAGTTCAACTGAATCTGTACAAAATCCCAATGGATTTCATCGTGAAGACTCAGGAGGTAATCGAAAACTTCCACCTTGCCGTGGAATGAAAATCCCAGATGGCGGATTCTGCCTGCGTCACGTTCCTTGCGCAAGAAGTCGATGAGGCCGCAGTCAAAGAAACGCTGCTTCAGGAATGGAATTCCGGAGTCGCCGCCTACATTGTGCATCAGGTAGTAATCGATGTAATCGGTCTTCAGCATTTTGCGGGAGTTGTTGTACATCTCCACGGAGGCGTCGTAAAGTTCCTTGCCGGTCATGCCGTTCAAAGCAAGACGGTGGTTACTCATCTTGGTGGCGATCTGATAGCTTTCGCGAGGATGGCGACTTAAGGCGATGCCTGTGGCTTCTTCGGATTTTCCCTTCATGTAAGGAGGGGCGGTGTCGAAGTAGGTGACGCCGTGAGCGATGGCGTGATCGAACAGACGGTTTACCGTTTCCTGGTCGATGATATTTTCTTCAGGCTTTTCCGGATTGGGAATGGTGGGAAGACGCATGCAGCCGTAACCCAGAATGGAAACCTTGTCGCCCCTGGAGGACTTGCGGTAAGTCATTTCGCCTGTAGGTTCTATGCTGATGGAGGCCTGCGTAGCCTCTTCCTTGGAGGAGAAGAAGTTGCAACCCTGCAGAAGGCTGGAACTTGCAACACCTGCGCCTACGGCACCAACGCCTGCCAACTTCAAGAAATCGCGGCGGTTCATCATATTCTTTTCTTCGGACATAAATTTTCCTTCGCGATTAAACGGTTCTGTGGACTTCGTGGCCTTCGACGTAGATGGCGCTGTAAGGTCTGCTGGGGCAGAGGTTTTCGCAAGCACCGCAACCGATGCAGCGTTCCACATTCACTACAGGAATCTTGGGGGACGTCGGATCGTCTGGATTCTTGGGGACCATCTGGATGGCTCCCGTGGGGCAGTGCCTTGCGCAGTTTCCGCATTCTACGCCGTCGCGATTTACGACGCAGTTCTTTTCGACATAAACGGCGTGGCCAATCTGGGTGGAGGATTTTTCTGCGGCGGTGATTTTCGTGATGGCTCCGGCGGGGCAGACTTCGGAACAGCGGGTGCATTCCGGACGGCAATAGCCTTTTTCGTAGCTGGAGAAGGGCTTGAGGTCTGCGCCGGGGCGAAGAACGTCATTGGGGCAGTTGGCGATGCAGAGGCCGCAAGCGGTGCAGTTGCGATCGAAGCTGCGGTGGCCCTTAGAGCCTGGGGGGACGATTTTTGCATTGCGCTTGGAAGGCAACTTTTCTTCGATGGGAGCGAGGCCGCCTTCACCTTCATCTACCTGGGCGTGAGCCTTGACCATGGCTCCTGCGGCAAAGACGGTGGCGATGCCCAGGAACTTGCGGCGGTTCTGATCGACGGATTCGCCGGATACTTTGTCGGCCTGGGGGGTGACGGACTTGATTTCGCCGAGGCGGAACTTGTAGCTGATTGCCTTCTTGGAACAGATGCCGGTGCAGTTCAAGCAGGTGACGCAACGGCTGTAATCGATGGTTCCGTTTGCGGCATCGATGCAGCTGGATTTGCAGTTCCTTTCGCAGCGACGGCACTTGATGCATTTGCTTTTGTCGATGACGGGGCGGAATAGAGAAAAGCGGGCGATGAAACTGAGGAACGTTCCTACGGGGCAAATGGTGTTGCAGTAGGCACGGCCCTTGAAGAAAGCGATTGCGGCAATGGCGATAAAGCTTATCAAGGCGACAGCAAAGGCGATGCCTCCCTTGAAGACGATTTCCTTTTCGTAGAACATGTAGCTGCCGCTTTCCTGTGCGAAGTAGGCCAGCAAATTGTTGACTGCATCATAAATCGGGGCGAACAGGTATGTGGCCATGCGCCCGTAGGCACTGTAGGGTGCGATATATACGGTAGCAGCACTCCCAAGAATTATGGAAAGGGCAAACAGTCCCAAAATAATGTAGCGGACCTTGCTTTGGACAGGCTTGTAGGAAAAACGGTTCTTCTTGCGTTTGCCGCCAATCCAGCTGAAGAAATCCTGCATGACGCCCAAGGGGCAAATGACGGAACAGTAAATTCGCCCGAAAAGGAACGTTAGCATAACAACCACTGCGATGGCTACTACATTCACTGCTAGCAACGCCGGCAAGAACTGCAACTTGGCCATCCAGCTGAAATATCCCTGAATCGTTCCTGTAAAGTCAAGGAACAGGAGGGTAACTAGAACCCAAAAGAAAAGAGCTAGAACCAGGCGGATTTTCTTTCCCATAAAATCCTCGTATAATAATTTGTATGTATAAATATAATATTTAGTGCCTGCTCTAATTCAAACGTTTTAGCGATTTAAACAGGAAAGAGCTTCGTTAAATACTTCTCGGAACGTAACTCCCGCTTTTTCGGCGAGGGACTTGACGTCGTCAAATTCCGGCTTGCATTTTTCGATGTCGCCTAGAGGAGATTTGAAAACGGATTTCTTTACTTTCACTGTGCCGAATTTGGTTTCCACATTCAGAAAACTGCGGCTCATGCAGGTGCGTTCCACGGGAATTCTACGGAGGCCTACTGTGTTTGTGTACTTGAGAATGGCGTGCTCTACGACAGCGAGACTTGAGGAATCGGCGATGGCACGCAATAAGGTGCCGGGGCGGTTCTTTTTCATCTGGCATGGCATAAAGTGAACGTCACGGGCCCCTGCTTCCAGGATTTTTTCCATGGCGTAGCCCAGCTCTTCGGCGGTGTTGTCGTCGATGTTGCATTCCAGAATATAGACGTGGGTGTCGGCGGCAGAATTTCCTGTGCTGGAATTTCCTACGCAGGTTGTGTCTTTAACGTTTGCTGTGTCTTCAATAATCTGTGCACGCAAGAAGTTGGCGCGGCCAAAGTCTCGCTTTCCAAGGCCGATGCCGGACTTTAAAATCTTGTAACTCTGTGGAAGCGTTTCGCTGGTACGGAGGGCGGCCACAACGCCAATGCCTGTAGGCGTTACCATCTCGCCCTTGGTATCTGTAATGTGGAGGGCGATGCCTGCTGCTTCTGCAATGCTAGAAACTGCGGGAACGGGAATGGGCAACATTCCGTGCTGGGTCTGCACGAATCCGGAACCTTCGTTAAGGCCTGTGACGATGACTCCATCAATGCCTTGAGTTTGCTGCAGGTTGTCAACGAGAATGGCTACGGCCATAATATCTACGATGGAGTCAATGGCTCCTACTTCGTGGAAGTGAACTTCTTCTACTGCAACGCCGTGAGCCTTTGCCTCGGCCTGGGCGATAATCAAGAAAATCTTTTTAGCGATGGCGAGAGCATTATCGGAAAGCGTTCCGTGACTTGCCACATGTTCCAGAATGTGGTAGCAATCGTTCAGATGGCGGTGCTCATGATGATGGTAGCCTTCGCCATGATGATGCTCGTGACCGTGATGTTCATGGCTGTGCTCATGCTCATGGTCGTGATGATGGTGCCCGGCGCAGTCTTCGTGAGAATGGTGAAGATGCTCCCCTTCATGAGAATGATGGTGTTCTACGTATCCTTCCTCATGGGGATGAACGTGGTCGGCGCTAACTTCACCTTCGTGGGTGTGAACGTGAACATCAAAAGTCGCCCCGGCGATACTGTAGGAATTTCCGCGACCGAAGTGGCAATGCATTCCATCTAGGTGCATGCTGTTGATGGCTGCGTCCAGCTTTTCGCGGGAAGCCCCAAGGTCCAACAAGGCGGCAACAGTCATGTCTCCGCTAATTCCACAAGATCCATCCAGGTACAGGTACTTCATTTTTTTTGCCGTCGGTTATTGTTTGTTAGTAGTGGTCGCTGATTATTTAACTCGCAAAATTCTACAGGCTGTAACGGCAGCTCCGAAACCGTTGTCGATATTCACCACAGAAACGCCTTCTGCGCAGGTGTTGAGCATGGTCAGTAAAGGTGCTACCCCTTGGAAGGATGCCCCATAGCCTACGGAAGTGGGAACGGCAATGACGGGGGCCTTGGTAAGCCCTGCAATGACTCCTGCCAAAGCACCTTCCATTCCTGCCACGGCGATGATTACATCTGCCTTTCGAATGTCTTCGATTTTTGAAAGCAGTCGGTGGAGCCCGGCGATACCTACGTCATAATGGCGGCATACCTTTGCTCCGTAGAATTCTGCGGTTAGAGCGGCTTCTTCTGCGATGGGCAAGTCGGCGGTTCCTGCGCAGCATACCGCTACCATACCGTGACGCTTACCACCGGATTTCTTTGCGTCCTTGGCTTTTACAGAAATGATTTTTGCAGTTTCGTTGTAGCAGGCGTCCGGCATAGTCTTGATGACAAAATCCGCCTGATCCTGGCTGCACTTGGTTCCCAAAACGGAGCAGCCTTTTTCCTTGAAGGTCTGGAGAATTTTCAGCAACTGTTCCTTAGTCTTGCCTGCGCAATAAATGGCCTCGGATGTTCCTGTACGATTTTCTCTAGTCACATCCAGCTTGGCAAAGCCGATATCTTCGTAGCTGTCGTTTTTTAAAGGCTGTTTCATTTAAGTACCAAATGTATAAGGACTAGAAGGGTTTCCAATCGCCGGAATTCTTTTCGGTTCCTACTTGGAAGGGTGAACTGGGCTCGGTAAAATCAATGTCGCTTTTCTGTTCCCGTTCACCTTGGGCTTCGTTTGCATCGCAGGTTGACTCAACGTTTGTTCCCTTATTGGGAACCATGTCGTCAAATGTTTCTTCAAATTGCCTGCCCTTGTATTTGCGGGCTGCCAACAGGCCTGCCTCGAAAAGCAGGTATGTGGGAGTTCCTAAAATCAGCTGGCTTATGATATCAGGAGGCGTAAGCAAAGCGGCCAGTACCAAGATCACTATGACTACGTAGGGCCTGTAACGGCAAACCGTTTCGTAGTAAACGATGTCGGAACGGATCAAGGCGTAAGTCACCAGGGGGAATTGGAACATGCAACCAAAGGCTAGTGAAAGCCACAGGGCTAACGTCACAATGTTGGATACGCCGAATATGGGCTGCAGGGAAGCGCTCTGAAAGCTCATGCCGAATCGGACAATCAACGGAAAACAAATGCCTAGGCAGAAAATAACGCCTGCAATAAACAGTCCGCTTGTCATCCAGACGATGGAACGGATGAATTTCTTTTCGTTATCGTAAAGTGCGGGGAGGATGAACTTCCAGAAATTGTAGGCAATGCAAGGAGAGCAAATGACGCAATCAAGGAGTGCCGCGATTTTAAGCTGCAGCAGGAACACTTCCATGGGAGAGAAGTAATGGAGCGTCGTTTGACCGACTCCTCCTGCAGACATCTGCTCCACAATCTGATTGCTGAACCAGTCAAGAATATAAGGGGATACAAGAAAGACGGGAATAATCCCGATGCCAAGCACCACAAAGGATCGGATCAGCGCCGTGCGCAAAGCCTCCAGATGGGAAACCAGGGTGGATTCTTGATCAGCCTTTGTGGTCAAGTTGAACCTTCTTAGCCCTGATCTTTCTTGGCGTCAGCTTCGCCTACCTTTTCTACAGTCTTCTGCAGGTCGGCAGCTTCTTCCTTCAGGGCGTCCTTTGCCTTCTTGTATTCGTGCTGGGCACGGCCAAGGCTGCGAGCCAGTTCAGGAATGCGCTTGCCACCGAACAACAGCAAGACTACGATGACAATCAGGATGATTTCAGGAATTCCAAGGGACATAAATACCTCGATATTTTGAATACCATAAAGATACTTTGTTTAGGTTGCCTCGTCACCGTTACACTTCGATAAGGCGATACTTTCGGTTGCCCATCTTCAGGTTTTCCATGGCCGGAAGCTGATGGAGACCTTCACGTGTTTCGATGCGTTCCTTAAGATCCTTGGATTCGTTGTTGGGCAACTTGTAAAGCATGTCGATGCAAGCCTGGTCCACTGCGACAATGTCGGTAGAGGCCAGAATGCCAATATCACGACAGGTCGGTTCTGCTGCACCAACGCCCGCGCAGTCGCAGTCCACGGACATACGGCGCATCACGTTCACAAAGCACATCTTGCCCTTGAACAAGTCCAAGGTGGCCTTTGCAGATTCAGCCATGGCTTCCATGAAGCGGCTGCCGGAACAGGACCATTTGGGGTAAGCCATAGGTTTCTTGAAAAAATCCGGATCTTCCATCTTTTCGTGAATCATCTTCTTGCCGATGGAACCGTCGGCGCAACCGATGGCGATGTTCTTGAGGGAGCCGCCAAAACCGCCCATGGTGTGACCCTTGAAGTGGGTAAGAACCACCATGGAATCGTAATTCTTGATGTGTGCGCCAAGGCTCATGGTCTTGAAATGCTTGCCTCCATTGACGGGGAACATTTCGGCTCCATCTTCGTCCAGAATATCCACGGGGCAGAAAGTCCAGCCGTTCACCTTCAATGTTTCGCGATGCTTTTCGGTGGTGTCGCGATCGCTGGGGTGATAGTAGGTGTTAGTTTCTACGATGGCAGAGTTGGGAATGGTTTCTTGAACAGCCTTCACCCAGTCGCGTGGCAAAATGTTTGGGCCGTTCTTTTCGCCGGTGTGAACCTTGATGGCCACTTTACCAGAAATATTCTGGTTCACCTTCTGATACATCTTCAGAAGGCCTGCGGCAGAAAGATCGGTGGTAAAGTAAACGTTGGAAACGTCGGAACCGGCTTCAGTCATTTTCTTGTCCTCGGACTTTGCAAAAGATGGGGTGAACATGGCTCCAGCAAGAGCGGTCGCTCCTGCAGCCTTGATAAAATCTCTACGATCCATAGTTAGCCTCTATGCAGCAGATTTACGGAACTTTTTCTGAGGATCCTTGAACAGCAAAATACCAAGCCAAATCATCAGTCCAAGGGCAACTGCAGAAAATCCAAGGAATGCATCGTTTACCATGTCTGCAAATGCCGGGGTGAAGTACTCTGCACGAAGTTCGGCATATTCGAAAATAGCATCAACGAACCACATAAGAGATGCGCCCCAGTACATGTAGCAAAGGGGAGAAAAATGCATTTTGTCTTCGGAGTCACGATACCAAAGAGCTGTGCTGATGACGGCTGCAAAAACGGTGATGAGCAAAGTCATTACTTGCCTGCCTTTACAGAAACTTCTGCAGGAATAGCCTTGTGGAACTTGCTGCGGAATGCGGTGAGGGCAGCCCATGCGACTGTTACAAGGCCTGCCATGGAAGTACCCACGGTAGCAACTTCATGCCACATCTGGCTCATGGCTTCGGGGCTGGAAGCCGCAGTCAAAAACGGGTAGAAAGCCTGGATTTCGCCATGCCATGCGTGTTCAAAAGCCAGGAGAATGGAACCGCCCCACAACATCTTGGAAAGAACTTTGAGATTCTTGCAGATAGCCTGCTTTTTGGTTGCTGCCTGGAGTACGTTAGCCTGCTGTGCAGACTTGTCGGTTTGTTCCAGGACGATGGTGGTAACGGTGGTAACGATTGCTTCTGCCATGGGGGCAATAAAACAGCACATATATAGCTCCTTAGTAAGATTTTTACCCTTATAATATATTACAAAAGTTGCTTGTTGTTTTTGCTTATAACATATTCTTGTGGAAAAATTCTGTTAGTTTGTCCCAAGGAATGAAATTTTTTTGTTCGCCACCGTCATAAAGGTCGGTGTGGTTTGCGCCAGGAATGACAAGCAATTCCTTGTTCTTCGGGTTGGGATTTGCCTTGATGCCTGCGGTGGGATTGCCTTCCACCATGTACTTGTAGGCGTCCTTGCCGAAGTAGAGGGAGTGGGCTTTTTCGCCGTGCATCACCAGGACGGCGCTGCGGATTTCGTTGGTGTAACGGAGGAAGCGGGCGTTCATGTAGGCCTGGGTTCCGATGGCGTTCCAGCCGTCGTTGGAATTGCCGGAGCGTTTGTGGTAACCGCGAGGAGTCTTGTAGTAGCCAAAGTAATCCTTGACGAACTGGGGGGCGTCAGCGGGCAGGGGGTCTACAACGCCACCGGCGCGGAGGTGCTTGCCTTCGGCGTAGTCCTTGGTGCGTTGGGCGGAAACTGCCTTGCGGGCGTTGTAGCGGGCTTCTTCGTTGTCTTCGGAATCGAAGTATCCGTTACCGTTAACGCGGGTCATATCGTACATGGTCACGGCGGTGGTGGCCTTGATGCGTGTGTCTGCAGCGGCTGCGTTCAGGGCGATGCCGCCCCAGCCGCAAATGCCGATAATGCCGAGACGGTTGGCGTCTACATTTTCCTGTGCTTCCAAAAAGTCAACGGCTGCAAGGAAGTCTTCGGTGTTGATGTCCGGGGAGGCTGTGCGACGGGGCATGCCGCCACTTTCGCCGGTAAAGCTGGGGTCGAATGCGATGGTCAAATAGCCCCGTTCTGCCATGGTCTGGGCGTAAAGTCCGCTGGACTGTTCCTTGATGGCGCCGAAGGGGCCGGAAACTGCGATGGCGGGGAACTTGCCGTTTACAGCCAGCTTGGAATCCTTGGGGATGTACATGTCGGCGGCGAGAGTGATGCCGAAGTTATTGACGAAGGTGACCTTCTTGTGGTCCACTTTTTCGCTCTTGGGGAAAACCTTGTCCCATTCTTGAGTGAGATTCAATTTTTCGATTTGTTGCATGGCGGTTTCGTTTGCGGAATAGTTGATGGTGGATTGTGCGTTTGACGTGGCGTTTGCCTGTGCTTCGGACTTGTCGCAGCAGGCTGTGAAAAGGGATGCGCCCAGGGCGAGACCCGCGGCAATGGTGATGGTTTTCTTTAACATGATTTACCTTTGTTGCTTTGCCTACAGAGGCTTGTTATTTTGAAAATGTGACGTCCACTTTTCCAGAACCCAAGGCTTTTGCCAGTCCCGTTGTATCCGTAAGTGTTCCAATGGGCGTGTAGCTGTAACCGCCTGCGGATCCGTAGAAAAGCACGATGCAATCGCTGCCGTAGAGCATTAGGTCGCCTGGGTTGATGGTTTCGTAATACTTGGCCTTGGTGGGGAGCGGGTGGCCGTAGTAGTATTTTTCGTTGCCGTGGAGTTCGCTCATGTTGAGGGTCATGGGGAGTTTTGCCAAAAAGGCGCGGCCTGTTTCTGAATCTTCGATGTGGGCGGTGAATTTTGCGGAACCTACGGTGATTGTGATTGAATCCGAACTTTTCATATTGGAATCAGCCGAGGGCGAATTGGACGAGGATGGAATTGTCGCAGACGGGGAAGTCGCGGAACTGCAGGCGGCAAGCAATGTTGTGGCTATGAGAAACAAGATCTTTTTCATAAGCGAAGCCTACACATCCTTGATTTTCTTTGCGGGGACGCCTGCCACCACTGTTCTTGCGGCAACGTCTTTTGTAACCACGGCACCTGCGGCCACGACGGCCCCGTAGCCAATGGTGACTCCTGGCAGAATGATTGCTCCCGAACCAATCCAGACATTTTCTCCAATGTGGATGGGCTTGAAAATCATGTCTCCGCGATGTTCCGGATCGGGATTGTGATTGATGGTGCAGAGGGTGACGTTATGCCCAATCAAAACGCCTTTGCCGATGTAGATTCCGCCCTGGTCCTGAAACTTGCAGCCGGAATTGATGAACACGTTTTCGCTGACGAAGGTATTCTTGCCGCAGTCCGTATTGAAGGGCGGGAACATTCCCACACTTTCGGGAACGGGATTGCCCCACAGCTCCGAAAGCAACTTGCGGAGTTCTTCGGGCTCATTGTACTTGCCATTGATTTCTGCAGTAATGCGCAGTGCCTGTTGGGAATACTGGTGCATGGCCATGTGAACAGGGCTGCCCGCAACAACTGGCTTCCCCGATGACATGTAATCGCGAAAATCCTGAAGGTTCATTGTAATCCCTAAAAATTACTTGATGGATGCGCCTAGTTCAAAAGCCTTCTTTAGCTTTGGATTGTTTGCGATATCTTTCGGCGAGGTGACGCCACCACAGAACAGAACTTCTTTCAGCTTGCATTTGGGGAAACAATCAATCCAGCCGCCCAAACCAGAAATGGCACGTTCAGGAACATGTTCCTCGTCTTCGGCGGCAGTGCAAAGCAGATAGACGTCGCGGAACTTGTAGTCCTTGGTATACATGGGGTTCAGACGATCGATCATGACCTTCATCTGTCCGCTCATTTCGTAATAATAAATGGGAGTTGCCCAAACGACCACATCAGCGGCCAGGACTTTTTCTTCAATGTCTGCCACATCATCTTTGAGGACGCATTTGCCGGTAGATTGACAAGTGAGGCAACCTCGACAAAATTTGATGTCCTTTCCGGCCAAGTTTATCTTTTCCACATGATTTCCTGCAGATTTCGCCCCGGCAACGAACTGTTCTGCCATCATATCTGAGTTGGAACCAGGTCGCATACTTGCGGAAATAACAACAATATTCTTCATAAAACCCTCTTTTGCCCCAAATATAGCCCCGCTTTTATGAAATAACCAATACTTTGTTTTCATACACTACTATAACTTTTAGTTATATTATGCAAAGTACGCCCAACCCGCTTTCATTATTCATTGTTCATTGTTAATTGATTTTATGGAACTTCGTCACCTTCGTTATTTTCTTGCGGTTGCCCGTGAGCAGAACTTTACTGCGGCGGCAAACATCATGTGCGTTTCTCAGCCTGCTCTTTCCAAGCAGATTAAGGACCTAGAAGAAGAGGTCGGTAAGCCGCTTTTTGTTCGCGGTTCAAAGAATGTCCAGCTGACGGAAACGGGATTGTTCCTGAAGCAGCGCGCAGAAGAAATTCTGGAACTTTCCAATAGAACTCTAGCGGAACTTAAAACCGATGAAGGTGAAATCGCTGGTGAAATCAATATCGTCTGCGGAGAAATGGAGGGAGTCTCTTTCGTAGCTCAGGCGGTTAAAGAAATGAACCGCCGTTATCCCAAGGTTAAATTCAACTTGACTACGGGCGACGAAGAAACTGTCCGCTACCAGTTGGACAAGGGTGTTGCGGATTTTGGCATGTTCGTTGACTTGACGGTGTTGCCGTCTTATGAAAGTGTGCTGGTTCCCATTGAATCTCCGTGGGGTATTATGACCTGGAAAGGAAACCGCCTTGCTAAGAAAAGATTTGTGACTTCCAGGGATTTGCTACACACGCCTCTGATCATTTCTCGACAGATGTTGAACAACAACACCCTGGCTAGCTGGCTTGGGTTCAGCACAGACAAGCTGAATGTGGTGGGCACCAACGACATGCTTTACAACGCATCGAAGTTGGTGGAAGCTGAAGTGGCAAGCGTCGTAACCATCGATGGCATCGTCAATACAAAAGGAACAAAGCTATGCTTTGTTCCCTTTAAACCATTCTTCCCGATTAAAGTTTCCTTAGCCTGGAAAAAGAATCGAATCTTCAGCAAGGCCTGCGAAAAGTTCTTGGAAATTTTAAGAGGGTGAAATTGGCGGATTATCCTCTGTAATTAAAGACCGAACGGTTTACAGACCAGAAAGTTCGCGGGCCTTGGCTTCGACGCCTGCGGTGTCCTTCGGATCCTTCAGCATGATGTTCACGAATACGGAACCTGCCACGACAGCGTGGACGTGTTTGCAAAGAACCTTGGACTGTTCGCCGGTGCGAATACCGAAGCCGCCCAGAACCTTGGCTCCGCCCTTACCCACGGTATCCAAGAAGTCCAGGGTTGCCTGGTCGATAACGGTCTGGGAACCGGTGGTACCTGCGCGAAGTGCTGCGTAGATGTACTTGAATCCCTTGGAGGCCATTTCTTCGAGGCGAGCCTTGGTCATGCTGGGAGCTGCCACGGGAATGTTTTCCATGCCGTATTTTTCGCAAGCGGCGGTGAGGCCTTCGTCGTTATCGAAGGGAAGGTCCGGAATAATGCAAGCGCTAACGCCTGCGTCCTTGCACATCTTCACGAAGTTTTCGATGCCCGGGGTGAATGCCAGGGAACCGTAGGTCATGATGTAGATAGGAACGTCCGGGTGCATGTCGTGAATCTTCTTCACGATTTCAAGCCCCTGCTTGGTGGAGTAACCCTTTTCCAATGCCACGGTAGAAGCGGTCTGGATAGCGGGCCCGTCAGCGCTAGGATCGCTAAAGGCCAGCTGGATTTCCAGGATGGAAGCGCCGCCCTTTACGAGAGCGTCTGCGATGGCTACGGAAGTTTCGCCGTCAGGAAAGCCGGCAATCAAATGAGACATTAAACGGATAGGTGCGTTCATTTTCAAACCTTTTTGATGAAGCCGTCGCGGCTTATTTCGTCATAATTTCTGCGTCGTGGATGTCTTCATTGTTTTCCAGACGGGTGAGTTCTGCCTTCAGGAATTCCTTCCACTTTTCGGGGCGGAACACGGGGCTGGTAATGAAGATGTCCTTGTCACCGCGGCCACTCATGTTGATGATGATAGCCTTGTCCTTAGGATATTCCTTGGCAATCTTCATGGCGGCAGCACCGGCGTGGGAACTTTCCAGGGCGAAGAGGATGCCTTCGTTCTTGGCGAAGAAGTTCACGGCTTCCAATGCTTCCTTGTCCAAAATGCTGGTGAATTCAACGCGGCCGCGTTCACCGAGAGCGGCAAGCTGGGGGCCAATGCCCATGTAGTCAAGACCTGCGGAAATGGAGCGGGTGGGCTGGGACTGACCGTCGTCATCTACCAGGAACTTACTCTTGTAACCTTGAACGATGCCGACCTTTGCTGCACCGCCAACCATGCGGGCTGCGTTTTCGCCAAGCTTCGGTCCTACGCCACCTGCTTCTGCGCCGATGAGGCGGACCTTTTCGTCTTCGATAAACGGGGTGAACACGCCGATGGAGTTGGAACCGCCACCTACGCAAGCAACGATGGCTGCGATGTCCAGCTTGCGTTCTGCTGCCTGGCGCTTCACTTCTTCACCGATGATGCTCTGGAATGTACGGACGATATCCGGGAACGGTGCGGGGCCGAGAGCGGAACCTAGAACGTAGTGGGTGGTAGCAAAGTTGGTTGCCCAGTCGCGCATGGCTTCGTTCACGGCGTCCTTCAAGGTGCGGCTGCCGCTAGTTACCGGCACAACCTTGGCTCCGTAAAGTTCCATGGTGGCAACGTTAGGCTGCTGACGACGAACGTCCACTTCGCCCATGTACACCACGCATTCCAGACCAAGCTTTGCGCAAGCGGCTGCAGTGGCAAGGCCATGCTGGCCTGCACCTGTTTCTGCGATAATGCGGGTCTTGCCCATCTTCTTTGCCAAGAGGCACTGACCGATGGCGTTGTTGATCTTGTGGGCGCCTGTGTTGGCGAGGCCTTCGAGTTTGATGTAGATCTGTGCGCCGCCCAGAAGTTCCGTTGCGGTGGGAGCGTAGTACAGCGGAGTTTCGCGTCCGATGTAGTCGCGCTGGATCACATGAAGTTCTTCCAAAAATTCAGGATCCTTGATGAACTTGTTGAAGGCTTCTTCAAGATCGTCCAAGGGGCGACGGATGATTTCAGCAACATACTTGCCGCCGAACTTATCGAAAAAACCGTTATCCGATTCTACCAGAGATTTTGCCATATGCGGGTCCTTTTTCTCTTGTTCTAAACATCACAAAAATAGCTTTTTTGGGCGCGGGTCCCTCAGCCTGGAGTCTTTCAAATGTCGTGGGAAAAATAAAAGCCTCCAGGGAGTCTGGAAGCCTTTGCCTTGATTAAACTAACTTGCAAAAACCAGACTCTATGTTAGAGTCCGCGCCACCATCGGCCGTCAAAATTCTTGCAAAGTACGTTAATCATCTTCATGTTCTAAATTTATGAATATACCACTAAATTGGCAAGGGAAAGGAAGTGAATATCCCCTTTTGATGCTTTAAAATTGTTTTTTATGGACTGTTATCTTGTTTCAAACAAATGAAAGCCCCTTTAAGTGGATTCATGTTTTTTTTCAAGATAATTTCTTTCTTCAGTCTAAAACCAGGTCAAACTTTATTATAATTTGCTTGCAAAACAAATAAATGAGGATTGAAAATGGGCTTTTGGAGTTTCCTTTCCGATATTTTCGGAGCAAAAAACAAAACAAGAAATTCTATTACCGTGCAAAACGTTGAAATACCTTACGCATTCCAACTTGAAGATAACGGAAAAATGTTCTGGTTCACTAGAGACTGCAAAGTTAACGTTTTTGGAACACGCCGTTTTCCATCCCAAGGGGTAGAGCGAAAGTTTGTGATGCGTGTGACTTTCAAAAAGGAGTTCATGACCGACGGGGCTTCTGCTCCGGATATTTTCACTTGCGTTGTTCCCCATTATAAGGAAGGTAATGACCTTTATAACGCAGCTCCTTTTATTCACGATGGTCTTTATGTACAGGGCGGTGAAGTTCAAAACTTGGACAAGAAGCTGAGTCGAGAAGAGTGCGATGACATCCTTCGTGAAATTTGGAGAAAGGCTGGTATGGGCCGTAAGATTCGTGGCTGCGCGGACTTCGGTATCGAACTCTTTGCAGGTTCTTCTAAGCACTGGGGTAAAAAATCAGACGACTTGGACTGCGCCCATCTTTTTGTAGCCAAATGGGAATACTGCTAACTCTAGCTTTGAGTCCAATTAGAAATATATTGGTTTTGAAAAAGAGAGGCTCTAAGGGCCTCCCTTTTTTATAAACTATTCACTGCTTCGAACAGCTGCATCATCTTTTCTGCGTTCTTGATGCCTGGTGCGTCTTCTACGCCGCTGGAAACATCGATAAGTTCTGGGTTGAATTTTGCGATGATGTCAGAAACGTTCTCGGGAGTGATTCCGCCGGCGAGCCAGAAGGGTGTTTCTCCTGCCTTTTCGCGGAGCAGTTCTTCGGGAATGCGTTGGCCTGAACCACCGGGGATGCCTTCTACCTTGGCGTCTAGAAGAACGCGGGGCTCGCCGTGCTTGCGGATGGCGGCGAAGTTTTCGAAGTCGTCTGCGGAACCGATGCGAAGGGCGTTGTAGCAGGGGAGGGCCGGAGACTGGGCGGCGCTTGTTTCCGCAGCGTCTACGGGAATTGCGTCAAATGCGGGGGCTGCAAATCCGTGGAACTGCACTGCGTCCAGAACACCTTCGGCGGCAAGCTTAATGGCGGTCTTGCCTTCTTCTGTGGTGGTTTCGGTAATGACGCCAACAAACAGGGGGCAAAGCTTACCTTCCGCTTCGTATTCGTTACGGAGCAGCTGGGTAAAGTTACGGACAAAGGTTTCGTTGGTGAGGCGCTTGGTGTTGCTGAAAACAAAGCCCAGCAAATCGGCGCCCATTTCGGCAGCGGCAAAGCCGTCCTCTTCGCGGGTGATACCGCAAATCTTGACCATGGGAATCTGTGCGCCGTAGGCGGCGCGCTTGGCGTCACGGCGTTCTGCAAAGGTCTTCCAGAAGTCACCGCGGCGGTTATCTTCGGCGGCGCCAAATGCGGCAACCAGCTTGGCGGCCAGCGGCGGGTTCTTTGCTACCGCTTCACCCACCAGAATGCCCTTGAAGCCCAGGCTGCGGGCGAATGCGGCGTCTGCAGGAGTGTGGACTCCGCTTTCAAACACAGCCTTTGCCGGCAACTTGTTGCGGATTGCCGCAGGAACCATGGGGTCGATGTGGAAGGTTGCCAAGTCTCGGCTGTTTACGCCTGCGACAATTGTCTTTTCTGCGCTTTCGCCCAAGGCTTCCAGCACCAAGTTCAACTTTCTCAAATCATCCGGTTCACGGACTTCTACGAATGCCTGCATTTCAAAACTCTGGGCGCGCTTGGCCATCTTGATCAGCTGTTCGTCATCCAGAATGCGTGCAATCAAAAGTACGGCATCGGCACCGCAACGGAAGGCTATATCGATTTCATCTTCGAACAGCAAAAAGTCCTTGCGGAGCACGGCGCACTTCTTGGTTCCCAACTTGTCGGCGGTTGTATCGCCGTTATCCACGGCCTTGGCTACAGTAATCAAGTCGGCCAAAGTACCCTTGAAGAAGTTGGTTTCCGTCAAAACGGAAATTGCCTGTGCGCCAGCGGCGGCATAAGTGCATGCCAAATCCGCAGGAACCAAGTCCGGGGCAATGTCCCCCTTGGAGGGCGAAGCTCTCTTGACTTCCAGAATGGGACCAGGACGGCCGAGGAATTCGCAACGGCCAACGGTACGCTTTTCGGGAATGTCAAAGCCAAAGGTGAGACCAAGACGTTCAATGTCTGCACGTCTCTTGTCAACAATCTTCTTTAAAATATCTTCGCTCATTTATAGGTTCCAGGTTCGAGGCTCCAGGTACGAGATTTGATGCTCGAAGTGCTGGGCGCAGGGCTTGAAATTTTACCTACAAAATTTAGAAAAAAAGAAAAATGAAAAATTGCGTTTGGAAATCGGCTTGCGTTGTTTTGTTGAAATAGTTATATTCTAGCAGTGCAGATACAAAAGGACATAATCAAGTCTAAGTTGCAGGACTATTTTGCGCATCAGGATTCCATTGATGCGGTAATCCTTTATGGCTCCTTTGCGAAAGGTAATTTCAACGAGTATAGCGATATTGACCTTGTGGTCCATTCAAAGGAAAGCCTGGATTTTGATTCGCTTGCGACAATGCAGGTGGAATTGAGTCTTCTTTGCGGTCGAGAAATCGATATTTCGGATTTATCCAAGGCCGAGGGTGTATTTTTGCATCAGGTGATGACCACCGGTGAACGCATCAAGTTTGACCATGCGGTATTCCACAAGTACCTTATGAAGGCCCTCTATTTTTACGAGGATTTTTTACCGATTATCCGTGCTTGCCGTGCAGAAAAAATAAAGAGGTTTGTTAATGGATAAGGATGTACTTCAAGCGAAATTAGAAATGCTTATGCGTTGTGTTGAACGCATAAAGTCGCAAAATATCCAGACTTTGGAAGACCTTGAAAACAGTTTGGATAAACAAGATATTATCCTTTTGAATTTGCAAAGAGCTGTTCAGGTGTGCGTGGATATTGGTAATCACATTGTAGTTGATTACGGAGCATCGCCAGTTACCATGGCGGATACTTTCAAAATTTTATTTGAGAAAAATGTGATTTCAAAATCCAATGCAGATAATTTAGCGAAGGCTGTTGGTTTTAGAAATATCGCAGTACATCAATACGAAGTTATTGATAACAAAATAATTTACTCCATTGTCAAGAATAACCTGAGCGATTTTGTTGAATTTGCTGCGAGCATTGCCCGCTTGTAAGGGTTGAGTTAGCACTTATCTGTTGCGCTTATCTATAAAAAAAGCGTATATTTCTATTTATAGACAACCTCCATTTCGCCCTAGGAGTTTTATATGCGTAAAAGGATTTCACTGATGCTTCCGCTGCTTTGTGCACCACTGGCTTTTTGGGCCTGCGGTGACGGCGAGTCCAATTCCGGGACCTCTGCAAATGGTTCTGTTTCCGAGTCCGATTTGGTTGTTGCGACTTTCGATGACTTGCCTGTTTGCAGCGGCAAGCGTGAGGGCGCTACCGCCTACGTGAAGGATGAAAAGACTGCCTACATCTGCGAAGACGGCAAATGGATTTCCGATGACGAAACGGACGGCGACGATTCCTCGTCGAGTGTCAAGCCGGGCAGTTCCTCCTCCTCTGTCAAGCCAGGCTCTTCCAGTAGCAAGAAGGACGACCCGATGTCCAGTAGCAGTGTAGTTAGCTCTAGTAGCGAAAAGTCTTCTAGCTCTGTAAATTCTTCGTCATCGATTGAATCCAGTTCTTCTTCAAGTGTCACCCTGAGCGAAGTCGAAGGGTCTAGTTCCTCCAGTGTTATTCCGGGCTCCGACCCGGAATCCAGCAGCAGCGACGGTAATGACGATGGCAAGTCCTCGTCCTCTAGCAAGGCGAAGTCCAGCAGTAGCGTAGAATCCAGTTCTAGTGTCATTCCGGGCTCCGACCCGGAATCTAGCAGCAGCGATGGTAATGACGATGGCAAGTCCTCGTCCTCCAGCAAGGCGAAGTCCAGCAGCAGTCGTGGCCTTTTTGAGATGTCGAAGGATGAATTCTTGAATCCGAAGGTTTCGTATGGCGAGATGACAGACTCCCGCGACAATAAGACCTACAAGACTGTAAAAATCGGTGACCAGGTGTGGATGGCCGAGAACCTGAACTACGATTACAACAAGGGAACGGCCAAGAGCTATTGTTACCGCGACAAAGAAGCCAACTGCGATGTAACCGGTCGCCTTTACACCTGGGCTGCGGCCATTGACTCCGTTGCCTTGGCAAACGATGCCGACAATCCTCAGACTTGCGGTTATGGTGAGAACTGTACGCTGCCGACAGTTGTTCAAGGCGTGTGCCCCGAAGGCTGGCACCTGCCGACATACGAAGAATGGCAGACCTTGTTCACAACGGTGGGTGGCTCTAGTAAGGCGGGTACGGCACTCAAGTCGCAGACCGGCTGGAAATCGCAGACGGGCGATGCTGCCGATAGGGATGCCTACGGCTTCTCCGCGCTCCCTGCAGGCCGCAACTACAACGGTTTCAACGATGCCGGCTACGGCGCCTACTTCTGGTCTGCTAGCGTGTACGGTAGCTACCTCGCCGACGACATGTACTTGTACTACGACGGCGAGGGTGCCAGCATGGGCAGCAACTATAGGAACCGCGGCTTCTCTGTTCGTTGTCTCCAGAACAACTAGGAGACGAATCCTGCACAGAAATGCTTGCATTTTTGTATAGGTGAACCGAACTGTTGTGCACATTGTGCCACTGAAGCAAGGCGAGAGAAGTGGCGTGTGAACGCCACTCAAAATCATCCCCGCCCTAATAGGTTGACTTGAATTGTGTAAAATTTTCTTGTTCCCCTTGCCAATATTTTGATTTATAGGTACAATTGTCTGCGGTGGGTAAATCCCCTTAAGAGCACTCGGTTTAAACGAGTGTTTTTTTTATTTGGAGGAATTATGCCCAATGAAAAGTTGAATGTTCAAAATGGTTGTGTTGACATTTGGCTGGATGAGATTGTTCCATGCCTTAAGGATAATGAAACTGGCGAACTCAAGGAGACCGTTGTTTTCAAAATAGAAAGCCGTGCCTATTTACGAGAATTTAAGGCGAAAGATGGCTGGGGAATTGACTGGGGACGAATTTCTACAAAAGTTGAGGTGTACGCCTTGGCTTTGAAGGAAAATGCAGAAATTCAGGGACTCGTTGCCCTGGAAAATAATCCTGATGCGGGCGGTGTATATATATTCTGGGCGTGTTCTGCACCTCGAAATAACAAATATGCATTTGGAACACAGAAGTATGCTGGCGTTGGTGGACATCTATTCGCCATTGCGGTAGACATGTCTTATAAATGGGGGTATGACGGGAGTGTTTATGGTTTTGCCCTTAACAAGGATTTGTTAAAACACTATATTGAAGTTTTAGGATGTTCTTTTGTCGGAATTTTGCATCCATACCATTTTATGTTGGATTTTTCTGCGGCAAAGAATCTTTTGGAGGTGTATACCTATGAGTGGAACTGAAAAAAAGGATGTAAACTTGTTTGACATTCATGCAGCCTACTCTGCTTACCCTGATCCATACAAGGATCCCCCGATTTGCAAGTTTGATCATCATGCTCTAGCTTGTTATGCAAAGGAACATGGAAAAAGTGTAAGTGAACTCTCCATGGAAGAAAAACTTAAATTCTTGAAACAATAGGAACAGTAAAAAAACTCCCCGACCATTTGCGGTGGGGAGTTTTTTTAATGCCAGATTCTCGCTTACGCGAGAATGACGACGTTAGTGTATCGAGGTTGACTTTCCTTAGCTATTAGAAGCAATCTTCACAGCTTCGATTGTCTTTAGCACGGAGCCGTCTTCGATTGCCTTCATGGCCATGTCGAAGCCTTCCTTGATGGTGGCGGCCTTCTTGCTGATGTAGAGGGCGGCGCCAGCGTTCAGGGCGCAGGCGTACTTGATGCCCGGACGGCCCTTGCCGTTGAGCAAGTCCATTGCCAGCTTGAAGTTTTCTTCGCCGGTGCCACCTGCCAAGTCGTCTTCGTCTACAGCGGGAACGCCGAAGTCCTTGGGGTCGATTCGGTAGGTCTTGTATTTGCCATCTTCCAGGATTTCTGCGATGGTGGTGGGAACGCAAGGAGAAATTTCATCGTAGCCATCGTCGCTCAAGGCAACCATGACGCGCTTTGCACCCAGGGCACGTGCTGCCTTGGTGAAGGGTTCCAGCACAGCTTCGCTGTACACGCCAAGGCAGAGGTACTTGGCTTCTGCAGGGTTGGTGAGAGGTCCGATGAGGTTCATGATGGTCTTGATGCCAAGGCACTGGCGGACAGGACCTGCAAAACGCATGGCGCTGTGATAGACGGGAGCCATGAGGAATACGAAGCCGGTCTTTTCCAGAACTTCTGCAGCTTTTTCCGGAGTCATGTCCAGCTTGAAGCCTGCGGCGGTGTAGAAGTTTGCTGCACCGGACTTACTGGAAACGGCGCGGTTGCCGTGCTTTGCAATCTTACAACCGCAGGTAGCTGCGATAAGGCCAGACATGGAGCTCACATTGAAGCTGCCCTTGCCGTCGCCACCGGTACCCACGATGTCGGTCAGCTCGTCGCCTGCAATGGGGAACTTGCGCTTCTTACGGCTGAGCACTGCGGCGCAGCCTGCGATTTCGTCGGCCACGGGGCCCTTGCAGGAAAGTGCGGTAAGGATTGCTGCCATCTGGCGTTCGTCCATGATGCCGTCGGTCAGGTCATCCATGAAACGTTCTGCAGTGACCCGGGAAAGGTCCTTGCCAACCATGAGGGTGTTCAGGATGCCGCGAACGTCCAGAGGATCGCGACGGTAGTTGAGGAATGCTTTGAAGAATTCGGCTTCCTTGCCGCTGGCGATAGATTCCGGATGGAACTGTACGCCTTCGATATTCATGGTCTTGTGACGGATACCCATGATGTCGCCGTCGTCGGCGCGGGCGGTCACTTCGAATTCCGGCGGGAGGGTAGATTCGTCGATAACCAGGCTGTGGTAGCGGGTGAAGGGGTTCTTCTTACCGATGGTGCGGAAGAGGCCGCGACCGTCGGTGTTGATTTCTTCGACGATGCCGTGCTTGATGAACTTTGCACCCACGATCTTTGCGCCGAAGGCGTAACCGATGGCCTGGTGACCAAGGCAGACGCCGAGAATGGGGAGCTTGCCTGCGAAGTGCTTGATGGCTTCAACAGAAATGCCTGCGTCTTCGGGGCGGCCGGGACCCGGGCTCACAATGAGGCGGCTGGGGTTCAGTGCTTCGATGTCGGCGATGGTGCATTCCTTGCTGCGGAGCACGCGGATTTCTTCGGTAGTGATCTTGGCCAGAGCCTGATACACATTGTAGGTGAAAGAATCGTAGTTGTCAATTAAAACGATCATGATATTCTCCAATTAACAATTAATAATTAATGATTAACAATTAACTTTTTTGCTTGTATTGATAATCTTTGTTAAAATTTTCAGAATTTCCTTGTTTGCTTCATATAGTGAAGTGAAATTTTCTTGTGATATGTAATTTGTCTCGTGCAAAAGTTCTAGCCAGTATTCCGTTTCTGAGGATTCTTTTAGGGCTATGCTCATTTTCGAAATGAAATCTGCTTTGGATTGTGCATAAATAGACTCTTTTACATTTGCTCCAATACTTGTTCCACTACGCAAAATTTGCTTAGACAAAATGAATTCTTTTTTTGTGGAAATAAGCTTTTGATACAAATGAATGATTTGTATTGCAAAATTTTTGCTTTTCTCTACAATCAAATTATTTGATCTCATGCAAATTTCCACAATTATTAATTATTCATTGTTAATTATTAATTGTTCTCCAGGACGGCGCGGACAGCGCCCAGCTTTTCGTTAGTTTCTTCAAATTCGCGTTCTGCGTTGGAGGCGGCCACAATGCCACCGCCAGCCTGCAGGCTAATCTTCTTGCCCTGCTTGAGGCAGCAACGGATAGAAATACAGAAGTCCAGGTCGCCATCGGATTCGATGTAGCCCACGGCGCCTGCGTAGAAACGGCGCTTGACCTTTTCCAGACCAGAAAGGATTTCGATGGCGCTGATCTTGGGAGCGCCGCTCACCGTACCTGCGGGGAAGCTGGAACGGAGCACTTCGATAGACTTCTTGAGGGGGCTGACCTTGCCTTGGACGTCGGAAACCAGGTGGATCACATGGCTGTACTTTTCGCATTCCATGTACTTCACGGTGTCAACAGTGCCGGCGGAGCAGACGCGGCCCAGGTCGTTACGAGCCAAGTCAACCAGCATCAGGTGTTCTGCGCGTTCCTTGGGGTCGGCCTTCAGTTCCTTCATCAATTCTTCATCTTCCAGGTCGTTCTTGCCGCGGCGGCGGGTACCTGCGATGGGATGAATGGTGGCAATACCGTCACGGACGCGGACCAGGCTTTCGGGAGATGCGCCGATAAACTGGTGGGTGCCGTAATCCAGGTAGAACATGTAGGGGGAGGGGTTCACGGAGCGGAGGCGGCGGTAAATGTCCAGAGCCTCGATGTCGCTAGTGAACTGGATGCGGCGGGAAGGCACGGCCTGAACGATGTTGCCTGCCACAATGTGCTTCTGCAGTTCCACCACCTTTTCGGTGTATTCTTCCTTGGACTTGGAAAGATCGGTAACGGTAACGCCCTTGGCCACTTCCGGTTCCGGAGCCAGGTAGCTGAAGTCCATGTCAGAAAGACGCTTCTTCACATTTTCGATTGCGGCGGGAAGGTCAATCTGATGTTCTTCGTAGTTCAGGGCGAACAGGTGAAGCTTTTCGGTGTAGTGGTCGAATACGATGTAGATGTGACCCACCATGAATTCGGCTTCGGGAATGTTCAGTTCATCTACCTGGGGTGCCAGGTTGATGGTATCGCAGCGGGCGCAGAATTCGTAACCCAGGTAGCCTACGCCAGAGGAGGGAATAGGAATCTGGTTAGGGGGCACTGTGTTTTCTGCGGAAATCTTCAGCAAGGCGTCCAGGATGTCGCCTTCACCTTCCTTCAGGAAAACGCTTTCCTTGCCATCGACGACGATGGACACGTCCTTTTCATTCTGACGGAGACGGAAGCCTTCGTCCACCATCAGGGTGGAGTAGCGGCTCTTGCCATGGGCAAAACTTGCGGATTCAAAGATTGCCTTTGCACCCAGTTTCTTACCCAGGGAGAAAGGTGTATAACGTTCGCCGGGGAGGGCTACGTAGATGCTGTCGGTACGAGGTTCTTTCATTTTTCTTCAGTCCTTTCTTGTTTTAAACTCTTCTTGGCTCGGGCTTTGGCGGCGTGCTTGAAATACAACCAGGAACCACCTTCTCGGCTGGAGGACTGAAATTATGTCTTGAAAAAATTTAAGGCCTCCAGGAGTCTGGAAGCCTTTGCCTTTCTAACGTTGCTTACGAGCAAATCGTGTGTCGCAAATACCAGACCCTATGTTAGAGTCCGCGCCACCATCGACCATCAAATGCTACTGTAAGAGCGTTAATCATCTTCATGTCCAAAATTTATGAAATGAAAAAAGTATCGGCAAGGCATTGAAGCTAAAAAAGTTGCTTTTTTACGGATAAGTTTGTATTTTGCATTTTGTAGTCCTAATGGACTGCTTTTTTACATCCCTAGGCGGGGTTAAGCCCTTCCCGAGAGGGAATTTTGCTTCACTTTACATATTTGGTTAGGTTACGAAACGCCTTTTTGGGTGTATTTTGCCTAGTTTTGTTTGCTTCTTCCTTGTCCCTTGGTGCGTCAACTAAAAAAATCGCCCTGGATTTTGTGGATACGCCCTTACAAGATGTTGTTCGCGCCCTGTCTTTGGCATATAACGCATCTATACTGGTAGATGATAATTTGTCTGAACGGGTGACTTTTCATTTGGAAAATCAAAGCCTCCTGGAAGGATTATCTGCCCTGTGTCAGGCCAATCAGCTTGAAATATATCAAGATGGTTCTGTGTTT
Source organism: Fibrobacter sp. (assembly GCA_045597525.1). GTDB lineage: Bacteria > Fibrobacterota > Fibrobacteria > Fibrobacterales > Fibrobacteraceae > Fibrobacter. Next base: position 107,251 of record JAZLKF010000029.1, on the reverse strand, counting down.
CATATTCGCAAAAAATTGATTCGTGGAGAGCATGAATTCTCCATGAAAGATTCTTTGGTCACAGTGTCTGTAAAAAACAAGGATGTACATGAGTTCGTTCGCGAGTATGGCTTGAATTCCGGGTTGAATATTTTGATTGCTCCAGATGTACAAGGGGTTGTGAATGGAGATTTGCGGAACATGCCTGCGGGAGAGGCCTTTACAACCTTGATGGCTGTGGCTGGTTTTACCGTAACTCGATCTAAGGGTGCGTTTTATGTCCATCACAAGGATTATAAAAACGCCAATTCCAAGGAAGAAAAAATCCAGTTAGAACGCAATGGCATGTTATTTTCTCTGGAAGCCAACGACATCCCTTTGGAATTAGTCTTGCGGAAACTGGCGGACGAGGCCGAGTTGAATTTGAATCTCTACGGAGAAATTCGAGAAACTGTTCGCGCTAAATTGGAAAACCTTGACTTGAAAACTCTTTTGGAAACTTTGTTCAAGGGAACCCGGTATAGCTATGACCTGGATTCCAATAATTTGCTCGTATCGGAGCGTGGCGCCCGCAAAGCTCTTGCATTGACGAAACTTTACCCCCTAAGGCATATTCATTCTGAAAAGGCTTTAAACTATTTGGGAAAATTTTCTCCAAGTCCAGACTTTATGGCTGCTGAAATCAAAGAACAAAATGCATTACTACTGTGGGGCTCTAGTGCTGAAATCTCGCAGGTTGAAAATCTACTTCAGCAAATAGATGTTCCTGCTTTACAGGTTACGCTGTCTTGCGTCATCGTGGAGTTTAAGCGTGGTAAAAATTTTGAAATCGGACTTCACGGAGGATCCAATAGAAAAACGGGGGAGTACAACATTGGCGCTCGAGGTTTTCTGGATTTTTTGGAAAAGGATTTTTCAGTGTCAGGAGGTTTTGGAAAAATTGGACTGCTGCCGGATCGATTTGAACTAGAACTTTCTGCTATGGAAGAACGTAATGAAGCTGAAGTTCTTGCCCGTCCGCGTCTTACTACTGTCAATGGAAATAAGGCGGAACTGAATGTGACTAATACGGTTTATTACTTGGTAAGTCAGGTTTCCGCCGAAGGCTATCCCATTACGGATTATCGCTCTTTTAATGACGGGATTTCCTTGGAGCTGACTCCTATGGTGACGCAAAATGGAGATATAACATTGGATGTTTCCCCAGAAATAAAGTCCGCGGGGCGCAGTTCCGGAGATGGCCCTCGTGATATCAGTACGCGAAACTTGAAGACCGTGGTCTTGTTGAAAGAGGGGGAAACTCTTTGCCTCGGAGGCTTGATCCGAAAGAATAAATCAGAGGTCCGTACTGCGGTTCCGTTCTTGGGTAGCATTCCTGTGCTTGGACGTCTGTTTAGCTACGTGTCTGAAGTTGAAGAGGAAAATGAGCTGGCCATTTTCATTACACCTCATCTAGAATCGGGCGAACATTAGCGAGGTGCCATGAATTGGATGGATGCAAACACTACAAGGATGTTGACATGGGAATGGAAAACCTCCTTTGACGGAATACCTACGGAGACCTGCCTTCGTGAAGCCTTTGAAAAAGAATTTCCATTAGCATGTGAACGGTTGAAACTTGTGGGAGGTGATTTTCTGCTGTTGCCAATGGTCAGTTTTAATTCAACGGATGGTCGATGCTTTCGGTACTTGGTGGTTATGGGCTTGCAAAAAATTCCAGAACAAGCGTGGCTTTATGGAGCCGCCGATAGATTGTTACGAAATAGGAAAATTTCGGGGTTGGAGGGCAATGGCCTCTTTTATGCCGTAGAAAATGGAATGCTGCTTGTGGCGGTGTTCTTTGATGGACGTCTTTGCCATTGGTCTGAGGGTTTGGCTTGTGAAAAATGGTTAGATCATTTTCGTTGTTTTTTGAAAAGAGATGATTTGTTTTGCCGGTGCAAAAACTTTCCAGAGTTTCTTGTGAAAAAGGAGGAGAAGGATTTTTCAAGGGCTTGTAAGGATTCGTTTTGGAAAAATATGTTGAAGAAAAAATATAGATACCATGATTTATTGAAAAATGCACTTTTGGGAATGTTTTTCTCTGTGGGTTTGCTTGTTGCGTTAGGCTGTTTTGCTACTGCAGAAAAAAACTTTAAAGATCTTTTAAATGATGTGACTGCCCCAGAATTGGAGGCTTGTGAAAGTGAATGGATTAGTACGGAACCGCGAAAAACAATGGTTCCCGTAAAGGTGAAAAATAAAAAATGCGAAATGCACGATTTGCAATTGCAGGGTGTTGTGGAAGACCACTTGTTTTTAGCAAATGGGTCTAGGTATTTCAAGAACGATTCCGTGGGGGATTTTGTCGTTGCGGAAATCCTTCGCGGTGAGGTTCGCTTAGTTTGTGACGATTCAATAAGAACGCTTCGAATGAAGTATGATGGAATGACGCAATGAGCTGTGGCGTAAAGAAACTGGAGAGGAAGCGGGGCGCAGTGCTATATGTGGTTCTTGGAATTTTGCTGACCATAACAGCGATGCTCACGGCGTTGTTTCATTTGCCAGGAGGTGTCGTGCGGGTGTCGCAAATGAAGACGGGAGAATTACAAAAAATATATGATGGAGAATCGGCTTTGATTGCTTTTCTTAATGGCTTCCCTGAGGATTATTTTGCAAACAAACCTTGGAATAAAAAGTTACCCTCGGTTATTCGTAGTCGGCAAGGACCTTGGACTGATTTTCAGACCAGTGTGGAGACGAATGGCGGTGTCAAATGGTTGCATTTGTTATCGGGACTGCGGTACGATTCTTTGTCTCGCGAAGAAAAAATGAGAAGAATAACATTGGTTGCAAAAACGTTGGAAAGTTCTTTTGAATCTTTAGATGATGTTCAAGAAAAATCAGGAAACCGAAGGCTTTTAGGCGCAGCAAAAAACGAAAATCTTGTAGTGAAGGATGGAGACTTGACGGTGGATTGGACTGGAAACGCTTCCGTTTGTAATTTTAAAACATCGGGAAATTTAGAATTGCGGGGCACCGCTATCTTTGACACTTTGCGGCTGTATGCATTGGGAAATATCCTCATAACAGGGAATGTGAAAATCAATTGGCTAGAGGCTTATAGCGGCGGAACCTTTGAAACTACAAGAAACGCTAGTTACTGGGGTGTGGCTGCGTCCCGTCAGAATTTTTCGCTGCAGTCGGGAGCGGCGAATCCTGCCTTGCTGCCGGTGCTTGATGATGATCCAGTCGGTCTTATGGTTCCTATCCGAGGATGGCTGCAATGGTAGTTCAGAAGGCTGGATTTACGTTGATGGAGGTTTTAGTTTCCTTGGCGGTATTGGCTGTAGGTGTGACTTCTTTTGGGTATGTTCTCGACAGCTTCAACAACTTTCGTTCTCGAGAAAGACTTCATGTACAACTTCTGGAGTTTGCCGCTCAAAGTATGGAATCCGTTGTCGCTTCGTCGCCGCCCTGTAGGGATTCGTCCTTCGTTCGCGTGCCCGCCGACGAGTTAAGGGAAAATGATTTTGGTGCGGAGAATCTTTCTGCAACGATTGTCGTAGCACCAGTCCCAGGGGTTTGTCCTGTGGCTTGGGCTACAGTTTACGCCACCTCCAAAAGACTAAATCGAACTATTCAATTCCAGAGGCTAGTTTCATGCAAATCCCGCGACGTTCTAACGCATTAAATCAACGTGGCTTTACCCTTATAGAGTTGCTTGTTGCAATAGCGGCGGCGACTATCCTCAGCTTATCTGCGCTTCAAGTTTACGGTGCCTACCACAAACTTTTTTTGCGTATGGTTACTGATTATCATCGGGAATCCCAAGAACTTCTTGTGCGAGTGAAAAAGGCTACTCCCTACGGCCGTGAAAGTTCCTCTCGACAATCTGCAACAGTACCTGGATCTCGATTCTAAAAAAAAATCCCCGGTCATGGACCGGAGATTTTTCTTTCTTTCTCTTTGTAAAACTCTTGATTAGGCCTTACCCATGTCCACTTCTTCAACGTGGTGGTTTTCATCCTTACGGGCCTTGTGAACTTCAATCAGGTTGCTGATGTAGTGCATAAAGCTCAGAACACCAACAGAGAGGAAACCGATGGAATAAAGTGCCAGGAACGGTCCGATAATGAACTTCTGTGCGCCGATGTATTCCAACAAACCGAAGATACAGTAAACACCAACGCCAAGTTCTAGAACAGCCTGCCAGGGGAACTTTTGCTTGTAATGGCTGGTGGCCTTCTTCTTCTGACCCACACCGCTCTTAGGGGTACGGACGAATCCGCTCTTGTGGCCGGTGACTGCGGCAAGCACAGCCTTGGTGTTGCTGACTGCGATACCTACGCCCAGAGCCATGAGGATGGGCATGCTAAGCAGGCGGACCTTCCAACCGGTATAGCCGGAGCAGCGCTGTGCGACGAAGTAAAGAACAGAAGGTGCAATTGCTGCAAGGAAAATAAAGCTGAAGCCCACGGTGTAGACCCAGGTGGGGAGGTGTGCTACAGGTTCAAAGAATGCAAGCAAAGGCCAAGCGCACAGTGCGGTGAAAAGCATGCAAGGATGAATGGAATAGTGAGTGGTGTGCAAGAATGCGCCAACCTTCACGCGGAAAGGAACGTCGGCCTTAAGCACGCGGGGGAGAATCTTAATTGCAGTCTGGATAGAACCCTTAGCCCAGCGGAACTGCTGTGCCTTAAAGGAGTTGATATCGTTGGGAAGTTCTGCAGGAACGATCACGTCGAACACGAACTTCATCTTCCAACCAGCAAGCTGAGAACGGTAGGAAAGGTCCATGTCTTCGGTTAGGGTATCGCCTTCCCAGCCGCCACCGCCATAGATGGCCTGCTTGCGCCAGACACCTGCGGTTCCATTGAAGTTCATGAAGAGCTTGCCCCAGCTACGTGCGGACTGTTCCACCACGAAGTGACCATCAATACCGATGGACTGGGCAAGGGTAAGACCGGATTCGGTGCGGTTCAAGTGACCCCAACGACCCTGGACCAGGCCCACCTGTTCGTCCATCACCATGTAGGGGATGGTCTTCAGGAGGAAGTCCTTCTCGGGGACGAAGTCGGCGTCGAAAATGGCAAGGAAGTCACCCTTGGCGACAGCCATGGCTTCCTTAAGAGCACCGGCCTTGAATTCTTGACGGTTGGTGCGGTGAATAAGCTTGATGTCGTAACCCTTGGCTGCCAGTTCTTCAACTTTCTTCTTGGCGACTTCGTAGCATTCGTCGGTAGAGTCGTCCAGCACCTGGATTTCGTGCTTGTCCTTAGGGTAGTCGATGGCGCAGACTGCCTCCAAAAGACGTTCGACACAGTTGGCCTCGTTAAACACCGGCAGCTGGGTGGTGACCTGGGGCAGGTCGTCCATGGAGTGCTCGCGATAGTATTGCAGGATCTTCTTGCGATCGGAGAGTCGTGTGGAGCGGCTGTTCTTAAGGAACAGATAGATGCTATAGTAGCAGCTGAAGCCGTAGATAACAAGACCAACGCCCGCGATAACGTAAATCACGAACATGATGTCCAACAGGATTGTACTGATTGCCATATTAACCGTATAACCTATATTAAACTTTTTGCTTTTTACAAAGCTTGGCGCCAAATATAGAAAGCATTATCAAAGTTTGCTACATTATAACTGATTTTTTACCTAAAAATGAGTTTATGACCGAAGGTTTACATACAAAATTGTCGGAAACCCCTGTGGGGCGCTGGATCAAAGCCAACGAAAAAATGCCGAATTTTGCGGAAAATCTGCAAAAATTGTTGGCATTCGCTTGTTCTGAATGGATCCGACGTGATTCCGGCGTGGTTTTGCCTCCGGAAACTGCACTTGCAAAGGTGGTTGCAGGCCGTTTAGACCAGATTCCCATGGGAGAATGGCTGGATGCTCCCGCAAATTATGCTGCTGAAATTGGCGAATTTTGCGAAAAAATCAAGATTTTACCTTTGCCTGAGTCTCTAAAACAGGATTTTCCCAAAGAATTGGACCTGCGCGGCGTGGTATGCCCTCGAAATGCTGCCCGCAGCCGTCTGGTGATGTCTGGACTTCCTCAGGGTTATCGGATAGATATTTTGCTGGATGAAGGCTCTCCCATCGAAAATGTACCTCAGGCCTTGGTAGCCGATGGCCATTTTGTTGAAAATCGTCAAAAAAAAGGCAATTTCTGGGTGCTTACGGTGGTCAAACGCTAAATAAGTGTGTAGATTATGGAATGTGGAAAATCGCATTCTTATAATAGGAGATGAAATCCTAGGCGAGCAGGGCGAGGCGGCAAACCGTTTCGCAGAGCTTCTGCTATGCCGTGAGGCTAATCGCCCCATTCAGTTTTTTATAAATGCGCCTGCCCTTCAATCCATGAGTCAGCTTGTGGCCAGGGCATCCTCTGATATCATCGGAAAAAAGGCGGGTCGTCTTATTTTTGGCCTGGGCCTTAAGGAACTGAAACGAGGCGGCGCCGATTATGTCAAGGTTTTTGAACAGTATGGTATTCTTGTAGATGAACTACTGAGCAAAACCATGTCTCCTTTACATTTTATGACGATTCCCTCCGACATGCTTCCTATGGCGCCCGGTCAGGTGGGGGCTTTGAATGAACTGATTTTGGGATTGTCAGCAAAGAATCCGGAACGCGTAAAAATCCTGGATTTTGCAGCCCATGTTGAGATTTTTAAGGAAAAACAGCTGGAAAGAGGCAAATTTGGCAGAAGCCTTTATACAGAAGATGGAAAACCTACCTCTCTTTGTAATACTTTGTTGGCTGTATTCCTGTATGAGCAGATTTTGAAAGAGTTAAAATAAAGAAAAGGAGTAATAATGAGCTTAACAGATGACCATTTTGCTAGAAAACTCGCTGCCCAGAGCCGTGCCTGGGATTCCACCAGTAGTGCTCCTAAAAAAGAACGCACTCCTCGCGAACCCGCCGCTCCTAAGATGGGGGTTTGCGATAAATGTGGTAAGGAAGCTCTTCTTCGTACCTTCCGTTTCAAGGAAACAACCGTTTCCAACGGTGCTGCAAGCTTTGGTTCCGTCACCAAGCACCTTTGTGAGGATTGCGCTCCCAAGTCCAGGGCTCAGAAAGACGCTGAAGTTCCTCAGATGGACAAAAAGCAGCTGAAAAGCCTGATGCGTGCCGCAAAGAAAGGCCTTCTTTAATTACAAATTATGAAGTATGATGTATGAAGTATGAGAGGAAACTAGGCGCCGGAGGCGCGATTATAAAATCTCATAATTAGTAATTCATAATTCATATCTAAAAAAATCCCCCCTTAACAAGTAGGGGGGATTTTTTTAAATTTGGCGCGCTCTTATAAGAAGGGAGAAGCCCAAATGCCTAATATTAATGCTAAGGATTCTGTCAAAAATTTTTTGAAGGACTCCGTTGCAACTATCACCCCGGAACTTGTAAAGTCCATTAAAAGGGGTTACACCAAGCAAAACCTGATTAGCGATCTTATGTCAGGCGTTATCGTCGGCATCCTGGCCTTGCCCTTGGCAATTGCTTTCGCTATCGCATCTGGCGTAGGTCCTGAACAGGGTCTTTACACCGCCATCATCGCAGGTTTTACCATTAGCCTTTTGGGCGGTTCCCGTTTCCAGATCGGCGGTCCTACCGGCGCCTTCATCGTTATCGTCTACGGTATCGTTAGCCAGTACGGTTACGACGGCCTTGCCTCTGCTACCCTTTTGGCAGGTATCATTCTTATTGTGATGGGCCTCGCCAAGTTCGGCGCCATCATCAAGTTCATTCCCTATCCGGTAACTGTGGGCTTTACCGCCGGTATCGCTGTGATTATCGCTCTGGGCCAGGTTCCCAACTTCTTTGGTCTGCGCTTCTTGGCCAAGGACCCGGCAGACGCAATCGGTAAGATCAAGCTGTATGTCTCCTCCATGGACACCATCAACGTTTACTCTGTAATCATCGGTTTGATTGCTCTGGCAGTTTGCATTTTCTGGCCCAAGATCACCAACAAGGTTCCGGGTTCCCTTATTGCAATTATCGTTGCTACCGTCATTGTGAAGGTTCTTGGCTGGGATGATCCTGTGAACGGCCACGGCGTTGTGACCATCGGTATGAAGAACCACATTCCGTCTGGTTTCCCCACTCCGCACCTGCCTAACATCAGCCTTTCCATGATGCGTGAAGTGTTCCAGCCTGCATTGACCATCGCTATTTTGGGCGCTATTGAATCCTTGCTTTCTGCAGTGGTTGCCGATGGTATGACTTCTACCAAGCACCGCTCCAATACCGAACTTTTCGGTCAGGGTGTTGCAAACCTTCTTTCTCCGGTGTTCGGCGGTATTCCTGCTACTGGCGCAATCGCCCGTACTGCAACCAACATCCGTAACGGTGCCGTTTCTCCGATTTCTGGCTTGGTCCATGCTGTTGTGCTGCTCCTTATCATGCTGGTTCTTGGTAAGTATGCCGAAATGATTCCTATGGCAGCCCTTGCCGCTGTGCTTTTCCAGGTGGCATTCAACATGTGCGGCTACCGCGCCGTGATCAAGATGTTCAAGCTCCCCAAGAGCGACGTCATGGTGATGCTCGTTGCCTTCTTCCTGACCGTGATTATCGACCTTACTGTGGCTATCGAAGTGGGCGTGCTGCTGGCTGCAATCCTCTTCATCAAGCGTATGAGCGAAGTTGCCGAAGTGGATGCCGTTACCGACGCTATCCGTGCCGATGACGAAGAAGTGACTCACACCGAATTTGCCCGTCAGGTTCCTAAGGGCGTTGTGGTTTACGAACTTGCTGGTTCCTTGTTCTTTGGCGCTGTAGACAAGTTCAAGGAAACCTTGAACCGCATCTCCGTTAAGCCTAAGATCTTGATCCTGCGTATGCGTAGCGTTTCTAGCATTGATGCTGCCGGTATTAACATGATCGAAGACTTGCTGAACCACTGCAAGGCCGACGGTACCCAGCTGCTGCTTTCCGGTGTGCATGCCCAGCCGGTGGTTGCCTTGACCCGCGCAGGTGTGCTGAAGCAGCTTGGCGAAGAAAACGCCTTGGGTAACATTGACGCTGCTTTGAACCGCGCTCGCGAAATCTTGGGCTTGCCTCTTGTTGACGCTGCTGTAGATCCCAATCCTACCGTTAGCTGGGAAAAGGGCCTGGATAAGCCTTGGATGCCTGAAGAATCCAACGCTGCTGTGGCTGAAGGCACTCCCGAAGTCATTGCCGAAAAGGTTTCCGAGGAACCTGTCTGGAAGATTGAAGACGATAAGAAGTAAGGTTTTGAAAGTAAATTTCAACTTGTCTTGAAATCAATTTGCTAAGCCTCCGTATCTTAGAATGCGGGGACTTTTTTGTTTGGGAATTTTTGTTCCATTTTTTGAAAAGCATCTGCCGAAAATCGCGTAAATTAAGGGGGTGGACGGTAAGCTATTTGTAATTTTGTGACGTCCGTCTCCTTGTGAGTGGTGTCACTTCTATTGTGGAATATTACAACCTATATTATGGCCATGAAGATCAGCGCAGCATTTATTCTCAATTATGCAACGGTGTTTCTTGGTGTTGTTTTGGTTTTGTTTGCCTTTGGTTCGTAGAATCTTTCTATCTTTAGGCCCATGTTAAAAATAGGCGTAATGGCTTCTGGTGGTGGAAGCAACTTTAAGGCAATTATTGATCGCATTGGCGAGGGTGACCTGGAAGCCCAATGCAAGTTCTTGATTACCAATAATGGCGGCTGTGGTGCCGTGGGTCATGCTCAGACCTATGGGATCCCGGTTTACCATATTTCTGGTAAGACTCATCCCGACCAGGATGCTTATGAAGCAGCCCTCCTGGAGGTCATTGACAAGTACGATGTGGACCTGCTGATTTTGGCTGGCTACATGAAGGTGCTGCCTTTGAGTATCCTGAAGCGTTTGCCGGATCGAGTTCTGAACATTCATCCCTCCTTGCTGCCTAAGTTTGGCGGTCGCGGTTACTGGGGACTCCATGTTCACGAGGCCGTTCTCGCTGCCCACGAAACAGAATCTGGACCTACAGTTCACCTGGTTTCCGAGGAAGTGGACGCAGGTCGAATTCTCGCCCAGCGCAAGGTGCCTGTAATGCCAGATGACACTCCCGAGGTTCTTCAGGCCCGAGTCCTGGAACAGGAACATGATATCTTCTGGCGTACTATCAAGGAATATGGTGCCCAGTTCGATAGAGGTACTTTTTAAAAATGAAGTTTAAGGCTCCGGCATTTTTAGATGGTTTGGAATCTCCCGTAGAAGGGGAGGCTGCCTTCCGTTTGAATTCGCCGGGCAAGATTATCGTAGGTGTAGATGAAGTGGGCCGTGGCCCCTTGGCTGGTCCAGTGGTTGCCTGTGCTGCAGTTCTCAAGTCTCCGGATGTCCTGACTTCTCTCAACGATTCCAAGAAATTGACCCGCCCCAAGCGCGAGTCTATGTATGAACAGGTGAAAGACGCCTGCATCTGCTATGCCATAGCCAGTGCCAGTGTGGCAGAGATTGACTCCGTAAATATCTTGGAAGCTGATTTTTTAGCCATGCGTCGTGCGTTGACGGCCTTGGGAATGCCTGGCCTGCAGGTCTCACCTCCTGAAGTCCCCGTAGAGGTAAAGGGCTCTTTCCAAGACTGTGTTGCCGTTTTTGATGCGAAAATTTCCAGTTCTGATTTATTTACCAGTCCTGCCCCCGAGGTCCTTGTTGTTGTGGATGGTAATCTTAAGATTCGTGGGGTCCCTGAGGATGTCCAGATTCCCATTGTGAAAGGCGATGGCAGGGTCGCATCCATTTCTGCAGCGTCAATCTTGGCAAAGGTCTACCGAGATCGTTACATGGATGAGCTAGAGAAGACCTATCCGGGCTATGGATTTGAAAAACATGCCGGTTATGGTACAAAAAACCACTTGGAGGCCATCCGAAAGTTGGGAATGACCCCTGTTCATCGAAGGAGTTTCCACCCCAAGGGTCTTTAAAAATTTACATATAAGATATTTTAATGTGATTGGTGACAAAAACAGTGGGATGTTTGATGTCTATCTATTGACTTTTAGAATTCTAAAATTAGATTTTGTAGAGAATAGAGAACCATTATGTCACGTACTAAACTTATTTTGCCTATTTGTCTTTCCTTGGGCCTGATTGCCTGTAAGGAAACTGTAGAAAACAACGTTAAGCAAAGTTTGGCAAACTCGGCTGCTGTCGGGGAGGAACTTGCTGTTTTCAAGGCCAAGGTTCGAAGCTCCCTTGGTGAAAACGAACATCTGAAGGCTAACTCCGAGAAATGGAAAAAACTGTTTGTTGGTCAGAATGTCATGGATAATGACCATATTCGCACCAAGCAGGAATCGGAAGTGGTTCTCAATACCGCCGACGGAACAGTTTTTGTTATTTCTGAAAATTCCAACGTTGAGTTTAACACTGAATTGCGGGAAAGTGTCAAGGGTGAAGTGAACATCTTTATCCGCAATGGCAATATCCAGTTTGACGTACAGAAGCAGAAGGATAATCAATTTAACTTCAAGACTGGAACCGCAACTGCATCGATTCGCGGTACTGCAGGATTTGTAGGTAGCTTGGATGGCCAGATGGTGGCTTCCCTTAAGGAAGGCCGTGTTGAAGTAAAGGACGCCAAGGGCCGTACTTCCAATATTACCCAGAATCAAACTGTTCTGGTGACCAAGTCTGGCGATGCTAAGACCTTCCAGTTGGAATCTTCTGGCACTACGGCTTTGTTTGCCGCTTTGAATGAGATGTCTAAGTCCGGTTCCATGGATAACATGGACCAGCTGGAAAAGGATCTTAAGCAGTTCGACACGAAGTATGTCGATCAGCGAAAGGAATTTGAACAGAACCTGAAGGTCAAGCCTGTGGTTATCCCCAAGGCTATTAGCCAGCCCTCCGTTACTCTGGAAGCTCAGATGACTGCTGGCGTTTTGGTGACTGTGATGGGTCAAACCGATACAGTTCCTGCAAGTGGTGTGTACAAGCGTACGTTCTCTTGGGATAAGTCTGCTGCCGGTACGAAGCGCTTTATGGCAATTTGTAGCAATGGCTCAGTGGAAGTTCCCTGCAATGTGTGGGTGACTGAGTACGCCCCTGTAGCTGAGGCTCCCGCAGCAGAAGCTCCTGCCGTAGAGGCTCCCGCTGAAGCTGTTGTAGAAGATACCTTGGCTAAAGCAAATTCCGCTGCAGTGGCCCCTGCAGAAAAGGCTTCTGAGAAGGTCGCTGTTGAAACCCCGGATACATCTGCTGGTGAAAATGTTGCAGTAAAGCCTCGCGTGGTTCCCAAGCCGGGATATGGCCTTGTAATCAAGCTGGTTGAAGATCCTCTTGATACCTTACGTCTGGTGGAAGTTTCCAAGGACGGTGTAATTTCTGACAGCCTCAAGATCATGCTGACCGGTATCTCTGATGCGAACATGAAAAAGATTGAATCTATCACGATTCAACGCGAGGATGTTAGTGAAGTGGGCGCCCGTAGCGAATGGGTACAGTCCTACGTTCAGAAAGATAACGAAATCAAGGGTAGGGAATATACGGTTCCTCTCCAGGTGGCCGTCGGTCAGACCATGCGCTATACTGTAGTTGCCGTCCTTAAGGATGGTAGCGAAGTTCAGGAATCTTTGTGCTACCGAGGGGTGGAAAAGTAGTCTTTCTAGCCTCTGGATAAATTCCGGATTTGTAAGATTTTCGTCACATATCAATAAAAGTCCCGAAAAAGGGACTTTTTTTTGTACATTATGATTGTAGGTTCCGAAACGAGAATGATTTTATTTCTATCTTGTTGAGTAACAACGAGTTACGTGTCTGTTTCGATGGCGTACAAACCCTATTTTGGACGCCTTTTGGAACAGGATTTTGATTAGGGAGGTTGTCTTGAACAATTCGATTCCTTTGGTTCAAATGGTCATGCAGTCGGACATTGCGACGATTGTGGTTCTTTGCATTTTGGCAGTAATGTCTCTGGGCTCCTGGGGCATCATTATCGTCAAGTATCTTGTGACCAAGAAGAACAAGCATGCGAATGTTGTTTTCTTCCGTAAGTTTAGCAACGTGCAGCAGTTCGTGGAACTTCAGTCCCTTTGTGAAACTGCCGACGACAGTGCCCTGCGTCGCTTGACTGAAGAAGTGCTGAAGGAGGCCTCCAAGTTCAGTAACTTCGTGAGTTACGATTCCATTCAGCACCGCGCCTCCCTGCTGGAAGATACCATCCAGCGTTCTATTGAAGGCCTCCGCCTTGCTGAAGACCGCTACCTGAGCTTCCTGGCTACCGCATCCAACCTAGCACCCTTCTTTGGTTTGCTTGGTACCGTTTGGGGTATTATGGTGGCCTTCTTCCAGATTGGTCAGCATGGCTCTGCCGACTTGACTGTGGTTGCTCCTGGTATTGCAATGGCTTTGATTACCACTGTTGGCGGCCTTGTGGTTGCAATTCCTGCTTCTGCCGGTTACAACTACTTTACTTCCAATAACGGTCAGAACGAAATTTCCTATTACAACTTTGGCTCCCAGGTGTTGAGCTTGTTCAAGCGTGGTGACTTGCTGGCTCTTGAAGAAGTTGCCGGCTAGGAGGCTTAAGTGAAGCGTAGCCGCGGAAAAGAACTTAAGCAGGAAATGAACCTGACGAACATGATCGATATCGTGTTCGCCATCTTGATTGTGTTCATTATCTGCGCCCCTTTGATGAGTCAGGGGGTTAAGGTGGATTTGCCCAAGGCCGAAGCCCCCACCATGGAACAGGAAAAACTCTTGAAGGTTTCCCTGACCAAGAACGAAGAAATTTACATCGCCGATATGATGGTGGACTTTGGTAGCTTTAACAACGTATTCAAGTCCCTTTGGGATGGCCAGATGGCAGTGGTGATCAACTCTGATGAAGAGGTGAAGTACGGTCTGGTAATGAAGGTTGTAACTCAGGTTCAAAAGCTTGGTGTAACCAAGTTGGGGTTCCTTACCATGAATCCGAAGGACGCACCGGGTAAGTAGTGAGCGATAAGAAACACAGCATTCAGTATTTCGCAGATGGCGATGACGGCATGATGGTTAAAATCATCTTGTGTGCCGTGTTGTTCCATGTGATTATTGCTGGTGTTTGCATTGGAATGCACTACATAGACTTTAAGCAAGAACCGGAGCCAATCCCTGTGTTTGAAATGGTTCAGGTTCAGCAACAACAGGTGAAGCCTGCTGCGCCTCCCAAGCCCAAGCCGCCTGAACCGCCTAAGGAAGTCCCGCCTGAACCTAAGAAGGTGAAGCCCAAGCCGGAACCCAAGCCCAAGGTTAATGAAGAACTTCCTCCGGAAATCAAACCCGAAGAGGAAAAACAGCCAGAACCAGAACCGGAACCGCAGAAGGATCCTGAACCGACTCCGGAACCTGACCCGGAACCAGTCAAGGATGACTTTGACATTGACGATATGGAACTGCCTGCTGCGGTGGAAGCGCCCAGCTTGAATCCTGTAGGCTCTGTGGATATGGATCCGCTGATGCAGGTTTATCTGGAACAGCTGAAAAAAATTATCATGGCGAACTTTAATCCGCCTACCAATTTGAGTGTGAAGAAAAGTATCAAGACTACGGTGCAGTTTACCATCGACCGTTTTGGTGGCATTACCGGAATTACGTTAAAGCGTTCCTCTGGGAATAGTACCTGGGATCACTTGTCTGTTCGCGCTGTGAAAATTTCCAAGGTGCCGGAGTTGCCCTTCAACTTTAGAGCGCCCAGTTTGACGTTGCACTTTAATTTTACGCCTAACTAGACGTTGGAACAGGGATTAGGAAATAGAAGAGAAACATATGAAGTTCTTGGCTAAAACTTTTAAGTTTTCAACAATGGCTATATCCATCGTTTTTTGGGTTTTGCTGTTGCTGCCCACATTGAGTTCTGCGGCTATTGATACCATTGCAGTTGATGTGGGTATTTCTGTATTCAAGACAATGCCCATCGGCGTAGTTCCCTTTACGGAACCAAAGCAGTCTATCGATTGGATTGAAGAAAAGCCTCACGCCATTTTGACTCGCGATGCAAATCTTTCTGGACGCTTTGAGGTGATCGCCTCCGAAAAGTTCAATCTTTCCTTGTTCAGCCGTAAGCATGTGAAGCATTACATGACTGGTAAGGTTTCCAAGATCGAAGGTAATTTGCTTCGTGTGGAATGTTTCTTGTATATGGCTCAAACCAAGGACGTTCTCCTCAGCGAAAAGTACGAGATTCCCCAGCAGGAACTGCGACGCAGCATGCACAAGTTCTTCGACAAGGTGATTTATACCTTGTGGGGCGAACGCGGCGTTGCTTCTACCAAGTTGGCTTATGTTTCTAAGATGGATGGTGTAAAACAGGTTGTGATTTCTGATTACGATGGTTTTCATCGTTCTCAGATTACCCGTGATTCCACCATCAGCATGATGCCCGTTTGGATGAAGAATAACGAAGGCCTGTACTATGTGAATTTCAAGACAAACCGCCCCAAGCTTTATCTTAAGAAGTTTGGTGGCGCTGAACGTCAATTGTTCCCGCACTTGGATCAGACTTATAGCCCTGCAGTGAATCCCGTGACTGGAGAATTGCTTTTCTCTTCTACTGTAGATGGCAAGACGGATTTGTTCATCGGTAATCCTGCTACTGGAAAGGCTCGCAAGTTTGCCTATCTTAAAAGCAACCAGACAAGCCCTGCCTGGAGCCCCTTTGCTACTGAAGTCTTGTTCACCAGTGATCGTGGCGGTGGCCCCCAGATTTTTGTGATGGGCAAGGATGGTAGCGACATGCGTCGAGTAACATTCATGGGCCGCTATAATGAACGTGCCAGCTGGTCTCCCGAAGGCGATCGCATTGCCTATACTTCCATGGATAACGGCAAGATGAATATTTATACCTGTGCCCTAGATGGCTCCGACATTGTTCAGCTTACCAATAATGCCGGTAACAATGAGCATCCGACCTGGTCTCCCGATGGCAAGTTGATTGCCTTCGCTAGCAACCGTAGCGGCACATACCAGATTTATATCATGAGAAAGGATGGCTCCAACGTGACCCGTATAACCAACTCCGGTGAAAATACATCTCCCACTTGGTCCTTCTTCTACGAAAATTAAAACAACATAACAATAAGGATGGTGCATCAATGAAAAATCTCTTCAAATCCGCTCTTGGCGCAGTAGCAGCTTGCTTCGTGCTTTCTGCCTGTTCTTCCGCTCCTCAGCCTCAGATGGAACCTGAGGCTCAGCAGGCTCCTGCTGCAGCTCCCGCAGCCCAGGAAACGGTTGCCGCTCCTGCTGCAGAACCTGAAGTAAATGCTGATTCCCTTGCTGCTGCAAAGGCTCGCGAAGAAGCAGAACGTCTGGAAGCTGAACGTGCCCGTCTGGAAACTCTCATTAACCAGATTATGAGCGAAGATGTGTACTTTGATTTTGACCGTTCTGAACTGACTGAAAAGGCCAAGGAACTTTTGGCTCAGGTTGCGGAACTTCTGTTGAAGGAATCTCGTTTCTCCATTACCATCGAAGGTCACACCGACGCTCGTGGCACCGAAGACTACAACTTCACTTTGGGTGCAAAGCGTGCTATGAAGGTTAAGGAATTCCTTGGTGCCTATGGCATTGATGGCAAGCGCATGGAATCTGTGAGCTACGGCAAGGAAGCTCCTAAGGCTGAAGGTGAATCTGAAGAAGCTTATTCTCAGAACCGTCGCGCAAATTTCCGCGTGAACATCAATGAATAATTCCTGATTTTGCTGAAGTAATTCAAACTTGTATGAGGCGTATATGAAACGTTTGGCAATTTTGAGCCTTGCCGTTTTGACGTTGATGGGATGTAGCAGCATAACTACGCTGAGAACTAAGGAACTCAGGGCTGTTGGCAAGCATGTACAGAAAAAGGTTCAGGAAACGGTAGTGAATAAGGTTGACTCCGCTGTTATTAAGCTGGGTGCGACCAACGATTCTCTGCGTGTTGAACTGGATTCTGCGATGGCTCGCTTGAATGCTGCGGAATTTGCCCAGAAACGAATGCAGGCCGAAATCACAATGCTTGCCCGTAGGGTTTCCGATGAATCCGAACGCAACGATTCTCGACAAGAAGAGATCATTTATCGCTTGGACTTGCTCCTGGGTAAGTCTGATAAGATTCTTGCCAAGAAGGTAGTTGTCAGCGGCGCTCCTGCAGCACCCATTTCCATGGATAGCTTGGAACGTGAAGCGGAAAAGCTTGTGGAAGCGGAGGCCATGTTCAATACGGCACGTTCCGACTACCATCGCGGCGAATACAAGTTGGCTTACTCAGGATTTAAGCAGGTTTATGAAACCATGAAGACTGGTGAACTTGCTGAAAATTCCCTGTACTGGATGGCCATCTGCTTGATTGATGCCAAGCAGGAGGACAAGGCGAAAAAGGTCTTTGCCCGCATGACCGAAGCTTTCCCGGATGGTCAAAAGACTTGCCCGGCTTTGTTCAAGTTGGCTAGCCTGTACGGTGATGAATGTGATACTGATATGCAGAAGCAGTATTTACAGAAGATTCTTTCTAACAAGAGTTGCGAAGCATCCGGCGAGTTTGAACAGTCTGCTGAAATCTTGCAGGAATTGTTGGAAAAGAGCGAAAATGCTGCAGAAGCCTGTGTTCCTAAGAATCAACAGGAAGCTGCTGCTAATTCAGTTGAGGCTTCTGTGAATGGGACTGCTGGTGAGGTTTCCCAGCCTGCCGCACCTGTGGTTGGACCCGCTCCGGCTTTGACTCCGGTTCAAACTCCTGCTGCGCAATAAACCCCGGTTTGTAAGTCGTGCGCCTTGACCCGCACGGTATAAGCTTCGCTCTATAACTGCGAAAATTTTCTAGAAGAGAAACAAGAAACCGCTAGTCGATGGACTAGCGGTTTTCCTTTATGCTGTTCGAGCCGAACGGTCTTCCGTGAGCAACAAAGCCCCTGATATTAATCAGGGGCGATTGCGAGAGCGAGGCTCAGTCGTAAGTTCACTTTTCTGTTCGAGCCGAACGGTCTTTTTAAGGTTCGTCGGCGTCGATGATGACGCGTTCCACGGAAGCACCCAGGGTTGCCATTTTGGATTCGAAATCTTCGTAACCGCGGTCCAGGTGATAGATGCGGCTGATCTTGGTTTCGCCTTCGGCAATGAGGGCTGCAAGAACCATGGCCATGCTGGCGCGAAGGTCGGTTCCCATGACTTCTGCGCCTTCCAGAGGTGCGCCGCCCTTGATAATGGCTGTGTTTCCGTTAATCTGGATGTCGGCGCCCAAGCGCTGCAATTCTGCCACATGCTTGAAACGGTCGTTATAGACGGTGTCCTGGATGGTGCTTGTGCCCGGAACAGACATCAGTGTAGCCATCAGGGGAGCCTGCATGTCGGTGGGGTAGCCTGGGAAGGGCAAGGTCTGGATGTTGATGGGCTTCAACTCTGCACCACGGGCATCAACTTCGGCCCAGTCGCTACCTTCAGAAACCTTGCAGCCCATAAGGCGGAAGGCGTCCAGAGTGGAGGCGATGTGTTCGGGAATAATTTTGGTGACCTTTACGCGGCCACGGGTAATGGCGGCGCCGCAAAGGAAGGAACCTGCCTCGATTCGGTCCGGAATGGTGTAGCCATTGCCCGGGCGGAGGGCTTCGACGCCCTGCACCGTCAAGGTGCGTGTGCCGCGGCCCTGAATCTTGGCGCCCATGCCGATGAGGTAATCTACCAAGTTGTCAATTTCAGGTTCTAGAGCTGCATTCTGAAGAATGCTGGTGCCCTTGGCCAAGGTTGCTGCCATCAGTACGTTGACGGTAGCGCCTACGGAAGAAATGGGGAAGTGGAAGGTGCCACCGGGGAGGCGGCCTTCGCAAGTTGCTTCAACGTAACCGTGGGTCACAGTGATTTTTGCACCCAGAGCTTCGAGACCCTTCAAGTGCAAATCTACAGGACGGGGGCCCCAGGCGCATCCACCAGGGAGAGAAACGCGGCAACGTCCGAAACGAGCAACCAGAGGTCCAAGCACATAGAAGCTGGCGCGCATGGTCTTCACCAGTTCGTAGGGCGCTTCCAGATGGTCGGCTCCGCGGGTGTCGATCTTCAAGACGTGGGAATCGCCGCTAATGCGGCAGCCGATGACGCGCAACACGTCGGACATGGTCTTCATATCCTTAAGGTGGGGCACGTTGGTGATTTCAGAAACGCCGTCTGCCAGAAGGGCTGCAGCCATCACGGCAAGCACTGCGTTCTTTGCGCCGGAGATTTCCACATCACCGTCAAGAGGCTTCTTTACTTGGGGAACAATGAATTGATACATACAAATTATCTCTGAGAATTTTTAAAACCTATTTCTTTTTGCTGACCGTTGCAGGACGTCGTTGGTAAATAACGTAGGTCTTTGCAATCCAGTCGTGGAGCGCTCTACGCTTGGGGTCCACCATGACAATCAGGTAACCGATTCCGTAGAACATAAAAGTCAGTTGGGTGAAAAGGCTTGCCACGTAGCGAAGGGTGCTTGCGATCCATCCGACCTTTTCGCTTCCATTAATCTCTACGTGGAGATTGAAAAGTCTTTTGCCCGGTGTGGCAGAATGCAGAGCCGTAAAGGCTATGAAGTAAACTGCCTGGAAGAATCCCCAAAGTCCAAGGAAGAAATTCATGCCAGGTGCGTTCAGCAGGTTGCTCATGGTTTCGTTGGAAGTGGGGTCGCTGATGTAGGCCATCATGGCGTCGCTAATGGCTGCGGTGTCCAGCAACTGCATGGAACCCATAAGCATCAGAAGGACGATGCCAAAGGCGGAAAGAATGAAGTTGTCTACGAAGTAGGCGGCTCCGCGAACCATAAAGCCTGCGTAACGCTTTTGTGCTCTATGCTCGGCTAAAATTGCTTCCAGGGCAGCCTTGACCTGCTCCTCTTCGGAAAGCTGGTCTGCACTCTTTTCTACGTCGGTTTCGACTGCGTTTGTTGCTTCTGCTTTGAATTCCTCGGTTTCGCTCCAAGGGATCCAGGCCTCCATTCCCGAATGCCAAACTAGGGTTTCGTTCTTGATGGAACCCTCTTTTATAAAGTCTCGAATTTCATCGATGCTATAAGGGCCCTTACGGCGTTCGCCTTCGGTTATGGATTCATCTATGTAATACCAAATCATACGAGGTACAATGTAGTAAATACCAAGTCGGATGCATAAAAAAAAGCTAACTTTGGGGGGTATGATGAATTTTAAGATTGGCCAGCGCTACGTAAGTCAATCGGAACCGGCTCTGGGACTTGGAATAGTCACAGAAGTTCAGGCCCGTATTGTCAAGATTTCTTTCCCTGCAGTTAATGATATTCGTTTGTACCGTACTGATACAGCACCGGTGGACCGCTTTGTTTTAAGTCCTGGTGAAACTGCAAAAAGCGAAAAGGGAGTTTCCTTTACCATCGAATCGGTGAAGGAAGTGAATGATCTGATGGTTTATGAAGGCCGCGCAGGTCGCTCCATGAAGGAATCTGAACTTAACGCAAAGATTTCTATTGCTCGTCCGGCAGACTTGTTCCGCGCCTTGATGGAAAACCGAATTTCCAATAGCGGTCAGTTCCTACGTCGTGAAAGCTCCATGGACTTGTCTTGCAAGTGGGTTGCATCTCCCGTACGTGGTATGATTGGCCCTCGCGTCAGCAAGATTCCTCACCAGTATTATCTTTGCCATCGTGCATGTTCTAGCTCTACCTTGCCCCGTTTGATGCTTTCTGACGAAGTGGGCTTGGGCAAGACTATTGAAGCTGGCATGATTTGGCATGCTCTTAAGGCCCGCGGTCGTATTAGCCGCACCTTGATTATCGTTCCTGAAACCTTGAAACACCAGTGGCTTATTGAAATGAAGCGTCGCTTCAACCACTTGTTTACCCTGGTGGACGAAGGTTACCTGAAGGGCCTCTTTGTTGCCGACGATGATGACAAGCCGAATCCGTTCATGGTGGCAAATGACATTATCTGCTCCATCGACTTCCTCATTAAGCAGCCCGCCTTGATTGAAGACCTTTTGAAGGTTCAGTGGGACATGACCATTATCGATGAAGCTCACCACCTGGTTTGCGAAGATGGTTTTACTAGCCACGAATATCTTTTGGCTAACGCTGTAATCCAGCGCTCCAAGGGCGTTTTGCTCCTGACCGGTACTCCGCTGCAGTTCCATCCGGAATCCCAGTTCAATCGCTTGAAGATGCTGGATCCGGTGCGCTTCTCTGACTACAACGCCTTCATCAAGGATCAGGATGCCTACCGTAAGTTGGTGAATGAACTGAACAAACTGCCCACTGACCCTGGCCAGCAGATGAGTTGGGATGACTTGAACGAATTTGTTCCCAAGAAGTCTATCATCCGCCCCTGGCTGGAACAGGAAAGCGCAAAGTCCATGGCTGCAGATGAATGGATCCGTCGCATTGTGGATGCTGTAGGTACTGGTTCTGTGGTATTCCGCAATACTCGTAAGGGTGTGGGTGGATTCCCCAAGCGTGTTCTAGATGAAGTTGCCCTAGAACCGAATTCCAACTACCGCGACATGGTGAATGCTGCAGCAGAACAGGACCTGGACATGTCTACCGACATTCAGGAAAATGGCTTGCTTTGCACCAATTACTCCGACGCATGGGCTCTGGACGAACGCTATGTTTGGCTCAAGCAGTTCTTGAAGGAACATCAGAACGACAAGGTTCTTTTGATTTGCGAATCCATTCAGGTTGTGCTTGCTTTGGAAGCTTTGCTCACGGAATACATGGGCGAGGGCGCTTTCTCCATGTTCCATGAGAACATGACCATTATGGCTCGCGATAAGGCTGCCGCAAACTTCAGCCGCGAAAATGGAGCAAATCTTTTGATCGCTTCTGAAATCGGTTCAGAAGGCCGAAACTTCCAGTTTGCCCACCATTTGATTTTGTTTGATTTGCCTTTGGATGCTTCCTTGGTGGAACAGCGTATCGGTCGTTTGGACCGTATTGGTCAGACAGAAAATATTATCATCCATGTGCCCTATGTAAAGGGCTCTGGTCAGGAAGTCATGTTCCGCTGGTACCACAACGGCTTGAATGCCTTTGGTACTCCCATGATGAGTGGTGGCGAGCTGTTCCTGAAGTATACCGACGAATTGATTGCCGCCTTGGCTGAACCGGGCCCGCTGCTGCAGCACTTTGTCGATGACGTAATCCCGCAGGTGAAGAAAGACTGCGAGACTATGCGCAAGAATATTGAAAAGGGCCGCGACCGCTTGCTGGAATTCAATTCCCGTAATCCCGAAAAGGCCAAGGAAATCACCGATGAGATTGAACGCATCGATGCTATTCCTGACTTGCAGACTTTGGTGTTCTCCTCTTTGATGGAACGCGGTCTTGAAATTGAAAAGAGCAAGATTCCTGGTTGCTTTGTAGTGACCATGGGTACCCAGGTGGAAGCTGGCTCTGTACCTGGCATGCCCGAATCTGTAGGCGGAATTCCTGGCAGTAGCAGTTCTGGTGGCCGCGTGGTCCAGGAAGTTGGGTCCTTTGACGAAGGCTCCGGCGGAGGTGATGAAGATGCACGTTATAGCGACAGTTCCAGTTTGACCATTACCTTTGACCGTAAGGTTGCCATGGTTCATGATGAAGTTGATTTTGTCAGCTTGGAACATCCTTTGTCACAGGGCGTTTTGGACTTTGAAACGACCTTGGATAATGGCGCCGTGACCTGTAATATTTGGCAGAACTCCGGTATGCGAGGCTTGATTATGCAGTACAACTTTGCTGTAGACTTCGCAATTTCCGAAGAGTGGGGTGTGTCTGACTTGGCTGGTCCTCGTTATCTCAGTGTGCTGGTAAGCCCCACAGGAGAAGACTTGAGCGCAAAGCTTCCGGAACTAGTAAATGCAAGCTTCAAGGATGTGGCTGTGCCTCAGGGCAATCCCGCTGTGAACATGACTTTGAAGTACTTCAGCAAGGATGGTCTTGCTGTTGCACGCCGCATTGTGATGGTTCAGGCAAAGGAACTTGCTGAAACTGCAGCCGAAGCAGTGGAGGCTCGTGCCGAACAGGAATACCAACGCATGAATCACTTGCTGATGATGCGTGGCAAGGCTGGTAACAGTTCTCAGTTACAGCAATTGCGCAAGAACGTTCAAGAATGGAAAAAGATTATTTCAAACCCTCAACTTCGATTGGACGCGATCCGTTTGCTGGTCTGCAGATAGTTTGAATTTTGGTTTTTTATATGAGTGAATTAAGAAAGAACATTTTGAATGAAGCTCACCGCATTGTGGTGAAAATCGGTTCCCGCATTCTCGTAGATTCTGAGAAGGGAGGCGTTCGTACTCGTTACATCCAGAAACTGGCGGACTCTGTAGCTCGCCTCATGGAAGCCGGCAAGGAAGTGGTGATTGTGACTTCCGGTGCAGTAGGTACTGGCATGAGCCAGTTGGGTTACAAGGAAAAGCCGACGGTGATCGCTGAGAAGCAGGCTTGCGCTGCCGTGGGCCAGATTGACTTGATGTACGCTTACCGCGAAATGTTCCGCTGGTGTCAGCTTTCCGTGGGCCAGATTCTTTTGTCTGCAGAAGACTTCCGCGATCGTAACCGCTACAAGAATTTGCAGAACACCATCAAGGCCATGCTTGCCCGTAAAATTGTTCCTATCATTAACGAGAACGACTCTCTTGCTGTTGCAGAAATCAAGGTGGGCGATAACGACAAGTTGTCCTCCGACGTGGCCTTGTTCTTGGATGCAGACTTGCTCTTGATTTTTACTGACGAAGACGGCTTGTTCGATGACAATCCCAAGAAGAATCCCAACGCCCGTCTGTTGCGCTTTGTTCCCGAAATTACGCCTGCAATTCTTGCACTTGCTGGTAAGCCTGGCGAAGCCGGTTCCGCGGTAAGTACCGGCGGTATGCGCAGTAAGCTTGAGGCAATCCGTAACGTAACCAAGAGCGGCTGCAATGCGTTCCTTGCCTGCGGTATGCGCGTGCTGCCCCACGAAGTGATTTTGGAACAGGCCGAAGGTACTTTGTTTGTCGGTTCCAAGAAGAAACTTAACAGCCGTCAGCGTTGGCTCAGCTTTATTACCACTCCCCGCGGAAGCGTTGTGGTGGACGAAGGTGGCGTGAAGGCCCTTCGCGAAAAGCATTCCAGCCTGCTGCCTGTTGGTGTTGTAGCTGTGAAGAAACACTTTGACAAGGGTGATCTGATTGAGGTGCTCAGCGAATCCGGGGAAGCAGTAGCCCGTGGCGTTGCCAAGTTCGATAGCGAAACCTTGAAGCTGGTACTTCACAAGAAAACTTCTGAAATCCACGCCCTGCTGGGTAAAGACGTGGCTGATGAACTCGTTCATAAGAACGACCTGGTTGTATTTTAACAAGAGGCTTGCGAAATGGCAGAAGATCAGAACTTAGATGAATTGGCCGAAGAATCTGCGGAACTTCCTAAAGTTGAAAGTCAGGAAGATCTTGCCCGCATTATCCAGGCTCTGGTGTTTGCATCCCCGGATGTGGTGACTTTGAAAAAGTTGCGCGAAATTCTGGGTGATTTTTTGGATGCCCGCTTGGTGTCCGATGCCTTGATTGCTGCCAACGATTCCTTGAACAAGATCAACTCGCCTTTTGAAATTGTGGAACAGGCTGGTGGTTATCGCTTTAGAACCCGTGCCAAGTACTATCCTTGGGTGCGCAAGCTGTTCCCGGATGTGAACGCCCGTCGTTTGAGTCAGGCTGCTCTTGAAACCTTGGCTGTGATTGCCTACCAGCAGCCTATTACCAAGGCTGCCATTGAACAGGTTCGTGGTGTTTCTTCTGCAGATGGTCCGATCCGTAATTTGCTGGACAAAAAATTTATCGCTCTGGGTGCCCGTGCTGAAACTGTAGGTAACCCCTACACCTATGTGACCACTCAGGAATTCATGAAGTACTTCGGTATTAATCGTATTCCCGAAGACTTGCCTCGTTTGCGCGAATTCAGTGAACTGCTTGAAGCTGGTGCCTTGGTGCCCCAGTACGCCAAGCCTGAGTCCATTGCACCTGAAGAACCTGTGGAACCGGAAGATAATCCGGACCAGGTTGAACTTTCCATGGGAGATCTGTAATGGCTTGCACTCCGTTGATGCAGCAATATTACGATATCAAGGCGCAGAACCCTGGTTGTATTCTGTTCTTTAGAATGGGGGACTTCTTTGAACTTTTCGAAGAAGATGCTGTCATTGCTTCCAAGATTTTAGGAATCACCTTGACCAGCCGTAATAACGGTGCGTCTGGTGCCACGCCTCTTTGCGGGTTCCCGCACCACGCCGCCGAACGTTACGTTCCCAAGATGGTGGCTGCTGGCTATCGTGTGGCTATCTGCGAACAGGTAGAAGACCCGAAGCTTGCCAAGGGTATCGTCAAGCGCGACATTGTGGAAATCATCAGCGCCGGTACCGCCATGAATGAAGCTAACCTGGATGCCAAGGAGGCCAATTACCTTTGCGCTTACATCCCGGGTTCTTTTGAAGATAAGGCTGGCGAAAAGGAAACTGCTGCTATTTTCTCCATTGCTGACGTGACCACAGGTTACTTGGCAACTTGCAAGAGCTCCGTTCAGGCTTTTGAATGTGAGTTCTGCCGCCGCATGCCCAAGGAAATTCTCGTTCCCGAAGGAACGGTAATTCCCGCCGGCGTTATGGACTTGGTAAAGTCCGAAAACATTTTAGTGACAGAACTTCCGGCATTCCAATTTGGTGAAGAAGCCGCCAAGGATACCCTCTTCTCTCATTTCAAGGTGGAAGCCTTGGATGGTCTTGGTCTGGATGGCCGCCCGGAAGAAACTGCTGTTACTGGAGCCATGCTTCAGTATTTGATGTTCCAGAAAAAATCCGAGCTTTCTCATTTTACGGCTCTGGAGATTTTGAATCTGGATGACTACATGACGCTGGAACCCAGCACCTTGCGTAACCTGGAACTGGTGCGCCCCCTGAACGCTGACGACATCAGCAGCACCCTCTGCTATGTGCTGGACTTTACCGTTACCGCCATGGGTGGCCGTACTTTGAAGGACTGGGTCAGCCATCCGCTGATTTCTGTGGACCGCATCAAGGAACGCGAAGAAGCTGTTGACGAACTGGTGAACAATCCTGTTGCCCTTGACGAACTGAAGGAATCCCTCACTTCCATTCTGGATATGGAACGCTTGATGGGCCGCGTAGGTTCTGGCCGCGCCAACGCCCGTGACCTTGCTGGAATGGGTCGCTCCCTGGCTCAGGCATCCAAGGTGGCCGATGTTCTGGAAGGTTTGCAGTCTCCTATTTTTGAACCCATGCGTGAGGCTTTGATCCGCGCCAAGGGTAGGGGAGAGGAACTTCTCAGCCAGTTCAACGATGACTTGCCCCTGACGGTTCGTGAAGGCGGAATGATTCGCGAAGGAGCCAACGCCGAGTTGGATGCCATGAACGCCGACATCAAGGATCGTCGCCAGTGGATCGCCTCCCTGGAAACCCGCGAAAAGGAGCGCCTTGGAATTCCTAGCCTGAAGGTTGGCTACAACAAGGTTTTTGGTTACTACATCGAAGTGACCCGCGCTTCCATGGCCAAGGCAACGAACCCTATTCCCGACGAGTATATCCGTAAGCAGACAACGGTGAATGCCGAACGCTACATCACTCCGGAGATGAAGGAATGTGAATCCATCATCAGTAATGCCGAAGTGAACATTCACGCTTTGGAATACAAGATTTTCTCTGAACTCCGTGACCGCGTCAACTCCTGGCGCGCCGAACTTCAGGAAATCGCCAACGCCATTGCCCGCGTTGACACGCTGTACAGTTTTGCCCGGGCAGCCCGTAAGTACAACTATGTCTGCCCTGAAGTTTTCGAAGGCTCCGGCATTGAAATCAAGGGCGGTTTCCATCCGGTGATTGTTGCGGTAAATCCCGACCTGGACTTCATCAGCAATGACGTAACGCTGTCGCCTGAGGCGACCCGACTGATGCTGATAACCGGTCCCAATATGGCTGGTAAATCCACTTACCTGCGTCAGACTGGCTTGATCGTTTTGATGGCACAAATAGGCTGCTTCGTGCCTGCGGAATCTGCCCGCATTGGCGTTGTGGACCGCATTTTTACCCGCGTTGGCGCCAGCGACCGCCTGAGCCGCGGTCTCTCTACCTTCATGGTGGAAATGATTGAGACTGCAAACATCTTGCGTAATGCAACGGCCCACAGCCTTGTGCTTCTGGATGAAATCGGTCGCGGTACCAGTACCTTCGACGGCCTCTCCATTGCCTGGGCCATCGTTGAGACTTTGCATGACGAACCGGCTCGCGCTGCCCTGACGCTGTTCGCAACTCACTACCACGAATTGACTGGCCTGGTAGAAGATCTGGAACACGCCGGAAACTATCAGGTGGCTGTTCAGGAGAAGGGCGACAAGCTTTTGTTCCTCCACAAGATTCTTGAAGGAGCCTGCGACTCTAGCTACGGTATTCATGTGGCTGAAATGGCGGGCCTTCCCAATAACGTGCTGCGTCGCGCCCGCAAGATTCTAATGCGTCTCGAAAAGCATAAGATCGACCCCAGCGACGAAGCCGCCAACAAGAAAATAAAGGAAAAGCCCCAGGTGGATTTGTTTGCACCTCCCGACGAAAGCACACTCCTGCTGAAGCAGGAAATAGGCCGCCTCCGTCCCGAGGAAATGACCCCCATGCAGGCTCTCCAATACCTGATGGACCTGAAGGAAAACTACGGGAAAGGTTAAATGATTGATTTTGCGGCGCTACAAGACTTCGTTTTCGAGGATCGCATTTACGATTCTGAAATCCACGGGCTGGCCCATTGGCGGCAGGTGGAATTTAACGGACTGTTGCTTGCGAAAAAGACCGGAGCCGATATTACTGTAGTTCGTCTCTTTGCCTTGTTCCACGATTCCAAGCGGGAAAGCGATGGATACGATGATACCCATGGCGGCCGTGGTGCAGAATTCGCCAAGAAATGTCGTGAAGAAAAACTCCTTGAAATAACGGACGAACAGTTTGAAAAACTGTATCACGCCTGCAAGAATCACACCACGGAACGAAGCTCTGGCGACGTTACTATTGATACCTGTTATGATGCGGACCGATTGGACTTAGGCCGAGTAGGGTTCGACTTGAAACCAGAAAAAATGGCTACATCCTTTGGTGAGTTTATCGCAAAGAAATCCCTAGCAAAAAAAATACAGCCAGATCAAATGCGAACCTGGCTGCAAGAAAGTGATTTTTAAATCTGGTTTATTGAATCCAGTTCATGCGACCTTCGAACTTGGTGTCGCTTTTTACCACTTGGAAAGTACATCCCACTTCAACGCCTGCGTTTTTCGGAAGTGCTGCTACACCCACGGCAACACGTGCATGCTTTCCATTTTCACCAAGAATCTGCACCGCCAGTTCACTAGCGCCGTTTAATACTGCGGGCTGTTCCTTGAATTCCGGAGTGGATTGAACAAAACCCTGCATCTGAACAAGCTTCAAGGTTTCACCTTCATTTAGCATGCTCATGGCTGCGGCAATGTTGTTCAGCAAGCAGATGGCGGCACCTTCCTTTGCCTTTTCTGGAGAAAGTTCGGTGGGCACCATTCCGCAGTATGCAGAAAAATCTCCGTTTACAGAGGGCAATTGGCCAGAAACGAAAATAATATCGCCAGCACGAGTTGCAGGAACGTATGCTGCAAGAGGTGCAGCCACGGCGGGGAGCGTAAGTCCCATTTCTTCAACTTTCTTCTTGATATTCTGCATTACAAACTCCTTTGTTATTCAATTCCAATTATACAAACTTTCGATTTCCAAAAACACCCTTCCCTTGCTAAAACAAAAGGGGCGAGTGATATTTTTCAAAACATGCATGGGGTGTAAAAAAAGACGAACCTTGCGATTCGTCTTTTCCATAACATTACTTCTTGCTGTTTTCCACCAGTTCGATGGCGGCCTTCTTCATGTTGGTAAAGTCCCATTTGCCGGAACCCAGCTTAGGAATGCTGTCCACCTTGAAGACGGAACCAGGAATCATCAGAGGCGGCATGCCGGACTTGCGCAGGTTGCGCTGCATTTCGTCTTGGTCGTAGTTGCCTACGTACATAAGCACGATGCGTTCACCCTTTACGGTGTCGGGGATTGCGACCACTGCGTATTCCAGGCCTTCCATAAGACCGGTTTCGTGGAGGCGCTGTTCTACGGCAATAAGGGAAATCATTTCGCCACCCAGCTTTGCAAAGCGGCTGTAGCGGCCAAGCAACTTAATAAAGCCGTCGGGGGTAAGGGTTCCCTTGTCGCCAGTCTTGTACCAACGATGACCGTCCTTCTCGAAAATGACACTTGCGGTCTTTTCGGGATTCTTCATGTAACCTTGCATCACCTGAGGACCGGCAAAGGTAACCATGCCTTCGCTGCCCATGGGCAGGAACTCGTTTGTTTCCGGATCAATGATGGCAGCCTTTGTACCAGGAATGTAGTGACCCACGCTGTCTAGGTCGGTGCACTTTTCCAAGGTGAGGAAATCATCCAATAGCACATTGGGGGTGTTGATGGTTGCCAAGGGAGAAAGTTCCGTAGCACCGTAGGCTTCGAAAATATCCTTACCAAACTTCAGCTTGAAGGATTCGCGAAGTTCCTGGCGAACCTTTTCGGCGCCGCCCACAATGTAGCGGATGCTGTCCAAGGTCATGGGGTGGACCCAACGGTTGATGGAGATTGCACGCAGGAAGGTGGGGGTGCCCATCAGGATTGTGGTCTTGTACTGTGCACAAACTCGGGCCAGGGTCTTGATGTCCGTAGGATCCGGGCAGAGTACCATGGGTACACCGTCCAGCAAGGGCATCATGAATGTCATGGTCAAACCGAAGGAGTGGAACAGGGGAAGTTCCGCTGTCATCACGTCGCTACGGCGCAGGCGGATCATGCAGTCGGTCTGGATGGCGTTTGCAAGAATGTTCTTGTGGCTCAGGAGAACGCCCTTGGGGGTGCCTTCGGAACCGGAACTGAACAGGATAAATGCGATGTCGCTTAACTTTGCGTTGGAGAAGCTGAGGCCAAGCAGCGGGCGAGGCATCACTCTGACGTAGAAGTAAGAAATCAGTCGAGACACGATGTTGAACTTGCTTTCTTCATCGTCCAGGTAAATAATCTTGGTCTTGTTTGCGATTTCTGCAAAGGCCGGAGTCTTGGTGCAAAGCTTTTCAAAGAAGGGATGAGTTGTTACAACGGTCTTGATTTCTGCAGCATCGATGCAACCAAGAACAACGTCGGCAGGAGCGGTGAAGTTCAGGTTCACGGATGTTTTGCCTGCTGCAAGAATGGAAAGCATGCCCAGGGCTGCATCACGGCTTGTGGGAATCATGAAACCGATGTTCTTTTCGCCATGGGTCGTGGTGCGGATCTTGTTACGGAAACGGCGGACCAGGGCTATCATCTCGTAGCCAGAAACGTGGCGGCCAGCAGGGTCGATCAGGATGGGGCGGCTCTTGCGCTTTTTCATTGCCTTGAGCCAGGTGGGAACCAAACTCTTGTAATAGCTTAATGCCTTGTCCCAAACGGATACGGACAGATCCTCGATGCAGTCGCGGATTTCAGCTTCGGTAGAAGTGCCCGGAATAGGCTTGCCGAAACCTACGCCAACAATGTCGTTGAATCTCTGAGGACGCATGACGCATTCAGAGGCATGGCTGTAACGGCTACCCCAAAGGCCCTGAATGTAGAAGGGCACGATCTGTGCGTTGGTGTCCTTGATGGCTTCGGAGTAGTCCAGGGAGAACTTGGAAATGTTCGGGGACTTGGAAACTTCGCCTTCCGGGAAGATCACCACAGCTTCGCCATTCTTCAGTGCTTCATGGATTTTTTCCATGGCAGGCTTTGGATCGCGACGGTTGATGTTGATAAGGAACTTTCCGTGGGAGAGCCATCTTTGATACCAGTCGGCCCAGGTATTTCTATTGCTTGCAATAAGCAGCGGGCGAGGGCTGCTCATCTGGAGAACCGCCCAGTCAATAAAGCTGAAGTGGGGGCCTACCAAAAGCAGGGGACCGGATTCAGGAATGTTGGAGGCGCCCATCACCTTGACGCGGTAGCGGAATACGAAGGTGAAGGTGAAGCGGAGAACTGCGCGGAGTAATGCCATAGGTGTACTGCGTAGGGTCAGGATGAAGGTGAGGGCGAGAACCACGCCGAGAATCCAGAAACAATGACGGACCTGGATTCCGGTAAAAATCAACAACAAGGTTTGACCGCCCATGAAAATGGTCAAGATGATCATCTGGATCATGTTGGATACAGCGTGTATTCTTCCTGCGGTGCCCGGCTTGGTCAAATTCTGGATGGAGGTTCGCAGAATTACAAAGGCGCTACCAGTGCAAAGACCAAGTACGCCGTAAAGAACTGCCTGAAGAACATCGTTCTGGGCGAAGGGAATGATAATCATGGTCAATGCAGAGCCGAAAGCTGCAAAGGGGATGATTCCTGTTTCCACAAATCCCTTGGAGGAGGCGCTTGCAATGAGTGCGCCGACGATAAAGCTTGCCGCTGCGACAGTCACTGCGAACACAAAACCTGCAGAAGTCAGGTTAAAAGTGTTTTCCACGTTGTGGGAGCTCATGTGCTGGGCCAGCAGCATGAAGATTTGGATTACACCCCAGAAGGCAGACAGGCCAAGAATGGCAAGACGTGCACTGGGAATCTTCCAAGTGGCGGCAAAGACGCGCTTGGCGGAACGGTACCTGACTTCATTGCGCTTAACGCCTTGTATGAAGAAACTGATGATGGCCGCAGCCACTGCAGCACCAAGATAAATGAACAAAATGTGGCTGAAGACGATGATGCCCAGGTAGGCTGCCAAAACAACGCCAGCCACGTAGCAGATGATGAATACTGCGTTTGCCCTGGCTAAAGTGTCGTCGTCAAAGATTTCCTTCATGGCGCTAGCGCGTGCCGGAACATGAAGCGCGTAGAAAACACCATAAAGCCCTACGAGACCATAGGCCACCCAGTTGGCTCCAACAACGAAGCACACGGAAATCGCAATGAGGGCGACCGCCATACCTACGTTGGACCAGGCCATGGCTCGTCCTTTGGAACGTTTGCCTACAAAGTGGCTTGCCGCCGGCATCATAAAGATGCAGGGCGCAAACATGGCGACCTGCAAAACTGCGCTTCGCCATAGGAAACTGGAACCCTCGTAGCTTTGGCTAAGCCAAGTCTGGAAGTGTACGAAAATACCCATCTGGACAAATGCGCCGAGGAAGCAGACCAGAAAGAACGGGATGGTGCCGGGGTTTTTGAAAAGTCTCATAAAGGAGGCCTTTGGTTATTTCTTTTTAAAAACTTTGTTGAAACAGAAAACACAGAGTCCAATGATGACAGCCCAGGAGGCTACCATGAAAATGATACCGCTAATAGACAAATCCATTATTTGTCCTCCTTAAGTGCAATTTCATCGGAGTCGCCCACAGGCATGTTCTGCGGATGGGTGGTTTCTCTGGTAGCTGCTCCGCCCTTACGCCAGACGTAGGCAATGACCACGTTCAACAGGATGGCAAGGACCAGAAGGAAAATTCGAATGCCCCAGGTGAATGCAATCTGGGTCATTTCAACGCCGAGGAAGGTAACCATGGCGTCAGCAGGAACACCCTGCAGGCTCACCACCTTCCAGCCGTCATGGACAAGCCAAGCTACCAGCACGATGGCCAGGTAGGCGGGGCACACGTAACGGATGATAAATCTGAAGAACTTGGGAAGCTTTAGTGCGGCTCCTTCGTTCATCAAGGCGAAAGCCTCGGATTCCGGATAGCCGTTTTCGTCCTTTACGGATGCAGACTTACGCTTGCCCAAGACGAAGGAGAAGATAAAGGCCTGGATGGTACCGATGAACACCAGGAGGAAACTTCCGCCCCAGAAGTCCAGTTCGTCCACGGCGCCTGCTGCAAGACCGAAGATGCCCACAAGACCGCCAATGAAGGTCACGATACTGACGGTGGTGATGGACCCCTTGCGGGAAAGCTTCACATCGTCTTCGCAGAAACTAATCAAAGGCTGGATAATGGAAATGGCGCTGGTGACGCCTGCGATAAACAGCATGCCAAACCACAGGGTCTGGAAGAAACCGCCAAAGGGAAGCTGACCAAAGACGAAGGGCATGGTCTGGAAGCCAAGGCCAAAGGTTCCAAGCTTAGCGCATTCTTCGATATTTGCGCCAGCAATGAGAATAGCCATGGGAATCACGATGGTGCCACCCAGGATCACTTCTGCAAAACCGTTGGTGGATGCTGCTGTCAGGGAGGAAAGAACCAAGTCTTCCTTAGGTTTTAGGTAGCTAGCGTAGCAGAAAACGATACCCATGCCAAGGCTCATGGTAAAGAACACCTGGCCGCTGGCGGCAAGCCAGACAGAGGGGTTGGTAATTTCAGAAAGGTTTGGGTTCCATACGAAGGCAAGTCCCTTGCCGATACCGTCCAAGGTAAGAACGCGGACCACCAGGATAAGACCCATCACCAAAAGGATGGGCATGGTAATCTTGTTTACTCGTTCGATACCCTTGCGGACACCGAAAGAAAGCAAGGCCATGTTGCATGCGAAGGTAATAAGGAAGAAGATGATGGCTGCAGGGAAGGGACCAAGCAGGGTGTTCAGCATAATGTAGCTGCCGAAGAATTCCTTCATGGGTTCGTAACCGCCCTGAACCACTTCCATCAACTTGCCTGTGGCGGAGTAGTAGGTAAAAGCCAGAATCCAGGACTGGATGAACATATAGTAGAAGCTGATGAACAGCGGGGGCAAAATGTTCAGGGAGCCCAGGTGCTTTGCCCAGGGCTTTTCGCCCAGAAGATAGTGGAACCCACCGGGTGCTGTACCGTGATGGCGGGCGCCTGCGGCACGGCCTAAAGTCCATTCCATCCAGGAAAGGGGAATACCCAGAAGTAAAAAGGCGATGAGGTAGGGGATAATGAATGCACCGCCGCCGTTTGTGGCTGCCTGCACAGGGAATCTTAAGAAGTTACCGAGACCGACAGCGGAGCCTGCCACTGCCAAGATGACTCCCAGTTTGGAGCCCCAGTTATCGCGTTTGTTCTTCATATAACGTCCTATATATAATCGAGGAAAATTTAGAATTTTTGTACTTCGTTACGAAAAGTGTGCTCTAAATCACCCTTGACATAAGCACTAATTCGGGCCGCTTACTGCTGTATACAGAAAATGCCAAAAAAAATTGCAAAACCTCCTCAAAAATGGGTATCTTGTGGATACAACACAATCAAGTTGCAAAGGATAGGATTTATGATCGACGTTAAGGGCAAATGGACCTTGATTACTGGCGGCTGCCGAGGTGTAGGCCGTCTTACCGCTATTGAAATGGCCAAGCTTGGTGCAAACATCATTCTTCAGGGCCGCTCCAAGGCTAATGCAGACAAGGTAATAGAAGAATTGAAGCCCTATGGCGTTGAAGTTCGTGCAGTCGGTTGCAATCTCGAAAGTGCAGACGAAGTAGCTGCTGCCCTCGCTGAAATTGATTCCTGGGGCGTCCAGGTAGATTTGGTCTTCAACAATGCTGGCCTCATGAGTCACTACTTCCAGGATTATCTTTCCAACACCATGGAAGACTTCCACCACGCTATGGCTGTGAACTTCTACGCTCCCATCCAGATTGCCTACCATTTCTTGCCGGGCATGATCAAGCGTGGCTTTGGCCGTATGCAGCTCACCACCAGCGGCATCGCCAACGAACCGGAACTTATGGGTTACGCCTGCGCTAAGGCTGCTCTCACCAAGTTCGTGAAGGACTTTGCTGTGAAGCTGAATGGCACCGATGTGATGATGAACGTTATGGACCCGGGTTGGCTCCGCACCGATCTTGGTGGCCCCAACGCTCCTAACGCTCCTGAAACTGTTGTTCCTGGCTCCATGATGGGTGTCCTTCTTGACGACAAGAAGAGTGGCCGCTGGTTTAACGCTCAGGACTACACTGGAATGACTTTGACTGACGCTTTGGCTAAGGCCGCAAACGTTCAGTAAACGGAATCCTCCTAACCCCCAAAAAGCTGGCGGTGACTTCGGTCGCTGCCAGTTTTTTTATCGCCCCGGCCCTTGTTTATGTCATCCCGGTCTTGTCCTAGAATGTCATCCCGGCCTCTGCGCCGGGATCTCCATTCCGCCATGTCATCCCGGCCTCCGAGCCGGGATCTAATATTTTATATATATTTTAAAACATGAATAACAATTCCTCCCGCTCTCAGCTTCGCGACGAAGTCTACACCCAGATGATGGTGGCCCAGGCTCGTCTTAGTAAAGATCAGAACACCCAGATGGGTGCAGTCCTTGTCAGTGCCGATGGCCGCGTTATCAGTACCGGCTACAACGGCGCACCCGCTGGTTTCGATGATGAAACTGTGCCTTACACCCGCGAAAAGCAGAAACTGGCTTACGATCTTTTGGATGCTGATTCCGGCGAACTGTTGAGCCATCATGAATTCGAAGCCAACAAGTACCCGTTCATGGTTCATGCAGAAATTAACGCCCTGCATTACGCTCGCGGAAAGGTGCCTGCAGGTTCCAAGCTTTATGTGATTGGCTTCCCCTGTGAGCGCTGCGCTTTGGATGTTAGCCTTTCCGGTGTTGCTGAAGTGTTTGTAACCAAGGATGATTACGATCCCAAGTCCACCTTGAATAATAGTCGCGATACTGCTTACTACATGTTTGCCCAGGCTGGCATTGTGGTGACCCTTTGCGGAAAGCGTATCCGCCCTGTTGTTTCTAAGGCTAAGTAAAATTTAGTTGGTATAACCTACGAGGTACTTTCCAAAGTTCCGCACTTTGTATCCGCGGTTTTGTAAGGAGCTCATTCGACTTTCGCTGTTTTCCATTAGGTAAACAGCGTTTTTTATTCCTCTGTTCAAATTTGAAGTGAAAATATACTTGTCGAAAGAGTGGACGTATAAAAAAGGGCTAGGGAAGTTTGTGTAGTTGACCGTAGAAAGGTAATTGTTTAAATCCACTTTTCCAAAGAAAAGGATTCTAGGATAACTTGTGTTTGGATCCACTACCATGTAATCTTCAGCCTTCATTTTTGAAGATGCGAAATCCATGGCGTCTTCAAGGCCTTCGCAGAAATGTTCACCAATAGAATCTCGGTATTGGGTGAAGTATTCTTTTTCGAAGGTGGCGAAGTAGAGCAGATAGGCGAATAGCGGAATTAAAATAGTCCTGGGATGAATGTAGCTAAAAGTCCAAAGAATTCCCTTAGCGGCAAGAACAAGTAAGGGGAGGAACAGCAAGTTTACTCGATTGATGTTTACGTTGATGAGAGCCCCAATAGTAAGACCTGCGAAAGCCCAAATCAAGATGAAAACAGAAAGCCCAACGCGACGGTTGCGAATATCCAGAATAGCGTCCCATACCGCAAGGATTAAACCTACAAAGCAAAACGCCAAGGTGACGGGGTAGAAAATACCGAAGTTCTTGATGGAATTCCAAGGGAGACCATCGCTTTGTGTAGAAAGAATGCTCCAAAGGTTTGCCAGGTTTTCGGGGATTTTTGCAAAGGAAATTTCGCTGTCGCGGAAATACACAAGTTTGGGAATGCTGAAAAAGGGAAGACGAATTTCAGAAATTATTCCTTTATTCACCATGAGGAACAACAGAAGGGGAAGTGCCAAAGCCGAAAGAATTCCTAGTGAAATCCAGAGGTAACGATCCATTTTCAGAGACTTGGTCCAAATGGCGTAAGCCAAACATGCTAGGATAATTAAGGGAACCGCAGTCCAGATGGTGGCATAGGCGTAAAGGGACAAACCGAAGAAAAGGGCGGAAATCATCAGGTGTTTTTGATTTTGCAGCCCCTTGATAAAAAAGAAAATTCCGAACAGTACAAAGCCGGGAGCGAGATTTGATTCCAAGGCCCAACGGGAAAGCATGATGTGCCAAGGAGAAATGGCGACCATGAAAAGAGTTGCCAAAGCCAGTTTTTCGTTGGCAAAATGCAATACCAATTTGTAAATCGCGACAAGAGAAAAAATGCCCACAAAAAGCATGGGGAGGCGGATGGCCCAAACCTTCAAGCCAAACAATGCAACGAAGGGAATCATCAGATAGGATTCCAAAGCATTCATTCCGGAACC
Organism: Fibrobacter sp.; assembly: GCA_045597525.1. GTDB lineage: Bacteria > Fibrobacterota > Fibrobacteria > Fibrobacterales > Fibrobacteraceae > Fibrobacter. The sequence goes on along the minus strand of JAZLKF010000029.1, from coordinate 70,272 downwards.
CCAGGCAGTCAAGTACACTGGCATGGGATAGCCGTAGGAATCTTTGCCGTGCTGAAGCAGGGTAAATGCATTGTAGCCAGCAAAAGCTTCGTCCTGATTGATGTCTCCAGGCACGTCGCCGAACATAAATGCTCTTGCAAAAATTCCGATGGCAAGGAATGCCCAGAACAATGCAGTGCGCCTCGGGTGTTCCTGCCAGGTACTCTTGGCCTGCAGAACGCTATTCAAAAAAAAGTTCTTCAAGAACTTGGACATCTTATTTCTTTTTGGTCAGTACCAGGTTAAGCCAGTCTGCGTGATCGTAAGCGTTGTCACCATTGGAATCAATTTCAAGACAAATTACTTCAAGGCCCAAAACGTCAATTTTTCCTGCGACTGGATTGTGGTTGCCGTGGATGACTCCGCTGGACCAAAGTTCTCCGTCGTTTGCGGTAATTGAGAATCTTACGGAACCGCCGCCAGAAACTTCATCGTCAATGCCTGCCATGAATTCCAGCGTTTCTGCATCGTCGGGAAGCCTAAAGTACAGTTTGGACTTTGCATGAGAACCGATTCCGTTTTCGTACTGACGTCCCTTTACCATAAGGGTCTTGCCTTCAACACTACGGTTAATTCTAGGAGAACCATATTCTTGTGTGTAGTGGTCAATACGCAGGTCTGTAAGGTACATTTGATTGTCCTGGAGCACAATGTCTGCCGGCATGGAATCCTTGATTTGGCACCCTAATTCAATTGTTAGAATTGCTCCAAGTAAAACGTAGGGGACGAAACGGGGAATTGAAAGTTTTTCAATAGATGAGGCCAGGAACGGGAAAAATTTTGGTGCAAAGTTGTGAACAATTCCTGCTACAAATACGATGAGGGCCATGCCAGAAACCCAAGGCCAAAGGTCTGCCCCCTTAAACCCGTTGATAATTTCGATATTCATGGAGCAAATGGCTACAATCGACACTGTCCAGAACCACGCTTTCTTGTGGTCAAGAATCAACCAAACGCAGGCGAAAGGAATGGCGTACAGCAAGTAACGTTCGTGCATGCCAGGCAGCAGCAAGAAGAAGGCGAAGGCTTCCCAAGTAGCAAGCTCGAAAGTGCGACGTAGACTCTTGCAGAATAAGGCGCACTTCAAAATATAAGCGGAGATAATTACGAATAGAATCTTTCCCAACCAACTTGGAGAAAGAAGGAATCCGATTCCCTCTGGAGAAATGTTGAAAAGCGGGGTGGAATCACTGCTTAGATTTCCGCCCAGCAACATCCAAACATTGGCTGCATTGTATGTGGAGAACGGGTACTGGCTTGTTGTACCTACATAAGCGTTCTTTAGCATTCCGCCGAGGTTTCCTCCAACGATGAAGGGCAGGAATACCAGTGCGATTGCAATGGCCATGCAGGGCAAACCTTTCCATGAAACTTTATAGTGGCGTAGGAACATTCCGCCAAAAATGGGCAAAAGCAAAATCATCTGGAACTTGGCCAGGAGCGCTAGGACGAAGAACATGGCGGCAAACTTCATTGTACTCTTGAAGTTGATGCAGTAAATTGCAGCTACACCAAAGATGCAGGGGAATAAATCCACCTGGCCCCACATGGGACCGTCCAGTAAAAATGCAGGGTTCAGTGCGATAAGGGCGATAATCAAATGAGTTTTGACTTCACCCAGATTCTTTTTTGCAATTAAACGGCAAGCAAAATCTACAAGGCCCAGGTGGGCAAAGTAGACGGGCCAAAGACAAAGAAACTTCAACATGAAGGTCTTGTCGATGGGAATATCTGATAGAAGATAAATCTTGGAAACCACCCAGAGCCAGAAAACGTAAAGTGGGGGATAGTTACCATTGAAATTTTCAAATCCGCCATTGGCTAGTTTTTTAATCCAGTCTGCCCAATAACCTTGGTCTCCGCCAAAGGCTGATGCGTTTGAACAAAGAATGTTGGCTAACAGACAAAGAGTTCCCCAAATCAAGAACAACTTTGTTGTCTCTGTTTTCTTCATAAAACCCCATTTTGATTACTGGAAATACAATATAAAAAAAGGAAAATGATTGATATAAAGTGACTGTGAGAAAACCTCAAAATGGTCAATTCCTTTACATTTTAGCAAATTTAGTACAGATGTAACATTATTTTAGTGTTAATGTAGTCCGCAAACTTTTTTAAAAGTTTATTTTAAAATCATGAAAAAAATGTTTGGTGTTCTAAAGACTTGGGATGATGTCCGTAGTTGTGGACATGTAGAAGTGGATAAACAAGTGTTTTTTGTCCACGCAAAGGCTTTTGACCGTATATCTAGGCGCCCTCAGGTGGGGGATACCTTGATTATCGACGAAATTGAAAAATCCCCTGTAGGCATAGATGTTGTAAGATGCTCCATTGAGGGAGTCTCGTTGTAAAAGGCTTCCTAGAATTTCGTTTTCTTCACGAAATAGTGGTATTCTGCTTTCTTTTCTGAAATTTTGACTCTAGAAAAATAGAGGGTGACTTTTGTGGAGTCTCCGTTTTTGAAGTAGGCGGTGCCTTTAAGGGATTTCTTGTAGTAAGCTGTGTCGTATTGACGGTTGTTGATGCTTGGTTCTGCAGGTTCGTCGGTTTTGTGCATCTTGACTTTGACGCATTTTGGTTCTTGTAGGATTTGTTCCTGGTTGATCAAGTCCTTTGCCTTTTCGTTGATCCAGCTGTATTTTCCGGTAACAGGGCCTGCGATAAAGATGGCAACAAACAGGAGGACCATCATGGATACTCCGGTAAGTCGGAGTCGTATTTTGTGAGAATGATTCTTTGAACCCTTGAAATAATTTTGACAGTTATAGAACATCATGACAATGGTCAAGAGTATGATGTTGATCGCTGGTTTAATAAGCTCCGAATCAAGAGTGTCTGGGCCCACATATTCTCCTCGCATAATGAATCGGGAACAAAGTGCCGCTACGACGATGAGAATTGCAGGAAACTTGAACGCGTTCAGTGGAGTTTTTTCTAATTCATCACAAGAAAACTGAGCAATCTCGAACTCCATTTCCTTGACATGGGTGATGAGTTTTTTGCCTTTGCAGGAGGAACATGTGGATCCGTCGGAGTCCAGTCCTGTTCCCTTGCAGTCGATGCAGTTTACCATGTAGATGAATCCATCTCCGTTGCAGGTTTCGCATCGGCTTCTAAAGTACTTGCCTGAGCCTTTGCACGTCTTACAAACGTAGGCACCCTTGATTTCGGAATCTGTCGCTACAGTTTCCCTGCGATTCATGATGGCCTGGGCATTTTTTTTGCCAACTACGCCAAACCCACTGCAGGCAAAGCACTTGCCTCCCTTGTAATCCTTACCGGTAGCATTGCATTCCATGCAGTCGAAGGCCTGAATGGATTTTCTTCCGTCGCAGAACTTGCAGGTGACCAACTTTCCCCTTTTACCAGGGATTTCCCCGGCCCCTCCGCATAGGGGGCATTGAGTATTTCCCTTGTACTTCAAGGTGATTTTTTCATTGTTGGATTCTGCTGTCACGGGTCCCTCCTGTAGACGTCGTCGCATTTTCCCAAGAAAATAAAATTTCTTTTGAACGGTAATATATTCAATTCGGCTTGACACTGCATTTTTTTGAATACGGTTTTATATGTAAAAAAATATGAGGTGCACAAAACTCAATCTCATTTCCCAAATGGTGGTGACGGGAATGCTTGTTGCCGAGTCTTTCTGCAGGACAAGTTTCTTATTGTCAAAATGAACGATGAACATATGTTAAGAGTGGGACAGGCATCTTCCGCGGCCCACAAGGCATATGTAATCGGCACTCCTGTGAAAAAGGTCGCCAACTGGCATAAGAAACAATAACTTTGCTTTTTTGAGCACTATTTTTATCTATTGACACATTTTGTCAGTGGGTTTTAGCTATATTAGTGCACATGGTAGCAGTGAACAAGTCTAAAGCAAAAAAAGAAATTGAGTTTCTTTGTACAGAGTGCGGTAACACCACTCCCAAGTGGGCGGGCAAGTGTCCGTTCTGCGGAGCCTGGAGTTCCCTCAAGGAGCATGTGGTTGAGGTGGCCGATGCAGCGGCTGGCCGTGGTGGGCGAGGGCTGGGCGGTCCTGTCCATCAGGTAGTTCCTCTGAAGGATGTGGCGGTCGAAGATACAAAACGATTGAGTACCGCAAATTCTGAGTTTGACCGTGTGTTGGGGGGTGGCTTCGCCCCAGGTTCTTTGGTGCTGATCGGCGGCGATCCCGGTATCGGTAAATCTACCTTGGTGCTGTCCACCTTGGCGACTATGAATGCGGCTGGCGTCAAGGCTCTTTATGTTAGCGGCGAAGAAAGTGCTGTCCAGGTCAAGCTTCGTAGCGAGCGTTTGAACGTGGCTGGCTCCGATATGTTGCTCCTTTGCGAAACAAGCTTGGATAAAATCTTGGAACAGGCTAAAGAGATTAAGCCCCAGGTTCTTGTCATCGACTCTATTCAAACGGTTTACAAGAGCGAACTTTCGGGCACTCCGGGTAGCGCAAGCCAGTTGCGAGAATGCACCTTGGACCTGATGGTTTTTGCAAAAAATACGGGCTGTATTACCATTGTCATTGGTCATGTGACCAAGGATGGCCAGATTGCTGGCCCCCGCATTTTGGAACACATGGTGGATACAGTTGCCTATTTCGAGGGCGATCGCAATCATCAATACCGTCTGCTCCGTACCATCAAGAATCGTTTTGGGGCCACCGACGAAATCGGTGTCTTCGAGATGACAAGTCACGGACTTTCGCCCGTGGCCAACCCCAGCCGTGTCTTCTTGCAGGAGGGCATGCCGCCTACTCCTGGCAGCGTGGTCTGCTGTACGATGGAAGGTTCCCGCGCCCTCTTGTTCGAAACTCAGGCTCTGGTCAGCCAGACAAATTACGCGGTTCCACAACGTGTGGCCGCCGGCATCGATGCCAAACGATTGACCATCATACTAGCCCTGCTGGAAAAATTCGGCGGAATAACCATTGGAACCACCGACGTGTTTGCCACCATTGCCGGCGGCATGAAGGTGACGGATACTTCCTCAGACCTTGCGCTGGCCCTGGCCATCGCCAGCAACCACCTGGGGATTCCCCTGTCACGTCAGATTATCGCCATCGGTGAACTTGGATTGTCCGGCGAAATCCGCGGGGTGAACCTGCTGGACCAGCGCCTTAAGGAAGCCCGCCGCCTTGGCATGACGGAGGCTATTGTTCCTGCCAGCGGCGCCTTGCCCGAGAACACCAGTGGTATGAACATCAAGCGGGTCCATAGTTTGAGTGAAGCTGTAAGCTGGCTTATGGACAAGAAGTAGCCTGACATTCTCGTCGGGCCCGTGCGACGCATCACCCCCCGCGGCAGCATGCGACTGCAATTCTCGCGGCTATAACTCCTGCGACAACAAACCCTGCTGCGTAGACATAAAAAAAGACGTTCTTACGAACGCCTTTTTTAAACTTATGAAGAGAAGTAAGATTATTCGTCGTCTTCGTCGTCTTCAACAACTTTCTTCTTCTTTTTCTTCTTCTTCTTCTTCGGCTGATCTTCATCATCGTCAGAAGAACGCTTCTTCTTGCCTTCGACCTTGATGTCTGCAGCCTTTTCACCACGCTTGGTGAAACCATACTGACGAGGATCGAAACCTGCAGGGAAGCGGGTCTTGTTATCGTAGATTACCTTCTTGGCGGTGAACTTTTCAATCTTTGCACCTTCGAGGTTTGCACCGGAGAAGTCAACGTCGTCCATCTTGGTATCGGCGTCGATCTTGATACCCTGCATGTTTGCGTTGGTGAAGTTCACCTTGATGAGCTTGGCACCGGCGAAGCTTACACCGCCCAGCTGGGTCAAAATGAAGTCAGAACGTTCGATGGTGGAGTTTGCGAAGTTGGCCTTGGTCATGTCGGCCTTATCGAAGATGTTCTTAAAGACGTATGCGCCATCGAACACTGCCTTCAGAAGTTCAGTTTCCTTAAAGGAGTTCTTTTCAACGGTTGCGTCAAAGAAAGAGGTCTTGCTCATCTTGGTCTTGTCGAAGAAGCTCTTTGCTACGGAACCCTTGTCGAATACCACGCTGGAAAGATCCTGACCGTCGAACTTCATGTTCTTCAGGTTGGCCTGTGCAAACTTGGCCTTCTGGAGCTGAGTCTTGGAAAGATCAACATCGTTGAAGGTGGTCAAGGAAAGGTCTGCTTCCTGGAGGTTGACGTTCTTGAATTCTGCGCCGTTCATGTTGGCCTGAGAAAGACCGGCCTTGGCGAAGTTAACGTCGATGAGGTCAACTCCCTTGAAGTTTGCTGCAATAAGGTTACATGCGGTGAAGTCGGTCTTCACGATGGTAGCCTTGCGCAAGTCAGAGTTTGCCATCAAGGAACGAGAGAAGTTGGTGTTGGTCAGGTTGGCCTTGTTGAAGTTTGCGCCGGTAAGGTCAACGTCCATGACGGAAGCCTGAGTAAGGTCGGACTTTTCGAAGCTTGTGTTTTCATCAACCTTCATAGCGTCCAGACGGGCGTTCATAAGCTTGGTCTTGGGGAACTGGCTACCCAGGAGAGTTGCTCGATAGAGGTTTGCACCTTCCATGTCGGCGCCTTCGAAGGAGGAATTACGGATGTCGGCACCGCTAATAACAACCTTCTGGAGAGATGCGCCTTCGAAGTTTGCTTCGCTAATCACTGCGTTCTGGAAAGAAACTTCATTAAGAATAGCCTTGCTAAAATTGGGCTTTTCACCGGTAGCACGACGGAAGTCTGTGGTGTTCTTGACAGCCTTTGCCTTGCTAAAGTTGTAACCGTCAATCTTCTTGTTACTAAAAGAAACGTTCAGATCCTTACCCTGCCATTCAGACTGTGCAAAGACATTCATTGCCAATGCGCTGATGAGGCAGAGACCGAACTTAGATACTCTCTTCATGTTCATATTATAGTCTTCCCTTTAAAGGATGATAAATCGTATAGCCCTAAAATAACTAAAAAAATGTGAAAAACTACACATCAAATAAAAAAAACTCAATAAATAAAAGCTAATTTTTACGCCGAAATGAGTTTTTTTGCATCAAACCAGTATGATGTAGTGGTTTGTGGGGCCGGTCCTGCCGGTCTCATGGCTGCCTGTACCCTTGGACGCTTGACTGCCGGTGCAAGACGTGTTTTGCTTCTTGACAAGAAAGAACCCTGGAAAGAACCGATTTTTTGTGCCGAGGCGGTTTCTACAAGAAAGCTGAGTGCTTTGTGGCCAATCGACCGCTCTTGGGTCCGCCAGGATCTTTCAGGCATCTACTTTACCTCCCGCAACCGTTCCAGAGCCGAATTCTACAGAAAGAACTGCGGGCTCCTGTTGAACCGTTCCAAGTTCCATAAGGCAATTGCCGATGGTTGTGTCGATGCTGGAGTGGAATGCCATTTTGATACGGTCGTCAAGGCTCTGGCTCGCGAAAATGACGGATGGTCCATTACGGTTTCTGTAAATGGAGCTGAAGAAGTCTTGCACGCACCTGTGGTGGTGGATGCCTCGGGTCCCGGAGCTCGCCTCACTAAGAATATAGAGTGCCTCCAGGGAATTGAATCTGGCGATACGGACCTGGAACCGGCTATTTTTGCTGTGGCAGAAGGCATTGAACACAGTCCAGAACATATCGAACTGTTCTTCGGCAGCGACTTTGCCTCGGGGTATGGTTGGATTTTCCCCCGAGATGGCAGGGAAGTGAACATCGGCTTCGTACTTGGTAAAGAGGTAAAGTCTGAAATTTCCAACCGTCAGAAATTGATGAACTTCTTGGCAGAGGAATATCCTCAGGCAAAGGTGAAGGCCGTGTATGGCGGTATGATTGCCTGTGGCCAGTCCGACAAGCCCATGGCAAAACTTGGCTTGTTCAAGGCAGGAGACTCTGCCAGCTGTGTCAATCCCATTAGCCGTTCGGGAATTGTGGAGTCTTTGCGCTGCGGAAAAATTGTGGCGGAATCCATTGTGGAGTGGCTTGATGACGCTGGGTCAAACCGCGCTGCCATTGAATCCAAGGTCCACGACCGTTGGATGGCTGCCTTTGGTAACTCCCATAAGCAAATCGCCAACGCCAAGGTGGCTTTCAATAAGATTTCTGATGAACAATTCAATCGTGCGGCGGAAAAACTTTCCAAGCTTCCCCGCGAAAAGCAGACCTTGCTGCGTATCTTCTTTACGGTGCTGATTTCATGCCCAAGCATTATCTGGAAGATGCGTTCGTTCCTGCGTAGAAGTTAGTTGTATTATGAGTGAATCAATTGTTGAACGTCAAAATTTAATCCGCGACAAGTTCGCCTCCTTTACGGATCCGGACGACAAGTGGAAGTTCCTCTTGGACCTGGCTAAGGCCCACAAGGGGATGGATGCAAGCCTGAAGGCTGAAAAGTTCATCATTGTTGGCTGTGCCTCTACCATGTATCTTGTCCCAAGTTTCGATGGCGAAAAAATCCATTTCGAAATGGACGTGGAAGGCGGTACAACCAACCCTTTGATTAGTCGCGGTCTTGGCTGCCTTGCTTTGCAAATCTATAACGATATGGCTCCCGCAGATATATTGTCTGTGGATCCCGCTTTCTTCCAACAGATTGGCTTGAATGTGGGCTTGTCTCCCACACGTTCCAATGGTTTTGCAAGCCTGGTCAAACAAATTTACTTGTACGCCAGGGTCTTTGCTGCTCTTGCAAAAAAGTAACCCGGTGGGATATTGAATAAACGAAAAGGATAGGAAAAGAAAATGGCCTTTAGTTTCTTGAATGGAAAGAGCCCCTTTGATGAGGCTGAAGAACGCCTGGAAGCAGGTGAAGTTGTTAATGGCAAGCCTAAGATGCCCAAGGCTCCGGTCATGGGTTGGCAGGATGGCGTAACCCTTCTGGTGATTATCGGCCTCATTGTGGGCGGTTACCAGTATTATCAGTATGCAAAGAAAAAGTCCGCAGATGCTTTTGCTGCTTGTGATGCTGCCTACGTTGCCGCTACTGCTGATGTTGCCAAGTACGCCGAAGTAGAAACCTGCTACGAAGCTACCTGGGACCTAGGTTTTGTAAGCGATTCCCTGGAAGTGATTCGCCAGAACCGCATTGGTGAAATCGAGGACATGCGCAATGCCCAGAAGGATCTTTACACTAATGTGAATGCTGCCCTGGACAAGAATGACTCTGCTGCTGCCTTGAAGATGGTTGCTGAATATAAGGGAGCGAACCTTCTTTATGGTGGCGCCAAGGAAGACTGGGAATCCTTGACCAAGGTTGCTGCCGAATGGATTGCCGCTCAAAAGGCTGCAGAAGAAAAGGCCGCTGCAGAAAAGGCTGCCAAGGAAGAGGCTGAACGTTTGGCTGCTGAAGAAGCTGCCAAGGCTGAAGCAGAAAAGGCTGCCAAGAAAGGCAAGAAAGGTCGTAAGGTCAAGAAGTAATTCTTGAAAGAATTAAAAAAGAAAAGGCTAGGTCTAAGACCTAGCTTTTTTATTTCGTGGTTAACTCGATTTCTCGTTCGGTTTCGTTGAGAATCTCTATGCGAATTACGTGGGTGATTCCCGGGTCGTTGCCTTCAAGACGCTCTGGCCACTCAATAAGGCTAATGCCTTTTTCAAGATAGTCGGGATCAAGGCCGACTTCATAGAGGTCTGCTCCGCCTTCTAGACGGTAAAGATCAAAGTGGAAAATCGGCGGATTGTTGGGGTATTCGTGAAGAATGGTGTAGGTGGGGGAACATACAGAGCCTTCAAAACCAAGCCCCTTGCATACGCCTCGACTAATGACAGTCTTGCCGGCTCCAAGATTTCCAAACATGGCAACCTTGTCTCCGGGCTTCAGTGACCTGCCGAATTCAACAGCCCAATTGAATGTATCTTCTTCAGATGTAAACTTCATATTAGTTATGAATTATGAGTTATGAATTACGAGAGGATTAAACGCGGCATCGCCGCTTGATTATAGAGCGCCGTTGGCGCCTAGATTTTTCTAGTAATTCATAATTCGTACTTTGTAATTATTTAAAGTTTGTCCTTGAACTGCTGGTAAGTGAACTTGTGCAGCAGATGGAATTTGCCCTGCTCATCGAACTTTCCAATGCTGGGATGGCGTACGCCGTTGAAGAAAGTTGTCTTCACCATTGTATAGTGGATCATGTCTTCAAAGATGATTCGGTCGCCAACCTGCAAAGGTTTGTCGAAGGAAAAATCGCCCAGCTGGTCCCCTGCCAAGCAGGAGTTTCCTGTTAATTTGTATGTGTATTTCTTTTCGCCGGGCATGCCAGATCCCGTAACTGCGGGGCGGTAGGGCATTTCGAGACAGTCAGGCATATGGGCGCTGATGGAAACGTTCAGTACGGCAATGTCCATTTCGTTGTGAACAATGTCACCGACAGAGGCTACCAGTTCGCCGGTCTGCCAACCTACGGCTTCGCCCGGTTCCATGATCACTTGCAGGTGGGGGTAGCGTTGGTGGAATCCCTTGAGGATACGGACCAGCTCTTCGCGGTGGTAGTCCTTACGGGTGATGTGGTGGCCACCGCCAAAGTTGACCCACTTCATCTGAGGCAGGTACTTGCCGAAGTGCTGTTCGAAGGCGGCGAGAACCCCTTCCAGGGCATCGGCGTCTTGTTCGCAGAGGGCGTGGAAGTGAAGACCTTCAATGCCGTCCAGAAGTTCCGGCTTAAATTCAGCTTCGGTAACACCCAATCGACTGAACTTACCGCAGGGGTTGTACAAGTCGGTCTCGACGGTGGAGTACTGGGGGTTTACGCGGATGCCTGCGCTGACACCGGCGGCCAAGGTCTTGTCCTTGAAACGTTGCCACTGGCTAAAGCTGTTGAAGGTAATGTGACCTGCGCAGCTCAAGATTTCGTCAATTTCGTCGTCGTCGTACACCGGTGCGAATACGTGGACTTCTTTGCCCATTTCTTCCTTGGCCAACTTGGCCTCGTTCAGACTACTGGCGGTGGCGCCTGCCAGATACTCCCCGATTAGGGGGAAAGATCGCCAAAAACTGTATCCTTTTAAGGCGCAAATGATTTTTACATCGCCTCGCTTCTGGATATCGTCCAAAATTTCCATATTTCGACGAAGACGGGCTTCGTCGAGCACAAAACAGGGGGAAGGTACTTGTGAATAATCTAGCATGGCACAAAGATAGCCTTTTTTACAAAAATCTTATAATTTTTTTGAAATCCTTTAACTACATTTAAGATTGATGAGATTCTCTTGTTATAAGCATATTCTTTTTTCTGTTCTGGCTTTGACATTCGTTGGAATGCCTTTGGCTCAAACTACAACCCCAGTCCAGGATGCCCAGCCCGCAGTTACTCCTACCCAGGTAGAAGCAGAAGTCGTGGCTGCCCCCCGTGGCGCTTCTAGTCTCGAGGACATGATTCAGGCAAAACTGGATTCCATGAACCGAGTCGTTCCGGCAAGTGGTCCTCGCAACTCCGATAGCTTGGCTAAGGCCCAGGCTGACAGCGTTCGCAAGTTGATCCAGGATGGCAAGTACGTCCAGCGAGCCAAGTACGACAAGAAAAACTTTGATACCTGGAAGGTCGATACCACTCTCCAGAAGTCTATGAAGGAAAAGCTGGTGGGTGTGTGGCGAACTCCTATCGTCGCTCATGGTCATGCCTTCCGTGATGCTGAACTTCGCTTCGGTGTTAACGATACCCTGGTTGGTGTTACCCGTACTTATTCCGACTCCGGTCGTTACCAGATGACTGGTGAGTACACCTTCAAGGCTCGTTATCGCTTTGATTCCGAAACATCTTTGGTTAGCCGTGAAGTGTTCACCGATCGTAAGGTGATTCGTTGGGACTTTATCACTTTTGATGTCGTGAAGGATTCCTTAATCTACAATTTGAACAAGTTGGAATTCAGAGACTTGAACGACAACTGGCTCAATGCTTTGCAGGGCTTTGACAATGTTCCTGCCGAAGTGTACCTTCGTGATGAAAAGGGCTCCGCAGAACTGAAGCGTGCTGCTGAACCTGCCAAGAAGAAATAGGCTTAAAGAATCTTATGGCATCTGCCAAAAAACGAGCAAGCGTCTGCTTTATTTTGCTGACCTTGCTCTTTTTTTTATTTGCGAACCTCGCTCTGTGGTCCGGTTCTGCAGACCTTGGTTGGTCCGACCTGGGGTGGAGGCACGTTCCCTACGACAACATGAAACTGCAGATTTTTTGGGAAATCCGTTTCCCGAAAATGATGGCAGCGGTGCTTTCCGGCCTAGCCCTTGCGGTGTCCGGTCTTAGCCTGCAGACTTTGTTCAGAAACCCTTTGGCTGGTCCCTTTGTCTTGGGCATAAGCAGTGGTGCCAGCTTGGGCGTTGCACTCTCTTTGCTGGCTGGATTTAGCTTCGGAAACTTTGGTGTTTTGGGGGCCGCTGCAGTTGGCTCCCTGTGTGTTACCTCCGTCATTATGTGGGTGTCGACTCGTTTTGAACGTAGTTCGGTGCTCTTGATTGTAGGCTTGCTCATGGGATACTTTATCGATTCTTTGGTGAGCATATTGATTTCGAAAAGCAGCGCTGAGTCATTGCGGGTTTATGTATCCTGGGGCATGGGGAGCTTTGGCCGTTTAACCTACGATGGTGTGTTGATTTTCGCTGCCGTTGTTCTGCTAGGACTTTGCTTGGTTGGCTTTTCCATGAAGTATTTGAATGCAGCCCGACTGGGAGACGATTTTGCCCGAGGACTTGGAGTGAATGTTCGTCGAGGTCGCGGTCTTGTTTTGCTGGGGGCCTCCTTGCTGGCGGCTGCAAGTACCGCTTACTGCGGACCCGTTGCTTTTGTAGGTATTGCTGTTCCGCACTTAGCTTACATGGTTTTTAAAACTTCAAATCATCGCATTCTCTTGCCTGGTGCTTGTTTGTGTGGCATGATTTTGTGTCTGGTGGCGTCTTTGTTTGCAACAGTTCCGCTGAATGCTGTGCTTAGCCTTGTTGGTGTTCCTGTAATTCTTTGGGTGATTATTCGAGGGGAAAGGGTTCACTGATGGGTTTGTTAGTTTGTTCTAATCTTGCTGTTGGATACGAAGGAAACTTTACTAGGGGTGAAGTCGGTGCTAAAAATTGCGCGCAGCCCTTTGACTTCGAATTGAATGCGGGTGAAGTAGTCGCCCTCATGGGGGCCAACGGTTGTGGTAAAAGTACTTTGCTGAAAACTTTGTCTGGGCGAATTCCTTCCCTGGAAGGCTACGTTAAACTTTGCAATCTCAATATTGGAAAATGGAACGCTCGGGAGTTGGCTAAGAATGTGGCCTATATTTCAATGAGCGGAACCGCAGCAGATCGCATGACGGTGCGAGAATTCGTAAGTCTTGGACGTATGCCCTATGCCGGAGTGTTAGATGGCCGCACCGCAGAGGATGAAAAGATTGTTGATGAAACTTTGGCTCTTTTGAACTTGCAGGGCTTTGCGGACCGTTTAGTCACGGAACTTAGTGATGGCGAACGTAGTCGCGTATACTTGGCCGAAGCCATTGCTCAACAGGTGAAAGTTTTGTTGCTTGATGAACCTAATGCTTTTTTGGATATTCCTCACAGTAATGCATTGTTCAAATTGCTGAAACGTATGGCTGCGGAGAAGGAAATGGGAATAGTTGTGTCTACTCATTCTCTGGAGTATGCAGAAAAATATTGCCATCGCATTATGGTCATTGATGAACATTGTGTGAAGGTGGCTGCGGCCGCAGATGCCCGCAATCAGGGCCTTTTAAAGTGGACTGAATCAGATGTATAGATTTTTTCTGACAGCTCTTTGCTTTGTGCTGATAAACTGTGCTGGCAATCGCGAGGCAAATCAGACTGCGGGTGAGGCTAATGCTGAGATTTTTCAGGTCGAAAATGAATCGCTTGCACATAAGCATTTCTTTTGGAAAGTTTCCGACGAAAATTCCAGTGTGTGGGTCTTAGGAAGTGTTCACTTTGCAGATACTTCTTTTTATCCTATGGATTCTGTAATTGAAGATGCCTTTGCAAATGCAGAAGAACTTGCTGTGGAAATGAATATTACAGATGATTCGGTAAGCCATGAGGTTGTTCAGAATTCAGTACAGAAGGGATTGTTCCCTCAAGATTCTGCATTAAGCATGGTGCTACCCCGCAGTGTTTGGAATTCCTTGGACAGTCTTTGTGCTGCATGGAATTTTCCCATTGCAGGATTAATGCGCTTACGTCCATGGTATGCGGCTACAACTTTAAGTGCAATTGCTTTACAACGTACTGGTATTGATGCTAGCTTGGGCGTTGACGTGGTTTTACTGGATCGTGCTGCTGATGAAGGAAAAAATATTGTGGCCTTGGAAACCGCGGAAGAACAAATTACCGCAGTTGCTGGTGATGGCAGTTCTGATTCTTCGGGAGTATACTATTTAAAATCCACTCTTCGCGAAATTGCAGATTTGGATTCCATGGTGGCTCGCTTAATTCGTGCTTGGAAAACCGGCGACGAAGTTCTGTTGCGTCAGGTGATGAACGACAACTCTGCTTCAGACAGTGCTGACTCGTTGTTGCAAGAACAATTGGAAGAGAGAATATACACTTCACGAAACGGAAAAATGACAAAGTCCATTGGCCGGTTTTTGGCTGAAGACCGAAACGTTTTTGTTGTTGTTGGTGTTGCCCATTTAATGCTAGATGACAACAATGTTATAGACCTTTTAAAAAAGCAAGGCTATAAGGTAGAGCGTTTTTAGAATTAAAGTTTCTTGACGGAAACGCCTAGACGGTTTAATCTGTTGTAAAGGGCGGTGCGGAGCATGCCAAGCTTTTCGGCTGTAGCGCTAACAGATCCGTCGTTTTCTTGAATTTTTTCTATGAGGTACTGCTTTTCTTGTTCCAACTGCAGAGAGCGAAATTCTTCGTAATTGTTTACGTCACTTATGGCTACGCCGGGTGCAATTTGCGTTGAAATGTTTATGGTTGACGAAGGGTTGGAACGTTGAATTCCTTCAATTTCAATTTGTAAATCCTCTGCCTGCAATTCTCCAGAGTTGGCAAAGCATAGGGCTCGTTGTATTACATTTTCAAGTTCGCGAATGTTGCCAGGCCAGCTGTGCTTCTGCAAACGTTCTAGAGCTTTCTTTGAAAGTGAGTAGGATTCACTATCGCCTTGATATTGGCTAATAAAATAATTGGCCAAATCTTCGATGTCTTCTTTGCGCTCACGTAGTGGTGTGATGTTCAGAGGAATGACGTTGAGACGGTAGAATAAATCTTCTCGGAATTTCTTTTCTTTGACGGCTTGCTTCAAATCTCGGTTTGTTGCGGCTACAATTCGAACGTCAATGTGCTTAGGCTTGTTTGAACCTAAAGGACGTATTTCTTTGTTTTGTAAAACACGAAGAAGTTTTACTTGGGTGTGCAAGGGCATGTCGCCGATTTCGTCTAAGAAAATGGCGCCACCATCTGCCGCTTCAAAGAGGCCGATACGTTCGTTTTGTGCTCCCGTGAATGCACCTCGGGTATGGCCGAAAAGTTCACTTTCAAAAAGATTATCAGGAATGGCGCTGCAATTGACCGTGATAAATTTGTCGTACATGCAGGCTACAGCTCTTGCAATAAGTTCCTTACCTACGCCTGTTTCGCCTTGAATTAGAACAGGGCCCGTGTGCACCATGGCTTTCAGCACAATTTTTCTCAATTGCTCCATGGCCGGGCTCTTTCCCACCAGCAGGGACATTCTTTCGCGGAAAGTTTTGCGTGCTTCGATAAACTGACGGAACTTTGCAATTTGGCTCATCAGGTGAACGCGTACTGAAGCTGCGTTCATGCTGACATCGGCGTATTGATTGCAAAGAAAACCGTAGTTTGCGGTTTCTTCGGCGTATGCGAAAATCATGGAATCTGGGTTGTTCCTGCGAATTGCGGAAAGTGCCTTTTCGTTTTCCTTGGTAAAGGAGTCCAGATCCCAAATAATAATGGAGGAACAGATCCCATCGTGGGAGTAAATTTTTTCGTTGATGGAATCAAAGACATTTACATCGTAATTCACAGAGGAAAGAACGTCTAAGACGAACGAAGACGTTGAAGTTTCCTTTGTGAAAAAATCGATGAGCATAATTTAGATATGAATTATGAATTACAAGTTATGAGAATTGATCGTTTTATAGCGGGACGGCTTGTCGAAAAAAGATTCTATTATCTCATAATTCATAAATCATAATTCGTAATTGCAAATAGGCTTTGCCTATTTGCCCAGTTCCTTACTGCGTTCGGTGCCAGCAACAACAGCCTTCATAACGGTGCTGCGGAAGGCGCCTTCTTCCAGGGCGTTGATGCCTGCGATGGTTGTTCCTGCGGGAGAGCAAACCATGGCGCACAAGTCGCTGGGGCTCTTGCCGGACTGCTTTACCAGTTCCACGCTACCTTCGATGGTGCCGAGGGCAAGCTTCAAAGCAACATCGCGGGTGAGGCCTGCCTTAACGCCACCGCGGGTGAGAGCTTCGATGAATTCAAAGACGTAGGCCGGAGCGCTTCCGGAAAGACCGGTGACGGCGTCCATCAGGCTTTCGGCGACGCGGCAGGTGACGCCGATGTTGCCGAAAATCTTTTCAGCTGTAGCGAGAGTGGCTTCAGTAACGCCGTCTGTTGCAAGACCCACGGAACCCTTGCCCACAGTGAGGGGGAGGTTGGGCATGACGCGGAGAACCTGATTCTTTTCGCCCAGAACATCGGTCAATGCCTTGCGGGTTACGCCAGCCATAATGCTAATGAAGGTCTTGGAAGTCTTGATTGCCTTTACGGCGTTCTTCCATTCAGTAGCGACCAGCTTAAAGATCTGGGGCTTTACGCAAAGGAAGGTGACGTCGGCTTTCTTGACACCTTCGGCAAAGTTCTTGACGCGCACGCAGCCAAGAGCGGAAACTTCGGCGGCCGCCTTGTCGCTGGGGTCGAAGAAGAAAATGGACTTAGGGTCGTTACCGGCCTGAAGAAGACCGCGGAGGATTGCACCGCCCATGTTGCCGGTGCCAGCGAAGAAAATCTTTTCGGACATAATATTACCTTCGGTAAAATTAACAGTTAACAATGAACAATGAATAATTTAGATAATGGCGCTTCGCGCTCAACAATGTAAGCACCGAAGGTGCGATTTTTCCCATTGTTAATTGTTCATTCTTCATTGTTCATTTTTATCTCACACTATCCTTTGCCTTAGCCAAGAAGGAGAGCAGTTCGTCGTTGGTCTTGTACTGCTTCATCCACTTGATCAGTTTATCCATAATGCCGTTTTCGGTATCGTTCTGCATACCCTGACGAACGCTCCAAATGATGTCCTGTTCGCGAAGAGAAAGCAGGCGGTCTTCCTTACGGGTGCCGGACTTGAATACATCAATGGCGGGCCAGGTGCGCTTTTCTGCCAGGCGGCGGTCAAGAACCAGTTCCATGTTGCCGGTGCCCTTGAATTCTTCGAAGATCACTTCATCCATGCGGCTGCCGGTTTCAATCAGTGCGGTACCGATAATGGTGAGGGATCCGTTCTTCTGGACGATTTCGCGGACGGGTTCGCCAAAGATGGTCTGAACAATCTGACCGTTGGAATCCTTCTGGAAATCACCCAATTTGTCTGCAATCTTACGGGCTGCGCCGAAGAACTTCTTGGGGAACTGCATGGCCATGGCGTCCACACCACCAGACAGAATCTTGCCGGAGTGGGGGATGACCACGTTGTTGGCGCGGGCGAAACGGGTGATGGAATCCAGAAGAACCACAACGTCCTTCTGCTGTTCCACAAGACGCTTTGCCTTTTCCAGAACCATGGTGGCCACGCGGGCGTGATGATCAGGAGGTTCGTCGAAGGTGGAAGCTACGACTTCAGCCTTCAGGGCAGGGTTCTTTTCAACCAGCTTGCCCACGATTTCACGCATTTCGGTCACTTCTTCGGGACGTTCATCGATGAGCAGCACCATGATGATCACTTCCGGGTGGTTCACGGCGATGGCGCGGGTCATGTTCTGCAGGAGGATGGTCTTACCGGTGCGGGGAGGAGCGAGAATGATGGAACGCTGACCCTTACCGATGGGGCTGAACAAATCCATGACGCGGGTGGTCAATTCTTCCGAATCATGTTCCAGGCGAATCTTTTCGTTGGGGTGGATCGGAGTCAGGTATTCGAATGCCACGCGGCGCTTGATCTTTTCGGGGTCGTCGAAATTTACTTTGTCTACACGACGCAGGGCGTAGAACTTGTCGCCTTCGCGGGGCGGGCGGGCAAGACCTGCAACGGTGTCGCCAACCTTCAGACCGAAACGGCGGATCAGGTTCTGGCTCACGTAAACGTCGTCGGGGCCCTGCTGGTAGTTGAATTCTGTGTTGCGGAGGAAGCCATGACCTTGGGGCGTGACTTCCAGGAGGCCTTCGGCGTAAACGATGTTGTTTTCGTTTTCAAGACTCTGGAGCAAAAGACCCAGGGACTGCTTGCGATAGCGGCGGAAGTCCAGATTTTCCTTCTGGCTTGCCAATTCCTGCAGGTCGCTCATGGTCATCTTGCGGTACTTGGCCCAGCAGTCGCGTGCCTTGCACCAGGCCTCGGAATCCGGTTCCGGCAGCGGAGTCTGGTCTTCAGGTTCTTCTTGCTGCTGGGGACGGTTGTTGTTACGGTTCTTGTCGAACTTGTTAAACTTGTTCTTCTTGTCGAACTTGTTAAAACGCTCGCGCTGCTGCCCGTTGTTCTGCTGGTTGTTCTCACCTTCGGCGGCTGTATTTTCTGCATTGGTAACGCTGGTGTCGGCACTGGCGTTTTCTGCATTGGCTGTGTTATCCATAGGAGATACGGCGTTTTCGGAGGCCTTTTCAGTGGGGGCTTCAACCGCTGTATTTGCTGCTGCGTTCTCGGGGTGCACGAAGGCTTCTGCCGGGGCTGCGTTTTCAACTTTTGTTTCTACGCCTTCAGTCTTCTCTGCTTCACCACGGGGCTTTTTGTCGGCGTGTTTCTTGCTCTTTTTTTCGTCAAGTTTCTTTTTGTCTTCGGTCTTATCTGTTTTTTCGGCCTTGTCCGCCTTTGCTGCCTTGGGGCGACCAGGGCGCTTAGGGGTAGATTCAACAGCTGCTTCCGGAGCAACGTCATTATTGACTGTTTCTTGATCTGCTACGTTTTTTTTGGTGTTAGCCACAATTAACCTATGATTATTTGAGTAGAATTAAAAATCGATATAAAGAACAGGACGTCCAAAGCAACAAGAACATGCCTGAAAATGTAGGGGAAATAAATTAACACCTCATCGAGGTTTGCATAAGATAACTAAAAAAGCTGTTGCTGTCATTGAAAATCCCCATTTTCATAAAAAAAAGTTGAAAAAACATCAGATATATCTTAAATGCTTTTAAAACGGAATTGCGTCAGATTTGTGCCATTTTGAATAGCTATATTATGGTTGTGGATTCATTAGAACGAGTTTTTGTCGCCCTAGGATCGAACATTCCAGACCGTTCCAGGCATTTGAGCGAAGGAAGAGAAATGCTTCGCAAGATTTCCGCAGGCGGATGGAAGGAAAGTCCTATTTATGAAACTCCACCGGTTGGACCGGAGGGGCAAGGGCCTTACTTTAACCAGGTAGTGACTTTCTGGTACTCTGGTTCCAGTACTCGTCTGCTGAATTATCTTAAAGGTGCTGAATTTGTGTTGGGACGTAAGCCCCGTGGACATTGGAATTCCAGGGAAATAGACTTGGATTTGCTGTATTTTGGCAAGGATGTCCGCAGAGGTGTCCCAAATTTACCTCACCCGCAGATTGTTAATCGTCAGTTTGTCCTTGTACCCTTGAACGATGTTGCTCCTGAGTGGGAAGATCCGCAAATGGGCTTGCAAGTCAAGGATTTGCTGGCAAATCTCCTCGCCAAGGAGGAGAAGATTCCGTTCCGCCTCGTAACTTCGGAGGAACCTTAGATGCTGACTGAAAAAGGTGTTCATTTCTTAGCCATTGAAGGCGTTATCGGCGTGGGCAAGACTACTCTTGCCAAGATGATTGCTGAACGTTGGAATGCCGTGTTCATCGAAGAGAACTTTGCCGAGAATCCCTTCCTGGAAAAGTTCTACCAGAACAAGGATGCCTACGCGTTCCAGACCCAGCTGTTCTTCCTGTTGGACCGTCACAAGCAGTTGCAAAACTCTGCACTCCAAAGTGATCTGTTCCATGATCTGCTGGTTAGTGACTACACTTACGAAAAAGATCAGATTTTTGCCGCTCAGAACCTGCACGAAAATGAATACGCCATGTACGAACAGGTTGCAAATGTCCTGAACAAGGACATTCCCCATCCGGACCTGGTGGTGTACCTGCAGGCTAGTGTGCCTACTCTTCTTAACCGAATCCACGGCCGTGGTCGTGCCATGGAAAAATCTATCGAAGGATCTTACTTACAGTCTTTGATGGATAGATATGATCATTATTACTGGAATTATCCTTATGCACCGGTATTGATTATTAATACCGACAATATTGATTTTGTCCATAATGAGAATCATCTCAAACTTGTGCTGGATGCAATTGCAGCCTGCCCGAGACAAACGACCTATTTCGTTCCAGAAGGTAAATAATGCAAATCATTAAGACAATCGATTCTCTCCGTCAGGCTTTGAAGCCCTTGGCTTTGCAGGGAAAGTCCATTGGTCTCGTTCCGACCATGGGCGCTCTTCATGCAGGTCACGGTGCTTTGATCAAGGCTTCGGTGAATGATTGTGACGTAACCGTTGTTAGCGTTTTCTTGAATCCCATCCAGTTTGGCAAGAATGAGGACTTGGACAAATACCCCAAGCGCCTTGAAGCCGACGCCCAGCTGGCAGAATCCATTGGCGCTGACTTTGTTTTTGCTCCCTCCGTCGAAGAAATGTACCCGGATGGAGATCCCCTGACTATGGTGCGCGATGAAACCTTGGAAAGCCTGTACTGCGGTGCTTATCGCCCGGGTCACTTCCGCGGTGTTCTGACTGTTGTTTCAAAGTTGTTCTTGATATCCGGAGCACATCACGCTTACTTTGGCGAAAAAGACTATCAGCAGGTGTTCTTGATCGAACGCATGGTGAAGGACCTTTGCTTTGATATCCAGATTCATCGCGTGAAGATCGTTCGCGAAGAGTCTGGACTTGCGCTTTCCAGCCGTAATGAATACTTGAGCGATATTGAAAGGTCTCGTTCTCTGGGTATTAGCCAAGGCCTCAAACAGGCTAAGGAAGCCTATGACGCAGGTGAACGCGGTGTTGCCAAGATTCGCGATGTCGTCGTAAAGTCTATTCTCGCTTCTCGCGGTACAGTTCAGTTTGTTGAAGTGGTGAACCAGAAGACCTTGCAAAAGTTCTCTGCAGGAATGCTGACTGCCGAAGATAAGGTGGTTATCCTGGTGGCTGCCTTCTACGGTCAGACCCGTTTAATCGACAACATTGAATTGAACTAATCTTACTTTATTTCAAAAAAAGACCCCGGTTGAACCGGGGCATTTTTTATTTCTCGGTAGCGGTGAAGACTCCGTCCCATTCTTCGCCGGGAGCCACAGGCGGGTTTAGCTTGTAGGCTTCGCAGCGCTTGATGTACACATGGCTAGGCGTAGTCTTGCTGCCAGGGTCACGATCGGGATGATGAGGCTCCAAGTCTAGGCAGAGGGTGAAGTACTGAATGGCTTCGTCCCACTTCATAGTCAGATAGAATTCGCGGGCCTTTTCCCAGGTGTTTACTAACAACTTAAGCTTATCTTCATTGTCGCAGCCAGCCTTTTCGAGAAGCTCGAAGGTTTTTACCGGCTGACTCTTACCCACAACACGTACGGTGTCAAGGGAACGATAGATAAAGCGTCCATCTTCAAGATCCTTTTGGGTGTCTTCGCTGATTTGGATGTAGGCTCCGTACTGCTTGGCTGCACTTTCAAGACGTGCGGCCAGATTCACGGCATCGCCCATCATGGTGTAGTTTTTTCGCATGGTGGAACCCATATTTCCAGTCACGATGTCGCCAGAGTTGATGCCGATTCTCATATGCATTTCGTGAACAACTTTGGGCCACTTGTCGCCTTCGCTTTCCCACTTTTTGCGAAGTTCCATAAGTTTGCGTTGCATCTTCACTGCGGAGTAGCAGGCACTTTGTGCGTGGTTTTCAAGAGGCATGGGGGCGCCGAAGAACGCGATAATGGCGTCGCCCTCGTACTTGTCCAGTGTACCCTTGTTTTCTAGCAGGGTGTCAGTCATGGCGGTCAGGTATTCATTCAATAGTTCAACCAGCTTACTCGGGTCGCCGATTTTTTCGGAGAAGGTGGAGAAGCTTGCGATATCGGTAAAGTATGCGGTAATGTTGGATTTTTCACCACCTAAGGTCGGCATGATTTCCTGGTTCACCATGGCGTCAATCAGTTCGGGTGAAATGTACTGTTTAAACGCGTTGTTGATGAAGTTCTTTTCCTTGTTTTCAAAGTAGAATTGAACCACCAGAGCAGAAATGTTCGTTAGGAGAATTGCCAAAAATTGCTTGGACATACCGATGTAGATTCCCATTTCGAAACACTGGTAGGCTACAAGGGTGTAGATGGATATGATTATGATGGAGACGGAAACGGAGAAGTAGCTTTTGAGGCGTAAACCGAGGATGGTGCAAAGTATTGCGAGCAAGATGACGATAATCTGCTGGTAATTTTCTCCCAAGGTTACAATGTAATCGTCTTCAAGAACGTTCTTGATTATGGTTGCGTGAATTAGCACTGCCGGGAAATTTTCTTCGTGAGGTCCCGGCACAAAGTCGAATAGGGCCGGCGCTGCAGAACCCAATATGAAAATCTTGCCTTGGTAGAAAATCGGGTCTACACGATGCTTGGATACGTCGTAATAGGAAAGGTGTTGGAAAGTGCGCAATGGTTCAGAAGTGTTGTAGCGGCCTCTGTAGCGGACCTGAAAACGTCCGTTCTTGTCAATAGGTATTTTCTTTTCGGGACCAAAACGCATTTCCTCGCCAGGTTTGAGATTGGCGATTTTGGCACTGTCTGCATTTTCGATGTCCCGAATGACGGCGTCCGAAAGAATTGCCTGGGTGGCTCGCCACTTGCGGGCGTGCTTGTCGTAGCTAAGGTCAAGGTCCATGGAGAGCAGAATAGAGGATTCTGCGGGGAGTGCCCTGAGGGAATCTTCAAAGAAGTGTACTGCACGAACAATATAGGGGGTGATGTATATGTCTTCTTCTTCTTCGGGGTCCACGATAACGAAACGATTGGCGTCAGAATTTTCCTCGTCGATCTTGATCGTTACGCCTTCGTTGAGTTCCTTGATTTCTCCGCTTTGTATGGAGTCAAGAATTGCGACATCCATTTGGCGAACTGTGTTGGACAACTTTTCGTTGAGAATTTGCCCTTCGAAAATCTCAAAAGTAACAGAGCTGTCTATTCCCTTTCGGGCGATGATTTTAGATGATATATCAATAAAGTCTGTAGAGGCCTTCCGCTTCAGTTTTTTTGACGACTTCAAGTTCTCCCGGAGGGAGAGAAACATGGGATAGCTAAAGTGAGGATAGGTGGTGTGATAGCTGCCATCCATGTCTCGGTAGATGCCGAAGGGCTTGCCCACGTTGATGTACTTGCCCATTTTGATTTCAACATTTTCCGGGTTCTGATGGAAAAGATGCAAAATGGTCATCAGTGACATTGTGGAGTAAACTCTTGAAGAGTCAATTTTGCTGACATCTTCTAGGGTGGGGTCTGCTGTTGGCTCGAGATCTGGGTTAGGGAATCGGTAAAGCATGGACACATGTCTGACGACGCCGTCGTTATCGGGATAGGCGTTGACGGATCCTACAAACTTGCCCGCTTCGGCAAGCTCTGGGAAAATGTTGTCTAGAAGATCCTTTGCTTCGATGTTGTCAAGGCTGTCTACTTGTTTATTGTTAAAGACTGATTTAAAGCCTACTTCTTGTGCTCGCTTTTCGCCGCTGAGAGGCCTCCACTGGGATTCGTGCTTGTAAGATTTGGATTCATCGAACATGTCGCAGACAATGACGTTGCCGCTTTCGTGAATGGCGCTTACCAGCATGGAATCGTAGTTGTAAGTAGAAAGAATTTCGGGATAGAGGGAATCCCAGGATCTTTCGGGCTCTACTTCGTTTAACAGGCTCATGACCTGACTAGCCTTTTGCCTTCCAAAATCTGCGTTTTTAAATAAAATATCAAAGCCGATAACTGCAGCTCCACCCTCGTTCAGATTTTTAACAACATTGGAGTGGATAGAACGATCCCATTCATTATAGTTACCAAGTTTTGCTAGAGAGGGCTCGTCAATGTCGACGATTAAGATGTTTGGGTCATAGTTGTTAGCAGTGCGGATTTTCTCGTTTTTCCCCAGGTAGTCGTCAACACTAGTGGAGGCCTTGAAGAAAAGGTCGTAAAAAAGGTTTTCGAGGGATTCGGCGCTGTTTCTAATGTTCGTTGTTGTTTCTGCCTGCGGATTTGCCAAGGTAAGAATCAAGAGGACGAGTAAGGCGCTTACTATAAAACCAGAAATGACTTTCTTTTTTTTCTTAGAAAGTTTTTTCTTGTCATCTTTATTTTGTTTCTCTTGCATGCTTAAAAGATAACAAGTTGAAGAGTTTTGTCATTTTGATGACAAAATTATAGACTATATTTAAGAACAAAATTTTGGAGGAGTCTTGGCTACTCAAAAGAAAAAATCCACAAAAAAGCCTACAAAAAAGAAAAAAAACGTTGTTGATGGCGAACAGGGGTTTGGAATTGTTCTAACAGGATGGTTCCTGTTGATTTTAGGTGTAGTTCTTTTGCTGGGCTGTATCAGTTCCGTGTACAGTGGAACCCATGGCAATTGGCTTGGCCCTTATCTAGGCGCTTTAATTCCCAATGCGGTCATGATCTTGTTTGGCAAGGTCTCCGTGATTTTCTTTACCGTGGCACTGATTGTTTGGGGCTTGGGTATCGCCTTTGAAAACCTAAGGTCCAAAGTTATCCGTTATGCCCTGGGCCTTACCCTTTTGTCGATAGACTTGTCATGCCTTTTGGCTTTGAAAACCTATGGCGTTGGCAAAGTTTCTAAAGACGTTTTAATGTTGAATGGCGGCATTATTGGTCAATTCTTTACCCAAAATATTGCCATTCCCGTTTTTGGCCAGGAATCCAGCATGGCTCCTTTGCTGATTCTTGTAATTTGCCTAGGATTGATTTTGGTTCTTTCTTTTGGACTTCGCCCCAGGCATTTCCATTTTGTAATTCAGACCACAGAATGGTTCAAGAAAGTTTTTGCAAAAAAGCCTGTGCTTGAAGCTGAAGTGATTGAATCGGAACAGGAATCTACTGTTAGCGAAAAACCGGCTAAACTTCGTCGCGGTATTACCATGGATGATGATACTGTGATGCTGGAACCCGATGCCTTCAAGATTCGTCGCAAAGGCAAGGTTGTCCCCTTCAATGGTCGTAACAATTGGCTTGATAATGAACTTGATGGCAATAATGTTTCTGGTTCCTTGGGTGGAGTTCCCTTTGAAGATGAAAAGACTATTGCTCCCAGAGGTTTTGAACCCAAGAATGTGGAGGCTAAGGCTGCGGCAACTGTGATGGCTTCCGAAGAATCGTCTATGTCCGCAACGCTTTCAGGTTCTGAACCTGGTGAAGATCCAGAAATCGCTCGCTTGCAAGAATACTTGCGTGTGAATGCCCGCAAGATGAATGCCTTGGAAATTGTGGAAGTCAAGGAAAAAATTGCCGCCCTTCGCAGAGCCCGGGAAATGATTGCCTGGGAAAACCACAAGGGTCGTATGCAGGTGAGGGGTGATGTTCGTCGCGAAAATGCAAGTGTCGCCGATGTTGCGTCGACTATTCCTGCCGTCAATGAAACTATTTCAAACGACGTTACCATGAACCGCGATGAGCCTACCTTGGCCATGACCCGTAACGAAATCGACCCCGAAAGTTTGTTAGGTGGTGATGGTGCCGCTTCTGACGATACCTTTATGCCCGAAGTTTATGGTGCTGGTGAAACCGCTCCTGACGAAACTCTGGGTGGAGACATAGGTACCGTTGTTCCTGGAAGCGTTTCCGGTCAGGGCGCTGCAATTCCTCAACGCGATCCCACCCATACATATGATGAGTACAAGGTACCCGCCATTAGCGACATTTTGGACGATCACGAGCCTCAGACCGCAGATTACACCGAAGAAGAGTTGAATGCCATCGGCAAGATGCTTGAAGAAAAACTTGAAAATTTCAAGGTGAAAGGTCGAGTGGTTGGCATCGAAACCGGGCCTATTATTACCCGCTTTGAAATTGAACCTGGTCCAGGTGTAAAGGTCAGCGCCTTTAGCGCCCTGCAAGAAGACCTGGCCTTGGCTCTTAAGGTGAAATCCATTCGTATTCTTGCCCCCATTCCTGGTCAAGGCGCAGTGGGTATTGAAATTCCCAACCGCAAGTCCCAGATTATCTATGGTAAGGACATCTTTGAAAGCGAATCTTTCTCGCCCTCGCCTGAAAAGATTATGGTTGCTATCGGTAAGGATATTACTGGCGTTCCCTTTGCTATGGATTTGGCAAAGGCTCCGCACTTGATGATTGCTGGTCAGACTGGCTCTGGTAAGTCTGTGTGCATCAACTCCCTGATGGCAAGCTTCTTGTTCAGCAAGACTCCTGATGAACTTCGCTTGATTCTTGTGGACCCGAAGGCTGTGGAACTTAAGATGTACGAAAACATCCCGCACCTACTGGCTCCCGTGATTACTAAACCTGAAGTTGCTATCCAGGCCTTGGAATGGCTGTGTTACGAAATGGACCGTCGTACAGAAGTTCTTGCAACGGCAAAGGTCCGTAACATCGGCGGCTTTAACGCCAAGTACGAAGCTGGCGAATTGACGGACGATATTCCTGATGAAGACAAGGGTCACAGAATGCCGTTTATCGTTGTTATTATCGACGAAATGGCAGACCTGATGATGGTTGCCGGTAAGGAAATTGAAAAGCATGTGAGCCGTCTTGCGGCAAAGGCTCGTGCAGTGGGCATTCACTTAGTTCTTGCAACCCAGCGTCCCTCTGTGAAGGTGATTACGGGTAACATCAAGGCCAACTTGCCTACGCGTATTAGCTTTAAGGTGGCTTCCCAGGTGGACGCTAGAACCGTGATGGATCATGCCGGGGCTGAAAAATTGCTGGGCCGCGGTGACATGTTGTTCAAGGCTGTCAATGAACCTGAACCTGTTCGTGTTCACGGCGCCTTCCTCAGCGATGAAGAGGCTGAAAAGTTGGCCGATGCATGCTCCAATCAGAATGTGTTCTATCCGCAGTTGGAATCCTTCGATGTTGTCGGAGAAGGCGATGGAGAAGAAGGTGGTGCCGCCGCCATGAATGAGAAACTGGATAAGCTGTTGTTCGAAGTTGCCCAGTGGGCAATTGAATGTGGCAATGGCCTTTCCACCTCCGCTGTGCAGCGTCACTTTAGTGTCGGCTATAGCCGCGCAGGCAAGATTGTGGATCAGCTTTATGGTCTGGGAGTTTGCGGCCGCAGCACAGGTAATTCCAAGCCCCGTGCACTGCTCATTGGCATGGATGAACTGATGCAGCTGGAACGTTCCGGAACCTTTAGGTAAACAATTACAATGTATGAATTATGAGTTATGAGATGATAAAATGGCGAGCTTTGCTTGTAAAATAAGTGGGCGGTGAAATCGCGATAAAAAGTCTCGTAATTCGTACATCATAATTCATAATTTCTCTACGGTAATATTATGCGTGAATATGCTCCTTCTAAAATCAATTTGTTTCTCGATGTCATCCGCAAGCGTGAAGATGGCTACCACGATTTGGGCACTGTCTTCCAGACGGTGGATGCAGGCGATACTGTAAGTGCGGACGTTCGCAATGATGGTGAGATTAATCTAACTTACAACAATCCTCAGGAATATCCGGTCCAGTCGGACCTGGTGTACAAGGCTGCCGTTGCGTTGAAGGATTATGCTGCAAATAGTGGCGTGACTGGTGCTGAAAATCTCGGTGCTGAAATCTACCTCGAAAAGGTGATGCCTCTTGGTGCTGGTCTTGGGGGAGGGAGCGCAGATGCCGCAGCAACGCTTCGCTTGCTTAACCGCCTTTGGAATTTGAATTTTACGGCCGAAGTTTTGGAAAGCATCGGCGCAAAGCTTGGTGCCGACGTTCCCTTCTTGGTCCGCGGCGGTACCGCCTATGCCGAAGGTATTGGTGAAAAACTCACTTTTACAATGCCCTTGCAGCTGGCTGATGGCGAATTTCTGCTTATTTGCACTCCACTGGACGCTGTGCCAACGAAGGATGCCTATGCTGGTGTAGCCAAGTCTGGCAGTGCTCGTTGGGATGAGTATAAGTCCAAAATGGCTGCTGCAATTGCCGAGAATTCACTGGTCTCCAACCTCTCGTCTTTTATTTCCTTCAATGCTTTTGAAGGCTCTGTGTTCCCCAAGCATCCCCTGGTGGAACAAATGAAAGCCGAATTTGTCCGTTTAGGAGCCAAGTGTACCCTTATGTCTGGCTCGGGAGCCTCTGTTTTTGGCATCTTTAGCTCTGAGGATCAGGCGAAAATGGCTGCAAATGCCATGAAATCTATCTCCAGATATCAGAAAGTAACCCGTTTTTGGGTGCCAACCCTTTAAAAAAAGTGGCGTTTTTGCTATATTTGCGCCACCATTGGGGTATCGTCAAGTGGTAAGACAACGGATTTTGATTCCGTTATTCGTTGGTTCGAGTCCAGCTACCCCAATGAATTTTTTTAACCTTTTTACTTAAATGGAGTAAAAATTATGGAACTCACTAAGCTCGTAGCAAACTCTAGAGTGTTAGGCAAGAGCGCTTCCTGCAAGCGTCTCCGCAAGGCCGGTCAGATTCCGGCTGTCTATTATGGTAAGGGTCAGGAAGCTGTGAATGTTAGCGTTAGCGCTATCGACGTTCGCAAGGTCCTCGCCCCGGGTAAGCGTTATACGCTTCTCGATCTCGAAATTGATGGCAAGGCCGGCAACGCTGCCGTAATTTACAACTACCAGAAGGACGCTCTGACTCAGGAAATCACTCACATTGACTTCCTCAAGATCGACGATTCCACTAAGGTTAAGGTTCGCGTTCCCGTTAAGCTTTCCGGTCTCCCCATGGGTGTTAAGACTCAGGGCGGTACCTTCGCTCAGCAGAACCGCTACATCAACCTCGCCGCTGTTCCGACCGCTATTCCGACTGCAATCGAAATGGACGTTTCTGAATTCCCGGCTCCCACCACTTTCTACGCCAAGGACCTCAAGCTCCCTGAAGGTGTAGAACTGGCTTGCACTCCCCGCGTTGTGATCTTCAACATCACCGCTAAGCGCAAGGGTAAGGAAGACGCATAAGGATAAATTCCTTAGCAAAATCCTAATCGATTTTAAGTTCCGCTTCGCATCAATGCGAGGCGGTTCTTTTTTTAGGGATTTTTTGTTAAATTTTTAGGCGAAAAAAGTAGGTTCTTATGTATTTGATAGTTGGCCTTGGTAATCCTGGAACTCAGTATTCTAATACTCATCATAACGCGGGCTTTATGGCCGTTGACAAGTTGGCTACTTCCGATGACTGGAAGTCCGAGCATAAGGCTTTGACTCAAAAGGTGAATATTGGAGGCCAGGATTGTTTGCTTGCCAAGCCCCAGACCTACATGAATCTTTCTGGCGAATCCGTTCAGGCTCTTATGACCTGGTACAAGATCAAGCCTGAGCAGTTGCTTGTTTTTAGTGACGATATCAATCTAGATGTGGGCCGTATCCGTTGCCGAGCCAATGGCAGTCATGGCGGTCAAAATGGCTTGCGCAACATTATTGAAAAGATTGGCGACAAGTTTCCCCGCATCCGCTTTGGTGTAGGAAAATGCCCGCCGAAATTTGACTTGTCCAACTGGGTGCTTGCAAAGTTTCCGCCGGAAGACCGACCTGCTTTCGATGAGGCTTTGTCCAAGGTGAAGGCCCTGGTGGAGTGCTACTTCAAGTTCGGCATTGAAAAATGCATGGAACGTTATAATGGTAAATAGCAACTCTTAGCTGATTGCGGTCCAAATCATGATGAATGCGACTACTGCTGCGTAAATCAGTTTGAGGCCGCTTCCGCAAAGGAATCCGACAAATGCTCCTGTGGCAGACTTCAAGGATACCTTGAGGTCTTTGCTGACTATTAATTCTCCAATCAATGCGCCAAGGAAGGGCCAAACGATAACGCCCAGCAGGCCCTGGGGACCAAAGGGCAGGCCAATGATGGAAACCACCAGGCCAATATTGCAACCCCAGACTCCAGCCTTGCTTCCGCCAAATTTCTTGGTACTAAGAGATGGAATTACATAGTCCAGTACGGTTATGAGCCCGGCCACAACTGCCATGACCACAATCATACTGGTGCTGAAGGTGATAGAAGGGTGAAAACTCAGCAGCAACAAGGCCGCCCAGCTGAGGGGAGGACCGGGTAAGCCGGGGGCAACGGATCCTACAAAGCCGGCGATTGCCAGTATGATTGCGATGATAAGAATGATAATGTCCATGACCTCAATATACAAATTCAAAAACATGTAAAATTACCCTAAAATTTAGATTGTAATCTTTTTGCTTTCTTAATGTTTTTCTATATTTTCCATGCAAAAAGTAAGAGGTTCTATATGAAGATTTTACCTGAAGCATTAACGTTTGATGACGTTCTTCTCGTTCCCGCAGCATCCTCCGTTTTGCCGTCTCAGACAGACGTGAGCACTCAGCTTGCCCCGAACATTAAGCTCAACATCCCGGTGATCAGCGCTGCTATGGATACCGTTACCACAGCTCCTCTCGCTATCTCCATTGCTCTTCAGGGCGGTCTTGGCATTATCCACAAGAACATGTCCGTCGAAGAACAGGCCGAAGAAGTCCGCAAGGTCAAGCGCTGGCAGTCCGGTATCGTGACCAATCCGGTGACCCTGGATGCAGACCAGCCGGTGTCTGCTGCATTTGAAATGCGCGCTATCCACAAGATCAGTGGTTTCCCCATCTTGTCCAAGGGCAAGCTGGTTGGCATGCTCACTAGCCGTGACCTCCGTACCATTACTGATTACAGCGTCAAGATTTCCAAGGTGATGACCAAGAACCCCGTCACCGCAAATCCCAAGATCAGTCTTGCCAAGGCAAAGGAACTCCTGGCTGAAAAGCGTATTGAAAAGCTTCCTCTGGTTGATGCCAACGGCGCTCTCAAGGGCCTCATCACCATGACCGACATTCTGAAGCGCGAAAACAACCCCTCTGCAAGCCTGGACAAGAATGGCCAGTTGCTGGTGGGTGCCGCGGTCGGTACCTCTGCTAATACTTTGGAACGTGTTGCTGCTCTCGTTGAAGCTGGCGTGGACCTGCTGGTTATCGATACCGCTCACGGACACCACATCGGTGTTCGCAACATGGTGAAGACCGTTCGCAAGAAGTATCCCAAGCTCACCATCTGCGGAGGTAACGTCTGCACTCCGGAAGCTGTTACTGAACTTGCCAAGTGCGGTGCCAACATCGTTAAGGTGGGTATCGGTCCTGGTTCTATCTGCACCACCCGTATCGTGGCTGGCGTAGGATACCCCCAGTTCTCCGCTGTTGTGGAATGCGGTAAGGCAGCTCGCAAGGCTGGCGTGAAGATTATCGCTGACGGTGGCCTCAAGTTCTCTGGCGATATCGTCAAGGCTCTGGCCGCTGGTGGTCACGCTGTAATGATCGGTTCCATGTTCGCAGGTACCGAAGAAGCTCCGGGCGAAGTCATTCTCGCCGACGGCCGTTCCTTCAAGAGCTACCGCGGTATGGGCTCTCTGGGTGCTATGGCTGCAGGTTCTGCAGACCGTTACTTCCAGGGTGGCATCAAGGAACCCCGTAAGTTTGTTCCGGAAGGCATCGAAGGCCGCGTTCCTTACAAGGGACCTCTCCGCGATACCATTTACCAGATCATCGGTGGTATCCACTCTGCCATGGGTTACGCAGGAGCTGCAAACCTGAAGGAACTCTACGACAAGGCTACCTTCGTACGCATCACCGGTGCTGGCCTCCGCGAATCTCATCCCCATGATGTGACCATCACTAAGGAAGCCCCGAACTACCGTTCCGAAGGTTAATAAAGGACGGTTGCGGACTTTGGCCGCTGACGAACCCTTAGAAAATTCCCGTTGCAGTTTAGAACTGTAGCGGGAATTTTTTTATCTTCCATTATGAACAATGGTGAATTTTATCTGTTGTAGATCAAGGCGCCAATGTTGAAGACCCGATGTATATGGCCGATAGAAAGTACGGCGTTTTATGCTGACAGGCAGGGCCATGAAGCTGGATGGTGATGTTTGCGAAACTATTGAGAAAATTTGGGAAGAACGCGAAGAATTCTAAAATGAATTTGTATAGAAAAATCATTGCGGCTCTGGAATGGGGCGACTCGCCGGTAATCGTGGTTGGACACAAGACTCCCGACGCAGACAGCGTGATGTCGGCCATTGCTTATGCGAACTTGATGCGAAAACTTGGCTATTGCGTCGAGGCTCGTGTGGCAGGAAAAATCAATAACGAAACAAAGCTTGTTGCAGAAAAATTTGGCATAGAGCTTCCAAAGATTTTTGATGACAATGATGCACTACGTTTTTCCGATGATGTGTCGGGTGCCGACGTTCCCCGTTTGATTCTCGTCGATCATAATCTATACTCCCAGGCTGTAGATTGCGCGCGCAAAGCCCGTATATTACAGCTGATTGATCATCATGGTCTCGGCGATATCGTAGAATCTCACTTGCTTTACGCTAAAGAAATGCCTGTGGGGGCTACTTGCACCATCGTCTACATGTCGTATTTAGAACTGGATGTGGAAATTGATTTGCACATGACC
Source organism: Fibrobacter sp. (assembly GCA_045597525.1). Classification (GTDB taxonomy): domain Bacteria; phylum Fibrobacterota; class Fibrobacteria; order Fibrobacterales; family Fibrobacteraceae; genus Fibrobacter. Next base: position 37,523 of record JAZLKF010000029.1, on the reverse strand, counting down.
AAGGTGCTGCTGGCTGGCCTTGTTGCTGATACCAAGAACTTGAAAAAAGTGACAACGACAGATGTGGATCGCCATGTGCACGCCGCACTTGTTGCCCGCCTTGCGGAATTTGAAGGTTGCAGTGTTGAAACTGAAACCGCATGCATAGTAAAGCTTTACGAAGAAATGACTGCGGCTGCTCATGATTTTAGCGGGATGAGTGATGTGGATGTTTTTGAGTCTGATGCCAAAACCTTTGAAATCGGAGGCTTGACAATTCGTTTGGGAAGTCTTGACTGGAATGACGCTACGACAGTTGACGCTTTCCTGGATAGAATTTTGAATGCCATGAAAGAGATCTTCGGTTACCAGGTGGTGATGTGTGGCGTTGGTTGCGGGAATGATTACTACATGCTTTACATGGATGGAAAAAATGCACCCGGCAAAATTAACCTGACTGCACAAAATATCGCGGAATCAACTTTTGGTAAATCAATACGTCGAGGAATTATTCAGTGTCCGCGTCGATTGAGTCGTAAGTTGGATGTGGTTCCCATGCTAAAAAGTACGATAACGGAGTGCTAATTTAAATTAACAAAAGAAAAACAAGAGAGACTACGTTGATTTTCTATCTTTGTTTTACTTTGGAAAATCCATTTGGGTAGGTTGAATCAATTAACGTCTAAGCCGAGAGTCGCGGCAAAAACGAAGTTTTTGACATGACCGAGGCGCAACATTAACGATAACTATCGTTGTCAATTATAAAATACAAAGGGAGGACAATATGAAGTTGAAATACTTTGTTGCTTGGCTTTTGCCGGCAATCTTGTTGGTGGGCTGTGCCGCACCTACTACGTTTAAGGATTCTTCTTGGAAGCAATTGCCAAAAACGGTGACGGTGTTCTACACGGAACCAATGGAAGATAAACCGGGAGACTATATCGCAGGAAAGTATGATAGCGTGATTGTGGACAAGATTGCCGCAGAGTCTCATAAGTTGATTTCCGGTTCTGCAAAAAGAATAGATAGAGAGAGCGTCGTTGTTCGTAATGTGAAGCTTGGCGAAAATGACTTTAATGCTCCTGATTATGAGAATACAGATGATGTGGAGGTCTATATTGTTTTGGATAGTCTTACTACGGGTTCTGTAACCTACAGTAATAACATGTCTGCGAATCAAATGGCTGCCAATGGTATGGTTGATATGCCGGGTTTTTACAAAACTGCTGCGTTTAGGTTGTATGCAAAGTATGCTATTTATGATGCAAAAAACAAGCAGATTCTTGCATATGGTTATCAACGAGGTGAAACCCAGCGTGCTGAAAGTATGCGCTATGCCTTGTCGAATCTAATTGCAAATATCGTCAGCTACACTCCGTTAAGTCACTGGTGAAATAACCTTGTTAAACGTCAAGAAATCCTGTTGCAAAACGCAACGGGATTTTTTTTGCGTAATAGGGTTGACTTGCTTTGTATTTCCCAAATGTTTTATTATATTCATAACAAAGTAAAAGGTGTTAGAATGAACAAGATTTCTTTGTTTGGATTGGCAGCATGTTTTGCCCTTGGATTGGTTGCTTGCGGTGATGAAATTTCAAGTTCCTCAGAAAAAATTTCGCCCCAAAGTTCCTCCAGTGAAATTGTTGGTAGTTCAGCGAATGAAATTGTCAATAGTTCTGTAGTGTCCAGCAGTTCCGCAGAAACGCCTGTTGTGAATATTCCCGCGGAATCCAGCAGCAGTGAGGACGTTTCATCAAGTTCCGCGTTTTTTGGCGATACTACTGCAAGAATTTCTTATTCCCTCAAGCCTTACAAAGGCCCTCTGCCTAATCCCCACAAGGGCTTTACCCTCCTTACCGAAGGCGAATGGAATTTCGTTCCTGATTTTAGATTCGGACCCGATAAGAATGGCGCCTGGAACCTGATTACTTACGGCTCCGGTTACCAGCGCTGGGATGAGTTGAATCCGGCTAAAGGTGTTTACGACTGGTCCGTGCTGGAAGATTTGCTGAACGTACTTCAGAAACAAGGCTTGGGTTACGCATTGCGCGTGTTCCCTTATTCTCCTTCATTCATTGAGGATAACGCTACGCCCTCAAGCGAATACGACTGGACTCCGGAATGGGTTTATAAAGAAGGTGCCCTGAAGGACTACGCCATCTTTCAGGATAACGGTGCTCGTGCCCAGGTTCCCAGATGGGACGATCCTATCTACCTGAAGGCAGCCAAGGATTTTGCAACAGCGCTAGCCGCAAAGTACGATGGCGACCCGCGCCTGGAGTATATTGATGTGCGAACCTTCGGGGAATGGGGCGAATGGCATGTTTCCCATTTGGATGGTAGTGACATGCCGTCTTTAAAGGTTCAGAAGGAATTGCTGGATCATTACGCCTCTGTATTCAAGAAGACTTTGCTTGCTCTGCCTTCTGATGGCTACGGCGAAATTTATACCTACGCCTTGAGCCTTGGAATTACCAAGCGCGATGACGGCTTTATCGGAATTCCGGGAACTGCTGATTCCCTGGTGCGCGCTTACAAGGCGGGCCTCCCGACCATTGCGGAAAATATTGGCAGCTACGAAAGAATGCTGACCTTTGACAACAGAAGTTACATGAGGTGGACTCCGGAGCGCTGGGTACACGAAATCACTACAGCTCACCTGACTTACTATGTGCTGGAACAGGAAAGTGACTGCGGATTTAAAATCTACAGTGAACATAAGGAATTGGCTGATTCCATGACACATGTGATTGGCTACAACTTTATGGTGCAGCAGGCTGAATTGCTGACTGTGACTGGCAACATGGAATCCGTGAATACCTTGAACATCACCGTAAAGAATACGGGTATTGCGCCTTGCTTCTTTGACATCTACATGGTGGCGGAATTCGTGGATGGTTCCGGAGCGGTTCTTGAACAGTTGGGCAAAACCATCAAGGTTGCCAAAGGAACTTTCAAGGACGAAATGGTAAAGGAATTTTCCTTCGCAAGTTCTGTGCCCGCAAGGCAGACAAACGTAGCGGCGCTGCCGGGCGTTTCTGTGGCTCTTTCCATCTACGAAAGCGAAGATGCTTTCAAGAATGGAAAGAATCCCACCGTGCGATTCGATAACGACGGCCTTCAGGCAAGTAATAAGCTGCTGCTGAAACTGTAAAAACGAAAAATTATTTTATTGCTGAACTTTATCGTTCCGTAGTTTCTGCATGGCTTCGCTGGCTAAGTCGTGAACCTGTTTCTGCTGGAGAAACTTGTGGTAGGGGAGAATGCGGACTTCGACGTTTTCGGGTTTCGGGTAATTTTGAATGTACTGCACGTTGGAGAGGAAAACAATTTTCCTGTTGGCGAAAGCTGAACCGGAGTCGGAACCGAATTGAGCGAGGGCGTGGTCCATTGCCCTGTAAATCATCTGGAATTCTTTCGTGTTGAAATCGGCGGTGGTGTAGGTGCCGATGATTGTGGCGGACTGTTCACGAGACGAACTGCGCGATTTGTTGGAAAGAGAACTGTGCGCATCATTTGAAAGAGGTCTAAGCGATTCGTCGTATATTTCGGCGATGTAAGCACCGCCACCGGCACGCTCCTTGTGGGCGTAGTCGCAACTCCCACCGACCCAGATGTAGAGTGTTTTGCTATCGAATTTCATTGGATGTATATATACATATATATATCAATCATGTTTTAATTTATTGCTATTTTTGTCATGGTGGTGTTGGAAAAACAAAAATCCAAAAAAGGAGGAAAAATGAAAAAATCGCAGCACTATTTGTTGTTGCCTTGATGTCTCTGGTCTTTAGTGGCTGTACCGCAACCCGTATTTATATGGATAAGGAATGGGTTCAGCCCCCTGCAAAGGTAAAGGTCCTTTTCACAGAACCCTACATTGAACGTATGGATGACTTGAGGGACGACCTGCCGGAATATGCAGATAATTTCCCTGAATGGTACAAAATCCAGCTTGCGAAAGGCTTTGAAATGTATTCCTCTGTTCCTAACTACTCCTTTGAGGTCCTTTCCGATGATGATGTGACTTATGAACCGTTCGACATGGGCAGAAGAAGCATGGATATTCCTAGGCCCAATAACATCAGCGATGACGCTGATATCTACGTGCTTATTTACAATATCCGCTTTGGTCGAAACAGTGAAACTAGAATTTCTTCATCTACCAATGCTCAGGGCGTGATTGTCAGTAGTGAATCAACCCAGTACTTCTTCTTCTCTAAGGGCTTTTACGTGTATTACGACGCAAAGACCAAAAAGTGCATTGGCTTTGACGAATATGAACGTAGATCTCCCTACAATTTCGTAGTGTCCAAGAGCGATTGGGAAACTGTAACGAATAACACTGTAAAGAGAATTATCGAAAAGACTCCATTGCAGTAATCGTTTAAATAGTTGCGCCAAGACGGCGAGCATCTTCAAGGGCGGTTGTGCTTAGCACATCGCCCTTGTCTTTTACGCTCCGCACAAGAATGCGGCCGCAGTCCTGAATGTTGAAGAATTTCAGAGCCATTTCGTACTGGGTGGTGATTGCGTCAAAAAGGTTCTCAAGGCTGGCAGCTCCGCACAGCAACAGACATGCCTTATGGATGTGGAATGTGTTGCGTAATGGAGTGTGCAAACGATCGATGCAAGCAGCCATCTGGGAACTGATTCCGTAGAAATAAATCGGTGAGGCAATGACGAGAACTTCTGCGCGGGCGAGTGCTGCGTAGACTTTGTCCATGTCGTCGTGGCGGGCGCAGGCGTTGCCTTCGCGGGTAAAGCAGGTGTTGCATCCGATGCAGTGGGCAATATTCATGCGGGCTACGTTCAGAATTTCCACTTCGTGGCCTGCAACTCGGGCTCCTTCCGCAAACGCGTTTGCCAGAAGTTCCGTGTTGCCGTTAAGGCGGGGGCTACCTACTAGGATTAAAATTTTGCTCATATTTGAAAAGGTAAAAAAAGGCCTGTTCCGAAGAACAGGTCCTTTAAAGTTTTGTGAGGTGCTCGCGCGGAACTTGTCGTCGCGGAACTTACTTAGCGAGCTTCTCGGTAGCGGCAGCGACGCTGAGCAGGTCGGCTTCCTGGAAGGGCTTGCCAATCCACTGGAGGCCAACGGGCAGGCCGCCGGCCATACCGCAAGGAACGCTTACGCCGGGGAGACCGGCCAGGTTCAAACTAACGGTGTAGATGTCGCTCAAGTAAACTGCCATGGGATCGCTTTCGTTCATGCCGCACTTCAGGGGGAGACCCGGCATAGTGGGGCTGGCGATCACGTCGCATTCTTCGAAGGCCTTGTTGAAGTCGTCGGTAATGAGACGGCGGACTTTCTGGGCCTGGACGTAGTAGGCATCGTAGAAACCTGCGGAAAGAACATAGCTGCCCAGCATAATGCGGCGCTGAACTTCCTTACCGAAGGCTTCGCTGCGGCTCATGGAGTACAGGTCGATGAGCTTGCGGGCTTCCTTGCTGCGGTAGCCGTAACGAACGCCATCATAGCGGGAGAGGTTGGAGCTTGCTTCTGCAGTTGCGATGATGTAGTAGCTGGAAACAGCGTGACCGATGTTGGGGAGACTTACTTCCTTGATGGTTGCGCCTTCGGCTTCAAGCTTCTTCAGCATGGCTTCGATTGCGGCCTTGCATTCCGAGTCCAGACCTTCGGCGAAGTATTCCTTAGGAACGCCGATGACCTTGCCCTTTACGCCAGCGTCAAGCTTTGCGGTAAAGTCTTCGGCAGGGCGGGTGCTGGTGGTGTTGTCGTGGGCGTCTTCGCCAACGATTGCATTCAGCAAAATAGCAGTATCCTTGACGGTAGAACCGAAGGGGCCGATCTGGTCCAGGGAGCTTGCGTAAGCCAGAAGACCATAGCGGGACACACGGCCGTAGGTGGGCTTGAGGCCCACAACGCCTGTGCAAGCTGCCGGCTGACGGATAGATCCACCGGTGTCAGAACCCAGGGCGCAGGCGACGGTGCCGCTGGCAACGGCTACGGCCGAACCACCGGAGGAACCACCCGGTACGCGGGTTTCGTCCAGAGGATTCTTTACCGGGCCGAAATAAGAAGTTTCATTGGAAGAACCCATGGCGAATTCGTCCATGTTGGTCTTGCCGATGATGATGGCGCCTGCGGCTTCCAACTTCTCGACGGCGGTAGCGGTGTAGGGGGCCACGAAGTTTTCAAGAATCTTGGAGGCTGCAGTGGTACGAGTACCTTCAAGGCACATATTGTCCTTGACTGCAACGGGAATTCCGTCCAAGGCGCCCAAGGTCTTGCCTTCTGCACGACGCTTGTCGGATTCGGCAGCCTTGGCCAAGGCGCGTTCATTGAGAACAGAAATATAGGCGTTTAAATTCTTGGTAGATTCAACCTTGGCAAGGGCTTCTTCCGTGAGCTTCACAGAAGTAGTGGCTCCACTGGCCAATTGAGATTGGAGTTCATCGATAGTAAGCATAAATTACCTTCCTCCGGACCATTTCATAATGTAGATGCCGACAACCAGACCAATGATGCTGACCACGTTGATCTTGAAACTGCAACCGATGGCCAACTTGACCAGGTACAAATCCAGAACGAGGGGCTCAGGTTTGTCGGGGAAACCGATGTTGAAATTGAAGGATGAAACAAAGAAATTGTGGACGATGTTGTTGTATCCACCAGCGTTCATCAATTCGCCAAGCTGGCCGAACAAGACCCCCAGGCATTCTCCTAGGACCCCGCCAATCACCAGGCCAAGCACAATAAAAAGCACGAGACGTGCAAAAGTGTTCTTCTGATTCATACCTTAAATAATAGAAATTTTTGTTTTTGCTGCCTACGCGGAGGCTTTATTTGATGCTCCAGTCGATAGGTTCCAGCCCCTTGCTTTGCAGGTAGGCGTTGGCCTTGCTGAAATGCTTACAGCCAAAAAATCCTCGATAGGCGGATAGAGGGCTTGGGTGAGGTGCAGTAAGAATCAGATGACCGCGTCCCTTGGCTATTAAATCCTGTTTCTTGATGGCAAAGCTGCCCCACAGGAGGAAAACCAGATTTTCCCGGGTCTGGGAAAGACGCTGGATGACCGTGTCGGTGAACTGCTGCCAACCGATTCCGGCGTGGCTGGCTGCCTGGTGTGCTCGTACTGTCAGGGAGGCGTTTAGGAGCAGTACTCCCTGATGGGCCCAACTTTCAAGATTGCCGTGGCTTGGGGGTACAATGCCTAGATCGTCCTGCAGTTCCTTAATAATGTTGATGAGAGAAGGGGGTTGCTCAATGCCTTGGGGCACAGAGAAACAAAGCCCATGGGCCTGGCCTGGTCCGTGGTAAGGATCCTGCCCGATAATCACAGCCTTCACCTTGTCCACAGGACAAAAATCAAGTGCTGCAAAAATCTTGGAACCAGGAGGGTAGACCACGTGGCCTGCAGCCCTTTCCTGAAGGAGCTTTTCCTTAATTTGTTTAAAATAGGGCTGTTCAAACTGATCGTTGAGCAGGTTCAGCCAGGATTCTTCAAGTTTTACAGTCATTGTTGGTTCTCAATTAATAGAAATTGAAGTTAATCCAACCGGTTTTTCCGTCGGCAGATTTTGCGAAACCGCAAGCGACGGATTTGAAGCGCTTGCTGCTCATATTCAAGTAGTGACCGATATAGGAAAAATCGCTGTCTTTGTTGGGATCGCGTTCTCCGCTTTCAATAAGTTTCTTTTCGTCCCACATCATCTTGAGATAGGTGTCGACGATTGCTTCTTCGTTGGCATAACGGGTTACAGAAACGTTGGGACCGGAATTCTGGCCATATTCCTTGCAATCTCCAAAGTGTCCGTGAGCCTTGTTGGCGGCCAAGTCGTCTGCAGATTGTTTATCCGTACATTCCTGCTTGCTTTCGTCGGCTAAGGTGTAGGCAGGAAGATCTTCTGTAGCTCTGTACTTGTTGATTGCTTCTAGACAGTAGTCCTTCCAATTGTTTTCGCTAGCCTCGGCGGAGGAACTGGGCTTTGCCTCTTCAGAGGAACTGGACTTTACTTCTTTTGATGAACTGGAGATTGCGTTTGAAGAACTTGATTTAATTTCTTCAGATGAACTAGATTGTTCTGCAGATGAACTGGAGTCTGCGCTTTCGTTAGGGGATGTTCCCGAATCGTCGCCACAGGCGATAAACGCAGCTGCCGCCATAGATATCATAAATGCAGAATTTTTTTTCAACATAAATACATTCCTTAGAAAAATCTTTGGGGATTACAAACGTTCTGCAAGGATTGCGGTCTTTTCGCCTGCAACACGAGTGTAGAACAAAATGGCGGATTGCTTGCCCTTAGGCTTCAAACGCTTGATTTCTTCGTCAGGGTCCAGCTTGACGCCTCGGAGCTTCATAGTCAGCTTGCCTACGTTATGGCGTTTCAGCATATCGCGGACGGCACTAGTGGAAATTTCGCACTTGTCAAGAACCCTGAAGTTTGCAAAGGCGGGGGAGGGCAGCGGGCTTTCGCAGGTCACATAGGCGATGCCCTCGGAAATGAGGTGCGCCTCGGGCGCGCTTGCCAAAGCCACGTTACCAAACAAGTGACTACGAATCAGGAGGGCGGTGGGCTCCGCAATGTACTCTGCAATTTCTCCCACCGGCAAATCGCTTTCGCTGGTGGCATTGCGGAAACTACGTTCGCAGCCCGGCAGATCGTGTTCCGCATCCTTGTTGGATGCGGCTTGGATTTCGCTTAAGGCGCCGCTCCAAATAGCGTCGGACTCGTCGGCAGCTTTTACCACGTTGCCGGACTTGTCCACCATAATGGCGCGAACCTTGCCCGGGTTCTTTGCCAACGCGCCGAACAGAACCAGAAGTTCGCGGCAGTCAGAGTGGCTTCCCAAATAGACCAGCTCTGCTTCGGCGGGGATTTCGTCGGTGGGGTAACCGGGAGGCAATTTTGCCATGCCACCTCGATAGTGACTGGCGATTTCCAATACTTCTTCAAAAGTGGGGGTAAGATTGCGCAGGTCCCTCTGGTTTTCGCCTTCCACGGCGCGGCGGGCGGGGTCGATGGTGAAGTAGTCTGCGGGGGCTACTTTGCGGACATCTTCTAAAATCGCGTCGCCGGAACCGCGCATTACCTGGACATTGTGACGGTACATTGCTTGACGATCTGCGTCCAGATCTACACCGGTTACTTTGAATGCGCTGGGAATAAAATAGCTGTCGCCACCCATGCCGCAGCATAAATCATGAACATTGCCCGGTTCCACGTCCCACAAGTTTGCCTTGTATTTGCCGATGTCCTGGGCGGTACTCTGCTCCAATGCCAAGCGGTCGCACAGCAAGAATACATCACATTTTTTGCCGGCTTCACCAAAAAACTTTTCACGGAATTTGGGAACCAGAGCCATGTAATCCATGATGGCGGCACGGTCTTCGTTGCTATATCCAGCCTTATTTAAAGCCGTGGAAACCTGCAAAGCGTCCATCTTGCGCTTGAAAGCGTTTTGGATAAATTCCTGGACGGCGGGGGATGTAAGCAATTCAAAGTTCAGCATAAATCACAAAAAAAGATAGTATTTCTTTTAAATAGTATAATGCAACGGTATTTTTACTAATAGTTAACGAATGGATTCTTTCAAAAAGATTAGATTTAGAGACATGGGAAAAATTACGGGAATCGTTATGGGTGCTTTCGCTATGGCGGGAGTGTTGGCCTTTACAGCTTGTGGAAACTCCGACTCAGGAACTGGATCAGCAAATGATGTTCCAGAATCGTCGGCAAATGTAATTGAGGAATATTCCAGTTCGTCTTTAGATATTCCGTTGATTTCTTCATCTAGCATTATGGATGGAGTATCATCAAGTGTGAGCTTTGATAGCGCATATTTTGGCGGAGTTGTAGGATTATCCAGCGGTCGAGAGCCGCAAAGTTCGAGCAGCATTTTATCGCCACGCAGTTCCTCGTCTCGTATGGAACCGCCTCGCAGTTCTTCTAGCGAACCTCAAAAGCCTGTAAGTTCCTCCAACGAAAAAGTCTATCCCCAGTACTCCAAGATTCTGGGTGCCGATGTTTCTCAGATGCAGGAGTTCGAAGCCAAAGGCGTTCGCGTTTTGGACACCGATGGTACGCCCAAGGATATTTTTGAGGTTCTCCGTGAACACGGTTTCAATTACATTCGTTTAAAGACTTTTGTTAGCCCTAAGGCCAAGTATGGCTATGCCTCTGCAGGTTGCAACCAGGGCTCCGGCGAGTTTCCGCAGAACGTAGAAGCTTTTGGCGACAAGGAACATGTGGTGGCCTATGCCAAGCGGGCTAAGGCGGCGGGTTTCAAGCTGTTGCTGGATTTCCATTACAGCGACAACTGGGCAGATCCCGGTAAGCAAATTATTCCAGAACGTTGGCGCAATGTTAAAACATCTAATGCCATGGCCGATTCCGTTTATAACTACACGAAGGATGTACTCTTGGCCTTGCAGGCTGCGGATGCCCTTCCTGAAATGGTTCAGGTGGGTAACGAGATTACCAATGGAATGCTTCGTGAAATTCCTTCCAATAATACAGACTGTTGGGGTAACAAGCCTCAGGCTGCAGATGCTGCGGTCAGTGGCGTCATGAGTAATTCCACAGGTATTGCTAATACAGCCAAGTATCTTGCCGCAGGCTCCCGTGCTGTGAAGGAAATTTCGGACAACATAAAAACGGTGTTTCACATAGAAAGCCCTCATAAGACATCTACCATGGAATGGTGGATGAAATCCATTATCAAGGATTCCAAGGTAAAACCTGATGTAATGGCTTTCTCCGCATATGTTGCCTATTCTCATGGTACCCCGGATTCCTGGAAAACCTTGATGACCAACTTGGGCAAGACTTACACCGATGTGGAATTTATGATTGCTGAATACAATGGCGCACAGACTAAGGACGGCTACAATTACGATGGATCCCGCGTGAAAACGCTCCAGATTATGGATCAGGTTCCCCGTGGCATCGGTGCCTTTATTTGGGAACCGGAACGTTCCGGAGATTGGGGCACAGCCATGTTTGATTGGGTCGGTGACGATTTAAAGGCTAATGCAAAGGCTTTTGACGAGTATAAGGTTTTATTCCGCTAGTGATTTTGCAAAAGGCGGGGGAGATTTCCCTCGCTTTTTTCTATCTTCAAAACCATGAAGATTGAAGATTGGCGCATTCGTATTGATGAAATTAATGATCAGTTGATTGACTTGCTGAACCAGCGAGCCACCTATGCTACTGAAATCGGTAAGCTGAAAAAAGAGCTTGGCTTGCCCGTTTTTGATGCTTCTCGCGAACAGAAGATTTTGGATAGTGTTGGTGCCAAGACCAAGGGTCCTCTCACCAGCGATTCCATCAAGAAAATCTTCCTGACCATCATGGAAGAAACCCGTAAGGTGGAGGAATAAGATGCAAAGAATTACTTTGGTTGGCTTCGGACTTTTGGCAAGTTCCATTGCTGCCGCTATTAAGCAGGCTAAGTTGCCTACGGTGATTCGTGCTGTCAGTTCCGCCTCTACCTTGGACCGCGCCAAGGAAATGAACATTGCCGATGAATTCTTCAGCTATGACGAAACTGAAAAGTGGGCTGAAGGTTCTGATATTATTTTGCTTTGCTCGCCCATTCTTCACATCTTAAAGACTATTGATTCCCTTTCCAAGGTGAAGATTTCTGCAGACAAGCCTATCCTGGTCAGCGATATTGGCAGTACCAAGGTGGAAATCTGCAAGGCTGGCGCCAAGTTGCCAGCTCCGTTCTGCTTTGTGGGTAGCCATCCTATGGCTGGTTCCGAAAAACGCACCTTGGAGTATAACGACCCCTCTATTTTTGAAAATGCCTACTGGTTCGTTTGTCCGCCGGAAGGCACCGATGAATCAGCCTACAAGCCTTTGCTTCAGTTGATTTCTTTCTTGGGTGCAAATTCCGTGGTCTTCCCGCCGGAACACCACGACATGACCATGGCTTGGGTTAGCCACATGCCGCAGATGCTCAGCTCCACTTTGGCAGCAAGCCTTCCGGAACGCTTGGTAGAAAAGAACTACCAGCATTACGCCGGTCGCGCCTTTAGGGATATGACCCGCATTGCTGCTTCTGGCTGGAACATGTGGCATGACATTGCTGTGACGAACCGTAGTGAAACGGTCCGTGCTCTCCGCGAAGTTCGCGAAGGTCTGGACAAGACCATCGAAGCCATGGATAGCCTGCAGGTTGTCCGTGACGGCGCTCCCGTGGCTGACGACTGTTCCACAAAGCTGGAAACAGTTTTCAAGGCTGGCAACGATGGCCGCGCCAGTTTGTTTGTGCCGGGTCGCAATGCTGCCGCCGCATTCTCCGAAATTACAGTTCCGCTGAAGGATGTGCCGGGCGCATTGCTCCATGTGCTGCAGCCTCTTGCCGATGCAGGCTTGAACATTCGCGACATCGAATTGATGAAGGTCCGTGAAAATATTGCGGGAACGCTTTTGCTAGCCTTCAAGACTCCCGAAGAAGCCCGCCGCGCAGTCCAGATTCTGGGTCTGTTGGATTATGAAGTCAAGGAACGCTAATAAAGGAAGACGCCGATGGATTTTTTGCTGAACCCTGACCGTGAACGAATGGACCTGGCGCTTGTCATGGCGCTGCTTGTGAATGGCCGTACCGTTCTTGAGGATTTTGCCTGGGCCGCCGACGCTGAACCTTTTGCCGAGGCTCTTAAGGAGTTTGGCTTGAGCTACGAAGTTCAGGGCCATCAGCTGGTGCTGACGGGATTGGGTTTCCAGTACAAGCTACCTTCCATGCTACCTATGGACTTTAGCGAGTCCAGAAATGTAATGCTCTGGACCTTGGCATCCAAGGACGTAGAACAGATTTACACTTTTGCAGCCGAAGCCGACGAAACCGGCATTGCAAAGGTCGCTCATGCCAAGGAAACACTGCTGTCCTACTTCAAGGTGAAGCCCGTTTCGGATGAGCCAGCCAAGTTCGTCTTTACATTCGCTCCTGAGGATCCTGTAATTAAGAAGGATTCCCTGGGCAATGTGGCCTACATTATGCGTAATCGCATTTTGCTTCGAAACTTGGTGAATTACGGTTACACAACCTTTGAAGAAAAGTCTACGGTTCATGACCAGTTGACAAAGATGCTTATGTACTTTGGCGTAAATCTAAAGTACGAAGGTCGCGGTATGGATCAGCTTACGGAACTGGAACGTCGTATGATGATGGCCCGCGGCCAGAAAATTGAACGTACCCAGTTTACGGAACTTTCCGAGACCAAGGTGATTACCGCACGTGAATACTTTATTCCTGGCGATACCACCGAAGCCATGGCTTTGGTTTTGCTAGGCACCATCGGCAACATCCCAAAGAGTGCAACCATCTGTATTAAGAATGTAGAACTGAACTCCAGTCGTGCGGGGGCGTTAACCTGTTTGAAACGTATGGGGGCAAGTTACGAAGTGGTTAGCCGTCGCGAACGTTTTGGCGATGTGTTTGGCGATATCGAAGTGTTCCCGCTTGCTTCTGGTAAACGGTTGCAGGGGCGCCGCTTTTCGGAAGATGCCATTGCCACTGGTATCGAAGAGTATCCTATGCTGGCTGTGGCCGCATGTTTTGCTGAAGGCGAAACCATTTTGCGCTTGCCCAAGGAAATCCGTAAGCAGATGCGCCCTCTCAACGAGACCTTGGCTGAAAATCTTCGCAAGACTGGTGCAGAAGTTGGTGTCTACGATGATGGCCTTGTCATCCGCGGTTTGGAAACGGTTGTCAATGGCAATGATTTTGACGCTGGTGAAAATCCCCAGATGGGCCTTGCGCTTGGTGTACTTTCTACCGCATTGCAAAATGATGACCCCGTGGGTCACAGCGAAGTCGTGGAAGCCGTGTTCCCTGGTATTCTTAGTAAGTTGAAACAGGCGGCGTCTATCACCGCAGAAAAAAGCGAATAGTTTTGCAGACCCGTGTAAATCCCGAAAGCAACCATAAACGTATTAGGTAACTCAAATGGAATTCAAGACCATCGGCATTATCGGTTGGAAAGACAAGAGCCTGGATTTGGCTCTAGCCTTGGATACCATCTCTGAATGGGGTTGCGCCCATCCTCAGGTTTCCTTTATTGCTATGGATAACCTGAAGGAGCTGGTGAAGAAGCCCATTAAGATTGTGAAGGAATCTGCAATCAAAAAGGCTGATTTGCTGTTGGCTATTGGTGGCGATGGTACTGTGCTTTCTGCGGCACATATTGCTTTGGGACATGATATTCCTATTCTTGGCGTGAACGCAGGTCATGTGGGATTCCTTGCTGAAACTCGAGTGAAGGCTCTTTCTCAGACTCTTGATGACCTGTTGGCGGGAGACTTTTCTACCCGTGATCGGATGATGATTGATGCTGCCGTCTATCGTGGAAAAAAATGCATTTCAAAGCAGACGGTTTTGAACGAAGTTCACGTTCGCGCCCATGCTCCCGAACGTATGGTGAATGTGAATGTTGCCTACAACGGAACCGAGTATACTGAATATTGGGCTGATTCTCTGCTTGTTTCTACTCCCACTGGTTCCACGGCTTATAACCTTGCCGCCGGCGGACCCATTATTCATCCGGCAACTTATGCTGTGGTGTTAACTCCGGTTGCTCCTAGCAGTCTTTCAGTGCGTCCTTTGGTCATGTCTCTTACTTCCAAAAACCTCGTTTTAAAACCTGCGGCTGGCAAGACCTTGGACTTGGTTTTTGATGGGCGTACCTGCGTTCCTCTGGAACCTGGTGATTATGTGGTTTTGACCCAAAGCAAGTCCTTTACAACCTTCCTCCGTATGCGTCATACAGGTTTTGTGGGAGCCCTCCGAGAAAAGCTGGGCTGGACAGGCAAGCGCGTTTAATTTACTATATTTATGCATATGAGTGAATCTTTGCATAATGGTAGTCTTTGTCCTGTTGTTCCCCAGACCTTCAGTAAGGATTTCGGGGATCAAGGTTTTTTGCTTGAAAACGGCAAGACTCTCCCTGCTTTGGAAATTTGTTATGAAACCTATGGCACCTTGAACGATGCCAAGGACAATGTGATTTGGGTTTGTTCTCCGTTGACTGCCGACGCCCATGTGGCTGGCTACTATTCCACCGATGACAAAAAACCGGGTTGGTGGGATGCCCTCATTGGTCCGGGCAAGGCAATAGACACGGACAAGTTCTTTGTGGTTTGCAGTAATATCTTGGGTGGTTGCAAGGGCTCTACAGGTCCTGCAAGCATTAATCCCCGTACAGGCAAACCTTATGGCGGTTCTTTCCCCACCATTACCATCGGTGACATGGTCCAGGCTCAGAAGGTCCTTTTTGACGGACTTGGCTGCAAGGGCATGTACTGCGTGGTGGGTGGCTCCATGGGTGGCTTCCAGGCCATGAAGTGGGCTATCTACTATCCTGAATTGGTAAAGCGCTGCATCATTATTGCAACATCTCCTCGCTTCAGCAGCCAGGCTCTTGGCTTTGAAGTGGTGGCTCGCGACGTGATTACTCAGGACCCCAACTACAACAACGGCGATTACTATGACCAGCCGGTTAAGCCAGATATCGGTTTGGCAAACGCCCGCAAGTTGGCTCATATTACCTACCTCAGTGCTGTTGGAATGGAAAAGAAGTTCAAGCGTGCTCAGGACCAGGAAAATCGCAACCACGCCATAACCTATAGCACACCCTTTGACCTGAACCTTCCTCTGGAAAGTTATCTGCGCTATCAGGGTGCTAAGTTCGTGGACCGCTTTGATGCCAACAGCTACTTGCACATCGCTCATGCCACGGACTGCTTTGACCTGGAAACGGAATATGGTTCCTTGGAAAATGCTTTCAAGGGCATTCAGGCAGAAGTGTTGAATGTGAATTTGTC
Organism: Fibrobacter sp.; assembly: GCA_045597525.1. Taxonomy (GTDB): domain Bacteria; phylum Fibrobacterota; class Fibrobacteria; order Fibrobacterales; family Fibrobacteraceae; genus Fibrobacter. Next base: position 21,746 of record JAZLKF010000029.1, on the reverse strand, counting down.
TACAGACTGGTTGTTCCCGCCTCACGAATCTCGTCGCATTACCAGCGCCTTGATTGCCGCAGGCAAGCAGGTGACTAGCCTTGAAATGGACACTCAGTTCGGTCATGATGGATTCTTGATTGAAGTGGGTGAGTTGGGCAAGGCTGTGGGCCGTTTCCTTGATAGCAAGATTGTAGCTCAGTCTGGTACTCAGACTATTCCTGTTTTCCATGACCAGAAGGATTTTGAACTGCTGGGCTCCATGGTAACTGACGGTGCAAGAGTCCTGGATCTTGGCTGCGGTAGCGGTGAACTGATTGACTTCCTGCATCGAACAAAGAACGTTACCGGTATGGGCATCGAAAAGAACCTGATGGGTATCTTGGGCTGCCTCGAAAACGATGTGCCAGTTGTTCAGCGCGATCTTGACGAACGTGGAATTTCTGATATCAAGGACAATAGCTACGACTATGCCATCATCAACAGAACCATTCAGGAAATCCGTGATCCGGTGGCTTTGCTGAACGAAATTCTTCGTGTGGCAAAACGAGTCATCGTTACGTTCCCCAATTTTGGTCACTGGTCTGCCCGCGGTTCTTTGATGCTTCATGGCCGTATGCCCAAGTCTAAGGAACTGCCCTACGAATGGTACAACACTCCCAACATTCGTCTTTTGACGGTGAAGGATTTCCATACTTTGTGCGAAAAGGAAGGCCTTGTTATTGAAAAGATGGCGTTCCAGAACGAACAAAGTCTCAGTAAGGTGCTGACGGCTCTTGGCCTTAAGAACTTTGGCGCAGAACACGTAATCGCAGTGGTAAGCAAGAAATAGTTAGGTTTTATTATGGCAATTTTATCGATGACTGGTTTTGGCAAGAGTGAATCCATGTTCAATGGAATCTCTTGCGTAATTGAAGTTCGTAGTGTCAACAATCGTTTCTTGGACATTTCCTGCAAGTTGCCTAAGAATCTGGCCTATCTTGAAAATAGCTTTAAGAACCAGATTAAGGACAAACTAGTTCGCGGTTCCGTTATTTTCAGCGTCACTCTTGGAGCTGGCACCGCAGGCAACATTCCTGTTTCCTACAACGAGACTGCCATCGAAAAATTTGTTGAAATCACTAAGTCCATGCAGGCAAAGTTCGGCATTGCCGGGGATATTAAGCTGGAAAACATCTTGGCACTCCCCGAAGTCCTTCAGTTCTCTGACAGCGGTTCCGACAACGAAGCTCTTGAAAAGCATTTGGCTGCTGAACTTGACAAAGCCTTGGGCCAGGTGACTGAAATGCGCGCCAAGGAAGGCGCAAACCTTGCCGCAGACTTGACCAATCGTGTGAACCATCTGAACGATGTTCTTTCCAAGGTGGAAGTTCTAGATCCCCAGCGCATTGAAAACTGGAAGGTAAAATTCCGCGACCGCCTCAAGGTCCTTTTGGCCGATACAGAAATTGACGAAGTCCGCCTTCTGCAAGAAGCCTGCATCATGGCCGATAAGCTGGACATCCACGAAGAAATCACCCGCTTCAAAAGCCACAACAAACTGTTCCTCAATGCCCTCAAGGAAGGTGGCGCTCAGGGTAAGAACCTGGGTTTCATCCTTCAGGAAATGGGCCGCGAAGCCAACACTTTGGGTACCAAGTGTCAAAGTGCTGAAATTGCAGCCCTTGCTATTGAACTGAAGAACGAAGTGGAATGCATTCGTGAACAATCCCTAAACATCGCGTAGTTGCGCTTTGTAGCCTCAATCCCTGTAAGTGCTGGTTTTATCCCCAGTCATACAAAGTGTGGCTGGGGAATTTTCTATTTTCTACATACTGTGTTTATCCTGAAATCCCATAGTTCGCTGTGGGCTGTTTTTGCTTTGCTGCTTTCAGCCTTGTTTGCTCCGGCCGTGTTCGGTCAGGAGATGACTCGCTTTGAACTTGAGGAGCGCGAAGACATCGTTGAGGAAGACTCCACCGAAGTTGACTGGATGAACGATACAACGGGCACGGATACCATCGAATACAAGGCTGTAGACCTGGAATACGATGTGGAAAATTCCACCTTTAACCTAAATAACAGTGCTCAGCTTAAGTATCGCACCGCAACCTTGGATGCTGACACTATTTGGTTTGACCAGCAGAATAGCGTGTTGGCTGCCAGCGGTGACCCGATTCTTCGAGAATCTAAGAATCCCTCTTTGTCGGGCATGCGACTGAAATACAACATGAAATCTCGAATAGGCGAGATTTACTACGCCACGACCTATCAGGATAACCAGCAGTTGAATGGTATGGAAGTTCGTCGACTTCCCGACCAGCGTATTCAAATTGCCCGCGGTGACTTTAGTACTTGTAACGATTCTACTCACCAGCATTTCTATTTCTATGGCCGTCGTATGGTGGTGAAGCCTAAGGAAACCATCACCGCCCGACCGGTGGTGCTGAATATTGCCGATGTGCCTGTGGCGGTTCTCCCCATGATTGTTGCTCCCATGAAGAGTGGACGTAAGTCTGGCCTGTTGACTCCAAAGTTCGGTGGTGACCAGAAGCAGGGTTACTATATGAACAACCTGGGCTTCTACTATGCAGCAAATGATTATTGGGATGCTACCATTAAGGGCGATATCATCGAAGGTGAAGAAGCCAGATTTGAACGTTCTAAATTGACCGGCGAATTACGCTATCGAAAACGCTATGTTCTGGATGGAAGCATTTCTTATTCCGCTTATCTTGAAGAATTTGATTTTGGAAACAGCGGATACGACATTTCCTTTACTCACAATCAGAACTTGACTCCTGATGGCAAGCATTCCTTGACGGGTAACGGAACCTTCGTTAGCAGTCAATCCATACGTAAGGAAAATGCTTTGGATGCGGAATCCGTTTTGAATCAGCAAGCTAACGCAAACCTGACTTACTCCGGAAGATTCGGTAACAATAAAAGCTTGACTGTTAAGGCTAGCCAAAATCACAACCTGGTCACTGACGTAATGGAACGACAAATTCCTGATATCCAGTACCGTATGGGAGGTCAACTGTTCACCTTCGAACTGGATGAAGATGAAATCGCCGATGCTGATGGCTCCTTCAAGAGTTATCTGGAAAAACTGAACTACAACTTCAACAATCGCTTCAACTATTTTACCCGCCGTGCCATAGATTCTACTAAGTCTACGGAAAATAACATTGTAGACACTACGGCAGAATATGTGGGTTACACAGGCAATTTCTCCTTGGATTACTCGGGAACTTTGTTTGACGTTATCAACATTACACCGCGTGCAAATTTTACGGGGTACTGGACCGGCACGGGTTGGGTGAACCCCCAAGATTCTCTGAAGTACAGAAAGTACTATATGAGCTTAGATCCGGAACATGACAGCTATGGTGAGGTTGCCTACAACCATAATTACAGCATTAGTGCAGACACGAAACTATACGGCATCTGGGTTCCAGAAATTGGGCGCTTTACCGGTATTCGTCACGTGCTTTCTCCTAGCTTGTCTTATACTTATGCACCTGAAATTGACACGGTGAAAAACTTTGCTCCCCATCCTTTGCTGGGCCAGTCTCCTTATCAGGTAAAGCAGAAGACTGTGGGCTTGAATCTAAGTAACGATTTTGATATTAAGTATTTGAAGGTTGTAGGCCACGCTGCTGATACCACAAAGGGCGATACTGCCAAGGCTGTTGAAGATCAATATGGAACTCGACGTTTGCTGACAACAAGGCATAATGTTTCATACAACTTTGCCGCAGATTCTTTGCGTTTCTCTGACATCAGTTCTTCCTTTGGCTTCCAGATTCTTCCGGATTATCTGTTCACTATCAATACTCGCCATAGTTTCTATCACAAGTATACCAACGCTCCCAATAAAGTTCGTTTGCCAGAATTGACGTACTATGGTTACGATTTTAGTAAACACTTCAGCTGGAGCGGTGAATTCAATGCGGGCTTGCCTTCTCAGATGAGTAAGTACGAAATGTTGCGCTGGACCTTCAGCTTGGATTACAGCTATAGCTTTGGTAGCACCCGTGTAGGTAAGGATTTGTTCCAAGACAGGATTACACACTCTACAGGAATCAGCGCCACGTTGCAACCCACCAAGAACTGGGAAATGACCTATAGCACTCGCTACAATTATAACGAAGGAAAGTTCGTTACCCATAGCTTTACTTTTAACCGTGTGCTTCATTGCTGGAAACTGGATTTCAGTTGGACTCCTACAGGACCTGCCGCAGGATGGAGCTTCTCCATTTACGTTCGCGACCTGCCTGATATCAAGCTGAACGCTGGTAGTACGGAAACGGCGACGGTTGACTAAAATTTATCTGATAAAGGATTGAAGTTTTGAATAAACTAATTCTTGCCAGTGGTTCTCCGAGGCGTTCGGAAATCCTCAAGTTAATAGGCGTTGATTTTAAGGTGGTTGTCTCTGGTGAAGATGAAAAACCCACCTCTACAAATCCATTAGATTTTCCTCGTGAAAATGCATCTATTAAGGCCTTGTCCGTATCTCGTCAAGAGTCTGGAATTGTTTTGGGTTTTGATACTTTAGTTTTTCTGGATGGAAAGCCTTTAGGAAAACCTAAGAGCGAAACTGAAGCTCTTGAAATGTTAAAAAGCCTAAATAATCGTGGTCACAAAGTAATTACCGGTGTAGCCATTGCTCAAGATGGAAAGTTGTTGGCTGCGTCAGAAGAGCAAACAGAGGTTGTTTTCAGAGACAACTCCTTACGGGATCTCGAAAATTATGTAAATTCTAAGGACCCGATGGATAAGGCTGGCGCCTATGGAATCCAGACTGCTGGAGCGCGACTTATCAAAGAACTCAGGGGGTGCTACTACAATGTTGTCGGGTTGCCTGTGGCAAAAACATTGGAGTTGCTAAAAAGTTTGAATGTTGAGGTTTAATAGTGTCTGATCAGGTTGAAGAAAAAAGACCCGATGAACGTTTAGGTGAATACATCGCTCGAATTCGTGAACTCCGCGGAATGAGTGTTGAAGAACTGTCTCGTGTGACGAAACTCACAGTTTTCAACATCAAGGCGATTGAAGCTTCCGATTGGAAGTCTTTTCCGGTTGCTGCGTATGTCCGTGGCTACTTGAATTCCATTTCTGCAAAGTTGAATCTTGATCAAAAGCAGATTTTGGATATTTATGCTGCAGAAATTGGCCAGCCTGCAACTCATGATTTTGACGATGTCTCTAGCCATAGTAAGATTGCTCCGGTAACAGAAGACGAAACTAAGAAGAAGAGTAAGGCCGTGCCTATTGTGCTGGTGATTCTCGTACTGGCATTCCTAGTCGCTTCTCATTTCTTGGATTTGGAAGCTTTGGCTGAAAAGCAGAATTCCGCTCCCGCTCCTGCAGCAACGCCTGCAGTAATTGAAGAGTCTGCAGAACAACCAGAAATTCCGGAAGGCGCTGAAGTGGTGCCCTCTGATTCTCTGCAGAAGGATTCCGCAGCTGTGGACTCCTCCGCTAAGAAAGATAATGGTGTAAGCCAGGCTGTGGTCGACGAAGCTTTAAAGAAGTCCGATCTACCGGCTTCTGCAACAATCTTCATTTCTTCAGACTCCAAAAAGTTTGATGAAGAAAAGACGGAAGCTCCCGTGACTAACAAGACTAATTTTGTTTTGGTGGGATCCGGCGAAGCTCTGTCTTGGGTTGGCCTTAAGCGCCGTGAAGATTCGAATGCCTTCCTTAAGGAGGCAAACGTTGCAAGAGCTGGTGTGCGTATGGTTTACAACACACAAGACACCTTGTGCGTGACCATTGGTGAACCTAAGGCGATTGCCAAAATGATCTTGAACGGTGTGGAAACTCCGCTTCCTGAAATGAAATATGGCAGGGTCGTACGCTTCCGCGTTTACGGTGGCCAGATCGTTCAGTAATATTAAATAATTTGTTCTAAAAAAGGCTTGACTATGCGTAGCTCCAAGATTTCTAGAAAGACCAGCGAAACTGATATTGAATTAGAATTGAATCTGGATGATAGCACTCCGGGTAAGATTAATTCTGGTTCTGGTTTCTTGGATCATATGCTTAATTTGTTCCAAATCCATGGTGGTATTCATCTGGATCTGACTTGCAAGGGCGATGTGGAAGTGGACATGCATCATAGCATGGAAGATATCGCTATCGTCTTGGGCCAGGCTTTAGTGGAATGCCTTGGTGATAAGAAGGGAATCGAACGCTATGGTTTCTACTTCGTTCCTATGGACGAAGCTCTAAGCCGTGTTTGCATTGACTTCAGCAACCGCATTGGCTTTGTATGGAACGTTAAGCTTCCTGCCGCAACTGCCGGTGGAATTGAAGCAAGCATGTTTGAACACTTCTTCAAGAGCCTTGCCGAAAACGCCCGCATGAATTTGCATGTGGAACTGTTCTACGGCAACGACAACCACCACTGCCTGGAAAGCATTTTCAAGGCCTTTGCCCGTTCTGTAGCGATGGCTATTGCTCACAGTCGCAACGTGAAGGGTGTTCCCAGCAGTAAAGGAGTTTTGTAATTGCGCTGTGCGCTAATTACAAAGCTCCAGTTATGAATTACGAAGTATAAGTTACAAGAGCTCGCCTTCGGCGAGCCATTTTTTCACATACTTCATACATCGTAATTTATAACTGAAAAAGGCCCGCGGAATTCATCCCGCGAACCTCTCGTAATTCATAACTCGTAATTGGTACCTGTTCGAATTCAAAAATCCTAGATTTTTGGAATTCGAACTTTGTCGCCCGCGTTTAGATGCTCTAGCGCAACGCCTGCGTTTACGGACTGCAGTGCTGATAGAATATAAAAGCGGGGGAGGTTTTGTACTCCTGCACCATAGGTCCGCTTTAACAGCTTGAACAGGTCGTCGCCATCCTTGGCTTCCACGGTTCTGTAAAGGCTGCTGTTGCTAGGATCGGACTGGAGCTTGGAGAGTGCTTCACTAAACTTATTGGCGAACTGTTCTGCTCCGTTACCGGAATTTCCCTTGTCGGCCAAAGTGTTGTTTTTCTTGGGCGAGCTTGCGACGTTTGTGCTTGCCTTTTTCCCTTTTTTAGGATCTGGTTTGCCGGTGACCGAGGGTGGCAGTTGGAAGCCCGGTGCCTTGAATCCCTTCATTGTGAGATTGGCGTCGACATCTTTTTTCGCCTTGATTGGTTCTTGGGCGATAATGGAATCCAAACTGGCAATGTAGGCGCTGTCGGGCCACTCTACGAGGGGCATTTTCTGGTCTACAACGATGATTTTGGCCACGGGAGAGTCGTTTCCACAGGCCATGAACACCAAAGGAATTGCCATAAATAATCGCTTCATGGCTGTAAAAATACAAAATACCTTGCCAAAATGGCGAAATTCTTCTAAATTTGAGGTCTCTTAACAACTACTTCACAGGAAGTTTAAAATGAAAGAAGGTATCCACCCTAACTATCAACCGGTCGTGTTCGTCGATGCGAATACGGGTAAAGAATACATCACCCGCTCCACGAAGTCTTCCGCCGAAAAGAAGACTATCGATGGTGTTGAATATAGCGTGATTTCTCTGGAAATCACTGCTGATACCCATCCGTTCTGGACGGGCAAGCAGCATCGCGTGGATACTGCCGGTCGTATCGATCGCTTCAACAAGCGTTTCGCTGGCAACATCACTGGTGCAAAGCGCAAGACCCGCAAGGCCGAACGTCCTGCTACCGACGCTGAATAATTTATTCAATAGAGGCCTCCCGAATTAAAGGGAGGCTTTTATCTTTTCAAAAGGATTTGACATGAAAAAGCAACTTACTTTGTGCGCTGCAGCCCTCATCGCTATGGCTATGACTGGTTGCGAAAAGACTGGCACCATCGAAGGTGTTGTGCTTGATCCGTTCACTGGCAAGGCTATCGAAATGCCTACCGTTTGGATGGACTCTACCATTTATGGTACCCAGAACCCCAAGTACCCGTACAAGGGTGAACTCCAGCAGGGCAAGTTCAAGTTTGAAAATGTTCCCGTTGGCAACTACCTGATTAAGGCTCGCCGCTCCAAGTATATTCTTGGTCAGCAGAAAATCGAAACCACTGAAGCAAATCCGAACCTTTCTGTTACCTTGTACGAATATAGCGACCAGGTTAAGCCGGGTCTCTATAAGAGTGGTACCACCGAAGGTCCCGAAAAGATCGACAACCAGTGGGTTATCTACTCTACTTCTTGTAACGAATCCGTTGCTGGCTACCGCTTGACCATGCCTCTCAACAACGATGCAGGCAAGGTTCCTGGCAAGAAGGCCGATAAGAAGAAGAAGAAGGGTGCTGACAAGGCTCCCAAGGTTTCTAATCTTCCCGCTCCGTTGGCTATGGGCTCTGCTCTCGACGTATTCTTCGTCAATGCAAGCTCTGTGACCACTCCGCTGGTTGCAACCGTTTATGCTGCTGTCGAAGGCCCTGTTGCTGACCATGCAGACTGTAAGGGCTTTGGTGCCGATGAAAAGACTGGCCTCTTTGTAGATAAGTCCAAGAGCGCTGCTCTCGAAGTCGAATACAAGGCTGAAAACTTGTTCGAAATCAAGGGCTCTATGCCTGCTGGTAAGCAGATTCTCCAGCTGTCTCAGGACGGCAAGACTCTGCAGACCTACTACTTCGACGTCAAGTAATCGTAAACCGAGTGTCGCGCGAACACTTGTGTTCGCATGACCGAGGTGCGAATTACTGCGCTCGAAGAGCGCCAGTAAGGCAAGTGTCGCTCTAGCTAAGTAATAGCTAGCCGCAAAACTTTAAAATCCCGATGACCATTTGGTTGTCGGGATTTTTTCATATCTTAAGGTAAGTTGAAAATTACTGCCTAAACTTCTAAAACAAAATGGGCTGATTAAAGGTCCCGATACATGCAAAGGGATCTTCCGCTGCCAAGGGCTGCACGAATCAAATGCCTAGCTCGAGAGCGAAGACGGGGAAAATCAGAAGGGTGGAGCGCGATGCGGGGTATTCCAAAGGGAATTTTCATGGACCATTCTCCAATCTTGAACATGGACTTGATGGCAAAATCAGGAATGCCTGCAAAACTGGCCACAGGGGAGGCGTAACGCTTTCCCTTTTTGTTTGTTAGGGAGTATCGGTCTTCGTACACCATGCCTTCGCCCTTGACTTGCAGATGCAAAAACTGGTTGCTCCACCAAGTGGGCGGAATAAATGCCGCAGGTTTCTTTTCTGCGCCATCCCAAAGGGCTCGCCAGGCTCCAATTGCTTGCTGCAGAAGGCGTGTAGACTCGTATTCGCTAAGGCCGGCAAATTCAGCTTCCTGGTGGGTGAGGGTCATGGCCATGAGTCCCTTATAGCTGCGCCCTTGGCTGAATTCTGCTTTGTGCTTAAAGCCGTGAAGGGCTAGTTCATAGCCTTCTGCGTCCAATTTGGCCAGGGCTGCCTTGAATCCTGTAATTTCGGTTTCGCTCGCACCATCTGTGCTAGGAATGACCAATACGCTAAAAGGGCCGCCCGCCAAATCCTTAAGGTCTTCAAGAATCGGCATGATGGTTTGGTAATTCCAGACAGTAAAATCATGAAAGCATAGAAGAAATTTATTTGCGCCCATAACCTCAAGATAATAAAAACTATATTTGATCGCATGATTGAATCCATCATTTTGGGCCTGTTGCAGGGCCTCGCAGAATTTCTCCCTATTTCTAGTTCCGGTCACCTGGTCCTTGGCAAGGAATTGCTGGGCATGGAAGAAGCGGGCATGTTCTTTGACATCATGCTCCACGCAGGAACCTTGCTTTCCATTTTCGTGGTGTTCCGCAAGAAGATCGTGGACATGATCGTGGGTTGCATCCGCCGCGACAAGACCCAGCAGAAGGAAGTGGGCTACATCGTACTGGCATCCATCCCTACGGCTATCATTGGCATTGGATTCAAGAAACCGCTTGAAAGTTTGTTTGAAAATCCCCGCGCTGTTTGCTGCGCCTTGCTGGTGACGGCCACATTGCTGTTCGTTTCCCAGTGGGGCAAGACCGGCAGCAAGCATCCCGAATGCGAAGGTGCACAGATGAACTGGTGGCGCGCCTTGGTGACCGGCGTGGTGCAGGGGGTTGCTTGTATCCCAGGCATCAGCCGTAGCGGTTCTACCATCAGTGGTATGATTTTCCTTGGTGTGAACCGCAAGTACGCCGGCGAATTCAGCTTCCTCATGAGCATTCCTGCCGTTGGCGGTGCTGCCCTCCTCGATGTGATCAAGTGGGTCAAGTGCCAGGATCCCGAAACCGTAGCCCGCTACGCCATTGAAAAGCCTGAAAAGGCCTTGGCTTGCGCAGACGCCAGCGGCTTTACCCCAGAACTTCTGGTGGGCATGATTGTGGCTTTCATCTTCGGCATTATCGCTCTGAAGTGGCTCATGGCTTTTGTCCAGAAGGGCAAGTTCCACTACTTTAGCTACTACCTGTGGGTTGCAGGCATTCTGGGACTGATCTTTATTAAATAATCGGAACGAATATACTCGAAAGAAGGGGACCGTTGCTATTGTGACGGTTCTTTTTTATTTGTGTGAGGCTTCTCACTGATTTGTAAATATTTGTTGACGAATGATTTTTGCCTACCTATTTTTTTAAGTGTGTGAATGTTTAGTTTTTTGAGAGGGGAGATTTATGCTAGGAAGAACTTATCCAATTAGGATTCTTTGCTTACTGGCTATGTTGCTTGCTGCATGTGGTAATGAATCCGATGTAGCCGGTGTTGAGGATAATCGACAGCTTTTTTCTGCTGAAAAGGCCAGCGCAATCTTCGATATCATCGAAGAGGATTCTCTTTCAAAGACTGATACCGTCTTTGTCCGCAGCATAGACACCTTGTATATTCATAGTGTTGACTCCGTGTATCTAAGCCATGTAGATACGCTGTATGTAGCGAACGTTGATACCTTGTACGTCAGTAGCGTTGATACTTTGTATGTCAGCAGTACGGACACTTTGTACATTGAAAAAGAGAATAGCGTAGGCACGGGAATTCTTGATTTCTACCCGGAGTCCGAGATGATTCCTGTTATGGAGAATCTCGTGCATCAGAAAAGGGGAGACGGATACAAACTTGAAGACATGCAAGTTGTTCTTCTGCATTTTACCGATATTCATGGCGATGGTGAAAACCTTGCTCGTATCAAGGAGTTCAGCGATGCCTATTCGGATTACATTGACCAAGTTGTCCATACGGGAGACAATGTTTTCGAAAACTGGTCGGATCCGTTTGAATTCTGGGGAGAATCCAGAGCGAACGAATTCCTGAACACTTTGGGAAACCATGATGTGTACTATAAATGGGGGAATAGTGACAATGGGATGGTTCCCGTTGAGGATGTCTATAATCGTTATTTTGCTCCCTATGTGTCTTCATGGAACGTTGCGCAGCCTGATAGTGCTGAAGACAAGTTTTTGATGTATTATTACAAGGATATCGTTAAGGGGAGTAAGACTGAACTGACAAAGCTAAGATTGATTGTCTTAGATGAATATCATTGGGATGAAACTCAGACGAATTGGCTTGTTTCTATTCTTGACGATGCCTTGGACAATGACTTTGCCGTGATAATTTGTCGCCATGAAGGCTTTGATGCGATCCCGTTGAAAAACAATCCATTTACCTCTTTGGAACATATAGGCTCTGCGGATGACCTTATGGAGGCTCAAGTTGCCGTTGATAAGTTTATACAAAAGGGTGGTGAGTTTGTGACTTGGCTAGGCGGCCACGGACATCAGGATGCTGTCGGACGTTTGCCTAATTATCCCAACCAGGTCGTTTTCCTTAGCGAGCTTGCAGGTTTGAATTGGTCTGGATGGGGTGATGCTTGGAGAGAGTCAGGGACAAAATCACAGGATTGCTTCAATTTGATTTCTGTAGATCGCTTTGAAAAGGTAGTTCGATTTGTGCGAATTGGTGCTGGTCTTGATCGGTACGGCCGTTCTAAGGAAACCATGAGCTTTAACTATGCGACGGCGGAAGCCATATATCCTGCGGAGTAAATAAAAGGGAGTCCTTATGAAGAAATTGACATTAGGTCTTGGCGCAGGTGCGCTGGTGATGGCAGCATTTGGCTTGTCAGCTTGTGGTGATGAAGTCACCAATATCACTCAGGTGGGAATTCAGCAGGTGGCTGCCGGCGAGAAACTTGGCAAGTGCTCTGAAAAGAATGTCGGTGAAATGGTCTTTGTTACGGATTCCGCAGCGGTGTTCTATTGCGACGGCAGTGATTGGCAGACGCTGAACGGCAAGGACGGTGCCGATGGCAAAGATGGTGCCGATGGTAAGGACGGCGAGAATGGAACCGATGGCTCTAATGGTGAAAATGGCTCCAGTGGCTCTGCTGGCGCTGGCTGCAGTGTCGAAGAAATTGACAATGGGTACAAGATTGTCTGCGGTGGCGACTCCGTTGGCGTTGTGCTGAATGGTGAAAAAGGCGACAAGGGTGATAAGGGTGAAGATGGAAAGGATCTTGTTGCCGAATATGATACTGTGACAACAGAATTCCTGAATCAAGAAATGCTGGCCGAAGGCAAGTATGGTATTCTAGTAGACAAGCGTGACAACAAGGTGTACCGCACTATAGAAATCGGCAAGCAGACTTGGATGGCACAGAATCTGAATTATAGCGACGGTGGCGTTGAGAGTTACTGTTTTAACAACAGTCTTGATTCTTGCTATTCTCGTGGACGAGGGTATACTTGGGCCTCTGCAATGAATCTGGATCTTGTGTATAATACAACGAGGGCTTCCAAGGCCAATGGTTTGGATTCTGTAGTTCGTTTTCCTGCACAGGGAATTTGCCCTGAGGGTTGGCATATTCCTGATTCTACAGAGTGGGGTGAATTAAGAAATTATGTTAAAGCTGTGAATTTGGTGGGCTATGATGGAGAAGGGGCTGGAACGTCCTTGAAATCAAAGAATCCTGCTGCGAATTGGAAATCTTACGATGGTGTAGATGATGGAACCGATCGTTTTGGTTTTTCTGCTGTTCCTGTTGGTGTTTTGACTGTTACGAAAAATTATGGATATGACAGTCAAGGCGCCTATATATGGTCTTCTACGGAAAATTCCGCAACAGGAGCATGGCGATTTAAAGTTGGCTTTGAACTTAATGATATTGAAATGTCTGCACAGTCAAAAAGGGACACTCGCTATGTCCGTTGCCTCAAGAATTCCGACTAATCCGAACTTCATATAAAACATTTCGAAGGAGCCGCCCACCGCGACTCCTTTTTTTTATCCTTTCTCCTTTATCCTTACCCCTAAACTTGGCACGGTTCTTGCATTTATACCTGCGAAAACAAGGAAAAACTACCGGTTTGTTTCAAAATGAAACTTTGAACGAACGGTGATGTTTGAAATTTTAACATAAAGGACGTAAAACATGGCAACTGAGAAAATGGAATTCCAGACTGAAGTTCGCGACATGCTGAACTTGATGATCAATTCCCTTTACAGCAACAAGGAAATCTTCCTCCGTGAACTGGTTTCCAACGCAGCAGACGCATTGGATAAGCGTCGTTTCCTTTCCCTTTCTGATTCTAGCCTTTTGCCCACCGGCACCCAGCTTCGCATCGACATTGATGTGAACAAGGACCAGAAGAAGCTGACCATTACCGATAACGGTATCGGCATGAACAAGGAAGACTTGATCAACTGCCTGGGTACCATCGCCCGTTCCGGCACCAAGAACTTTATCAAGAATCTCAAGGATTCCGACAAGTCCAGCGTGGATCTTATCGGTCAGTTCGGTGTGGGTTTCTACTCCATCTTCATGGTGGCCAAGAAGGTTGAAGTCCTGACTCTTAAGGCTGGCGAAACCCAGGGCTACCTCTGGACTTCCGAAGGCACCGGCGAATTTGAAATTTCCGAATGCCCCCGTAACGAAGTGGGAACCAAGATTACCTTGTACCTGAAGGACGACGAAGATTCCGAAGACTTCACCAGCGAATGGCGCATCAAGGATATCGTCAAGAAGTACAGCGGCTTCGTGAACTACGGCATCTTCTTCCATCCGGAGCCCACCAAGAACGACAAGGGCGAATTGGAAGTGAAGGACGAAGAAAAGCTGAACGACAAGACCGCTCTCTGGCGCCAGTCCGAAAAGGACGTGAAGGAAGAAGAGTACAAGGAATTCTACAACGTGATTTGCCACGATGGTGGCGAACCTGCTTGCTGGAGCCACAGCCACGCCGAAGGTTCCCTGGAATTCTGGAACCTGGTGTACATTCCTTCCAAGGCTCCCTACAACATTTGGCAGAACGATGCATTGCACGGCCTGAAGCTCTATGTGAAGAAGACCTTCATCATGGACGACTGCAAGGACCTGTTGCCGCCTTGGCTCCGCTTTGTCCGCGGTGTGGTTGAATCCGAAGACTTGCCGCTGAACGTGAGCCGCGAAATTCTGCAGTCCAACAAGATCGTGACCAACATCCGTAAGCATGTCATCAAGAAGACTCTGGAAGCTTTGCAGAACATGTCCAAGGACGAAGAAAAATATACAGCCTGGTGGAAGGAACTGGGCATGGTCCTTAAGGAAGGCTTCTACATGAACTGGGAACATCTTGATGAACTGAAGAAGCTGATTCGCTTCGAAAGCACCAAGACCGAAGAAGGCAAGTTGGTAAGCCTGGAACAGTATGTGGAACGCATGCCCGAAGGCCAGAAGGAAATCTACTACCTCATTGGCGACAAGAATGCAGTGAAGTCTAACCCCATGCTGGAAGCCTTCAAGGCCAAGGGCTACGAAGTGCTTCTCATGAGCGACGGCATCGACGAATTCATGATGTCTTCTCTCACCGAATTCGGCGACAAGAAGTTCCACGACATCTCCCGCGGTGACGTTGACTTCGAAAAGACGGTCGAAGAAAAGAAGGCTGAAGAAGAAAACAAGGGCATCTTCAAGGGCCTTTGCGAAAACCTCCAGAAGATTCTTGACGAAGACATCAAGGAAGTTCGCGTGTCTAGCCGCCTGAAGGACAGCCCCTGCTGCCTGGTGACAAGCGACGACGCCATGAGCGCCCAGATGGAACGTATGATGAAGGCCATGGGCCAGACCAACATTCCAAAGTCTAAGCGTATTCTTGAAATCAACCCCACGCACCCCATTTGCGAAATGCTTAAGAGCAAGTCCGAAGCTGGTGCTGATCTGGGTGATTGGCCCAAGGCTCTCTACGGTCAGGCTCTGCTTGCCGAAGGTAGCCCGCTGCCGAACCCGGCTGAATACGTGAGTGCAATTACCAAGTTGCTGACTGCAGCCGCTAAATAGACCGGACTCTCAGTACGTGAGGTGGAGAACCTACGCTTTTCGCGTCCTCTCGCCTTCGACAACTCATAAAGATGAGTCGCCGCTGGCTCACGGTAACACCCCGACGTCATTCTGGAGGGCCGCAAGCGATAGAATCAAAAAAAAGTCCTGCGAAGTTCTCGCAGGACTTTTTGTTTTGAATTACACTGGAGCGGTTCGTTGAACAAGCATTTTTCGCAGCACTCGGTTCTTTACATTGGCACTGCTTCGCAGTGCATTGCTCCTCACCTCGGCTATGAAAAATGCAAGCATTTTTCGCAGCACTCGGTTCGTCACATCTCAGGAACTGTAATGTCGTAGGAAACTTTGTGGCCGGCTTCGTCTACAATCTGGATGGTCACGTCTTCGCCTGCATCCGGAAGTCTTTCGCCTTCGATGATGATTTCGCGAGGTTCGGAATCGTATTCTGCAGCAATCCACTTGTTCTTGTACTTCACGGTGATTGCGTTGCCGTTTTCGACGCCGTCATACTTGAACATCAGAGGAACTTTCAGAGCCGACTGGCGAACGCCGCCAATCATCATGTTGTCCCAGTAGGGGAATCCTAAGGTCGGGGCTTCTTGGTTGTCGATGTTTGCGATGTCGCGAAGTTCATTGGTGCTTGCGCAACGGTTCTTGCCCTTGGTTTGCTTGCTAAAGATGAACCAGTTGCGGCTGGTTTCCCCAAGCCAGTAGAGAGGGGCGTTGTTTTCCTTGTTCTCGATGCAAACGTTCCAGTTCTTCAATTGCATTCCCTTGGGGTGGAATTCAATGAAGTCAAGACTGTCTGTACGGGTTTTTGTAATAGCAAGAACGCGGATTGCAGAATCCTTTGCTGCGGGAATGCCGGTTATTTTTTGGCTAATCTTAATGTCGCCAAGGTTGGAATTCCAGTTTACGCTGGTTTGATAGCGGCCGTATCCGAATACTTCGATCATTTCATCGACAGCCTTGCCATCGCCTGTTGCTGCGGCGTCTGCCGCGTAGCGGATGCCAGTCATTTCAGGATAGGTTTCCATGATCTTGCCTAAAAGCATGGGCTTATGGATCTTATATACGCTGCAAAGATCTTCAGCGAGAACCTCGTCCTTTTTCATGGCGGAGAACTTCATACCGTTTTCGCAACGGAACAAGTCCAGCATGGGACGGCTCAGGTAAGTGAACAGGGGGGAGGTCTGAACCTTGGTCATCTGCAGGTCCACATTGCCCTTGCACTTGGGATGGAAACTGAATTTCTTGGTGGTTACGTTTCCGGCGAAGTCTTCGATTTCCATGGTGTAGGTGGAGAGCGGAGCAATCTTTGCATCAATAACATGCCAGTCGCCGGCGGTGTCAGCCTCTTCGGCCCAAAGGAGTTGGTCGCGGATTTGGGCCATTTTGCTGAAACGCAGTGTGTCTAATTTTTGGTCGAATATTTTTTCATCGTAGCGCCAGACTGTTATGCGACGGACGGACATGGGATTGTCCTTGGGCTCGCGGCTGTAATCAACGATCTTAACGGCAAGGTTCAACTTGAACTCGTTCTTGACGGGGGTGACGACACATCCCTTATCGATGGCTTCAGAAGAGGTGAATGCGAGCTCGTTGCCTTGCCAGACTGCAGCGCCGAAAACTTGGGGCGCGATGGTGTCTGAAACTTCGGTGTTGAACAGGCGGGGGTTTACGACGCGGTCGTTATCCAAACGCACTTCAAGGTGCAAGTGGGGATTTCCGATTCCGGAACTTCCGGCAAATGTCAGAGTGTCGCCTTTTTTGTAGGCCTTACCCGGCTTGATAGTGACGTCGTTTTTCTTGGAGGCGTACTGCTGGCGCATTACTGCATCGTCCAAGACTCCAATGCTGCTTTGGTGTGCGAAAACCCAGGTCTTTCCGCTGTTGCCTTGGAAGAACATTACCTTGCCGTATCCGAAGGGGGAAACTCGGATTTCCTTGACGCGGCCATCTTCAGGTGCGTAGATGGGCCAGCCTTCTTCCATTTGGGTGGAATAGTCTAGGCCAGCGTGATAGCGGGTGCCGCGGTTTTCACCGAAGGAGGACGTCAGGTAGGCTTCCTTACCGAAGGGGGAATACTTCTGTTCCGCAGGAACGGGAGCCTTTATTTCGGGAGCGTTGCTGCCGTAGTTTGAGTCGTCAATGACGGCTCCGTTCTGTGCCTTGACGCAGTCTTCGTAGGCGAAGGCGTCCATGGTTTCTTCATCGCATTCCTCAGCGAATGTGTTTACGGATAAAGCGACGAAGCTGCTTAAAAGGATTTTTGAAAAAGTATTCCAAACCTTGGTCATATTGATCCTCTTTTCTACTTCATAAAAAATACAAAAATCTTACATCGTCAGAAAGGTTGCACAAACAAAGTAGCGTTGTATTTAGTTGTAGGATGCTGTGCGGACAAAACCTGTAAATTTGAGAAGGTTTAGAAAATAAAAAAAAGACCCGCTTTTCAGCGAGTCTCTTTTCAGTGGAGCTAAGGAGAGTCGAACTCCTGACCTCCTGCATGCCATGCAGGCGCTCTACCAACTGAGCTATAACCCCGAGAGGTGACCCAAATATTGAAATTTATTTGCTATTTGTCAAGGGGCAAAGAAAAAAAAGACGGATTTTTTTGATTCCTACGCGGGGGTAGCTCTCGCAGCTCCGTTTTAATCAAAAAAACGCAGGTTTTACCCTGCGTCTTTCTCAAACGAGTTTGAAACGCCTAAATTAAGCCTTTTCGATCTTCACGGATTCGATGATCACGTCTTCGAACGGTGCGTCGCGACGGTCGGTCTTTACGCCTGCGATTTCGTCCAGGACTTCAAAGCCTTCGTAGAGCTGGCCGAAAACGGAGTAGCCTTCTGCGGGGCCGCCGTTTGCCGGATGGTCCAGGAAGTGGACGTCTTCGCCGTGGACAATGAAGAACTGGGAGCCGATGGAGTGGGGCATCATAGTCTTTGCCCAGCTGAGTGCGCCGCGCATGTGGGTGAGGCACGGATCGTACTTGTCGCCGATGGTGGTGCCCGGACCGCCTGCAGCGTGGCCGCCGGTTCCGTTACGGTTGGTGAAGTCGCCGCCCTGGATCATGAAGCCAGAAATGATGCGGTGGAAGGGCGCGCCATCGTACTTGCCCTGTTCTGCCAGTTCAACAAAATTGGTTGCGCATTCGCCAACGCGGTCCACGAAAATGCGGAGCTTCATCACGCCGTGGTTGGTGGTCATAATGGCGATGGTGTCGCCTGCCTGGGGCTTGTCCAGCTGATTAAAAGCCATGGATATCTCCTGTTTTGTAGGTTCGAGGCCCGAGGATCCAGGTAAGAGGTCCAAAAATGGGTCTCGCGGGTTGTTTTTTACGCAATATAAATAAAAAAAATCGGAAAATTGCTGAAAATTAGCCCTATTTGCAAAATTTACTTGACATTGTTTTTTTTTGTTTACATTTAGAGCGAGCAAGTAAAAAGATGAATTTTGTATGGGCAACGATAGATACAGTAAGCGTGAACTGAGTGATGTTTTTAATAAGCGTCTTGGCTTGAAGCATGTAGAGTTCCTGGGACCTATTTACAAAAAGAGGAATAGTGATATTTCCTTGGAAGATCTTCCTGTATATAGGTATATGCATTACCCACATGTGAAGGATATGTTTACGAGTGAAAATCCGGCTCTGTTTTTTGTATCCCCGGAAAAATGGGATGATCCCATGGAAAAACGCTTTGCGCAAGGTAACTACAAAAAGGCGAAAAACTTTACAAAGAAAAGTCTAGCATGCATGTGTGTGACTGTTAATGCCGCTGATAACGAAGCTGCAGCGTGGGTGATGTACGATAAGGATCATGAAAATGACCTTGTTCGTTTGACATATCGTTTTGGAACTCTTCTGAAAATATTGGATGATTATGTTGCTGGCAAAGATGCAAAGGTTTATGTGTCTGGCGTGAACTACGTACCCATTGAAGAAATAGAATCTCCAAAGACGGCTGATGCGGAAATTTTCAGTGACACGGATTTTTTGAAACTGATGTTGTTGAAACGAAAGTCATTTATGTTCGAGGGAGAAATCCGTATTATGATTTATGGAAGGGATGTTTCTCTGGACGATAAGATGGCGCTACAGGTTCCGTTAAAAGACATTAAAAGTTTGGTCCGCAGTATTAGATTGTCGCCAGACGATTCGAAAAGGGCTATGTCTAAGGAAATTGTTCAATCCGACGTAAGAGCGCGGGTTAAAGTAACTCAATCTAGGTTGAACGCTTGCGCTCATAAGTTTACTTTAAAAAACAAGGAGAAAAAATGAAATTTTCAAAAATAATTGCTGTTGGTTTGCCTTTTGCTGCCGCTTTCTTTGCCGCCTGTGGCGATGACTCGTCAACACAGGCTCCAGGGAATACACAACAAGTTGGGACTGAAGTTATAGATCCTAACGGTATGGCAACTCCAGATGTTGGTGGAAATGTTGGTGGCAACAATTCGTCAACACAATCAAACGAGACGTCGGATCAGGGGAGCACGAACCACTCTGCCAGTGGTGAAGTTTCCTATGGTACACTGGTAGATGAACGTGATGGACAAACCTACAAAACCGTTACCATCGGCACCTTGACCTGGATGGCCGAGAATTTGAACTACGATCCGGGTGATGTTTCTAGCATGGGTACCTATGGCTGGAGCGGCTGCTATAATAACGAAAGTGCAAACTGCTCCAAGTACGGTCGCCTTTACACATGGAATGCTGCAATGGATGCCTGCCCTAGCGGTTGGTTTTTGCCTGGCAAATATAGCATGGCGAGCATTAAGACAGATTTGGTGTGGAATTTTGATTCTATTGATTACTCTCATCACTTTGCTGGTGGATACTGCGACGGCGGAGAGTTTAAGGACCTTGGCGTCAACGTCCGCTTATGGTCTTCCACGGAGTACAATGACTTTTTCGCTTTCTCCTTGTTCGGTGGCAGTGGCCTCGTAGAGGACAGCCCTGAAGACAAGTCCTTCGCATTCTCGGTTCGTTGCGTTACAGAGGCAATAACGCCTAGACAAGGCTTAGCGAAGCAAAGCCTTTAAACAAACGCCCCAGGGTTCCAATCCCTTGGGGCGTTTTCTATAGGCTAAACCCTATCACTTCATTAACGCCCCAATTCCGTAAAGGGGAATGTTCAATACTTTCTCGTTATCGTGGAACGGCTGCGTAGATGTCTTTACGGCGCGGTCGGGTTTAAATTTTTCGCAGAACAAGGTAAAACTGCGGGACTTCAAATTTTCGCCGGACTTGACTTCAATGGGGATTATCTGGCCATCTTTTTGCAGAATAAAATCCACTTCGGAAGTGCTCCGTTCGTTGGTCCAGTATCCAAGATAATCGGGAGAGGTCGTGCAAAGTTCCTGCATCACGAACTGCTCGGCCATGGCTCCCTTGAACTCCGTGAAAATGCTGTTCCCGTCAATCAGCGTTTTGGTGTCTAGCCCGACTGACGCTCCAAGCAGGCCCACGTCTAGCATAAAGAGCTTGAACACGTGCGTGTCCTGGTAAGATTTCAGCGGCATTCGCGGTTCCTTGACCCGGTGTGACTTTAGAACCAGTCCGCAATCGCAAAGCCATTCTATGGCAATTTCAAAATCCTTGGCGCGGGCGCCTTCCCGGATAATCCCATATACAAATTTTTTGTTTTCCTTGCTGAGTTGCGCGGGGAGACTGTCCCACACCATGTTCAGGCGCGGAATCTGCTCCCTTGGAGCGTGCTTTGAAAAGTCCGCTGCATATGAACGCAGGATTTCGCGCTGGATTTCCCGAGCTTCAAAGAAGTCGTTGGTTTCAACCCATTTTTTTACCACTTCGGGCATTCCGCCTACAAACAGGTAATTCCTGAGCAAGGCCAAAAGTTCTTCGTGAAAGGGGGCAAGTACGTCCCATTGACCGTTACAAATGGCTTCGCAAAGCATGTCCTTTTTTGCTGCATGTAAAAACTCGAAAAAAGAAAGGGGCGCAAGATCAAGGAAGGAAACTTTACCCACTGGGAACGAGAGGCCTTCGTGTAGTGCAATTCCGAGAAGCGATCCTGCTGCGACAATGGCGTATTGGGGCGCATCTTCGTAAAAATATTTGAGTGATGTTAAGCCGCCCTTTGCGGCCTGGATTTCGTCGAAAATTATAAGGGTGTTCTCGGGGTCGATTTTTTTTCCGTAGTTCAATTCAATGGTGGTGATAATTCTTCGAATATCGTAATTTTCGGAGAACAGGTCCTGTAGGCGGCGCTCGTTTTCGAAATTTATATAGACCGTTTCAGAAAAGGCGGTCCTGCCGAATTCCTTCAAAAGCCAGGTCTTGCCAGTTTGCCTAGCTCCACGCAAAATCAGCGGCTTGCGGTCCTTGCGCATTTTCCACTGGACTAGCTGTTTCATCGCAAAACGTTCCATATCGCCCTGTCTTATCCTGAAAAAAGTTGACACTATACAAAAAGGCAGGTATAGTGCAAATGGAGACAAAACAGGTCACGAAATCGGTCCTGGCCTACGACGAGAACGGCCATCATTATTGGAAGGACGTGGTCAAGGAAAAGTTCA
>JAZLKF010000028.1:0-137152 GCA_045597525.1 Fibrobacter sp. | reverse complement strand
CCGGGCCCGGGAGAGTAGGTCGCTGCTGGATTCACGCCCCCCTTGAGGTAAACCTCGAGGGGGGCTTTTTCGTTTTTACGCCCATCGCCGTCGCATGGCGGCGTTGCTCGCGTCCTCGCGTACCTGAGTACGCCACGGGCGCTCGCGCCTTGCCCTGCTAGGCGTCGGACGTAAAACCGTCCGTCGAACGTAGCGGACTACGGCTGCGGCTCGCGGCTTTTTTACTTGAGCATGTTCTGCGTCAACATCCTTCAGATTTCTGCAGCGATGTGCCGTTGTTTTTGCTATTCTTAATGTTATGAAACCCACGCTGTCTATTGTGTTGCAGTTGCCTCCTTCAACGGTTTACGGTAAGCTTGATTCCGTTGCTGGCAACTTGCTTTCCGGCATGAGCAAAATGCTGGATTCCGGCAAAGTTCGTTTTTCGATTTTTATGGACGGTCCCACGTTGGAGGCGGCAAGCAAAGCTGCGCGTCCCCTGATGTTTGGGCGTTTCAAGAAAGCTATTGAAGATGATTACCTAGAGATTTTGGGCGGTGGCTATCACGATCCCATGCTTCCGCTGTTCCCGTCGGAGCTTCAGTCTATTCAGCTGGAAGAGCACCGAAAACTTTTGTGGAAGCATTTCGGCGTCGAGCCCAGCGGCTACTTCAATTCCTCCATGGTGTGGGAAATGGAGATGACGGAACTTCTAGAAAAAAATCGTTTTGAATACGCCTTGGTCCAGGAGTCTGCATTGCAGGATGCCCTTGGCCGTACTACGCCTGTATCCGGATGGTTCTCTGTAGAAGATAAAGGTTCCTTCTTGCGAGTGGTTCCTGTATCTGAAAGTCTCTCGAAGGCAATTGAGAACGATGACTTCCAGTGGCAGGAAATTGCGGAACCATACTGCCGAGGCGGCAAGACTGCGGTGGTCGCCCTGGACATTCCTCCTACACCTGGCGATATCGTTCCTTTCTTTGAACGTCTTATTGATTTTGTAGAAACTAATGACTTGCAGACAAAGACCATAAGTAATGTCGTGAATGAGCAGACTTCCGAAGGTCGTATCAGTTTTCTGCTTTCTGCAGGTCGTCGCATCGGTTTGCCAATGACGGCAAAGACATGCCGTGAATTGCTGGTTCGTCGCCCTGAAGTGAACTTGCTCCATAAGTCTTTGCTTTCCTTGTTCCGCCGCGGTGCGGCAGGCCTTAAGGACAAGGCTCGTCAGGAGTTTTTCTTGCAGCTTATGCCTGCCATGTCGCCCATTTACTACCGCGACATGCCTGGCGTAGAAGGTATGCGTTCGCCCATGGTCCGCTGGTGGGGCTCTCGATTCCTGATGCAAGCGGCAAACAAGTTGGCTGAGTCCATTTCCTTCGATGGAATCCGCTTGGAAATTGCAGACTTCATGCTGGAAGGTCGCAAACTGATTTGGGCAGAAAACCACTCCTACTCTTTTATGCTGGATTATTCTGGCGGCGGCGTGCTTCGTATTCTCAACGGAAAGAATTCGGAATTCAGCATGCTTGGTGCTTGGCGTGGTGATGGTGAACCCGCTCTTGGTTTTATGGATTTCTTGCTGCCCAACGCAGATTTCCCTGCAGCGAAGTTGGACCAGCAGTTGTTCGACCGCGAAGGCGTGCTGAATGCTCCTTACGACTATCAGATTAAACGTCACGAAGACGGTACAGATATCCAGTTGCTGTCGGAGCAACCTTTTACTTTGGGCGAACAGAACGGAACTGTACAGAACGGCGTTGTCCATGTGGAAAAGGGCTTTGGCTTATCTGCTGCCGGTTCTGATTTTACTCTCAATTACAAAATTCAGAACACTGCGTTTGCTCCCTTCAAGGGTTTCTTCGGAACTCTTCTGGAGGCTGGTCTCCTTGCAAACGGCGACCGTAAGGGCTATGTGAAAATTGATGGCAAGTCCTTCGGTTTCGATTACCAGGAA
The DNA here is from genome assembly GCA_045597525.1 of Fibrobacter sp. Classification (GTDB taxonomy): domain Bacteria; phylum Fibrobacterota; class Fibrobacteria; order Fibrobacterales; family Fibrobacteraceae; genus Fibrobacter. Next base: position 135,216 of record JAZLKF010000028.1, on the reverse strand, counting down.
CCGTTGATTTATCCCGATGCTCATTCCCTTGAAATTCTAGATAAGGAAACCTCCGGCAAGTTGCTCCTTGAATTCGACGAGCCTGTTTCCTTGCTGCTTTCACCGCTGTTCAGTGCTTCTGCCTCCGCTGCTCCCGAAGATTTCCAGGGTGTACGAATTTTCCCCTTCTGGAAAATCGCCTTGGGCAATTCCGAAGAAACAACCTACGGCTTCCGCGTTCGTTTTACCAAGGGATAAAAAATGAAGTCTGATCTTATTGATATTCAGGTGGAATCCCGCGGCAACGACGTTGAAATTTCTCTGTCGGGTTCCTTGGGTTTTGCCCAGTTCTCTGCGGTAAAGGAAAAACTTGCCATGCTGGTGGATGGCCCCGGCTGTTTCTTTTTCTTGAATTTGCAGAACGCCCATTTTACCAGCGATCGATACATTGGCTTTTTCCTGGAGCTTTTGAATGGCGTAAAGGCCCAGAAGTCCGCCCTGATCTTGATTTTTGATTCCGAGGAATTGTATAGTTATTTCTCCGGTTATCAGAATATCTTTGAAATCTACGAGAACCGCGCCGCCTATAAAAAGTCTGGCACAAAGAAGCAGTTGCAGCAGATCGGTTTGCACTATGGCATTCGTTCCGGAATTACCTTGAGCCCAGGTGTCGCAGTCTCCTTCCTTGCATTGATGCTGGGCTTGTTGATTACTTTATTTGTGATTGTGTCTACCCAAGGCCGTGACATTTCTGATAAGCAGGCTCAGATTATCGCTCTTCAGAATCAGAAGGAACGCTACATCCGCGAAATTGATAAGCTGGAATCCTCCATAGGCCCTCTTCGTAAACTTGGAGTGGTGCAGGACACAACCATGCTCAGCTCCTTTGGATTGATTCAGGAGTGGGTGGGATACCTGGAATACTTAGAGAACTCTCGCCTTGAAAAGTAATTTTCGCATATCCTATGTGACCTTGAGCGTTGCCATTCTGATTTGGTTTGGCTGCGTTGGATTATTTTTCTCTTCTTGGTTTACTCACCAAGCTCAGGGAACGGAGTTGGCCAAAAAAGAGGTTCAGCTTCGCGCAGACCTGGAGCAGCTTTCCACATGGGGCAAGTGGACTATTGATTTCGTGAAAATCGATAAGGCCTTGGCCTACCTTTCCAAGGATCGCTTGACCCAGGAGCAGCGAACCATGCTGACGGAACAGATCTGGCAAATTTCTCGAACATACACTGTGGATCCACTTTTGATTTTGGCTGTGGTTGCCCAGGAAAGTCATGGAAACCCAAATGCTCGTGGCCGCGTACGCTCGGGTAAGTTCTCGGGAGCTCTTGGCTTGATGCAAATTAAGCTGGAAACGGCAAAGATGATGGCCATTCACTTTGGTCTTAAAATCGAAACCGAAGAAGACTTGTTGAAACCGGAAATCAACGTGGTTGTGGGCTCAGCCTACTTGATCAAGCTTATGGCCAAATACGGTAGCTGGAAGGAGGCCTTGATCGCCTACAACTTGGGCCATTCTGCAGTGGACCGTATGTTGGAGCAGGGAACGGAACTTCCGACCCGATATTATGACCATGTGATTTCCAAATATAATAGCCTTATCAAAATCAACTTTATATAGGCTGTATTCTTGTGGCCGGGTTTGTCGCAAGGCCCTCCATTTTGTATTTTTGTTTCCATGGTGTTTTGCTTAATAGTAACGCTTTTGGCAAGCTTGGTCATGGCTGGAGAAATTCGCTATGACGTTTCTCGCTTTGTGGAAGAAGGCGTCGCTATGGATCCCCAGGTTGCCGAAATGTGGCAGGGGACCGAAGAAAAGAAGAATAAGATCTCGGCATTGAAGGCTGAGGCTATTCTGCCTACCTTCTACATCGCCATGATGGTTGGCCCGGCTCCCGGTTTGAAAGACGATATTACTGGCGATGAGGTCCATGGTTTTGACACCACCAAAGTTTACGACTTTAAGAAAATGGGCCCGTTCTGGGGAATTCAGGGTAAGTTCGTTCAGCCCTTGAACTTGGGCCAATACAAGGCCGGCAAGAAGGCCTTGGAAGCGGACCTGGAACAAAAAACCTTTGAAATACAGAACAAGGTCTTGAAAAAGGATGTGGAGCTGCAGACTTACTACTACAACTATCTGCTGGCAAAGGAAATGCAGAAGGTTGCAAAGCAGGCTCAGTCCATGGTGGACAAGGCTTATGATCAGTTGGAAGAAGCTTTGGATGATGACGATCCAAATGTTTCCCAAATGGACTTGCTGAACCTTAAGGCCAAAATGCACACGGTGAAAGAGGGTGTGATTGAAGCTGATCTTGGTATGAAACGAGTGATGCTTGCCATTCGCTTTTCCTTGAACATGCGCGAAGATGATTCTTTTGCTGCAGAGGACTCGGCCTTGACGCAACGTCCGGAACGATTGCCCAGCTTGGATGAAGTCCTGAATACGGTTTCTATAAATCATCCTGAATTGAAGCAACTGAATGCGGGTTTACGCGCCCGCAAGATTCAGATGGACTTGGCAGAGGCAAAACTTGCTCCTGAATTCTTTGTGATGGGTGAGTTTGAATATGTGAAGAGCTGGGCTGGCAACCGAAACATCATGCAGAAGAACGCCTTTGCAGAAGATGCTGTGAACAAGCTGGAAGGTGCCATTGGTCTTGGCCTTCGTTACCACTTGAATTTCTGGAAGAATTGGGAAAAGTTCCGCACTGCAAGAACTACATATCGCGGTTTGCAGTTGAAGGACGCTTATGCGGCCAACGGTCTAAAGGCTAAGGCCGAAGAACAGTATTACCAGGTTCTTGCTGCCAAGGATAAGATGGACGCTCTTAAGGAAAGCCTCCGTGCATCGGAAGCAATTTTGAAGGGCGCTGCCATGCAGTATGATCTGGACAAGTCCAAGACCGGCAACTTGGTTACGGCTTACACTCAGAACGTGACCATGCAGAAGGACTATTACTTTGCCGTGTGCAAGTACAATGTTGAATTTGCTCAGCTGATCGCCTCCATGGGCATGTCCCTGAAGGAATTCCGCGAACAGTTTATGAAGTAAAAAATTGAAATAAGTGAGGATGTATGTTTAAGAAGATTATGATCGCAATTGCTTGCGCTTCCCTGATGGCTTTCGCTGCCGAAGATCCTGTTGCCGCCATCAAGAAGAAGGACGTGGAACTGCAGGCCCTGCTGAAGAAGTCCAGCCGTAACGCCAAGGAAACTGAACGCGTGAAGGTCTTGCTCAACGAATCCTTTGACTTTGAACTGCTTGCCAAGAAGTCCCTTTCTAAGGGCGACTGGGAAAAGCAGGACGCCGCCTCCCAGGAAAAGTTCGTGGCTGAATTCCAGCGCATGGTCCGCAACTCCAGTGCAAAGCGCCTAGAACTGTACCGCGCCGACTCCACCATTTATGAACCCGCCAAGATGAAGAAGAACGGCGAAGAAGCTTCCGTTGTTGCTCACCTCTGGAACAAGGGCAAGGAATCTGTTCTTGAATACAAGATGAGTCAGGTCAACGGAGCCTGGAAGGCTTGGGACTTGGTTATCGATGACTTGTCCACTGCCCGTAACTACAAGGAACAGTTCGGCCAGATCTTGAAGACCAAGAGCTTCGCAGAACTCATCGACGTTATTAGCAAGAAGGCTGACGAAGCGGAGAAGTAATTCCCTTGACCGGAATTTCCCTATGGACGATCCTTGGCGCTATCATTGTTTTGGTGGCGCTGGTTGTTCTTTTCTTTTCCTTTGTTTTTAGAATCGAGTTTAGGGCTGACTTGTTCGGGGCGAATGCCAAGATCTATCTGTTCAAGAAAGTTCTGCACGAGGCGAAGAAAAAGTTCAAGGTAGGGTCCGACAAGGAAGATGACCTGGATGACGCAGATTTTGCGCCGACTTATGTGCCGCCTAAGAAAAAGACGGAACCCGAGGTTCCTGAGACAAGGAAAATCGAGAGCGAGCACTCAGAGCTCAAAACGCCTGAGGTAGAGTCCGCTGAAAAAGAGACTCCGGAAGAACCTGCTCCGAAGGTAGAGACTGCTGCTGAACCTCGGGAGGTGACCGCCTCCGCGCCGGCAAAGAATAAGGAAAAACTGGAAGCACTGAAGGCCGCCGAAGAAGAACCGCTTCCTGCGCAGCCCACCGAGACAAAGTCTGTGCAACCAGAAAAGCCTGCGCAATCCTCGACAGAAGAAAAGCCGAAAACCGAAGAGCCCAAGCTCACTGAAACCGAATTCTGGACCATTATCCTTACTCCGGAATTTGATAGCACCGCCTTCTGGGCTGTAAAAAAACTCGTGGCGTCGCTGCTTCGTTTGTTCCGAATCAAGTTCAACGACTGCTTTGTGGAAGGGCTTCGCGGAAACTACGAGAACATGGGCTACGGCGCCGCTCTCAATGGCATTTTGAAAAGTTTCCCCTTTGTGGGGGCCTGGGATCTTCGTATGGATTGGACCCGGGATCATGAACTTTGCGCTCAGGGCGAAATTCAAGGCTCCATAAATGTGTTTAGAATTTTTGGAGTCATTTTTACCGCATTGTTCTATGGTGGAATTGTTGCTTTCAAGTTCTGGCGTCGCAGGGCCCGCGTGCTTAAGACCCACGAATTGCCGGAACTGGGCTGGATTAGATCTAAGATTGTTAAAGCTTTGGCGGAGGAAGATTAGTGCCTGCATTGACTTTGGAACGTTTGGTTGCCTCTATGGGTTTTGGCTCCCGCAAGGAAGCCCGCGCTCTTATTCGCGCTGGCATGGTTGAAATGGATGGAAACGTGGTGGACGATCCCTTTGTGGAATTCAAGAGTCGCCCCGAGTTCATTACCGTCAACGGCGAGGAAGTTCCTACGGTTGAAAAACTTTACATCATGATGGACAAACCTCTTGATGTGGAGTGCAGCCACAATGCTCGCGACCATCAGGCTATTTACGATCTTTTGCCGGAACGCTTTACCGCTATGGGCCTGCAGTCCGTAGGCCGTCTGGATGCGGACTCCTCTGGACTTATCCTGCTTTCGAACCAGGGCGATTTTATCCATAAGGTGGAGAGCCCCAAGAAGGGTTACCTGAAGAAGTACCGCGTGGAATTGGCTCGCCCCTTTACCGAAGAACAGAAAGCTGAACTCCTGAAGGGCGTGATGTTGAAGGACGAACGCCGTCCGGTGCTTGCCCGAGAACTGGTAGTGGAGAAGGTGGACGTTACGGAAGAAAACACCACCGGTGAATCCATCGTCATTTCCATCGGTGAAGGCCTGTACCATCAGGTGCGCCGCATGTTCGCCGCTGTTGGCAACCACGTGATAACTTTGACCCGCGAGGCCATTGGTCCTGTCCAGTTGGATTTGACCTTGGGCAGAGGCGGCTGGCGCTTTATGACAGAAGAAGAAGTGGCTAGTTTGACGAAATAAAAATACTTGGGTTGGGAGATTGCAATGAATAAAATCGTTGTTATAGCGGCACTGTTTTTTGCTGCGGTATCTTTTGCCGATGTGTCCATCAAGGATCCTGATGTAAAGCCTGGCTCTTTGAATTACAAGACAATGCCTGTAAAACCCGATTGGTTTCATATGGGCTTGTATGAGATTCGAGAGCTTGCCATACTTTCTGAATCCTATACTGAAAGTGATGTAATCGATATCCGGTCCGGGCTTATTTTCCATCCTTTTATCGCCATGGTGGGTGAAGCATTTGCAAATCATTACTCCGTTGAAATTTCTCCCGACGACATTTGGCTTTTGATTTTAGATGGAACCCGTATTCATGTTTCTGCCAACCGTGAAGCGTTAAAAAAGAAGTTTGTGCTGCCTAAGGCCGATACCGCATTGGTGGTACGAAATGATAGTCTTAGAGTAACCTCCTCTGCTGAGGAATGGGATAAAACCACTTTTGCACTTTTTGACTCGCTGGGTTCTAAGCTACCCCCAAAGACAATGGACGCTTTCAACGCAAGTTTCTCTACCACCACCGCCATTCATGCCAACGTGGCGAAGGCCATGATTCTTTCTGTGGCATCGGAGTATTATTCCTATGAATTTTCGACACTTTGCGGCATTCCCGAAATTCTTGTGAAGGGCGAAAAGGAAGACTGGATTTTACTAAAAAAGAAGTATAACCAGCTGGCCAAGGAACTGAATATGGGCTGGTGGGCAAAGGAAGTCAATCCCATCCTAGACCAGTTTATTGCAGCCTACGACGGCAATATCAAAATGGAATTTTGGAGAGGCATCTACAAGTACCTTTCAGCTGGAAAGAACAGTGGAGCCATAGGTGGCATTAACGGTTGGCTCAATAGGTTTTTCCCCTATATGGCTGTAGATCCTTGGAAAGGAGGAGGCAAGCCTAAAAGAAGAACCGACTGGAAGTCCCCTATGAAAGAAAATGATTTGCCGAGGGGAACCTCCTATATTACAATCCAATGGAAAAGGCTTACAGAGACAACTTCACTGTATTTCCAAATGGGATTTATGGGAGTTCATCTGGACAAGGAACATCAAAGGCTAAAGGCGGTACACGGACACGCCTTAGTAATGCCTTCACGATAAAAAATAAAAGCCTCGGTCTAGAACCGGGGCTTTAAAATTTCTGCGTGTAAAACAAACCTGTTTCAGCCACGTGCTTGTGGTGAAACTTCGCTACTTGCGCAAGCTGGGGTTAAGCTTCGTCGTCTGCAGATTCAACTGCCAGAATGACGTCGCTGTCCTTGGATTCCAGTTCTGCGTTGACGCCTTCGACAAGAGCTTCCATGGAGTTGATCTTGTCCTTGATGTCGTTGCTGAACTTGAAGGTAGGAACAAGGCGGTCTTCGATGAGGACAGTTTCGCCAGTGCGAGGGTTGCGGGCTGGGCGAGCCTTACGGGGCTTGCAACTGAAGGTACCGAAACCACGGATTTCGATAGTGTTGCCTTCGATCAGCTTTTCGCCCACCAGGTCGAGGAACTGTTCGATGACGGTCTTGATATCGTTACGCACAAATCCAGTGGACTTGGCGATTTCTTGAATGAGAGTTTGTTTAGTTATATTTGCCACGTCGTAAATATAGGTTTATCAATGATTTAGTGTATACTTGCCCATGAAATTAAATATTTTTTTCGGGCACACTTTGCGGACTTTTTGTGGATAATTGTTGTTAATATGTTGAAAGATGTTGAAAGTTTAAAACCGGCAGTTAAGTCCTTCAAACTTAGGGACTTAGAGGTGTTCCCCAATACCATTTTGAGCCCTATGGACGGGGTGACGGACGCTCCTTTCCGCCGTTTGTGCCGTGTTTTGTCCGGAAATCGCATGGGACTGTTGGTATCTGAGTTCGTTCCCACCAACGCAGACGAGGTTTTTAGCCTTACTGGCCACAAACAGCTGAAGTTCTACCCGGAAGAAAAGCCCTTCGGCATCCAGATTTTCGGTTGTTACCCCGATAAAATGGCCGCTGCTGCCCAAAAAATCGCAAATGGGCTCCATCCTGACTATATAGAAGTGAATGCGGGCTGCCCGGCCCCCAAGGTGGCGGGCAAGGGTAGCGGTTCTGGCCTGCTTCGGGATTTGCCCCGCCTGCAGGAAATTTTGCACGATGTGCGCGCTGCGCTAGACACCTGCGAGGTGAACATTCCCCTGACCTTGAAGTGCCGCATCGGCTGGGACGACGAATCCATCAACGTCATGGAAACCCTGAAAATCGCGGAAGGGGAAGGCGTAGAACTGCTGGTGGTTCACGGACGCACCCGCCTGCAGGGCTACAACGGCCTGGCAAATTGGGACTGGATCGGGAAGGTGGCTGCTGCTGCCAAGATTCCCGTGGTAGGTAACGGTGACGTGAACAGCGTGGAATGCGCCCTGGAACGAATCAACACTTATGGCGTTTCGGGAGTGAGCATCGGCCGCGGGGCCATGCACAATCCCTGGATCTTTGGTCAGATTGCAGACGCCTGGGAAGGTAAGCCCGCCCACATCATTACCGCCGAAGAGGCCCTGGACGTTTTCCCCATCTACTACAAATTTTTGGATGAAGAAGGCCGCACTGAAATGGGGGCCATGGGCCGCTTGAAGCAGCTTGCTGCACGACTTTGCAAGGGATTTGTGGATGGCTCCGAAGGTTGCGCGGACGAACCGCAAACTGGTACGTCGGCCGCCATGGAAGTCCGTCAGACGTTGCTCACCGCCCAGACTCCTGAGGAATTTTTCGAACGCAAGGAAATGCTGAAGAACGGTATCGCCAAGAGCCTGCGCTATGAACCCAACCGCCTGGTAAACCTGAACGGCGCCAAGGATAACACCTTGGTTTTCGGAAATCGCTACGAGAATCGGTAGGTGGTGCCTGCATCATATTAAAGACAGGCATGAACCAAAATGTTCTGCCTTCACTTTTCCCATTCCATTGTATAGAAATATCCTATTTTAGGATTTTCTATCATATGAAAATAGGCTTTGTGGTTGTAATCGAAATCCACAACGCCACATTCCTCGATATCAGTATCTACCTCGGAATTGATTAATCGGCGATAGATTCGGGCCGGTTTTTGTTTCCCTTTCTTAAAACCTAAAAGAACTCTAAATTGAAGAATTTTTGTTGGTTCATCTATTTTACATCGGATTCTTGGAATACATTCTGAATATTGGCTCTCTAAGGCAACCTTAAATGACGCGCTTTCGTTGTATGAAATGACCTTGTCGAATTTTATGTTAATAGAATCGAATTCTCCTGGATTTCCGTTTGGTATGAAAGATGAGGAAACATCTTTTCCGTTTACATATATTTGAGGTGTGCCGGAACCGTTCCATTTGAATTTATGATCTATGTTGTCAAGGAACGGAACTTTTGATTGAATGAGCCGCATTGTTTCAAATCGAGCGGTTTTCTCATCATCACAAGTAAATGTACAGAATGACGCGATTCTAATGAACTTGTTCTTGTGTGTTGTCGCTAAGGATTTGCACACTGCCTTATATATGGCAAAAACAAGAAATGTTATGGATAAACAATAAAAAAACAGTACTACAATTAGCGCAGGTGTTGATTTGAACGGAAGAATTGCTAGGGCAATGATCGAAGACATTCCTGCGATGATTCCGAAAGCGTTTTTAAAGATTTTTAGCATTTTAGACTTCAGTATCCATGACGAGACTCCTTTATTTATTCCTAATGTAAAAAGTAAAATTGGTTCGTTGATGTCAACTCTTAATTAAATTTAAGATGAGAATTGTGAGATGTCAAGTTATCAAAAAACATCAAACCATATTTTGCAAACAACAGTTGACAAATGCGTCGGTTTACATGACCGGAATAGACAAACGCATTTAGATTTTGCAATAATTCCAACCGCATTGGTTTGAAGAATCCGTTGCTTAGTGGAAAGAACGAAATTGTTGGAACCGGCGGCATTTTTAATTGTACCGAATTCGGTATAATTAAAATTTGGATTATAGATTGATTCCCATTCCCCAATATATTCGATGGTATTCATAACTTCGATCTTGCTCATATTTACTCCTTTGTGTTACAGGCTGGATATAAAAACATAAATTTGACACTGTATTCCCTGAATGTTTACGACCATCCGCAATCAAACCGCGGTCAACCTGAGTCAGTTCAAGCGCAAATTCTCCCAAAACCGTCTAAACGTAAACTTGGGGTAACGTTTGGGTAGGATTTAAGCATTGTGGGTATACAGTGTTACATTTTGACACCACTTTGACACCATTTTGGCTCTATTTTTGTATTTTTATAAAAAAGGAGGCGTCATGCCACAAGTTGCATTTAGCGTCAGAATGGACAGTGATCTTAAGAAAAAGTTTGATGAACTTTGTGAAGAATTCGGAATGTCCATGGCTACTGCCATCAACATTTTCGCTAGAACAGTCGTCCGCGAAGGCCGAATTCCATTTGAAGTGTCCTCCTTCAAATCCCAGCCTCTTATGGCAGCAGACATTCACGCCCCCTACAACGCAGGCGGCAAACGCGCCACCAGTCAAATGCTTCGAGTAATGCAAGCTATTTCTGCCGAGGCGCAAAAAGCCGGTGTCGCCGACATGAGCCTTGACGAAATCAACGCCGAAATCAACGCCGCAAGGAACGGCCTTTAATGCTTTGCGCCGTTATTGACACGAACGTTATCGTTTCCGCATTCCTGAAATGGGATTCTATCCCCGGTCAAGTTCTGCAAGCCGTTTTTGACGGTTCCGTCATCCCCGTATTCAACGACGAAATTCTTAACGAATACGAGTTGGTTCTAAATCGGGACAAATTTCATTTCCCAAAGAATCTTCTAAAGTCTACGCTAGAACAGATAAAGATTCTTGGTGTTTTAGAAAGTGATTTGATTGAAATCGCAGAACAAATGCCAGACCCAAAGGACATCGTCTTTTATTCCGTTGCCCTAGCCCACGGGAAAACATCAGAAACTCATCTGGTAACGGGAAACACCAAACATTTCCCAGCAGTCCCAATCGTCGTCACGCCTAAAGAATTCCTAGAAAAACTGGAGCAGAATAATACTACAAAGATTCCTTAGGGACCAAGGCTCCAATTAAATATCGGTGAAGCACGGAATTGATTAGCGTTTGATAAGGAATCCCCGCAGCCTGCGCCTTCTTTTTAAAACCATCTATATCGGAAGTCTGCATCCTTATAGAAACATTCTTTGAAACTACGGAACGTTTCATAGAAGTAAGTTCCTCATCAGACACGGGAACTGTTCTTCCCGATTCAACAAGTTCCATCAGTTCACGTTCTTCATCATCTAGCGGCACATTTTTTTTCTTTTTCATTTGAGTAAATCCTTATATTTTTTCTGAAACACACGAGACTGAAAAGCAGTCTTTATGAAAATTTCGCCTCTATCCGTTTCAACAAACGGCACACAGCAAACATACCCGTCTAAAGCAACCACATACATTCGCTGACCTCCGTGAGCTTCTTGATTTGGCACCATTTCCATTTGAAATCGCCCCTGCCGAATAAGCTCTTTAATCTTATTCAGGTCTATTCCACGCGTTCTTAGCAGAATTTCTGCCTTTTCCTCGCTCCATTTTATTTCTTTAGTTTCAATATACATACATTACAATACAAATTCAATAGTTAAATAAAGCTGAGATATTTTCTCAGCCCTATTCTTAACACGTTATTTTCACCCATTTTGTATGAAAATTTTTTGAAAAATTTTGAAAAAAGTGATTATATTTTCATTGACATAATTCCCGTAGAAATACGAGGAATGCAGGATATTTGAGTTTTTGCTCTATTCCGGCCTTGGAAATCTGGTAAATTTTAAAGGACGCCGTGGAATAAGCAGACGCTCACGCACACTGTGCGTGGGTCGTTTGTGCTTATGGCGTTTAGGTTTACCAGAACCTCCAAGGCGTGAGTGCATTCGTACCCACGCTTTTTTTTGTACCAAGAAAACGTGATATGCCCTTGGGATAGATTGCTGCAGAACAAATCTTGAAGAAGGAGATATCGTTGATATGGCTCGATGCGATAATTGCCATGGCGAATATGATTGGAGTGATTTAAAACTTGAATCTTTTCGCTGTTTAGGCGGAGATAGTCTTTATGGAAGATCGGTTTCCGTTTGTCCAGAATGTCTTCGTCAATTACGGCAAGAAGAACGACGATTCCTAGAAAACGAAAAAAGAGAGAAAGCAGAAGCAGAACGTGAACGGAAACGGGAAGAAGCTGAAGCTAGAGAAAGTGAACGTCAAAGACGTGCTGCCTTAACTCCAGAAGAACGACGCGCAGAAGATGACGCAAACGAAAAGGCTACAAAGCGATGGTCCATATTAAGCCTTGTTTTCGTTGAACTTTTGGCCGGTTTTATTCTGTATAATATCGGCTATGGAGAATACACTACATTTGGCATAATTAGTTTTATCTTAGTTGGTCCAACGGTTTTTTTCAGAAAATTTCTTTGGCCAATCGGCTTCGTGATTTACTCACTAATTTCTTTCGCCTATACAAAACCCAAGGCCGCCTTATACACCGTCTTAATTTCAGCCGGCCTAATTGTAGTTTTACACGATGTTGTTTCCGATAACAAATGGATTGAAAAAGTGCCTGAAGCACAGATTGAATCTAGCGAAGCCACCCAATCCCGTACAAAACATGATTATTTGTCTGAACTAGCCAACATCAAAACGGTTCCTAAATTAGAGAATTTCTTTACCCAGGTAGCATCGGACTTTGAGGCCGGCAAAATGGGAATTTCAGGAAAATCGGAACAAGTCAAATCCGGCAACAAAATAATGACCGACGTATATAGTTTCCTAGCCGAATCCGTTCACGAAATCAACGAAGACCAACTGGAAGTTTTGAAAAAAAACATTCAGAACAATCCTGCCGTCAGCGATTATAGAAAGAAAAAAGCTCTGTCAGAACTTAATCGTGGCTTAGAAAAAATCAAATCTCTAAAATAGGAAGGAATTTATGGATCCATTTCTTTTCCCCGATTACGAGAAATTGTTCGAAAATTGCCCGCACGTTAACTTCTTTCCTCACGTTGGAAAGAATTACTTCCAGTCAAAGAAAAGAATATTGATTCTTGGGGAATCACATTACGGGTCGAAAGAACGAGGCGATTCTTATCGCTATATGACCATCGACACCATTGACTGGTGCTATTTAAAATGGAAAAGCGAAGGAAAGCCTCTTGTTAGATGGAACCGTTGCTACGAAAATACGGCTAAAGTAATTTCCCCGATCGCTGATGCAGAATCGCACAAAATTTACTGCGATGTGGCGTTCTTTAATTTCTTTCAAAAAGTAATAGGCGAAGGAAATCACGCCGCCAAGCAATTCCTTACTCCAGAATTAATTCAGGAATCAAGACTTGCACTCAAAGAGGTTTTGGATGTTCTGAGACCTGATTTAGTGATTGTTTGCGGAACTGGTAAATTACAATGGAATTGGTTGCCACCTGCAAGAAAGAACATTTGGACAGTTCCCGGAAAACTCACCCTCTTTACAATCGATGAGTATCCCGCCATACCATTTTGGTGCATACGTCATCCATCAGCATTCTTTTCCGTCACAAGATATCGCGAACGTTTCGCATTAGTCAAGGATTATCTGCAATTATAAGTTCAGTTTAAATCAAAAAAATCTCAAGGAGAAAATATGGAAAAAGAGAAAATCAGTAAAATCATTGATTCCGTCAATAACGCAGTTCATAACGACGAACAGATAAAAAAGGTTGTTGATTCGGTCGACAAGGTGACCCAAAATCTGAAAGACCAAACTGTTCCCAAATGGCGCAGAATTCTTTCCGTTGTTTTGACGGTTGGTGCAGTTGTTTACGACGTATGCCCCATTGATTTGGTCCCCGCATTTCCTTTGGACAACTTGCTTGCAACGGGAGCAGCAACATTCAATCTCATTCAGCAGAACGCTCAAAACCAACAGGCATTAATCGTAAAAATGTCAAAGTATCTTAAGTGGACTTTCGTTCTGTTATTAATCATGACGGTTCTTATTTTCGGAACGCTCGTCGCCTTAATCATAAATTTAGTTGGAGCGTAAACGCCTCCATGCCGCCGTGGCAGAGAACACCGCCGAAGCAACTATCCCCAAGACCTTCGTTCGCGCGCCATCGGTTTCATCTAACAGCGAACATATTAAACTCACAAAAGGTGCGACAGAAATGCCGCACTTTTTTTGCAAATCTACTACATTTTGAGACACAGTATTCCCTGAATGTTTATGACCATCCGCAATCAAACTGCGGTCAACCTGGGTCAGCTCAAGCTCAAATTCTCCCAAAACCGCCTAAACGTAAACTTGGGGTAACATTTGGGTGGGGTTTAAACATTGTGGGTATACAGTGTCTGTATGTTGTGCCCCGCATTTTAAGCTTGTGTGTGGGGAAGGAGTTAAGATGAATGAAGTTGCAAACGCCACGGATTTAACGTATATTGTACGGCAGAGGTTCCCCGTGTGCCAATTATCCATGGACATTCCAGAAGAAGTGCTGTTTGATACGCGCATGAATAAGGAAAGTGCTCTTTCCTTAGCTAAACGTGTTGTTGCGCTTGAATTCTACAAGAATCATGGAGTCTCTGTTGGATATTGTGCAGAAATTGCGGGAATGACCGAAGAGGATTTTATAAAGTTCCTTGGTAGTCGAGGCGTTTCCATATTCCATTTTGATGATGCAAATGAGTTTATGGAAGAAATGAAAAATGCCTAGAGTTATTGTCAATTCCACTCCATTAATTGTCCTTGGAAATTTAAATCGGCTGGAGCTGTTGCGCCAGTTGTATGGGGATGTTGTGATTCCGCAAGCTGTATTTCGTGAGGTTTGCGAAAAAAATGATGCGGCAAGTAAGCAGATTAGTGACATTGGTTGGATTCATGTCGAGCGAGTATTGGATCCGGTCAATAGAAGAATTTTCCAAGCGAAGTTACACGATGGGGAGGTTGAAGTTATGCTTCTAGCTATACAATCTCCCAAAGCGGATTTAGTTATTATTGATGATAATGCAGCCAAGAAAACTGCAAAATTTCTTGGATTGACAGTAACAGGGACGTTGGGGGTTATTTTGAAGGCGAAACGAAATGGTTTGGTCCCGCGTGTTACGCCAGTTTTAAAAGATCTTGAAAATCTTGGATTTTTTATTGGCGATGATATCCGTTCCTTGGTTTTGCAGCAAGCTGGAGAAATTTGATATTTGATAAAATCTTCATTCGGGCAGACCAAAAAAGACTCTTGCTTTTTTTAGATTGCTATTATAAAATCTGAAATTTTAAATCCGAAAAGTTTTATGAAAAAGAAATTTGTTTTATCGGCGGCGATGATTGCAGCTCTTGGTTTGGCGGGTACCGCTCTGGCTGCCCAGACTGTGATTAAGGTGGATGATACCAAGCCGGGTATCGTGATCAAGAAAGATATGATGATGGCCGCTGACTTGGCCATTTGGAATCCGCCTAGCCGTTATTACGATATGACCGACGCCCTGGTGGATGGCGGTTACACTTTGTTCCGCTTCCCTAACGGCAGCTTGAGCAATGATTATCACTGGAATGGTATCGGCAAGTATGATAGCACGGGCCTTTGGATTTCTACGGAAGAAGAAGGCAAGTATGCTCCGGGCTTTTTGGGCGAGACGATTTATCGCGGCACCACCAAGGATAACTACGGTTTTGTGCGTCGCAGCCACCTGGCCGATGGTAACATGAACACTATTTGGTGGGGCGAAATTCTGGACCCCAATGACCTGCCCTGGGTCGTGGTGGAATTCCCCGAAAAGAAGAACATTGATTCCTTGCAGATTAGCTGGGGCGATTTGCGCCCCAAGGCATTCCAGTATGAATACTGGACTACGGATTATGCGGAATATCCGGGTGTGCATCAGGCGCTGACCAACGACTTGAAGCTGGAAGCCAGCGTGAAGGTGACTGGCTCCGAAACCATGTACAAGGGCAAGTCCGTGCGTACTCGTTATGTGGCGATCCGCTTTAAGTTGCAGGACTTGCCGGGCAAGGGCGTGCAGATTCGCGAGATGAAGATGTTCAGTAACGGCGAGGATTTGCTGGCCGGAAACGAATACAAGATGTATGCCATGTCCACCCGCAATGGCGACAAGGCCCGCACCGACTGGACCAACATTCCCTGGCATTTCGAAGAGTTCATGAAGTATCTGGGAACGCTGCCGAAATCCGCCGACGGTAAGCCGGCCCAGGCTGTGATTTGCGTGAACGCGGGTACGGGCACTTCCAAGGAGGCTGCCGCCTGGGTGCGTTACGCCAACAAGGTGAAGGGTTACAATATTAAGCAGTGGGAAATCGGAAACGAACTGGACGGCGAATGGGAAGAATCCGGCCCTATTTCTGCCCGCCATTATGCTGCACGTTTCTTGGAATACGCCCGCGCCATGAAGGCGGTGGACCCCACCATTATGCTGCACGGTCCGCTGCTCAGTACTCACAAGATGATGCAGAAGGGCGCTGGCATTCTGGATGGGAAGTACTGGATGGAAGAATTCCTCCGTATTGTGGGGGAGGCGGAAATTGCCGATGGCAAGCGCTACCTGGATGCAGTGGACTTGCATAATTATCCGTACTGGACTCCCAATGGCGCCAACGCTAAGGACATGCTGAAGGCAATGCTGGATGTGGGCCCCAATATGGATACGCTGGATGTCTGGATGAAGCGCCACTTGCCTGGTGTGGACAAGGTTCCTTCTGCTTCTGGCGAAGAAAAACGTCGCGTATTCCTTTCGGAATTCAGCACCAACGTTCAGGGCTACAGCCTGTTGATGGATTACCCTCAGGCAACGGCCATGGCCATGATTTTCGCCCAGCATGTGGTGCGTTTTGGCGACCGTTTGCAGGTGTTGCCCTGGGATGCCTTCGGCAATCTCTTTAAGAGCCCCGATGACACTTGGGGTACCATCAGTATGAGTGCTCTCTTGAAGGATGGTTCCTGGAACAAGTGGAAGTCTCTGGAGCCTACCGCGGAATACTACGGCGTGTATATGACTTTCAAGCAGTTCCTGGAAGACGGCTTTGCTGTGGTTCCTGTGGAAAGTTCCAATTCTGAAGTTGTGGCTTATGCCTTGGCGAAGAAGGCGTCTGGCGCTTCTCAGGGGCGGAACGCTGCCGGTGACTCGGCCCGCGTGCTTTTGGCAAATTTGTCTGACGTTGCGCAGGTTGTACAAATTGACCGCGCTTCCGTGGGCGCTGGTGCCGATAAGGCCTCCATCGAAGTGGATGTGTTTGGCGAGGAACAGTTCAAGTGGGTGGGCGATCAGAAAAACGCTTATCCCTATCCGAAAATGGGTCCCAGCGGACGTCGTCTTGATGCGGCAAAGTCCCGCGACATTACCATTCCGCCTTTCGGTCTCGTAGTGGCTCAAATTAATCCCCGCGCTGTTGGGGCTGACAAGGCCACCGCAAAGAACGCCGCAACGCCTGTGGTTCTCGCTGCAGCCCTTGAAAAGAAGGTCATGATGCGTGGCGATACTCTGGACCTGTTTGGAACCGTCACCCAGCAGAATGGCCAGCTGACGGGCGCTACCCTCAAGATTCCTGGCTTTGGAAAGAACGGCAGTGCCATGACTGTGAACGTTACGCCCGATGACGGCAAGTGGGACGCCTCCATCGAAAGTTTCCATGTGAAGGTTCCTGTACCCGAACATGCAAAGACAACGCCTGTGGTGGTGCAAGGTACCGGTGCCAAGGGGACTGAAATTGAATTGACGGTTACGGGTCTTGGCGGCAAAAAGACGGTGCAGATGATTCCGTTCCGCGTGCGTGGTGCATACCGTACCACAAGCATTTTGCAGAACTTTGATAACGGCGTCGATGCCGTGGATTGGTTCCCGGTGGTGGGCGAAGGCAATACGGAAATGGGTGCCAAGGTCTTTAACGGAAATCCGCCCCACGGTGGCTTTATCCGTCATGATTTCCACATTGAGCAGCCGCCTACTCTTGGCTGGCCCAACTACTCCGGCGCCTACTACGTGGTTCCCCAGGAAATCAAGCAGTCTGTTGGCGTGGTGTTTGACTATGCCACCAACCACAACAATCCCGACGGCTATATCGAAGTCCAGGTCCAGAGCGACCAGGTGAAGGACTACGACGAGTTCATGGTGCGTCTCCGCAACACGCATGGTACCTGGGTCCGCGACACCCTCATTTGGGAAAACATGAGCCAGGAAGGTTGGGGCAAGACCATTCCCCAGCTGGATCCTACAAAGATCAAAACCATCAATTTCCGCGCCCGCCATAGCGGTGTGGGCTACATCAGCCTGGACAACATCTTCCTCTTGCAGGAAGACGGTACCGAAGTGCCCATGCCCAAGGGCTTGCGCCGTTTGAGATAAATCACATTCTCTAAGATGTAGGTCTTAAATGAGCCCTGTTGACGATTCAAATGTTGACAGGGTTTGTTTGAATAAATTACTTTTGGGTGTCAAGTTTGGTTTTGTATGAATATTGAGTGTCAATGTTGTGGTCTTGTCCTTAGCATTTTGCTAATGGTGCTGTATTCTGGTAGAAAACAGCTGGGCCTTTACGGCGAAAAAATCTTCAAGAATATGCTGATCGTGACCATCGTTTTGTTGGTCCTGGATATTCTTTCTATTGTGGGTATTAACCATCGTGATACTTGGCACCCCATTTTGGTAATGGGAATCTGCAAACTGTACATTTGCTCTCTTGTTGTAGATTGTTGGATGGCGGTGTTCTATTTGTTCCATGATGTTATGGATGAAAAGAAACATTGGAAATTATCCAAGATTCTTTTCGTTATCATGGGCATTGAATGCTTGTCGATTTTGATCGCTCCTTTGAGTATTTACCATAATGGTCGCATAGTCTATACGTATGGCACTGGTGCTATTATTGCCTATGGTTGCTGTGCTTTGAACTTTATAACCATATTGATTACGGCATTTTCCGAACGCAAACGCATCCCCAGTTTGCGCTGGTCAGCCTTTATGATATGGGTGCTTTTGTGGATTGCGGCCTCTGCATGGCAGTTCTTTGATGAGGAAAAACTGCTGGTGGGTTTTGCAACCTCCTTGGGCATGATGATCCTTTACGCTGCCCTGGAAAATCCTGAAGTAAATTTGAACAAGGAACTTGGCTGCTTTAACGGTTATGCCTTGGAGGCATACCTCAAGCAGAATTTCAGCTTAAAAAGAAAGTTCCATGTGATCCAGTTCTCCATGGACGATATTTCGCCGGATACTTCAGAATACATTTACCGTTTGATGCATCGTTCCAATGTTCGCGACGGCGTTCTATTCTTTAAGTTGCTGGGTTCTGACTTCATGATGATTACCGAGGATGCGCGCCGTTACAAGCGTTTGATCCGCTGGATTCGTGAACAGCAAAGCCGTGAATCTGTCTACTTCAGAAACATTCAGGGTCTGGGAATGGAAAACGGCCTTGACGTAGGCGAACCTGCAAAGCTTACCCAGGTGTTCAAGTACTTCTTTAACAAGTTTAATGGTCAGATTCCCGAAACTGATATTGAAATCACCAAGGAAATGATCGACGATTTCTTGCTGCACGAAAATATGCAAGAGGAAATCACTCAGGCTTTGGCCGAAGATCGCGTGGAAGTTTATCTGCAGCCGATTTATTGCGTGCATAGCCGCCGTTTTGAATCTGCAGAAGCTCTGGCTCGCATTCGTAGAAAAGACGGCAGTCTGATTTATCCCAGCGATTTTATTCCTGTAGCAGAGGAAACGGGCACTATCCTAGCTCTTGGGGAACGAGTGTTCGTTAAAACCTGCGAGTTCATCGCTTCCGGAAAAATGCAGCAATATGGCGTTCGATACATTGAAGTCAATCTGTCTGTACTTCAGTGCGAACAGGCTGATTTGGCTAGCCGTTTGCGTTCTGTTATGGATGAGTATAAGGTGCCTTCTTCCACCATCAATCTTGAAATCACAGAAACGGCAACCTTGAACGTCAAGAAGAATTTGCTGACCAACATGGGCTCCCTGATGGAAATGGGTTGCTCCTTCTCCTTGGATGATTTCGGCAAGGGTGAATCCAATTTGATGTACATTGTGGAAATGCCTGTGCACATCGTGAAAATGGATTACGATTTGACCAAGTCGTTCTTCCAAGTTGAAAAGGCAAGACATGTTGTTCGTTATGTAGTCCAGATGGCTCACGAAATGGGATTGCATGTAGTGAGCGAAGGCGTTGAAACTTCTGCTGAAGTGGCTGCCTTGGAAAACGTTGGTGTTGACTACATCCAGGGATTCTTCTTCTCCAAGCCCGTACCCATGGATGAGTTCCTGAGGTTCGTAGAAGAAAAGAACAGCTAGGTTCCGTGTAAACCTGCCTATGAAAAAAGCCCCGCAGAGCGGGGCCTTTTTTTCGATGTCATCCCGGCCTCTGAGCCGGGATCTCCATTAGCGCTTGATTGCTGCGCAATCTGATCACTGCGGCTCGGCAATGGCCTAGTAAACTAGACCGCTGCGCTCGCCTTGTTATCTCTTATCTCTATCCACCCAGGGTCTCAGGTTTTCGCCGGTGTAAATCTGGCGAGGACGGTTGATCTTGGAGTTGGGGTCGTCGTGCATTTCCTTCCAGTGGGCGATCCAGCCGGGCAGACGGCCGATAGCGAACATCACAGTCAGCATGTCGGTGGGGATGCCCATGGCGCGGTACAGAATACCGGAGTAGAAGTCCACGTTGGGGTAGAGCTTACGTTCGATGAAGTATTCGTCCTTCAGGGCGGCTTCTTCGAGCTTCAGGGCGATGTCCAGCAGCGGGTCGTGAACGTGTTCGCGTTCGAAGACCTGGTACATCAGCTTCTTCAGCACCTTGGCGCGGGGGTCATAGCTCTTGTAGACGCGATGACCGAAACCGGAGAGACGGAACGGATCGTTCTTGTCCTTGGCCTTTGCCATAACCTGTTCGATGGTCATGCCGCTTTCCTGGATGCGGAGCAAGGTTTCGAGCACAGCCTGGTTAGCACCGCCGTGGAGCGGGCCCCACAGGGCGCAAATGCCTGCGCAGATAGAAGCGTAAAGGTTTGCCTGGGAGCTGCCCACCATACGGACGGTAGAAGTGGAACAGTTCTGTTCGTGGTCGGCGTGAACGATGAGCAAGGTGTTCAGGGCCTTTTCCATGATCGGATCCGGGTGATACGGACGAGCCTTGGAGCTGAACATCATGTTCAGGAAGTTACTGCAGTAACTGCGTTCAGCTTCCGGGTAGACGAACGGTTCACCGATGCTTGCCTTGTAGGAGAAGGCTGCAATGGTGCGGATCTTGGAAATAAGACCTGCGGTTGTGAGCTCGAAAGCGCTGGCGATGTTTTCGTCGTCGTAGAAGCGGGGGGTGAAAAGACCCACGGCGTTCACGATGGAGCTAAGAATACCCATGGGATGGGCGTTAGGCGGCATCTGACGGAAGAAGCTCAGCAGGTTTTCGTGGAGGAGTGCGTTCTCGGTCAGCAGCGTACGGAAATGAGTCAGTTGCTGCTGGGTCGGCAGTTCACCGTAAATCAGGAGCCATGCGGTTTCCGGGAAGGTGGCCTTTTCTGCCAAATCTTCGATGGCGTAACCGCGGTAACGCAAGATGCCCTGTTCACCATTGACATAGGTGATGGAACTCTTGGTGCTTCCGGTATTCAGGTAACCGTAGTCAAGCGTAACAAGGCCAGATTCCTTGCGGAGCTTGCTGATGTCGAGACCGTGTTCGTTCTCAGTACCTTCGCAGACGGGGAGCTCGAAACTCTTTCCGCCGTAGTTCAGTATTGCGTTGTCGGACATTGATCCTCCGTTTAAGTTCATGCCTTTTCAGGCCTATGCTAATTGTAGCAAACTTCGTGCCATTTTTTGGGGCCGAAGCCCCTAGCCGAGGCGGGCTATTACTTCTGCAGGTCCTTTACAGCCTTGTAGATGTTGTCGAAGAGCTTGGCCAGCTTTTCGGTGGGCACTGCGGAGAAGGCCAGACGGATAAGGCCGGACAGCATGATGGTGCCGGTGCTGTAATCCTTGATGAGCTTCTGGCGGAGTTCTTCGGCGTCCACACCCTTGGGCTTGACGCACATGAAGTAACCGCTGTTGAAGGGCATGGCTTCGAAGGATTCTGCGTATTCCGGATGGGAAGCGAGAATATCCTTGATGATGTCGTAGCGCTTCTTGAGGGTTGCGTACTTTTCTGCCTTCTGGGAATCGTATTCGGCAGACTGGTAGGCGGCCAGCAAAATCTTCTGGGAAATGGACGGACCGTTACTGATATTGCCACGGACGGTACCGGCGGCCTTGTCTTCCAGAGCCTTCAACTGTGCTTCTGTTGCACCCTTGAAGCCGAAGCTCATGAAACCAACGCGGAAACCCCAGACGTAGTCTTCCTTGGTGGGGCCGTCCAGCTTCACAGCCAGCAAGTTTTCGTGGGCGTCGACAATTTTTGTAAAGAGGGATTCGCGAGTTACACCATCTTCGTAAACCAGGCCGAAATAGGCGTCGTCCATGAGGGCCACGACCTTGTTGCCGGCAGCTGCGCATTCGGTGAGGATCTTAGCGATTTCAACAGCTTCGGTTTCGGTGGCGGTGTAACCGGTGGGGTTGTTGGGGAAGTTCAGGAGAACAACCTTCTTGTCGCTCTTGCCTGCTGCAAGGGCTGCCTTCAGGGCTTCAGTATCGAAACCGCCGTTCTTGAAGGTGTTGAAAGTCTTGATCTTTGCGCCGCGGGCGTTTTCGAAAACCAGTTCGTAGTTGTCCCAGTACAGGTCCGGAATGATGACTTCGTCACCGGCGTCCAGGAACATGTAACCGGCGCAGCTAATGGCGTGGGTCAGAGCGCAGGTGACCACCGGGTTACTGAAGTTCTTGGAGGCGAGGCTCGGGTTCTTCTTGATGACCTGTTCCTTCCAGGCCTTGCGCAGGTCCGGGTTACCGAAGCTGGGTGCGTAGAGGAAGGACTGCTTGGGGAGATTCAGGGACTTGAGAACGCAATCCAGAACCAGGGGGCTGCCGTCGTCTTCGAGAGCGGTACCGATGGTAGCGTTGATGTCGGAGCCCTTAGCTTCGGCACCCTGGCCAAGAATACCCTTGCGGGGGAAGAAAATGGCCTTGCCCTGTTCAGAGAGCATGTCGAGAACCTTGCAGCCGTTTGCGGAAAGTTCGGCGTTCAAGGCAACTGCGAGAGGATTGTAGTTCATTTTTCGTTTCCTGTTGAAAAATTTGTTTAAACCGAGGGCAAGATAGTTTTTTTTGACCCACCTCGCAAGGTAGGAGGGGACTTCCGCGAACTCAAAAACAGCTAAAAAACGGCCAAAAAATGTTCTGCTTTTTCACAAACCGTATTACAATATTTGTTTGTAAGAAAAATGTGATTTTTAGAATCGGAAATCTTTGGACTCGGGCGGGGGAGGGATGCTAAAGAAATACGCTCTTCAAACGAGTATTCCCATTTTCTAACGGTATTCTTTCGCTTTGTTGTCGCTTAGGTGGTTGCTTGAATCTCTTCTGTTGTGAAGGACGCGTGCGACGGTGATTGTCTGGGTCGCGTCTGTAACCCAGTAAAAGACGGAATAACTGTTTACCACCAATTGGCGATACTCGTGGGTAAGTTGCCTTAACGGCGTAAACAATGTTGCGGAATATGGAAATTCTCGAATTTTTTCCAGGTTGTCGGTTATTTCCGTAACGACCTTTATTGCCGTTTGCGGACTGCCGAAAACTTCTGCAATGTACCTTGCGATTTCCTTCAGGTCGTTCAGGGCCAGGGGTAGGTATTCAACGGTATACATGGCGCCTAATCCTAGAACATGGCCTTGATTTCGTTAAGGACGCTTTTTGTGGAGTAGCGCTTCTTGGTTATTTCCGCCTCCCGTTCGGCTTCCTGTAGTTTATTCAAAATTTCGCACTGGAAAGCCAAGTTTTCAAAGGCCTCCATGCTGAGTACGACTATGTCGCCGTAGCCATTTTTTGTAAGGATCACGGGTTCGTTTGATTCGTGAACTTGACGCGAAATTTCGGCGAAATTGTTACGCAAATCAGAAACAGGGCGAATGTTTTTCATGAGAGCTTCCTTTGAATGGCTAATACTTAATTTAGCATAATTATGCTAAAACATCAAGAAGCTTTGTCAAGACAACTCCGTGGCAACCCATTGTTGGGAAAGGATAGTGACAGTCTGTGTTTTTTGACTATATTTTTTTGAAAAAGGGAATAAATTAGGAGAACATATGAATATATTCAAGAATCTTGCCGTGATGTCCATCTCCGCGATCATGCTTATTGCCTGCGGAGGCGATAATGGCTCCAGCGCTAGGGACGACGAAATTGACAGTTCTTCCTCAGGCGTCATTCTGAGCGATAGCGAAGAATCCAGTTCCTCCGTTGTGAAGTCCTCTTCCAGCGCCAAGGAATCTTCTTCCTCCAGCGAAGCCAGGAGCAGCTCCAGCTCTGTTAAGGAATCCTCTAGCAGCGTGAAGGTTTCTTCCAGCAGCGGCGCCAAGAGCAGTAGCTCTGTTGTGAAATCTTCTTCCAGTTCTGCCAAGAGCAGTAGCTCTTCTGATGTCATTCTGAGCAGCGGCGAAGAATCCAGTAGCAGCGCCAAGTCTTCCTCTAGCAGCGCTAATAGTAGTAGCAGTTCTGTGAAGATTTCCAGCAGCAGTGAATATGTGCCGTTTGATCATGCAAAATTCTTGTCAAAAGCAAAGTATGAAGACGGCGTGTACAAGCAGTTTACTGATGAACGTACTGGCCGTAGCTACTACTATATCACCATTACAGGTAGGGATACCAGTTACAAGGCTAATTCTGTGACCGTCATGGCCGAAAACCTGAATATTGGTGAAATGGTCCGCGGAAGAACAAACCAGGAAGATGATTCCAAGATTGAACGTTATTGTTATGATAACGACACCACCAATTGCGATAAGTATGGCGGTCTTTACCAGTGGGCGGAAATGATGGCTTTGCCCAGCCGCTGCAATACGGAAAGTTGCGCCGATTTGATTCAGGAAAACCATCAGGGCATTTGCCCCGAGGGCTGGCGTTTGCTGACCTATAACGATATGTACACCATAGTCCATGCAGATGGAAATGAGGATGGTATCAAAGGTGTTCGCTCAGTTCCTTTTGGAGGCTTTAATTCTACCGGATACTCTTTGGTTGGTGCTGGTTTTTTGTGGGATAAAGAGTTTAAAAGTGTAAATACCATAACTTATTGGTATTATCCAGAAGAAGGAATTCCGACTAGAGGTAGGACTTCTTCTACAAGTAATACGGGAATTGATTTTCAACAAAGAGCTTTTGATAAAACCAACGGTCTTTCCGTCCGTTGCGTAAAGCTAGAAACCGAAGAATAATTCTCATCTCCTAAAAAATTTCGCATAAAAAGATTCTCGGGAACCCTCATGGTGAGGGCTCCCATTCCCAAGTTTAAATGACAACCTGAAAATTCAGTCTAGCGTTTCAAAAAAACTTGCTTTTTTATCTTGTCCCCCCTTGCCTAAAAATTTTAAATACCTAGCTTTATGCCTGTCCAGTCGACGACCCCGGGAAAACATCCTGAAAGCCGCCCCCTAAGGCAAATCAGGCAACTCGGGGCAATGGCGCCCTGCTAGAGCCTCCAAACAGAAGGCAATGATGGACATCAAAATTTTGCCGCAACCCGACGATGTCACCTGCGGCCCCACGAGCTTGCATGCCGTGTACGAGTATCTTGGTTACAAGATTCCCCTTAAAAAGCTGATTTCTGAAATTGAATTCCTGGAAGAAGGTGGCACCCTGGGGGTGTTCCTGGGAATTGACGCGCTGAAGCGGGGTTTCAAGGCGACCATCCATTCTTACAATCTCAAGATTTTCGACCCTACCTGGAGCGAGCTGAAAATGCCTGAACTTCGGGGAAAGCTAACGCAGTTGCGCTGTACAAAGACTGCTCCGAAACTGCGCAAGGCCATCGAGGCGTACATTCGGTTTATCGACCTGGGAGGAACCGTTTCCATGACGGATTTGCGGGCGGCCATGTTCGAGAAATATTTCAGGAAAGGCGTTCCCGTTCTTTGCGGACTTTCGGCCACTTACCTTTACCGTTGCAAGCGAGAATACACCGACGATAAAGACCAATCTGTCTTTGACGATATTCACGGGGATCCCTGCGGCCATTTTGTGGTGGCGTACGGTTTAGATGAAAACAAGCAGTTCCTGGTTGCGGATCCGGACTGTTCCAATCCACTTCATAAAAGTCCCTATTACAAGGTGGACAAGTTCAGATTCTTGCATAGCATCTTGCTTGGGGTCATGACCTACGACGGCAACATATTGGTTGTTGAAAAGGTTTAATCATGAAAAAAATTATAGTCGTAAACAATCCTAAGAACTGGAAATTGAATGTTCCGGGCGTTGATGTGGTATCCGCACAGGACTACCTAATTTCCCAGAAGTACATGGCCGACAAGAACACCCGCGTTTTTAACCTTTGCCGCGATTACAGCTACCAAAGCAAGGGCTATTACGTTTCCTTGCTGGCGGAAGCCCGCGGCCACAAGGTGATTCCCGGCGTAAAGAACATGCGTGACTTCAAGACCACCGCGGTCATCAAGCATATTTCCGATGAAATTGATAACTTGATTCAGAAGAGTTTGCATAAGTTGACTGGCACGGAATTCGTGCTGAGCATTTACTTCGGCCAGAATGTAAGCCCACAGTATTTGGAACTTTCCCAGGAACTTTACAAGCTGTTCCAGGCTCCGCTGCTTCGCGCCAAGTTCGTGTTTAAGCAGAAGTGGCTTATCCAGAGCATTCGCCCCATTTGTGTAGATGAAATTCCCGAAACCCACATGGAAATGGTGAACAAGTTTGCCCAGGAATACTTTACCAAAAACCGTTACGCTAGCGCCCCCGATGAAGACTATCTGTACGATTTGGCCATCCTTACAAACCCCGATGAAAAAGAGCCGCCCAGCAACAAGGAGGCAATTCAGAATTTTATCAAGGCTGCAGAGGAAACTGGCTTCCGTGTTGAAATGATCTCCAAGAAGGATTACGCCCGCGTCGGTGAATTTGATGCTTTGTTTATTCGCGAAACCACAAACGTCAATCATTATACTTACAGTTTTGCCCGTCGCGCCCAGTCCCTTGGGATTGCTGTAATTGACGATCCTGATAGTATATTACGTTGTTCTAACAAGGTGTATCTGCAGGAGCTGATGCAGGCTGCAAAAATTCATTCGCCAAAGACCATTATTGCGCATTCTGAAAATCGCCATACCCTTGCCAAGGAAATTGGATTCCCTATGGTTATCAAGTCTCCTGATTCCAGTTTTTCTATGGGCGTGAAAAAGGCCTGCAATAAGGAAGAACTGGACAAGATTCTGGACCAGATGTTTGAACATAGCGACCTGCTCATTGCCCAGGAATTTACTCCCACGGATTTTGACTGGAGAATCGGCGTTCTGGACGGCAAGCCTCTTTATGCCTGCAAGTATTACATGGCAAAAGACCATTGGCAGATTTACAACTGGGAAAGCAAGGATAAGGATGAAATCTGTGGAATGTTTGATTGCCTGCCCATCGAAAGTGTGCCCCATGGAGTTGTGAAAACGGCCTTGAAAATCTGCAGCATGATTGGTAACGGCTTGTACGGCGTGGACCTTAAGGAATGGAAGGGCGAGCCTATCGTAGTCGAAGTCAATGACAACCCCAGCATTGACGCAGGCATTGAAGATCAGGTGGGAAAGAAGAAAATTTACGCCGCTGTCATGCGCTCTCTGCGCCACCGCATCGAAGACCGTCTGAATGCAGCACAACAAAAAATCCTTCAACACGAAAGAGAATTTTACCTTTAAAGGAACGCCGCGAGGCACACTATGACCAATTACAAACTTTGGCAGAAATACGGCATCGAGATGGAATACATGATCGTTGACCGTGATACTTTGGATGTTCTCCCTCGTGCAGACGTGCCCCTGGGACAAGACAAAAACGGTGAACAACTTTCCGACGTGGAACATGGCCCCATTGGCCTTTCCAACGAATTGGTAAGCCATGTGCTGGAACTGAAATGCGCTAATCCCGTGGATTCCCTGAAGAACTTGGGCAAGACTTTTCACAAGGAAGTTCTTGTAGCCAACGAAAAACTGAAATCCATTAACGCCATGCTTTTGCCTAGTGCGGCTCACCCCTTTATGGATCCTGCAACTATGCAGTTGTGGCCTTATGACTGCAACGAAATTTACGAGACTTATGACCGTATTTTCAACTGCAAGGGCCACGGCTGGGCAAACCTGCAGAGCACCCATATTAACTTGAGTTTTAACGGTGATGAGGAATTCGGAAAACTTCACGCCGCCATTCGTGCGCTGCTGCCCCTGATTCCTGCAATCGCTGCGTCCAGCCCGTTCTTGGATGGAAAGTACTGCGGCTATCTGGACGGACGCATTGAAACTTACCGCCACAATCAGGATCGGGTTCCTAGCATTGCGGGTCTTGTAATTCCTGAGGCTGTGTTTACCTACGACGAATATAACCAGCAGATTTTCGAGAAGGTGAAGACTGACATCGCCCCCTACGACACGGAACATTTGCTGAATCATTTCTTCTTGAATAGCCGTGGGGCCATTGCCCGCTTTGACCGTGGCGCCGTGGAAATTCGCCTGGTGGATATTCAGGAATGCCCCGATGCGGATATCGCCATCGCCGAATGGGAAGTGGCAGCCTTGAAGGGGATGGTGGAAGGTGCTTTTAGCGGAGCATCTCTTGATGCAATTTCAAAGAAGGTTCGTACTTTGGATACTGCCGCCCTCGCAAAGATTTTGCTGGATACCACCCGCTTTGCTGAAAAGACCATTATCCGTGACAAGGCCTTCTTGAATGTGTGGGGTATTGAAGCAAGCGAAATTACCGCCGGCGAAATTGTGCAGCATATTTTCCAGGTGGTGATGGGAAAGATTTCTTCCCATTCCCAGGAATTACTTCGTAAGATGTTCCTCCGCGGAACCCTTGCCAGCGCCCTGGTGAAGAATGTTGGTGCAGATCCGGGCCGCGATGATTTCGTCTGCGAATACGGACGCTTGGCCCGCTGCCTTGCAGAAAACCGCTTATACGATGCTGAAGAGTAGGATGGATGTTGCGCCGACCCTTTAAACTCCTTATTACTTGCGAGCATGCCAGCAACGCCTTGCCGGCGGATGCTTGTGATTTGCACATTTCTGAAGCCCTTCTGCAATCCCATCGCGGTTATGATCTTGGCGCCTTTGCGATTTACCAAGAGTTAGTGAAAAAGTTCAAGCCGGATTTCTGCTGTGCGGGAAATTACTCCCGGCTCTATGTGGACCTGAATCGTAGTCTGCGAAATAACAGGAATGTGTGCCCCGCTGCGTTGGCCTATCACAAGGCTTATTGGAGTGCGGTGGAAAATTTTGTGGCACGGAACTTGCCTCGCAATAAAGGTGGCATGTCCCAGGCTCCCTTACTCCACTTGGCCATCCATAGTTTTACTCCCGTTCTGAATGGTGTAGAGCGAAATGCAGACATCGGTATTCTGTACGATCCTAGCCGCCCGGCAGAAAAAGCCTACGCCGACGTTATCGTGGACGAGATTCGCCGCGACTTCCCGCAGTACAAGGTACGTCGCAACTATCCTTACCTGGGTAAAACCGATGGCCTGTGTACCGCCCTCCGCAAAAAATTCGACCCCCACAAAACAGGCTGTTATGTGGGTTTTGAAATAGAAATCAACCAGAAATTGCTGTAGATTATTATCTTTCTTGAGAGAATATTAGGAGTGTTATGAAAAAATTATTCTCAAGAAACATTCTGAACGTGACGAAATTCGCCGCAGTTTCCTTTGCGATGCTCGCGGCTCTGCTTGTTGCATGCGGGGGCGATAACGGCTCCAGCGCTACGGACGAAGGGGGCGGCTGTTCCTCCAGCGTCATTCCCGGCTCCGACCGGGAATCTAGCAGTTCTGTGATGGTTTCCAGTAGTAGTGTGGTGGGTTCCTGTTCGTCTGACTTAGGCGAGTCGGGGCTTGAGGCAATTTCCGCAATGGCTTACTATTGTGTCCATGATTCTGCAAAGGTTGATTCCCTTTTGGCAATCTATAAGGCCGATGGTAATTTCGGGGATATGACGACATCGTTTGCCGATTGCGCCTACAGAATGTCCTTTGATCATTTGGAACAGGATGTTGTTATGCCGTCACCACTAGAAATGTTTTACCTTAATGAGAAACCTTACTCTAATTTTAAAATTTCGTGGGTAAAGTTCAGGGAGACGATTTATAAATTTTGGCAGGATGACTTCGGTGTTGGGCCATGCAACAGGGATTTCGAAAACGTCGTGAAACGCAACCAGGATTCCCTAAGTGAATCGCCAAGATATTTTATATGCACTGATAGAAGACCTGGTTATTACAGCGAAATAAATTGGGTCTCTGCCTCGGCACTTCAAGTGGCTACCTACGGCTTGGAATGTGACAGCTCTGATTATCGTTCAATAACGGATAGTGCCGATGGCTCCATGTATGTTTGCGATAGAGGTGATTGGCGCTTGCCTAAGGATGTTGAAAAAGAATATGGGTTGTGTAAGGCCGAAAACAACGGTGAAGTCAAAGCCGGCGAAATATACGAGTACATCTGCGATTCTGCAAGTTGGAAACTGAACGAGTTGGTCCTAGTGGATTCCTCCGATAACCGTGAATTTCGTGCCCTGAAAATAGCGGGCCTTTACTGGATGAGCGAAAATTTCAAAACGGACTCTTCCAGGTATTTTTGGAATGAAGTCATGGATGAAAATTTCTGCCCGAAAGGATGGCGAATTCCCTCAGATAAAGAATGGAAATCCATGCTGGATACTTTGCGTGGTGTAAGAGCGAATGAATATCCCATGAATTTGGTTGAGAGGTTTGGAGGAGTTGTGAATTGGTGGAGCTCTACCGAATATGGCGCGGACAGCGCTGTGGTATTTGGAATTGACTATCACCCTATGGATTATGCGAGTTCGCGGAAATTTACATATCATAGAGGTATTCAGCCCAAGGAATCCAAATACAGATATGATTACGCCCGCTGCGTGAAGGATGGACCCATTCAGTAGGGTGGTTGCCCGATTGAAAAAATTTGCTGCAATGTTTAAAATCCCCGAAGATGCAAAGGTGTTTTCCTATCGTCTAATCAACATTTCAGACAAGGTCCCTGAAAATCCTGTCCAGTGGAAGTTGACCTATATGGATCAGTATGGCCGAGGTGGCTTCTTGGATATTGACACTCAATTTGAATAGGCGAAAATCTCAAATTTTAATTTAGCAGTTTTATTTAATGTACTCCTTTTAGTTGAAGTGTTGGTTGTTTGTTCTCTATAACGACATTTGATGAGCTCTTAATGGGATGGGTGCCATTGACGAAATAGGACTCTTTTTTCTGCAACTTTTTAGTATTCCCTTTTTTTATTGAATTTATTTTAGCTGAATAGTTGCAATCTGAAGGCATCTTAGGAAATGGAGCAAAACGAAGACTGCCGTCATCTTGATATTGACAAGAAATTGAATATTTTCCCGTGCATAAACCAGATTTGATATGGCAAACTGCATTATAATTCGCCCCTTTATACAATATTAGGAAATTGCTGGACGCTCGCAAATCTTTCCGATAAATGGAATCGAATGAAATCGAGTCGTTATTAAATAGTATGAACTCTTTTATATCGATTGTATCGATGGTGTCCCATGTGTTAAGATGCTTTGCCCACAATGAGTCTTCTGCCGGATTTGATTCGTCGAAAAAATGAATAGAGTAACCTGTGACAGAAATATGTTTTTCTTCCCAATCAACAATGTTGCCGATAGAATCCGTTATAGGAAATGTATCGTCAAAACCATTTTCGGTGCAGCTTATTGACAATACAACATCTTGATTGATTTCTGTAGAGCGTATTTGGACAAGCGAGTCTTGTGCAAATGCGTAGGATGTTCCACAGTTCATCGATGTGTATGAACTCCATGTTTTCGCTTGTAAAAGAGAAATTGAAAAAATAAGAATCAAAAGTATTGGTTTCATTTTTTTTGAAAGAGCTATAACGAGATGTTACAAAAACGGCGTTTCCGACTGAAGTAAATATACAAATTGAGGATTCCCATTTTTACAATTATTTTACGTAAGATCATGCAACATTTCCTCGTTCAAAACGTGTTATAGTATGTAGGGCGAAAACGCCTTGCGCTATTGCGGGGGCGTTCCCGCCTGGATAAAACTATGGCGACATTTGAGGAAAAAGTCGAAAAGCAAGTTGAAATTTTAAAGCAGCATACGTTCCTGGATCCGACCCGGGACAGGGTCTTCAAGGAAATCTTTTCGAAGGATGCAACTCTAATCCATTTCTTGAACGCAATCTTGCACCTGCCCGAGGAACGCAAAATCGTGAGTATCGAGCGCAAGAAGCCTGCATCGACGTTGACTTCCGCAATCGATGTGGAGGAGGTCCGCTTTGACGTACACGCGAAACTCAACAACGAAGAATACGTGGATTTGGAGATGCAGCGGGCGACCCACGAGGATTTTGTGGACCGTGTGGAGCTTTATGCAAGTCAGCTCTCCATCGAATCCAAGATTCACTTTGACAGCCAGCGCACCGAGACCGAGAAGGAGGATCACCCCTACCTGATGCCCACCACCTACAGCATCTGGATCTGCAATTTCCCGGTTAGCTTTTGCAAGAGCTATCGCGAGGAGTTGGGTCTTTTTCGCTTTTCTAGCATCGGTGACCCCAACGCCTTGCCGGTTTATGACAAAAAAAGGTATATTGTTGTTGATCTTTGCAAGGTGGATGCGAAGGTCTTGAACCTGAACACCGCCGAGACGGAATGGCTGGAACTTTTCACCAGGATGGCTTCTGCGAAGGATGCCCCCAAGACGAAGGACCCCGTCATTGCGGATGTCTACCGCCGGATGATGGTGAACGCCCTCGAGAAGAACTTTATCAAGGAGATTGCAGCAGGTATGGTCACAGAGGCTGAAATCAAGACACGAATCGGAACCGCCCGCCGCGAAGGCCGCGACGAAGCGAATCTGAATGCAGCCGAAGCGCTCCTTCGTTACGGAGATTCTGTAGAAAAGGTTTCTACAGTCCTCAAGCTTCCCCTTGAAAAAGTGCAGGAACTGGCAAGTAAGATTGCCTCTGGGAAAGCCCAAAGCTAATTCCGTTTCTGAACATTGATTAAAAGGCTCCGGTGATTTATCGGGGCTTTTATCGTGAATTGTTTGTAATGAACTCCAAAAAGCATCGTTTTTTCAATAATTTTTGTTCGTTTTCTCAAGACTTTTATAAATTTCAAACAGAAATTTTTTAACTCTGGCGCCTTGTGACGCCTTATAAAAGGTCGCAATATGCAGATTGATTTGAATAACGTGGATTGGAAGACTCTCCCCTTCGGTTACTCCGATACCGATTACAACGTTCGTTGCTACTACCGCAATGGTCAGTGGGGCAAGATTGAAGTCTCCTCCGACAAGAACATCAGCATTCACATGGCTGCAACCTGCCTGCACTACGGTCAGGAAGGTTTCGAAGGCCTCAAGGCTTACACCGGCAAGGATGGCAAGGTCCGTCTGTTCCGCGTGGATGAAAACGCAAAGCGTATGCAGAGCACTGCAAACCGCGTTCTCATGGCTGTTCCGCCTATCGAACTTTTCCGCGAAATGGCTCACCTGGTGACCAAGCTGAACGCCCGCTTTGTTCCGCCCTATGGCCATGGCGCAACCCTTTATATCCGCCCGCTCCTCATCGGTACCGGCGCAGAAGTTGGCGTGAAGCCCTCCGACGAATACCTGTTCATGATGTTCGTTTGCCCGGTTGGCCCCTACTTCAAGGACGGCTTCAAGCCCGTTGACATGATGATCAGCCGTAACTACGACCGTGCCGCTCCTCAGGGTACCGGTACTGTCAAGGTTGGCGGTAACTACGCAGCTTCCCTCCAGTCTCTTGCCGAAGCCAAGAAGCTGGGCTACTCCAGCACCATCTATCTGGATGCCAAGGAAAAGAAGTACATCGACGAATGCGGTCCGGCAAACTTCTTCGGTATCAAGGGCAAGTCCTACATTACCCCGAAGTCCGAATCCATCTTGCCGTCTATCACCAACAAGAGCTTGCAGCAGCTGGCCGAATACCTGGGCTACACTGTTGAAAAGCGTCCGGTGGCTTTCGAAGAACTGGCTGAATTCTCTGAAACTGCAGAATGCGGTACCGCAGCTGTGATCACCCCGATCAAGAAGATCGTGGACCCCGTTGCAGACAAGACCTTCACCTACGGCGACGGCAAGAATCCGGGCCCAGTCTGCACCGAACTCTTCACCAAGTACACCGCTATTCAGTTCGGCGAAGCTGAAGACCCGTTCGGCTGGACTGAAGTGGTTGACCTGTAATTAACAGGCTCGAGGCTCGAGGTTCCAGGTTCGAGGCTCCAGGCTTCTGGCCCAAAGAATTCTCAAAAATTTAAAAGGCTCGCGATAAATGTCGCGGGCTTTTTTTGTTTGAAAAAATGAGGCCTTAGGGTAGGTTCTTTTTGTACACACTTTTTACATAAAGTTGAATAGGATTTGCATTCTTCTTGTTTTATTTTTTGAGGGTATGGTTCGGAGTTTTTCAAAGAGGGTCTTATGAATAAAGTTTTCTCTGTGGTTTCCGCAGTCTTTTTGGCAGCAACACTTTCACACGCTGTCCTTGAAATCCCTAACGCTCAGCCTAAGATGGACGCAGGCTATTGGAATCCCATTCTGGATAAAACCTGGGAAGGCCTTAAGAAACGTAACATTGAACCTTACCGTAATGGTGTTGGCGGTGGCCTCGTTCACCGCCCTAAGAGCGAATATCCTGGCGACGCCGTTTCTGAAGCTGTTGGCTATGGTATGCTGATTGCCTTGTATGCTGATGATCAGCAAACCTTCAACGAAATCTTGGACGCTAGTTATAAGAGCTTGTGGCAGGGCTGCTATTTGGATTGGCAGTTGAAATTGAATGGCTCCAAGTCTAGGGGTGCTGCCACAGATGCCGAAGAAGATGTGGCTCTTTCCTTGATTTTTGCTGACCAGTTGGTGAAGGCTGGCAAGTGGCAAAATTATTCTGGCCCCGTGGGCAGTTACGAAAGCCATGCAAAAAAGATTCTTGGCTGCATGTGGAGCACGGAACAGATAACCGACCAGGGCACGTTGGCTCCTGGTGCCGGTTGGGGTGGCGAAGGTTTTGTGAATGTGGGTTATTTCTCTCCGGCATGGTACAAAGTGTTTGCCGAATTTGATCCAAACCATGATTGGAAGAAAGTGGTGGATCGCAGTTATCAGATTATTGCCAATAGCCCGGGATATTCTTTGGGTATGGTTCCCGACTGGATGAAACCAGATGGCGGGTATGTTACCGATGGCCTTGGTTACAATGCCTACTTTGATAGTAAGGCCTTCTTTAAGGATGCCATTCGCATTCTTTGGCGTGTGGCTTTGGATGCTATCTGGTTTGATGAACCTCGCGCAAAGACTTTCCTGCAGAATTCCCTGGCGTTCATCAAGAGCAAGGGTGGCGCCTCTGCTGCCGAATTCTTCCAAATGAATGGTGAATTGCTGCCTGCCGAAGACGTGTGGAAAGATATGATGGCCGGCACTATTACCCGCCATCGCCGTGAGCATAGCCCGCTTACTATCGGCATGTGGATGACTGCCGCTGCCGCCGTAGGCACCACAGAAGATCTCGCTGAATTCAGCGTAGAAATGAACAAGTTCTATGATAAGGACGCCGACTACTTTGGCCTAGCCGTGGATCCTAGCGGTGCCGAAGAAGATACGCTTCACAATGAAATGTACTTTGAACAGTTTTTGGCTTGGTTCGGAACCTCCTTGATGACTGGCGTTATGAACAATGTTGCAGAAAACTTGAAGAATCCCAAGGCTGATGTGCCTAGCGATTCTTCTGAATTGTTGAAGGTTAAGGAAGATCCGAAGGATACCATTCCTTCTGCTGTGCGTTCGGTTATGGGTTCTAAGGAACTTCGCATGGAATGTATTGAACATGGCGTAATGTTCTCTGCAAGCTCTGTTGCCAAGTGGTCCGTATTTGACCTTCGCGGCAAGGTTTTGTTCACTGAACAAGGTGTTTCCATGAAGTTCGTTTCTCGGAACAATGGACTTTATGTGGTTCGTGCCCAGTTTGCCGATGGCAGTTCGCTTATTCGTAATATGAAGTTGAACTAGGCCTAAAACAGCACTACTTTGGAAAACCTGGCAGAATTTGCTGGGTTTTCTTTTTTTTGACTCTTTTCGGGGAAATTCCCCCTTTTTGTAACAGTTTTAAAATCTTTACATTGTCTGTATAAATTGCTATATTGCGGCGCGAAAAATCACGTCCCCTAGGCGGGTTTGCTGAATTTGCCCGCGACGGAGACACACAAGGAGAAAATCATGACTTTTGAAGAAAAGGCTCTCGCATACCACGCCAACGGCAAGCCGGGTAAGATTGAAGTCGTGCCCACCAAGCCTTATAGCACACAGACTGACCTTGGTCTGGCATACACTCCCGGTGTAGCAGTTCCCTGCCTGGAAATCGAAAAGAATCCGGAAGCTGCCTACGATTACACTGGCAAGGGCAACCTGGTTGCTGTGATCTCTAACGGTACTGCAGTTCTCGGCCTCGGCGACATTGGTGCCGTTTCTGGCAAGCCTGTGATGGAAGGTAAGGGCCTTCTGTTCAAGATCTATGCTGGCGTTGACGTGTTCGATATCGAAGTCAACGAAAAGGACCCCAAGAAGTTCATCGAAATCGTGAAGGGCATCGCTCCTACTTTCGGCGGCATCAACCTGGAAGACATCAAGGCTCCGGAATGCTTCGAAATCGAAGAAACCCTGAAGAAGGAACTGGACATCCCCGTGATGCACGATGACCAGCACGGTACCGCCATTATTTCCAGCGCCGCTTTGGTGAACGCTCTGGAAATCGCCGGCAAGGACATCGACAAGATCAAGTTGGTGGTGAACGGCGCCGGCGCTGCTGCCGTGGCTTGCACCAAGCTGTACCTCTCCTTGGGCGTCAAGAAGGAAAACGTGGTGATGCTGGACTCCAAGGGCGTCATCTACAAGGGCCGTGGCAAGCTCACTCCCGAAAAGGAATTCTTCGCCACTGATCGCGAAGACGTGAAGACTCTGGAAGAAGCTATCAAGGGTGCAGACATGTTCCTGGGCCTTTCCAAGCCCAACATCCTCACCAAGGAAATGATCCAGTCCATGGCAAAGAACCCCATCGTGTTCGCCCTGGCAAACCCCACTCCGGAAGTTTCCTACGACGTTGCTACCTCTGCCCGCGAAGACGTAATCTTTGCAACTGGCCGTTCCGACTATCCCAACCAGGTGAACAACGTTATCGGCTTCCCCTACATTTTCCGCGGTGCCCTGGACGTTCGCGCCAAGTGCATTAACGAACACATGAAGCACGCCGCTGTTCGCGCTATTGCAGCCCTCGCCCGCAAGCCGGTGCCTGATGTGGTGAACATTGCCTACAACTCCGAACGCTTCAGCTTCGGCCGCAACTACATTATCCCGAAGCCGCTGGATCCGCGCCTCTTGACCGACGTGTCTATCGCCGTTGCCAAGGCTGCTATCGAAAGCGGTGTTGCCCGTAAGGAAATCAAGGACTGGGATGCCTACGCAGATAGCCTCCGCGACATGATGGGTTACGACAACAAGCTGATCCGTGAATACGAAAACATGGCTCGTAGTAACCCGAAGCGTGTGGTGTTCACTGAAGGCCTCAGCGTGAACATGATCAAGGCCGCCATCCAGGCTAAGGACGAAGGCATTGCATTCCCGATCCTCCTGGGCAACCCGGACCGCATCAAGGAACTTGCCGCTCTCGAAAAGCTGGATGTTTCCGGTATCGAAATTGTGAACCCCCGTTCTCCGGAAGAATACCAGCGCCGCATGAAGTACGCTGAAATGTATGCTGCTGAAAACGGCCGTAACGGCGAAACCTTCGAAAAGGCCGCCTACGAAATGCCGGAACACAACCACTTCGGTATGATGATGGTGAAGACCGGCGACGCAGACGCTTTGATCTCAGGTTCCAACAGCTCCTTCGCCACCAACATCGGTTTGGCCAAGAAGATGATCGGCATCCGCGAAGACTACAAGCACTTCGGCGCTCTCCACATTCTCTCTACCAAGAAGGGAACCTTCTTCCTGGCGGATACCTTGGTGAACCGCGACCCGGATACCGAAACTCTCGTTGACATCGCAAAGCTCACTCACGACGCCGTGAAGTTCTTCGCCCACGAACCGGTGATGGCAATGCTTAGCTACGGCAACTTCGGTGCCGACAAGAGCTCCAGCCTGGGTACTGCTGGCAGTGTACGCGATGCAGTGAAGATTCTTCACGAACAGTATCCCGACTACGCCGTAGATGGCGAAATGCAGGTGAACGTGGCCTTGAACAAGGACCTTCGCGACAAGAAGTTCCCCTTCAATACCATCAAGGGCCAGGACGTGAACACTCTCATCTTCCCCTGCCTCTCTTCTGCAAACACCACCTACAGAATGCTTTTGGAAATGGGCGTTGGCGAATCCATCGGTCCTGTTCAGATGGGCCTGAAGAAGCCAATCCACTTCACCGACTCCGACGCATCTGTCCACGATATCTTCAACCTGACCGTGGCTGCCGTTATCGACGCTATCGTCCAGGAACGTCTGGATAAGGCTCGCCAGCTGCTGAAGAAGTAATCGGATTAGACCCTCGAATCTGTCGAGGTTGCCTGCCTGAGAGCTCGCTGAAAATTAAAGAGCTGTACCTGAAATAGGTGCAGCTCTTTTTTTGCTATCGAAAGTTGTTCGCAATAAAAAAGTCCCCGGCATTGTGCCGGGACCTTTTGTTTGACAGGAACACTCGGTCCTATCGTTCTCGCAGAGCTAGCTGCGAGTCCTACACCAAATTTTGATTACTTCAGGATAACCTTCTGGGTCTGCATCTGGCTGCCGCTCTTGATGAGGAGCATGGCGGGGCCGTGTGCTGCGGACTTCAGCTGGACTGTGTTGCTGCCCTTGCGAGTGGTGAAGCTTTCGCTTGCAATAACCTGACCGAGGCCGTTTACAAGCTTTGCAGTTGCGGACGTTGCTTCGGTTGCGGTAAAGGTTGCGTTCACAAA
Organism: Fibrobacter sp.; assembly: GCA_045597525.1. Taxonomy (GTDB): domain Bacteria; phylum Fibrobacterota; class Fibrobacteria; order Fibrobacterales; family Fibrobacteraceae; genus Fibrobacter. The sequence goes on along the minus strand of JAZLKF010000028.1, from coordinate 96,669 downwards.
GCCCTGCTGTACGTTTACAAACATCTTGCTTGTAGATGCAACGACCGGCTTGATGGCGCTGGTACCGATGTGGTTCACATAGGAGTTGGAAGCGATACCTTCGGTTTGTACCAGGCTAGACTTCTTGTTGAAATCCTGGAATACCTTTTCGGAACCGTCCTTGCCGATGAGGACCATATTGTCGATGTAGAGGGTACCAGTAAACTGTGTGCCGTAGAGGTTGAAACCGATTGCCTTCACGTCGCTCAAGTCTGCGATAGGCAGGTCGAGATCTTCGGAACCATCGAAGCTTACGGTGTAAGTCTGAAGCTCTTCGTAGTCAGCAGTTTCGCCCAGATGAGCATCGTTCCAGCCCCAGCTGGCGCCGCTCATGGCAAACATGTCGATGCTGCTCCATGCGTATCCGTTACAGTAAGGCTTGCCGTTTGCGTCGTTGCCTTCGTTGGTGCAAGGACCTGCAGATTCGCCTGTGATCTTCATTTCGAATCGAATGCCCTTATACTGGCTCCAGTTTACGCCGTTCATGTTGAAGCGGAGAGTACCGGTTTCTGCAGTGTCGTCAGTAGCGGTGGTGTATTTGACGAGGAGAGCGCGGTCGTCGCCGAGATCGCTGGTAGAGCCGACCAAGGCATTAATGGAGTTGCCTGCCAGAGTGTCCAGACCATATGCCTTACGCATGGCGTTCAGGGTTTCGTAGTCGGTGATGTCGCCGACCTTGCCACCGAACTTGTTAACCTGACGACGAACGATGGTAAAGTTGCCTTCGCCTTCGTCACCAGTGTCCCAAACGCAGGGAACGATGCCGTTCTTTTTTGCTGAGGCTACGGTGTAGCCGTACCAGGCAGCACGAGCTTCCAAGTGGGACTTCAGGTTGTTGCCTTCCAGGAACAAGCGCTTTACAGCACCCATTTCACCGATTACAACAGGAATGCCCTTGTCGTAGAAGGAGGTTTTCAGACCACCGAAGAGTTCGTCGATGGAGGTCTTGGAGCCGAGTGCGCCGTTTTTACAAGTGTGGGCAGCGTCGGTACCCGGAGTTTTGTCTTCCCAGTAGTAGAACATTTTGCCCCAGTCTTCGTCGCCACCGGTCATGAGGGAGAACTGGTAGGGGTAGAAATGAACTTCGGCCATGGTGTAGCCTACGCCAGCCGGGTCAGTAGGATAGTCTGCTGCCAGGAGGGGAGCCTTATCGATTTCGGTACGGGGGGCCTGAACCACGATAGTACGGGTTGCATTGTTGCCGCCAGTTGCACGAACAGCATTAATGCAAGCTTCGTGGAAGGACTTAAGAACCTTCATTCGGGTTGCGTCAAAAGCCCACTGGCCGTTATCAGCACCGCCGTTCCACGGGTCGTTTACGCCCGGTTCGTTGGCAGATGCGAAGATCAGATGTTCGTCGTAAGCCTTGAAGTATTCAGCTATCTGCTTCCAATACTTGCCCTGAAGTTCAGCAACACTTGCAGCGGAGCTGTTGACTTCGCCAGTCTTGTCGAAACCTTTGCCATCAAAGACGTGGTCTTCCAGCCAACCGCCGTCCCAGTGGCTGTTCAAAATGGCGTACATGCCGTTATCAATCACGAGATCGACAACGGTCTTCACGGAATCCAGCCAGCCGGCGTTAATGGTGCCGTTGGATGCGTGGGAGTCCCATGCGCAAGGGATACGAACAGTGTTGAAACCTGCAGCCTTGATTGCCTTTACATATTCGGCTGTGGGAAAATCGTTGCCCCAACCAGCGGGATCGCCCGGGACTTCCATGGTGTTGCCGATGTTGTAACCCAGGCCCATGTCCGGATAGATTTCGGTGGCCTTCGGAAGAGCGAATACGCTAGTGGCGGCCAGGAGGCCGAATGCGCAAGAGAGGCCGAAAAGATTCTTGAAATTCATTAGGTACTCCTTTTTTATACCCTAATTCTATAGCTTAACATCTAAAAACTATATAGGAAACCTGGTCGTAGCATTAAAAAGTTGCGTGGCCGTTGAAAATGTGATGAAAGTAACTCAACAGCAAAAATGCTGATTTTTGCTTAAAAAGGGCAAAGTGTTGAAATTTGTGGTGAAAAAAGACCGAGCTTTTTTGCCCGGCCTTTTTTTGAGTGTTATGTTAGGATCTTTTAGCGGATGTTCACTTTAAGGGTATTTGTTGCGCTTTTTGCGATGTATGTACCCTGAGTGAGGCCTGCCAAACTCATGATTGCCTGACCGGAAAGGACACTAACCTGTCGAACCAAGTTGCCGTTCATGTCGAAAAGACGGATGCTGGCGTGGTCGCCCTGGGCTATCAGTACGTTACCTTGGCGGGAGAGGCTGACCTTGGCAATTTGCATTTTGTTAATGCCCATGTTCGGGTTGAATGAGCTGCTGGAACTTGCGACGGAACTGCTGCTGCCTACGGAAGAGCTGGAGTTAACGACCTGCTGAGAGGAACTGGACTGAGTCTGATTTGCGCTGGAAGAACTTGCTGTAGAGCTGCTGGAGGCGGTAGAACTGCTAGACACTGTAGAACTGCTAGATGCTGTAGAACTGCTGGAGCCTCCGATGGGGGTGTTACCAGGAACCAAGTCATCACGGTGGGTAACGCCCTTGTTCACGTAGTTTCCCAAACCGTAAACGCTACGCATGGCGTTGATTACGTCAAGGTCAACCACCTTGCCCATGGTTGCTTCGCCTGCGGTACTATGGCGGATGTAGGCCATGTTGTCGTATTCTTGTTTTTCGTTGCCCATGTCCCAAAGAACAGGAGTAAGGCCGTAGTTCTTGGCGGCGGTAACCACATCCTTGTGCCACTGGACGCGACCTTGCTTGCTCAGGGCCAAATCACTTCCGGATAGTTCCGGAGAACGGCTGTTGGCTCCAAATTCACCAACCAGGACAGGGTAGCCTTTGTCCACATAGTTGGACTTCATTTTGGCGAACTGTTCGTTGGCATGCCCGATGCCGCCTAGTTTTTCGTCAAGGTCGTTATTTGCGGTGTTCCAGGCGTTGTAACCGGCGTTGCGCTTCGGTTCGCTCAGTTTCTTGTAGTCGCCGTAGTAGTATTGGGGCATGATATCGCCGGTAGGTGCGCCCCAGTTGTCGGGCTTGGTCATCAAGGTGTACTGATAGGGGTCGTAGTAATGAACTTCGAACATCAAACGGCCCGTAATCTTGTCCTTGGGGAACACGGAAACAGGAACGCTTTCCACGGACTTGTCAATGTCTGTGTTCAACCCCTGGATAATCAATGTACGGCTAGCGTTATTTGCACCGGTGCCGCGGACTGCGTCAACAAAGGTCTGGTAATAGCTCATTAAGGTATTGACGTGAGCGGAAGTCCACTGTTTAATGTTGGGGCCCGGTTCGTTGGCGCCAGCAAAAAGCAAATGTTCGTCGTAGTTCTTGAACTTGTTTGCAATCTGGGTCCAGTAATTCTTCATCTTTGTGTTGATACCGTTATCGACACTTGTGCCGATGTGAGTCTGGAACCAGCCGCCTTCACCTTCGTGATGGATATTCAGAATGGTGTAGAGACCGGCACGCATAGCGTAATCCACCACGGTTTTTACGGAGTCCAGCCAGGTTTCGGTGATCTTTCCGCCGGGAGCGTGGGAATCCCAGGCGCAGGGAATACGAACGGTGTTGAAACCTGCGGCCTTAATGGAATCCAACAGGGCTTGGGTAGGATAAGCGTTGCCCCAGTCGGTGGGGCTGTACGGAACTTCCATGGTGTTTCCGATATTGAAACCCATGCCCATATTCTTTTGAATATCCGCTGCGGTAGGTAATTCAGCAAAAGCGGCAGTTGTCAAAACGCCTGCAAGCATTGTCCCAAACATCAATTTTTTCATAGCGATCCTTTACGTAAAGATCCAAAACACCGGCTATAATATATACCGAAAGAAAACGACAGTCGAAAATAATTGCCGCGGCGGAGAAAAGCAGTTGTGTTTTTTTCAACGAACGTAATCAGCACGTTACCAAACCGCGAAAAATCGAAAAAAAAGCCGGCAATTGCTTGCCGGCTTCTTGGTTGGTGGGAGGTTATTTCAAATTTGTGCGAAGAGTGTTGTTGCCGCTCTTGGCGATGTAGCTGCCCGCTCGAATTCCGGCCAAATCCATGGTGGTGGAGCCGGAGAGGCTGCGAACTTCGCGAATCAAGTTGCCATTCAGGTCGAAGAGACGGATGGAGGCGCGGGTTCCTTGAGCAACCAGCATATTGCCTTGGCGGGTGAGGCTTTGCAGACCCTGCTTTGCGGCGATTGCCTTGATTGCTGTGGTGGTTGCCTTGATGCTTTCGGTGGGAACCAGGGACTTTGCCGTGATGCCTCCGCCAACGTTCTTGGCGCCAATCAGGTTAAAGTCCAGGGTGTCTGCGGTGCCGTCGGTGTTCTTGAAGATAATCCAATCCACATAGACGTCGCCGGTGTAGCCTAGGGTGTACATCTGCAGTCCCATGAAGACTATGTTTGTGGGATTGCCCGGAACCATCAGGTTGCTGCCGCTTTCTCCTGTGGTGGCGACCTTGACCTCATAGGTGTTCCAGGTGCCCAGCTCAACTTCTCCGAGTCCTGCTTCTTGCCAGTTCCAGTCGGCGCCGTCCATGGTAACCAAGTTGGGAGCGATAAAGCCGTAGTCGTCACCTACCTTGGAAATGGTTCCGTCAAAGAATGCCCGAATAGAGACGCTGGAAATTTTGCTCCAGTCCTTGGGAACGCTGGAAAATTCGATTTGACCGTATGTGCTGTCTGCGATGGTAAATTCAGCCTTGATGGACTTGTCCGTGTCGGTGTCAACAACCGGATTGCTGCTTCCGTCAAGGTTAGGCATGCCGTAGACGTTTCGCATGGCGTTCATGACTTCCGGATCAAAGACGGATCCGTCGGGATCTGACTGACGGCGGATGATGGTCATGTTGTTTTCGCCCTCGTGACCGGTATCCCAAGCGATGGGGACCACCTTGTTGTCGAAGGCGGCCTGGGCTACGGCCTTGTACCAGCCGATACGTCCTTTGCGGTGGCGCTTGTAGTCGTCGCCTTTCAGAATACCCAGTCGGTCGTTGGCGCCGAATTCTCCGATAATGACAGGGATGCCCTTGTCCACATAGTTGGTCTTCATTTTCTTGAAGGCGTTCATGGCGTCGGCAGCGCTACAGGGAGTGTCCATGGCGTTGCCCCACGGATTGTAGCCGCAGTTGTGGACGATGTCTGCGCCGGTGGCGTAGTTTTCTTCGCCCCAGTAGTATTGTGGTTGCACTTCAACACCCCAGTTGACGGGATCACCAACGATGGTGTAAGGGGATGGGTCGTAGTAGTGGACTTCGAACATCATGCGGTTTGCGATAACATCGTTAGGCATCATGCTTGCGGGGTAGGCTTCCACGGAGCGGTCGATGCTGGTGGAGGGGCCCTGGATGATCAAGGTGCGGCTAGCGTTGTTGCCGCCGGTGGCACGCACTGCGTCTACAAATGTCTGGTGGTAACCTTGAAGAATCTTGGATTCGTTCTTGTAGTTTCCGTCTGTAGTGGCGGGCTCATTGGCACTTGCAAAAAGAAGCTTTTCGTCGTAGTCCTTGAAACGCTTTGCAATCTGGGTCCAGTAGGCTTTCTGCTTTGCGTTGACTTCGGTCTTCTTGTCGTCTTTCAGGTTTTCTTCCAGCCAGCCACCGTCCCAATGGATGTTCAAGATGGTGTAGAGACCTGCCTTGACGCAGTAGTCCACAACGGTCTGGACAGAGTCCATCCAGCTTTCGTTAATGACGCTGTTTGTGGCGTGGGAGTCCCAGGCGCAGGGAATGCGGATGGTGTTAAAGCCAGCGGCCTTAACGCCCTTGATATAAGCCTCCGTTGGGAACTTGTTTCCCCAGCTGGTGGGGTTCCCCGGAACTTCCATTGTGTTTCCGATGTTGATTCCCAAACCCATTTTTTCAAAGATTTGCTGGGCGGTAGGCAGGTCTGCAGCGAAGGCAGAAGACATGGTTACTGCGGAAAGGGCAGCTAAAAATTTGGACGTTTTGGTCCAGTGTTTAAATGAATACATCACAACTCCCGTTTTAACACCGACCATAATATAAGTTTTGAAAGGTGAGTTGTTTTAATAAATTTTTGTAAAAATTGTTGACAAAAAATCAATAAAAAACTCAAAACTATGATAAGTGTGTTGTTATTTGGCGTGAAAATAGCCCCGTCTTGGTAGACGGAGCCGTGTTATAGTTGCGCAAAATGGTGCTTGGGTCAGCTAGTTGGCCATCTGGCTACCAATAATCACGATGGCGTTGCAGACAACCAACAGGCCGATGATTAAAAGGATGGCGGTCTTGGTGGACATTTTCTTCTTGGGTTCGTTTGCCATATTTTTCCTCTTTGGGGTTGGGCTCGGTTCAAAGGGTTAATGTGCAATAAGCCAGTTTTCGCCGAAACCGACGCTGGCCACTAAAGGTACTTGGAGCTGCATGGCATTTTCCATTTCGGATTTTACCATGGCGGCAAGAGTTTCGACTTGGTCCTTAGGACATTCGAATACAAGTTCGTCGTGAACCTGTAGCATCATGCGGAGGGGGAGCTGTTCGTCGTTGATGCGTTTCTGGATGCGGATCATGGCGATCTTGATCAGGTCAGCGGCGCTGCCTTGCACTGGTGTGTTTACAGCCATACGTTCTGCCATCTGGGATTCCATACGGTCGGAACTATCGATACCCGCAATGTAGCGGCGGCGGCCGGAAAGGGTTTCTACGTAACCATCGCGATGGGCGCAGGCCTTGGTGCTGTCGATGAAGTTTTGCACTCCCTGGTACATGTCGAAGTAGCCGGTGATGAAGTCCTTGGCCTGACCCATGGGGATTTTTAGATCGCGGGAGAGGCGGAAGGCGGTCATGCCGTAAAGTACGCCGAAGTTCACCACCTTGGCGTCGCGACGCATATCGCTGGTGACGCTTTCCAGAGGGACGCCGTAGATGGCGGCTGCGGTGCGGGCGTGAATGTCGATCTCGTTCTTGTAGGAATCAATAAGGGCCTGGTCTCCACTCAAGTGTGCCAGCATGCGCAATTCAATCTGGGAGTAGTCCACAGCGAGAATGACGTTGTCTGGATTCTGGGGCACAAAGGCGGCGCGAATCTTTTTACCCAAGTCGCTACGAACAGGAATGTTCTGCAGGTTGGGATCGCGACTGCTCAAGCGGCCCGTTGCTGTACCCCATTGGATAAAGCTGGTGTGAATGCGCTTTGTCTCGGGATTCACAAGTGTCGGCAGCACGCTGATGTAGGTGCTTTGCATCTTCTTCAGTTCGCGGTACTCGATGATAGAGAAAACAATGGGGTGAGCTGTCTTGAAGCTGAGCTCTTCAAGGACGGCAGCGTCGGTACTACGCTTCTTGATTTCGGGAAGGCCCAAGGTGTCGAATAGGACTTCGCCCAACTGCTTAGGGCTTCCGATATTGAATTCGCAACCGGCCATGTCGCAAATTTCTTTTTCAAGATTTTCAATGCGGCGTTGCAGTTCCTGTTCCAAACGCTTAAGGGTGGGAACGTCGATGGCGATGCCCTCGGATTCCATCTGGAAAAGAACTTTCAGCAAAGGCATTTCCTGGTTGAAGAAATACTTTTCGTAGTCCAGTTTCTGAAGTTCCTTCTGGAGGGGTGCCCACAAACGCAAGGTGTAAACCGCGTCTTCGGCGCCGTATTCGGTGGCCTCGGGGACGCGGGTGCGGTTGAAGGTAATCTGGCTCTTGCCGCGGCCAATGAGATTCTCGATGGGAATCATTTCGTGCTGCAGAATCTGCATCACCTGGTTGTCGAGACCAAGGCCTGTGGCGCCTGGACTAAGCATCCATGCGGCAATCAAGGTGTCGATGATATTCGCCTTTTCGATTTGGGCAATGGTCAAACCAAAAGCCCTTGCCAAAACATGAAGGTCAAACTTTGCGTTGTGGAAAACGAAAGCTCGGCGGAGCTGCCCTTCATTTACAGGAATGGCGTCAGTGAAAAGCTCCACGAACCAGTTCTTGGCCAGATTCAAATCAAAGTTTCCGTTCTTGCCCGCGGGGAGCGGGAATCCGATTTCATCGGTGTGGTTTAAGGGAATGTAATAACCCTTGCTAACCTTGCCGTCGGAATCAGAAGAATCCGTAGCGGCTAAGCACAAACCCGCGATATTGCATTGCATGGGATCAAGGCCGTCGGTTTCCGTATCTACGCCGATTAAACTGGACGCTGCAAACTCCGACTTCATTTGTTCAAAGACTTCGCTTGAGTCTACGCAAATGTAAGTGGGCAAAATATCCTTGGGCAAGTCAAAGTCCGCGCGGAAAACTTCTGCGGCAGCTCCGTCTACGGCGCTTGCGGAATCGGAACCCTCGCCCTTCACAAAGCCTGTCTTGCTAGGGATGTTTTCCAGCAAACGTAACAGACTGTTGATCTCGTGTTCCTTGAACATTTCTGCCAAGGTGTCCACGTGAATGCCGTTATATCCCAATGTGTCCAAGTTGCCGTTGAATGCACGCTTGGTCTGCAAGGTTACAAGTTCGCGGCTCAGGAATGCCTGTTCGCGGTTGTTTGCCAGGTTGTCGTGCAAACCTTTCTTCTTGATGTTGTCAATGTTGGCGTAGATGTTGTCCATGTCGCCAAATTCTTCCAGCAACTGGATGGCGGTCTTGGGGCCAACCTTCGGGACACCTGGCACGTTATCGCTGGCGTCTCCCATGAGGGCCAGGTAATCGCGAATCTTTTCAGGAGGCAAACCGTACTTTTCGACCACTTGCTCTGGGCCAAAGTCGATGCCGTCGGCGCCCTTTTCCAGATGGAACAAGTGAATCTTATCGTTCACAATCTGGCTCATATCCTTGTCTTTACTGATAATCAGAATGCGGTCAAAACCAGCTTCTGCGGCGGCCACGGCAGTACTTGCCATAACGTCGTCTGCTTCATAACCGGGTTCAGACAAAAGAGGAATTCCGCTGGCTTCAAGGCTTTCGCCAAGAAGAGGCATCTGGGCTGCCATTTCCTCGGGCATAGGGCCTCGATTGGCCTTGTAGTCCGGATAAAGTTCGTGCCTAAAAGTCTTTGTGTGGGCTACATCTCTAGCGATGGCGAAATGGGTGGGCTTGTGCTTTGCCAGAATGCGTAGCACTGCACCCCAGTAGCCATGCATCATGGACACATCTTCGTCCTTGCTGTTTTTTAAAGGGTTCTGGCTATAGGCGTAGAACATGCGAAACGCAAGAGCGTATGAATCGAGGAGAAGTAAAGTCTTTTCGGCCATACTTTGAATGTAGAAAAAATAATGTGATGGTCGGCAGAGTTTTTGTTAGCCGAATGCAAGATGCAAATGGTCAATGACATCGCTGGGCAGCATGGAGTATGCTCCCAGATCTTTTCGGGTTAAACGCCCTGCTTTTTGATGGAGCAAAGCGCCAAGAACAGCTGCGTCGCCAGTGGTAAGGCCTTGCGCCAAAAGTGAAACGATAATTCCTGTAAGAACGTCTCCGCTTCCGCCCTTTGCCATGCCGGAATTTCGTGCAGGAATTACAAAGACCTTTCCGTCGGGAAGCGCAACGTAGGTGGGTGAACCCTTCAGCAGAATAACGATGTTGAACTGTTTTGCAAAATTGCGGAGGTATTCAGGATAGAAATTCTCGTTTGCAGGTAAGGGCCCGAAGTTTCTTTCCCATTCACGCTTGTGGGGCGTGATGATGGCTTGGGTTGGACCGCCTTGAATGCAGAAGAATGCGGAACCGCAGGCGTTGATGGCGTCGGCGTCAATAACCACAGGAACATTCAAACCCGTTAAGAAAACGCGGATGGCGTCTTGCGTTTCTGGATCTGTTCCAAGGCCAGGGCCAATGGCGATGGCATTTTGGTGCTTGACTCTTTCTTGCAACTGCAACATGTGGGAAACCGAGATTATGTCACAGTCCTTGTCTCCCAAGCCGCAGAAAACTGGTTCCACTAGTTTGGATTGCTGAATAGGCAAAATTGCTTTTGGTGTAGCCAACGTTATTAAGCCTGCGCCACTACGTAAGGCAGCCTCTGTGCAAAGTACTGCGGCGCCAGTCATGTTGCCTGAGCCTGCAACGATCATTGCTGTACCTTGGGAACGTTTTTCTCCGCTTTCATTTCGAACGGGAAGAAGCTCGGGAATAAAACTTTCGTCAGCTAGGTAAAGATTTTCGTCAAACTTCTGTATCAGTTCCAGCGGGTAGTGAAGTTGGGCTACTTTGACTTTTCCAAAAACTTTAGATCCTTCACTGGTGAAGGCGTCAAGGCGGGGCAAGCCGAAAAGCATAGTTTCGGATGCCTTGATGCAAACCTCTCCGCGGTGATGCTCCAGCGAATCAAAACCTGTGGGCGCGTCTGCCGCCAACACCGGGATGTTCCAGCTATTGATTGCTTCCACCACTTGTGCGAAAGCTGGGCGAAGCTCGCCGGAGGTGCCGTTGCCTAGCATGCAGTCAACAATGAGGTCGAAGTGAGGCTCCTTGGGCAAGCTGCCGTTGATGTAAATCAATTTACCGCGGTTGGCCTCAAAATCTTCAAAGGCCATGCGGGCTTCGTTCTTGAAAGTTTCAGGCTTTGCAAGAGAATAGACGGTACAAGGAATACCTTCTTCAATAAGTCGTGTAGCAAGAACCAGTCCGTCGCCACCGTTGTTGCCGCCGCCTACAAAAACTGCCACGTGGGAATGGTTCGCCTCTATAACGTCGCGGCGTCCGCCAAGAATTTCCTTGACTCGTTCAAAGAGTGCGGCGCCGGCTTCTTTCATCAGCACGTAACCCGCTTCGATGGCGGTCATGGCACCGGCTTCAGAACCCTCGCCATAGTTTCCAAAACCATTGTTCCTTGTGTTGAACAACTTGGTCTCGTTATCAAGACTCCGCATTGCTGCGGCCGAAATAATTGGTGTGCACCCCCGAAAAATCATTACATGAACCAGTAGCTAACGCCCACTTTGAATTTCATCATCTTGGTGCCAGCCATATCGATCATGTTCCATGCGCTGGCGTCGTCTTCATCCGGTTCTGCGAAAACGTCCATGAGGCCCATGTAAACTCTCAGATCTACATTCAAACCACCGATAATGTTGTAGCCTGCACCGGCTGCGATACCGAAGGTGAAGAAGTTCTGTTCTGTGGATTCGGTATGCTTTGAAAGATCAATATTCAAGCCTGAGTTGTCTGTTGCGGCAGGAATATCGGCGCTGCTGTTGAGTGTCAATACAATCTGGGGACCTGCGGTAAAGTAGAACTTGTCTGCAACTACGCCGCGGAACAAAAGGGGTATTTCCAGGTCGGATGCTGTATATGAGCGTTCCTTCTTGTAGACTTTATGGCTGGTGTTGATGAGATTGTAGTTGAATTCAGGAGCAAAGTACAAGTTGGGAATCATTTTGATGCGAAGCATAAGGCCGGCTTCGAAGCCAATGCCGGAAGGGCTGCTTTCTACTTCACCGTCTTCTTCCATGCCGTACATCATGCCGTAATTAAAGGCGACCTTTGCGCCAAAGCCAAAATGGGATCCGTCTTTTGCAGAATCATTTGCAAAGGAAACTCCGGTGGCCAAAAGCAGGCCTACCAATGCTGCGAAAATCTTCTTCATTCTAACTCCAGTGAGGCCCTTCTTTTGCCTCATTTTAGATGATAAAATAGCATAAAAACCCTCAGACAACGGAATTGTCGCTGGTTGTGTACCCCCTAAAAGGAGGAAAATTTAAACGAAAAATCAAAAAAAGTTAGCCATAACTAAAAATTATTGATAATTAGCCTTGACTAATTAGCCTGGGTTAACTATTTTTAGCCGTGGCTAACAAAAAGAGGTAACAATGGAAAACGAACACACTAAACTCACCCAGAGCCTAGAGGACTATCTGGAAATGGTTCATATGCTTCGTATGGCCCACGGTATCGCCCGTGTAAAGGATATCGCCGCTGCGCTCTCTGTGAAAATGCCTTCAGTGGCAAAGGCCATCCTGGAACTGAAAAAGCTGGGCTTGGTCACCCAGGAGCCATATAGTGGTGTGGAATTGACGGAAGCAGGGGAGAAGGCTGCAGCTGATGTTCTGAACCGTCACATTCTGCTGAAAGGATTTTTAATTCGTCTCGGTGTTTCCGAAGCCATTGCCGATAAGGACGCTTGTTGCATGGAACACATTCTGTCCGCTGAGACTTTGTCGAAAATTGAAGACTTCATGAAGCCTTCCAATATCACTGTAACTGCGAGCCTTAAAAAGCCCAAGGTTGCAAGGAGTAAGTAATGAGCTGTAATTGCGGCTGCGGTACCCCCAAGTCCACCAAGAAGTGGAACGCCGAACCGAAATTTTCTGAACTGAAGAAGGGCGATAAGGTCGAAATCGTTGGCTACAACGATGGCGATGCCCGCTACAAGTCCAAGTTGCTCTCCATGGGCCTTGTTCGCGGTGTGACTCTGGAAGTGATGCAGATTGCTCCCCTGGGAGATCCCGTCGAAGTGAGTGTCTTAAGCTACCGCCTTTCCTTGCGTAGGGAAGAAGGCAATGTGTTGAATTTGAAGAGAGTGTAACAATGGCCCCGAAACCGTTTACTATTGCTATTGCAGGTAACCCCAACTGCGGTAAGACTGCACTTTTTAACGCCTTGACAGGATCCCGCCAGAGCGTGGGCAACTGGCCCGGCGTCACTGTGGAAAAGAAGGAAGGCTTCTTTGACCTGGGCGCTCGCCACATCCGTGTGGTGGACCTTCCGGGTACATACGCCATCTTCGCCAACTCCGAAGATGAACGCGCCGCCGTCGATTTCTTGCTAACCCGTGAAGCGGACTTGATTGTAAACATTATGGATGCAACCAATGTGGAACGCAACATGTTCCTGACCTCCCAGCTGGTGGATATGCAGCAGCCCATGGTCATTGCGGTGAACATGATGGACATTGTCGAAAAACGTGGCCTCCATATTGATCTTGAAGCTCTTTCAAAGCGTTTCGGGGTGCCCGCAATCCCTCTTTCTGCAGTGAGCGAAAAGAGTATTACCAATTTCATCAGCCAGATGGCCCATGTTATCTCGAGCCAAATTGCCATCCCGACTGAATTCACCTACGGTGACAAGATTGAAACTGTGGTGAAGGAATTGGAACCTCAGGTAGCTCCTGTGGCAAAGATGCTGGATGCGGACCCCCGTTGGGTTTCCCTCATGTACCTGGGCAACAGCAACAGCTATGCAGACAAGTTTGCTGCTGCCGGCGTGTCCGTGAATCGTGATGAGATTACCGCAAGGCTTGGCGAAGAACCGGAATTTGTCATGGCCGATGCCCGCTACAGCATGGCTCACGAAATCGCCAAGGACGTGATTGTTGGAGACCGTAGTAAGCGCACCCACTCCGACAAGTTCGATAGCATTCTTTTGAATCGCTGGCTGTCGCTGCCTATTTTCCTTTTGGTCATGTATCTGGTGTTCTGGCTGGCGGTTACTGTGGGCGGCTCCTTCATCGATTTCTTCGATGTTCTTTTCGGAGCCGTCTTTGTGGATTGCCTGGGTTACCTGCTGAGCAATGTGCTGCATGCACCGGATGTGGTGACTGCGGTTCTTGCAAATGGTGTGGGCGAAGGCATCAAGACGGTGTCTACTTTTATTCCCATCATTTTCTTTATGTTTGTGTGCTTGACGTTTCTGGAAGACTCCGGCTACATGGCTCGCGCCGCCTTTGTGGCGGATCGCTTTATGCGATTCCTGGGCTTGCCGGGTCGTGCCTTTGTCCCCATGATGGTGGGCTTTGGCTGTGGCGTTCCCGCCATTATGGGATCTCGTGTTCTTGAAAGCAAGCGGGAACGGTTCCTTACTATTTTCCTGGTACCTTTCATGAGCTGCGGCGCCCGCCTTCCGGTGTACGCCTTGTTCGCTGCCGCCTTCTTTGGACCTCAGGCAGGTTCCATCGTGTTCCTCCTGTATCTGGTGGGAATTGTATTTGCCATCGTTTATGGATTGTTCCTGCGTCGCTCTCTTTTTGTGGGTCAATCCAGCAACTTTGTGATGGAACTGCCAAACTACCATTTCCCGAAAATCAAGTCATTGCTGATTCATTCCTGGCTGAAGCTGAAGGACTATGTGCTTCGCGCAGGCAAGGTGATTATTATTGCGGTGGCAACCCTTGGAATCTTCAATAGCGTGGGCTTTGTGGATGGCAAGTTTACTGCAAGCAACGCCGATTCCGATAGCAGCCTTTTGGCCTACACTGGCAAGGCCATTACTCCCGCCTTTGCTCCCTTCGGTGTAGAAGAAAATAACTGGCCTGCCTCAGTCTCCCTGTTTACAGGACTCCTGGCAAAGGAAGCCATTATCGGTACCATGAATTCCCTGTACTCCATGGCCCCTGCTGAATTGAATGGTGACGGAAGCGAAGGACCCAGCGACGTTCCCAATCTGGCAGCCTCCTTCGTTGAAGCGGTAAAGACTATTCCCGAAAATTTGGCAGGCGTATTTGGTCGTTTGATTGACCCGCTGAAAGCTTCCGAGGAATTGGATGGTGCCGCAAGCGAAGAATCGGTGACTATGCATAACACGTTGCGCTCCTACTTCCATAACGGCGGTCACGACGGATTCAACTGGCAGGTGTTTGCCTTCCTGGTGTTCATCTTGCTGTACGTGCCTTGCCTGGCTGCCATGGGAGTGGTGGTTCGAGAAATCGGCTTGGGTCTCGGCGTGCTGATGGCGACTGTTCAGACACTTCTTGCTTGGGCAATTGCTGTGCTCCTCTACCAGATTCCTGTAGGTGGTCAGACCCATTGGATTGTGACAGCAATCGTAGTGTTGATCGGCACTGGAATCTTCCTGAAACTCTTTGGCATCAAGGCGAATAAGCAAAAGAGATTCGAAGACTAAACCGTGAATCGAAAACGTTATCTCATTGAACTGGACGGGTTTCCGCCCCGGTGAATGCCGAGGGCGGATCTTTTTATATATTGATTTATCATGAAGCTTTCTAGAATTTCATTGTTAGTTGCATTGTTGTTGTTTTTTGCGCAGTTCTCTTTTTCTGCGGTTACAAAGAAAAGGTTTTCTGTGGAAGGTTCAACGAACTCTGCCGAAACAATTGAAACGACGAAGTCTACTGAAACCGTTGAATCGATTGCACCTTCAGAAATAGTTGAATCGAAAACGCCTTCGGATTCTGTTGTTCAAGACAATCAGTCTGTTGTAAGTATTCATGACTCTCATGTTTTTTGTCTAACGGAAAATTTTGCAGACCAGCAGAAAAAGCTTCGTGAAAATATTGCTGCGAAAATCACTGCCATGAAGAATGGCGAATCCGGAATTATTTGGACCTTTCTTCTGATTTGTTTTTTGTATGGAATGCTTCACGCTTTAGGACCTGGCCACGGAAAATCCATTGTGGTAGGGTATTTCCTTGCGCGAAAGGGAAAGTGGAAACATGGTATTGCCCTTGGCGCGGGAATTACTTTTACTCACACCTTGAGCGCTGTGATTTTACTTTTTGTTTTATACGGGATTTTAAAGGCTGCCGTGTTCCCTTCCTTTGAATTGGGGCGTCAGGGAATAGAAAAGGTGAGCTATGGACTAGTATGTTTTACAGGTTTTTTGCTCATAGGAATTGCCATCCACGATTTAGTGAAACTTTTGAGAAACCGTCGCGCTTGTAAAAAAGCCGGGGATAAAAGTCGGGCTGGCGAAAATAAAGCCGGCGAAGTTGCAGTTTCAAAAAATACTTCTTGGAAAGAACTGATTGGTGTGGCTGCAGTTACTGGAATCGTGCCTTGTCCGGCGGTGGCTTTGATCGTCCTTTTCTGCTTGCTGAATGATATGGTTGGCTTGGCTCTGGCTGCTGCAGGTGCCGTATGTGTGGGCATGACCGTCACCAATATGTTGTTTGGAATTGCAGCCATTGCCTTGAAAACGGGCATAGACAAAGGAGCCGCCAAAACCGGATGGCTGGCGGCCTACATCCACATTGTGGCTTCCTTTGCTGGAGGCCTTGTGGTGTTCCTTGCAGGATTGTTTATGCTATCTTGATTTTAGCAGCGAAGATTTCAAAGTCTTCGGGAGTGGTCAGCTTGTCGTTGGCGGCGGCACCCTTTACGATATAGACCGGCTCGCCAAAGAATTCCAGAATGCTGGCTTCGTCGGTGGGTACAAAGTTCAGCGGTTCTGCAGCGATTCTCGCGTACAATTTCTTGAGCAAGTCAATGCGTGCTGCCTGGGGCGTTTGCGCCATCCAGACGGTATTTCTGTCGATGGTCTTTTCAACACGTCCGTCGGCTGCAATCTTGATGGTGTCTACCGCGGGTTTTGCCACAAGGCATGCGCCCTTCGTTACCAGCGTGTTGCAAACATCCAGAATGATTTCCTTGCTGATGAAGGGGCGGGCCACGTCATGCACGAGAACGTACTCTGCAGAACTCGTCAGGGCGTTGACGCCGTTTTCCACGGACTGCCAACGTTCCGCGCCGCCCACAACAATTTTCAACTTGGCCCGCATTTCCGGAGTGAGGCTCGCCGCGGCCAATTCGTTTTCGAAATGACTTTTCCAGTCTGCAGGCACGGCCATCACCACTTCGGCAATTTCATCCATTTGCAAGAAAGTCTCAAGGCAATAACGGTAAACGGGCTTGCCGCCCAAAAGCATCAGCTGCTTGGGAATATTTCCGCCCATGCGCTTGCCCAGGCCACCGGCCGGGAGAACCACTGCAAATTTCTTGTCCATAAAAAAAGCCTATATTGTTCAATTTTTTTTTCTTAATATTAGAATTTAAATCTGAAAAAGAACAGATGGCTTGTGGCCATCTGTTCTTTTAAATACATTGCGCTTGGTTTTAGCGCTTTATATCAACCGGCGAAGCCGATAGATTTTATTCGCCCACTTCGCCGTTGTGCAAACGGTCCAGGAAGCTCTTGGTCTCAAGAGCTACGATGCCGCTCAAGAGAATCAGGGCAACCAGGTTGGGGAATGCCATGAGGCCGTTGAAAATGTCGGCGCAGGTCCACACGGCGCTTACGGTGAGGTAGGGGCCGATGAAGATGGCTGCAACGTAAACCCAGCGGTAGGCGAGGATGGCACCCTTCTTCTTGCCGCCAATCAGGTATTGCAGGCACTTTTCAGAATAGTAGGCCCAGCCGAGAATGGTGGTGAATGCGAAGAACACCAGGGCGATTGCCAGGAAGTAGGGAGCGATGGTTGCGCCACCGGGGAAGAAGGCGAGGCCGCGGGAGAATGCTTCCATGGTGATGTTCACGCCTTCAAGTCCAAGCTTCGGATCCCAAGCGCCAGAAACCACGATGGCAAGGCCGGTCATGGTACAAATGATGATGGTGTCGAAGAAGGTGCCGGTCATGCAGACCAGGCCCTGACGGACCGGTTCGTTGGTCTTTGCGGCAGCGGCTGCGATAGGTGCAGAACCGAGGCCTGCTTCGTTACTGAAGATACCGCGGGCGATACCCTTCTGCATGGCGATAAAGATGGTGCCTACCACACCGCCGGTCACAGCGCTGGGGTTGAATGCTGCACGGACGATAGTCTGGACTGCTTCGGGGATTGCAGCGAAGTTCATCATGAGAAGCAGCATGCAGGCGAGAATGTAGAGAATTGCCATGACAGGCACGATGTAGGTGGAAACCTTGGCGATACGCTTTAGGCCGCCGATAATCACGAAGGCGGAGAATGCGGTGACCAGCACGCCTGCGATGGCGGTGGTAATGCTGACGGAGTTACCGCCAATGTTCACGAATTCAGCGGCGTTGGGAGTGAGGCGGGCCATAGCGCTGGTAATGCCGTTCACCTGGGTGATGGTGCCGATGCCCATGACGCCGGCACAGACGCCGAAAATAGCGAAGAGCACTGCCAGCCACTTCATGTTCCAACCGAAACGTTCCTTAAGGCCTGTTTCGATGTAGTAGAAGGGACCGCCCAGAACCTTTCCTTCGGAATCCATCTTGCGGTATTTAACTGCAAGAACACCTTCGGCATACTTGGTTGCCATACCGAAGAAGGCTGCCATTTCCATCCAGAAAAGTGCGCCGGGACCACCGGTTCCGATGGCGGTTGCAACACCCACGATGTTACCGGTACCGATGGTAGCGGCAAGGGCCGTGCAAAGCGCACCAAAGCTGGAGACTTCGCCCTGGCCGCCCTTTTCGTTGTGGAGCATGTAACGCAGGGCGTTGGGGAGGTTCACCACCTGGAGACAGCCCAAACGGACTGTCAGGAGGAGGCCTACAAAAAGAATGACGACAATGAGGGGAACACCCCAAACATAGCCATCGATGGTATCAAGAAAAGCGGTAAAAGCTTCCATAATGATCCTTCTGGCTGTGCGGACGCAAGATCTTTACGCAAAATGGCGAGGTTCTCTATACGAATCCGCTGTTTTCAATAAAAATTACGAACGAAAGATAGTAAAAATAAAGAACAGGTTCGTGTAACGTTATGCGAGATAACGAGTTACGAACCGCTAGCGAAAGGGGCTTTCGCGGTGACTTCCGACCAAAATCAGAGAGATTTTTTACGTGAAGTTCTGTAACAACCTTTTCAGTTCATCAATCATGAACAGCGGAATGTTCAGGAACTTTCCGTCTTGACTTAGGTTCCTCATGGAAAGGCGAATGACCAGCGGAGTCTCCTCGGGATAGAGTGCCGCATATTTTTTTACGCTGGTCGCCTTTACGTTTTCGCCCGCCTTAACCTCGATGGGGAAAATACTGTTTTCGTATTGCTGGACAAAGTCCACCTCGTAGGGTGCGCTAGTCCAGTATCTAGGGGGGACTTCAAATTGCCTCCTTAGACTTTGATGGACAAAGTTTTCGGCCAGGGAACCCTTGAATTCCGTGAAGAGGCGGTTACCCTCGGCGATGGCCGCTGGTGTTAGTCGTGACTTCTTTCTTAACAGGCCCACATCTACCATGAATATCTTGAATGCATCCAGATTGTCGTAAGCTGAAATGGGCAATCCAGGCCTTGAACAGCAAAATACCTTGTCGATGAAATTCGCATTCTTGATCCAGTTCAGGGCGTTCTCGTATTCGCGGGCGCGGGCACCGTTCTTCACTACGTTGTACATGAACTTCTTGTTCTCGCGAGCAAGCTGTGATGGCAGGGAATCCCAGATGAGGTGAATTTTCGGAATGTCGAAAGTGGGTGCGTGCTTGCCAAAATCACTTTCGTAGGAATCAAGAATTTCTGACAGTACCTGCTCTGTGGCGTTGATATCGCCATCCTCGGTCCATGCACGAACGGCTTCGGGCATGCCTCCTACGATGAAATACATTTTCAGTTGCTCTGCGAGGGGATTGAAAAAAGCGTCGTGAATATTTTCTATGGACTCGACGGACCTGAGATAATCAAGATAGTTTCGCTTGCCGCTTGCAAGCAGAAATTCTGAAAAGTTCATGGGCCCCATGTCGATGAAATTCACCTTGCCCACGGGAAACCCTTTGCTAAGCTGTAGTCCAAGGAGAGATCCTGCGCATGCAACATGATATTCCGGAGCCTCTTCGCAGAAATACTTCAGTGCGTTCAGAGCTTCTTCGCAGGCCTGGATTTCGTCAAAGACAATCAAGGTGTCGGGCGCAATCTTTTGGGAACTTGCCATGGAAAGGTTGGCAAGGATGCGCTTGACGTCCTTTGTCCCCAGGAAAAACTGTTTGTACTCCTCGTCCCTGTCAAAGTTGAAGTAGGCGAAACCTCCGGAATAGGATTTCCCGAATTCCTTAAGGACCCACGTCTTGCCCACTTGACGGGCGCCACGAATAATCAGGGGCTTTCTGTGGGGGCTGTTTTTCCAAGTTTGAAGTTTGTCCAGGATAAATCGTTCCATAGTTCCTCCAAGGGAAAATATAGATGTTTTTTACATAATTTTTAAGAAAAATGTGGAAGTATTCACATAATTCTATGAAAATATGTGATTTGGTGTGATTCTAAGTTCATTTTTCAACTATTTCTTTGCTTGATTTACAACTTTTTGCGCTCTTGCAGCTATCTTTGCAAAAATCTTACGGGCAATTATATTTGTACCAAATGAATATTGTTGCGTGTGATGGACTGAAGTTTATCTAGAACTCAGGCGAAAACAGCAAATCTTGTGTAGCCTTTGTTCAACTCTAAAATGTATATTTGGGATGAAAACTTGATGGGAGTCAGTCATGATTGATGTGTGTGAATGTATAAAATCCGATTCTTATGTAAGTTCAAACATGAACGATGTTATGGATTTCGTGAATGAAAGTAAGACTCCGATGGTGATCACCCAGGATGGAAAGTCTAGGGCTGTCCTCGTGGATGTCGGAACATATCGAGACATGACGAACGCCTTCAATCTCTTGAAAATTGTCCAGCTTTCTGAACGGGATGTACAGGCGGGACGTGTAAAACCGGCAACACAGGTTTTTCAAGAAATGAGACAAAAGTACAATGCCGGAAAATAGTACTTTTGAAGTAATTGTCTCGCAGTTTGCGGAAGACGATCTATACGAAATCGTGGAATTTTACAATTCCTTGAGTCCTGCCTATGTAGAGGATGTAATTGCAAAGTTTGAGGTGAACGTCTTGTCCTTGTCTGAATTTCCTCGAAGAGGACGCGTCGTTCCAGAGCTGCATAGGCAGGGTATAGAACGGTACAGAGAATTAATTCAGGGACATTATCGGATTGTGTATGAAATCCGAGAAACAGATGTCGTCGTTCACACGGTTGTTGATAGCAGACAAAATTTTGAGGATATTATAATCGCCAAATTGACTCGAATCCTGGATAGATGAAGCTGATGAGCCTTTGGCGTGGGTTCATAAATGTTGAAATTTGACCTTCTTGAAGGGTGTTCAATCTTTACAAAAAACTTACGGGCAATTATATTTGTATTGAATGAATATTGTTGCGTGTGATGGACTGAAGTTTGTGGCGACCGCTGAGGGAGCCATTGCGGGCTGCGGCCTTGTGGCGCAGGTCCGTAAGCCCATTAACCCCCCCCAATGTAACTAGAAGTTTACACGCCGGCTGTCATTCCGGTTCTTCCCATACATTAAAAAATTTCCCGTGCGAGTTGTTCGCCATGGGCCTTCTTGCGTTGTGCGCATTTTTGCGCCCGTTGTCGCGTTTTGCCGTGTCCGCTTTTGCGGTCGCGGCTCTTTGATTTTAAGGAGAAAATAAATCATGATGCGAAATAGCATTAACTTTTATTTGACCACGCTGGTCATGGTGCTGGCTCTTTTGCTCTCGGCAAATGCTTTTGCTCTAACTCAATCATCGCCCATTACGATAGATGGCAAGGAATATACCTTGTTCACAGGCTTTACTGCAATAGACGGATCGGATGTTGCTTCTGGTAAAGTGTTTTCTAATATGGTTGATGGTAATCTTTCTAGTGAATGGCATCCTATAGGACAGTCGAACTCATCAGAATCATATAGCTCTTTAGGTTATGCGTATTTGGAATTTTCGTCAGATGTTCCAATTGCTATAAAAGGATTCATACTGAATTCGTTCAATGAGAAGTATTATCTACCAAGCGAAATGAGGTTGTTAGCTAAAGCAGATGAGCAGGCAGATTATGTAGAGATTTCTTCTTATACTGACTTATCCTATACAGGAACGGAAAAATCCTTTTCTGTCGATAATGCGCAAAACAATCAATATAGTTTTTTTCGTTTGGAATGTACAAATAAATCTAAAAATATCTGGATGACTGAAATTAGACTATATGCAGGTGATGATTTAACATACGGTTTCATGCCTAAAAAGAGTGCTACATGTACAGAAACAGGGATTAAGCAAGCCTGTTATCTGCGAAGTGATGGAAAGTATTTTACTGATGAAACTGGGACAACTGAAATACCAAAAGAAGATGCCTTTGATCCGATTAAACCTCATGACCTTATCCATCATGAAGAAGATGATGCTCATTATGAGTATTGGGAATGTTCTGTCTGTGGTAAGAAATTTGGGGATGCTGAAGGCTCTAGAGAACTTGATGATTTTGATTTTTACCACGTCTACACAAAACTCAGAAAACTTGTTATTTCTTCTGATAATATGGTTCTTATTGATTTTGATGACACTCATTCAAACAATGTTAAATATAAAGTTGTGGGTGACGTTATAACATTCAGGGTTTTAGAAAAATATGTTGATGTAAATTCGATTAAAGTAAGTGATGGTATAAACGATTATCCAATTACATCTGAAGGAAATGGCAATTACTCGTTTACCGTACCTGCGGCAGATGTAACGATTTCGGTAGAGAAAAAGCCCAAATACGAGGGACTTTCGTTTTTTGAAATAGTAACATATGTGGATAGAAATACTGTTACGACAGATATTTTTCATTCTGGATTAAGCACTATAAGGCTTAATTCGGGAATTGTCTATAACATTTATGAGGGTAATAATACCTATTTTAACGAAGATGAAGGTCGATTTGGGGGGGCGCACTCCGGTTTTTCTGTACCAAAGACTGGTTGGTATGATATTTCGTTCAACGAAGTTGGTGATGGCAAATGGAATCTGTCTATCTCAGCAACAACAAGAAAACCTCAGATAGAAACAATTTCTGATCAGGTTTATACAGGCGAAGACATTATGCCCAAACCTGTGGTGACATTAGATCTTTATGATTTAACAGAAGGAACTGACTACGAATATTCATATACCAACAATGTAAATGTTGGCTCTTCTGCAACTGTAACTGTTACATTCAAGGGTGATTATGCGGAATTCGGTTCTGTTTCAAAATCCTTTAATATCACGAAGGCTACGCCCACAGTTGAACCCCCGACTTCTGCAAATCCGAAGTATGCTGGTGCATGCGTCGCACTTGTCACCGCCGGATCTACGAACTTTGGAACGATGCTTTACCGTTTAGATGATGATTACTCGGAAAATATTCCTTGTGCGGATAAAGGCGGCGATTATACGGTTTACTACGAGGTCGAAGGAAACGATAACTGGTCTGCTGCCGCAGGGAGTGTTGAAATTCAGGTGCCGGTTCGTGTTGATGTGAGCGTGGTTGGCGACGGTTCTGTAAGTGGCTACGATCCCGACGAATTCTACCCTGTTGGTACAGTACTTACCCTTACCGCGGTGCCTGCAGACGGATACAAGTTCCTTAGCTGGAACAGTGATGTCGATGTTCCTGCAACATTTGAATACACGGTTGATGCTGAACAGAATAGCCTAGAAGCAACTTTCAGCAATCACTATATTGCCTACACAACCAGCGACGGTGATACTGCTTTGCCTCTGCTTTCATCTATGTATAATATTAAGAAAAATAAGTGCGAGGACGGTCTGTGTGTCATGTTTTTGGGCGATGGTGTTACAGAACTAGGAAGTGGCGCATTTCATGGTAATGAACGCTTGACTAGTATTGAAATCCCGAGCAGTATTGAAACTATTGGGCATTTCGCTTTTGCAGAAACTCCTTTGATTCGTGTGGATATGAAGTCAAAAGTACCTCCTCAATTGGGAGACTGGGCTTTCGACGCTGTTCCTGATGAATTTTTGATTCACGTGCCTCATGGTTCAGCCGATGCCTACAGGTCTGCCAATGGCTGGAAGGATTACAAGGACCACATTGTTGATCACGACGCATCTATGCTGGTCTGGAACGATGATGCTGTAGTACCCACATGCTCCGAAACAGGTTGGGAAGCTGGCTATATCTGCAATGAGTGCCACAAGCGCTTTGCCGATGTGGATGGCCATGTTGAAATGTCCCCGGTGGCCGCCCTTGGCACAACCTACGGCGCAGCTTGTATATACAATGACGATAGCAAGGCAATTATCGACGGAAACTCCGAAACCTCCGTGCTGCTCCCTAGGAATATCGATGTTGACGCAATTGAGCTGAATAGGACCTTTGCCGCTGGCACAATTTCCACCATTACGCTGCCTTTTAGCATGTATGTGGAAAATGTGGAGGGCGCTGTATTCTACAGATTTAAGTACGTTTCTTCGGATGACTGGACTGTTCACGTAGGTTCCGTTCGTGACGAACTGATCGCAAACACCCCGTACCTAGTGAAAACTACTGGCGAGACCATCTCCTTTAAGACCGGGGCTACCTTGGAACGTATATTGGAAGCCTCTCCCACGGACCTGGGTCAGGATGAAGGTGATGGCTGGGAACTTCGCGGAACCTATGGAAAAATGGTCTGGAAGGAAGGTCATCCGGATCTTGGGTATGTTTATGGTTTTGCCGCCGAGAATGTTGCCGATGTCCATATTGGCGAATTTGTGAAAGCTACCGCTGGTGCAAATCTGCCGCCTATGCGAGCCTACCTCTATTACAATCCTGTCGCAACTCCGGAACCGTCCTTCCGTGGCATGGCTCCCATGGCTCGTTCGACTTCCAGTATCGAGACCCCGAATTACTTGGATGTGGTCGTGGATGACGATGAGGGCGGAACTCTGTATATCGGTAAGCTCAATACCCGCACCGGCGAGTTCAACGCCGCGGGAGATCGCTGGTTCGACCTGAAGGGCCGTAAACTCAACGGCAAACCCAGCGTTAAGGGCTCCTTCTTCAATAACAAAAGCAAGGTTATCGTAAAATGAAAAGGCCGGAACCAAAGAAACTGTATTGCAAACCCCAGGTAAAAGTGATCAAGCTGAAACACCGTGCGAACCTGCTGCAAAACAGCGGTTTTGAAAATGACGGTCCCAAGGGTTATGGCGGCAAATTTCAGTAATAGGAGTAGAAATGAAAAAGCAAGAGCAGAAGAAACAGTACAAAAAGCCCCAGGTGAAGGTGATCAAGCTGAAGCACCGTTCAAACTTGCTGCAGAGCAGCCTTCCCGACAGAATGGGTGTTGTCGTTGACGATTAGTTTGTTTTTACGATTTCGCCTTGAAGTATAAAACGAAAGTCCTTCCGACCAAAATCGGAGGGAGTTTTTTGCGGATTTTAGGGTGGGTGCTTGACAAAGGTCCTGCGGAAAACTATATTAAGTAGAGCAACAGGGTGGTAGGTCGTCACCTGAGAAAAAAAAAGAAAGGCCGACTAGATGAAACAGGGTGGTAGGTCGCCACCTGAGAAAAAAAGAAAGGCCAACTAGATGTGCCGGAGTAAAATCCGGCATTTCTTGTAAGGAGGAACAAGTGATTAACATTGTTGTACTGACGCCCGCATTTTACGCAAAGCATGTATCGGATTCCGAAATTCTTTGCAAGCAGCAGCGCCCCTACCTAACGTTAATAATAGAGGCTTTTGGAAAAAAGTTTGCTGTTCCTTTTAGGACAAATGCTCATAAGCCAAAGAAACGAAAAGGCGTTCCTCAATCCGTATATTTTTTCGGATCATCTGGCCGTTCCGAATTAAGTAATGAACAAAAAGTTCCTGCACTAGATTTTTGCAAGGCTGTTGTAATTGTAGATGAAGATGTTGGTCTTCCTGCGTCTATTGATAAACGGGAGTTCCAAGAGCTTAATTCAAATTACACTAGAATTGTGGAAATGTTCAAAAGATACTATGAGTTTTACATAGCATCAAAAGATGATGCAAACTTGAAGGATCTTCCCGAAATAAAATATTCTGCCTTACAGTATTTTGTCTGAATGCTATGGATTTTTCCAGATACGATAATTTTTTCCTTCTGTTGCGTATTGCGCTTGGGTGTCCGGGGGCAAGTGCTGACGTGTTTCCGCAGCTGTCTGCGGATGAGTGGGAACGCATTTACAACGAGGCGGACCGGCAGACTCTTCTGGGGCTTGCGTTTGACGGCGTGATGAAATTGCCTGCGGAACTGCGACCGCCTATGGAACTGATGTTCCAGTGGGCCAGCGAGGCGGAATCCTTTAGCGGCCTGAACAAGATTTTGAATGAGGAAGCGGCGAGGCTTACTGAATTTTTCAAGGGGCATGGCAGAAATTGTGCCGTTTTGAAGGGGCAGGCCAATGCTCGCCTTTACCCGAATCCGCTTTGCAGGCAGCCGGGTGACATCGACATCTGGGTTTCCGGCGGGAAAAAGAGCGTCGTGGGTTTGCTGCGGGAAACGGATCTTTTGAATCAGATGACAAAGGCCTCGCACCACACCCACATGAAAAACGATGGTGGCGTTGATGTGGAGGTGCATTTCCGTACATCTTCGGGCAACTACAATCCGTTTACGACAAGGCGACTGCTGAAATATCTGGACAAAGAAATCCTGAACTCGGTGGAAGTCCCCGAAGGTTTCTGCGCCCATTCCACGAAGTTTGCGTTGGCCATGCAGCTGTCGCACATCTATCGTCATTTTATTGGTGGCGGGGTAGGGCTCCGACAGATTGTGGATTACCATGTGTTGCTTAGGCATTCCAGCGAAAGGGATCGCCGCGAGCTGATGGCGAACCTGGATTGCTTTGGACTGCGGAAAATTGCGGGGGCCCTCATGTGGCTGCTTCGAGAATCGTTTGGCCTTGATGATGGTTTTATGCTCTGTAAGCCCGACGAATTCCGCGGGAGGTGGCTCCTGCGGGAAATCCTGAAGGGTGGCAACTTTGGCCGCCATGCAGGTGGCGGACGCCTCAAATGGCTCTTCTGGTGGTTTGGCAAGCGCAAGAAATCCCTAAGTTATTGGCGTTTTGATTTGGCGGAAACCTTCTGGGCGGAAGTTGATTACTGGAAAATTTTTGTGGGGAATACTTCAACACGAATTCGGCTGCGCAAGATTTCCCTTAGGGACGAGAAGTTCTGATATTTAACGCTTCTTTCTTTTTGCTATTTTTTGACATAGAAAAAATTTAACCAAGGAAATTAATATGTGCGATTGCTGCAATAATAAGCGTCCTGTCCGTGTGCGTTTTGCACCTAGCCCCACTGGCTACCTCCACGTTGGCGGTGCCCGTACCGCTATCTACAACTACTTCTTTGCAAAGGCCATGGGTGGCGTTTTCTACCTGCGTATCGAAGATACCGACCGCAAGCGCTACAACGAAACCGCTCTCCATGACTTGATGCGCGACCTGAAGTGGCTCGGCCTCCAGTGGGACGAAGGTCCGGGCTGCGAAAAGGACTGCGGCCCCTACTTCCAGAGCGAACGCTTGCACATCTATAACGAACAGATCAAGAAGTTGCTGGACTCCGGCGACGCCTACTACTGCTTCTGCACCGAAGAGCGTTTGGCCGAAGTGCGCCAGGCTCAGGAAAAGGCCGGCGTTTCAGTGACCGGTTACGACCGTCACTGCCGCAACATTCCTCGCGAAGAAGCCGAGGCCCGCATTGCCGCCGGCGAAAAGGCTGTGATCCGCTTCAAGGTTCCCGAAACTGGCGTCACCGAATTCGACGACATGATCCGCGGCCACATCTCCTACCAGAACGAACTGCTGGACGACCTGGTTCTCATCAAGCGCGACGGTTACCCCACCTATCACTTCGCAAGTGTTTGCGATGACCACCTGATGGGTACTTCCCACGTTCTCCGCGGTGACGAATGGATTTCTTCTACTCCCAAGCACGAACTTTTGTACAAGGCTTTCGGCTGGGAACCTCCCGTATGGTGCCACCTGCCGGTGATTCTCGATAAGAACGGCGGTAAGCTTTCTAAGCGTAAGGGTGCCGCATCCGTGGGCGACTTCCGCGACCTGGGCTACCTGCCCGAAACTCTGGTGAACTACCTGGCACTCCTGGGCTGGAATCCGGGCGACGACCGCGAAGTCATGACCATCAAGGAAATGGTTGACTGCTTCACCTTGGAACGCATTAACCCGAAGCCTGCAAGCTTCGACGAAAAGAAGCTCCAGTGGATGAACGGTCAGCACATCCACATGTGCGACGACGCTATGCTTCTCGGCATTATGAAGGAAGGCCTTACCGCCAAGGGCTTTGACCTCAGTAACGAACGGTCAGTTCGTCTCCTGGAAATCGTGAAGAACCTGAAGCCCCGCGCACACTTCGTGCAGGACCTGGCAGAAATGTCCACCTACTTCTTCAAGGCTCCGGAAACTTACGACGAAAAGGGCGCCAAGAAGCACTTCGGTGAAGGCTCCAAGGCTCTCTGCCAGCAGGTCCGCGACATGCTGGCTTCCATCGAAGACTTCAAGACGACCGTGATCGAAAAGGAATTCTACGCTCTTGCAGAACGCATCGGCCACAAGGTGGGCGAACTGGTGGGCGCACCGCGTCTCGCTGTGTCTGGTGTTACCGCCGGTCCTGGCCTGTGGGAAATGTTCGAAATCATCGGTAAGGAAGAAACACTGCGCCGTATCGACGTCGCCCTCCCGCTCATGGGCTAGTCCGCAAAAATATGCGTGCTCTTTTTCCTCATAGGTTGTACACTCAAAGGCTTTTCTGCCGCCGTTGCCAGCAGGTGACGGAACACGGCATTTTTGCCCGCGAGAATTTTTCCACCTATGGGGGAATGGATTCTCATATTCCGTTGCTGTGCAGTTGCGAAAAGTGCCAAACTCTTTTCGTGGCCTTTTCCCATGAGTTTACGTTCTGCAGGTCCGATAAAATCAATCGTGACTACGCGAAAATTTACGGGCACAACCGAATCAATCCCGGTAACTGGCTGTACTTCAAAGGTCAACCAAAACCAGGTGTCGTAAAAAGCATTTTCCAGGGCCCAGATAAGGAAATTATCAACATCAGCTATGATGGCAGTTCCGTAAAAAAAGTGGAATGCGATAAGGTTGTTGTTGAGTCCGAAGAATCTCCAGATGGATATCGCTTGCTTCCTTCCCAAAGTGCGGTGACTTTGATTGGCGACCACGTGTATCACGCCATTCGCGAGCAGTTTGGTGAATGTGTTGGCTTTGTAAATGATGGTGAAAAAGATAAGCTGGCGGTTTTGCTTAAGGATAAAACCCTGGTGTTTATCACTTTGCCGGAAAATGCCCAAAATGAACCGAATGATAAGTTGCAGTCTTTGGCTCGCAACAAGCTCACCCAGGTTTTCCCTGAAGACGTAAAAAAGATTTCTTTCCAGGCTGGTCAGGGCATTGTGTTCTTAAATGGCTTGGTGAAGAATCTTTCCTTGAAGCGAGCCATGAAGGCTTGTGTGGATGGACTTCCCAAGGTTCGCGGTTGCGTTGACTTTACCCGCATCCAGGCGGAGTCGTTTGTTACGGACTCCCAGATTGAACGTGCTATTCTTGCCATTTTGGAATCTCCCAGCTGCCGCGTATTCGACTACTCGGTGAAGGTCTCCTTCGGAAGAGCCAACATTATTGCACGTTGTCTGGAATCGGATTTTTCTAGGGAACTTGAAAATCGCGTAGGCGAGGTCCCTGGCGTTTTTGACTTAGGATGTCATATCACGGTGATGGCTGACGATGCCATGGAAAATAGTCAGCTCTGCAAGGAAATGGAAACTGATCTGGCAATGCATTCCATGTTGCAGGGTGCCCACATTCGCGTGTCCTATGTTCATAAAAAGTATTTGCTAGAAGGCTATGTAACATCGGTTATCCAAAAGCAAGTCGCTTTCTTGTCTGTGGTGAAAAATGCCAAGACAACGGCTGTAGATAACCGTCTTAGATTGCTGTAATTAAGGAGTTTTTATGTCTACGGGTTATGAAAAGATTAATGCCATAAAGGCTAAACTAAAAACCAAGATGACTGTGAAGCAGTTGGCCTCAGTCTTGGATTGCGGCCCCCGTACGATTTTTCGCCACTTGGATGTTGTTGCCAAGGAGAACTGCGGCCTTCGTAAGTTCAAGGAAAACGGTGAAACCTATTACATCATTCAAACTGATGGCGAAGTGAATTTCAACCAGGGTGTTGTAAAGCAGCTGGAAAAAGTGAAGAAGAGCTTGTCTGCCACAGAAGCGGTTGATCTCAAAAGTATCAAGCTTTTGGATAAGGTAATTGCCGCCATGCAAACCACCAATCCTGAAGACTTTAAGCCTGAGGCCATCTCTATCGACCCCGACTACATCTTGGATTATGGTCCCTTTAGCGACAACAAGCTCCAGGATAGTATGGTGAATAAGGCACTACGCGCTATTCACGAGGGCTTTAAGCTGAAGATCAACTACCGTCATTCTTCCAAGCTGCAGGAAAATGGTACTGTTGAAATTCGCCCTGTAAAAGTCATTATGCGCATGGATACCTTGTATCTTGTGGCCGCAGACGATTCTTACGAAGAAACTCAGACATTCAAGAATTATCTTTTTGAAAATATCATCAGCATGTCTGAAACCAGTTCCTCTTTCCCCAAGCTGCCCTTTGACGCCAAAGTGCACTATAGACATACATTTGGAAAGTGGACATCTAACGAACCCGCTGAAAATATTTCCTTGGAAATTAAGGCGGAGTCCAAGTGGTTGCAAACTCAGTTTGAACGTTCCCACTTTTATCCTGAAATTGCCAAGCAATACGACAAGAATGGCAATATGATTGTGGATATGAAGCTTCGCATTACTCCGGATTTCGAAACTTGGCTTTTGGGGGTTTCAACAGACCTTCGCATTTTAAAACCCGCAAAGTTGAAGGAATCGATCAAGGCTAGGTTGCAAAAGGCCTTGGCTGAAATGGATGCATAAAGATGGAACACAAGCTTTCGGATTATACCTTTGAATTTCCTCCGGAATTGATTGCTAGCCGTACGGCAGGCAAGGGCAAGACCCGTATTCTTCATTGTCCTAAGGATGGTGGCGAACGCCACATAATGAAGGCCTGCGAAATTGTGGATCTTTTCAAGGCGGGGGACTGCCTTGTGGTGAACAACACCAAGGTGATCCCTGCCCGACTTTATGGCGAAACTCTTCACGGCGGCCAGGTGGAAACTTTGCTGGTGCAGGCCATGATTCCCGCAGAAGATGGTTCCGCCCGCTACGAGGCTCAGGTCCGCCCCGGTAAGGCTTTCAAGGAAGGCCGTGAACTGCTTATCGCCGGCGTCAAGACGACGGTGGAGTCCATTAACGAAGACGGTTCCCGCGTATTGCGTTTTGCGGTTTCTCCTGTAGAATTGGAGGCGGTGATGAACGCACAAGGCCATGTCCCGCTGCCGCCCTACATCGACCGCCCTGATGACGAAGAAGACAAGAAGGCCTATCAGACTATTTTCGCCAAGTATTCTGGCGCAGTGGCTGCACCTACGGCAAGCCTTCATTTCAGCGAAGAAATGCTGGCTGCATTAAAAGCCAAGGGCGTTCATGTTGCCGAAGTTACCTTGCATGTAGGCCCCGGAACCTTCCAGAATATTTCCGTAGAAGATTTCACCCAGCATAAGATGCACGGCGAACACTACGAGCTGACTCAGGAAAACGCCGATATTATCAACCGTGCAAAGGCCGCTGGCGGCCGCATCGTTACCGTGGGTACCACCAGTACCCGCGTGGTGGAAACAATTGCCGCTGAAGATGGTACGGTAAAGGCCCAGACTGGTGTCACCCACGCCTTCTTCTATCCGGGTTACCGTTATAAAATCGTAGATGGATTGCTGACCAACTTCCATTGGCCTAAGAGTTCCTTAATTCTTTTGGTGTCCGCATTCTATGGTCGCGAAAATACATTGGCCGCCTATAAGATGGCTGTGGAAAATCGACTGAAACTGTTTAGCTACGGCGACGGAATGCTGATTTTGTAGCGCAAGGTAGGGCTGCTAAAGTAAAAAGAGTAGCATACGTTTGAAAAAGGTCGAGGCTTAATAACCTCGACTTTTTATTTTGCAGCGCGGAGAGAACAGAAATATCCCTGCTGCCTTAAGGTAGCAAGAATCTTTAGTTGATTCGGTATTGTTTCGTTCAAAAGTTCGTCGGTGACAAACGCCGGAATTCGTTTGAGAGGTATGAATTCATTGGGCAAATCGGTGTAGTCTCCAAGCTGCCAAGCTACCAGCATTTTTTGAATAAATTCTTTCCAAGGGAAATTGTCCTTGGGAGACATAAAGAATCGCGCTGGCTTCAAACCGTCTTTGGCGTCGAGCAGAAGGCTGCCATCTCTGTAGCAGGATAAAAGCACAGCCTGCCTCTCTTTGTTCTGAGTGGCAGGCTGTGGAGAAATGACTAGGATAAGTTTCAACAAGAACCTACTAGGCAGCAAGTTCTCGCTGAATCTGTACGTACTGGTAACTGGAAATTGCAGTGATGCGCAGGATCAGGTCGCGTGTTACGCCAGCCTTGATCAAAGCCTTTGCATACTGTAATCTATTGGGAGACATATTTCACCTCGCACGTCTATTGTTAACCCTCTGTTACATTATCAAACATACATATTTTTTTTGACATTTCAATGTCAAAAACGGGCCTAAAATTTTTTTGTGGAATGTACGTCACACCCGTTTTTATAAAACGTTGAATATCAACGTATTAAACATGCGTGCAATAGTGTGATTTAAATCAATCCTTTTTAGACTATTCCATTTAGGACTGGAAAAGACTTACGGTACTCATTTAATGAGGATAAGTTCAACGTGTTATTCACGATTTCTTCACAATTGTCACTTCCGCGTGAAATTATTTCGCCTTGAGGAGTGATGATCATGGAGTTGCCGCCTAAGGTGGGGTTGCCGTCGACACCGTTGACTGCTGCAACATAAACCTGATTTTCAATGGCTCTAGCCTTAAGTAAAGTTACCCAATGTTCCTTGCGGATTAGGGGCCATGCGGCTTGCACTGTAATGAGATTTGCACCCTTCTTTACGGCGTCTCGGAACAGTTCCGGAAAACGTAAATCGTAGCAGATGGTGCTGGCGATTTTCCACTCGCCAATTTCAAACAAAGTAACATGTTCGCCGGCTGCGAATTCAGGCAGCTCCGGAAAAAAGGGATGAACCTTGTTGTAGCTTGAAAACTCTTTGCTTTGGCCTGGCCGGTAAACGCTGCTGTGGTTTGTCAGTTTGCCGTTGGCATCGCGACCAATGCCTGCGCCCATGACTATGCAGCCCGTTTCATTGGCCAGTTGGCTAAGGAACTTTGCGGTGGGGCCTGCCACGTTGTTTGAAAAATCTTCTGCGAAGTCAGCAGGCTTTTGGGGGATGTATCCTGTGGAAAACATTTCCGGGAAAATGATCAATCCCGGGTTGTTTGCTGCTTTGAGCTTATGGACTTTGTCAAAAATCACAGAGTCCGTTTTTCCGCTGTCCATTTGTACTAAGAATACATCTAACATTGCATCCAAAATATAAAATTTTCTAATTTGTAAGCATGAAGTTTCGTGACCTGTTGCTGCTGATTGCTCTTGCTGCTAGCTTTGTTTTTGCTGCAACGCCTACACTGATGATGGGTGTTGTTCTAGAAGCAGAAACTGACCTGCCTATTAAGGATGTTTCCATCACTTACCAGTCCGGAAAGAAGGTGGGAGAAACCAATTCCGATGGACGATTCGAATACACTGTCGCTTCCAAGAATGCCTCCTTGATTTTTAAGAAGGATGGTTTTGATAGTGTGCTGGTGGAGCTTCAGGATTTCGCCGACTTGATGGATATGGTGATTACCCTTTCCTCAAACGTTCGCGACCTTGGCTCCAGTACCATTATTGGTGGCGGCGATGAAAAGGTGCAGTGGACCGTAGAACGCAAGGTGAACCTGGACAAGTTGGAAGATGCCGCCGGTATGCGCTTTGACCTTTCGGAACATCTAAGCCAGATGCCTGGTATTTCCGGCCAGAAGGACTTTAGTAGCGCCTTGTATTATGAAGGATCTCGAGCAGGCGATGTGGCCTATCATTTGGGTCGTTTACGTATTCCCAATATGCGTCACCTGGATGTAGGCTTTCCCGGCAACTTGTCGGTTGTGAACCCTCATGTCCTTAGCGGTATTGAAATTCATGACCACTATGGAGAAGGTCCCTTGGGCCAAGGCCTTGCTACCTCTGTCCAGTATCTGCCGGAGCTGCCCGACGGCAAGTGGGGCTTGAAGGCTTCCGCTGGCATTACTATGCAAGAAGTTGTGGTAGACGCTCCGGGCCCCTTCTGGGATAGTTTCCGCTTTGCGTTCCGTCGTCAAGACGAAGCTATGCTTAAGAACCTTGGCGAAAAGTTCTTCTCTGAATTTCGTAAGCGTTCCGATGACTGCAAGGATTGCAAGGTCCAGTCTGCAAATCCCTTTGACTTAAGCGCCAATGATTTCTACGGTCAGTTGAGTGGCTCCGATACCAACGGTAACACTTGGGCCTTGCGAGCTCTTTATAGCTTAGATGAATACCGCATTCACCAGGATACTTCCCATAGCTATGCTGTTTCCAATACCATTGATATTATTGATGGTATGCAGTCCTACTTGGTTATTGGCGCGGAGTACGAATCCCGCTTTGGAACAAGCTTCCATGGTGGCTTTGTTCGCGAACACCTTGCGGATACTCTTCGTGATACCATTGGCTACATGAAGCCCAAGAATCCGAAGGACCCCATGATTTCGACTATTGATAGCTACGATTACATCCATTCTACGATTAGTGGCGGTATGGATCGTGCAGTCAAGAAGGAAATTCTTGGATCCAAGCTCAGTGGCGCCTTGCTTTATGAGCAGCACATCTTGGAACGCAGCTATACCGATTACGGTGCACAAACGGATGACTATACCACAGGTGTTATTTCTGGTGCAGCCCGCATGGACTGGAAGGATGATTACTCTCGAAAGATTTTGTCTGTAGGTGCTGTGGCAAGCTGGTCTGAACACGATGCCGGTCCTACTGCATCCTTCGACTTTGAACAGAACCTCTCTAAGACGGATACCGCCTACTGGCGCGTATTTGCCAATGCCGCTTATCGTAGTGACTGGAAACCTTTCTACGACGACGGAGACCTGGTGGGCCGTCTGGAATCTGGAACTTCCGCCAAGATTGGTGCTGGCTATAATTCCAAGTACCTGGTTGGTCAGGTTGCAGGATTTGGTCGTTATTATCATAATCCTTTGTTGCCTTTGCCTAAGGCCTTTGCTCAGTATAAAGATGTAACCCCAATTGATTATGCCTGGGTTCTGGGTTTTTCTGGAAATCTTGAATACAAGACTTCTCACCATTTCTCCATGGCGACGAATGTAAGTTCCGTCTACGGTGAGTATGAACTGGAAGGTGACGACTCCTTGCCTTGGGAAGCAAACTCTCGTCTGGATATTGTTTCTCACTTCCGTTATTACCCGCGTAAGGATTCTATTATCTCTGTAATCTTGACTCACCATGCGGCTTTGCATCGTCCGTTGTACTACTACAAGATTACCCCCTCTACGGTTAACGAAAACGGTACTCGTGAGTTGAAGGATCTGAATAAGTTTACGGATATGTTCCGTACGGACGTTCGTGTGAATCTGGATATCCCTGCATCCAAGAGCTGGTTTAGCGGCGCCCGTTTCTACCTGGAAGTGGATAACCTCTTTGCAAATCTCGATGTTGGAGCTTTGAGATTCCTTGGATCCAAGAACGAACGTGAACGTTCCTGGGTGACTCGTGACTACGACAAGAATGCGGAAAACGGATTTGACCTGGTTCCCTTTATGGCAAAGGGCATGGGTCTGTTCTTCCAGTTCGGTGTAGAAATTCAGTTGGGAATTTAATTGCTGTATGAAAGCAATCTTGCTTGCTCTTTTGTGTGGGGCGACCTTGGTTGCCACTCAGTATGCGACGGACGTTCCCTTTGAACCGGCAAAGCCTGAAAAGCCTTTGCGTTACTGTTCTTCGGTAAAGCAGTGGATTGCCTATGCAGAGGCGGACACTAGCCTTGTGGAAATCACAAAGCTTAAGGGTGTGCAAATGGACTTGCGTTATGGAACATTCAATAACGTTACAGGCCATGATTTGTACTGCGGTGTGCAGCGTGCCTTTGTCCGTAAGGATGCGTACAACAAGCTGAAGAGAACCATCACTATTATGGAAAAAGATATGCCTGGTTCTAAGCTGGTAATTTTCGACGCGGCTCGCCCTATTTATGCTCAGGCTGCGTTAAAGAGAATGGTTGCTGGCACTCCTTATTCCCATTATGTTTCTTCGCCGGTAAAGGGCGGCCTTCATAACTTTGGATTGGCTTTGGATTTGAGTATCACAGATGCTGATGGCAATTTGCTGGATATGGGTACGGACTTCGATTCCTTTGAACGCTGTGCCGGATTGGTGGGGGAGGCGGATGCCTTAAAAAGCGGCCGCCTGACTCAGGAACAAATTGATAACCGCAATAAGTTACGCAGCATTATGAAGAAGGCTGGCTGGGTTCCGCTGAATAGCGAGTGGTGGCACTTTAATGCGTACACCCGCGAATATACCTACGAAAATTTTGAGAAGTTTGGAATATAAAAAAGCCCCCGATTTTACGGAGGCTAAAATCAACCCAAGGTTTTGATGCTGGCGCGTTTTAGGCGGTCGTTTAGAGCCATGCCTACGCCCACATTGGGAATTTCATCTACCAGAATTAAGTCGTATTCGGGCAAATCCAGGTCGTGCATGTAAGCGTACAACTTTGCAGTAGCCTCCAGCATGTCTCCAGATTCAGATAGATTCAATGTTGCTTCGATGGGACCGTGGTCGCTGAGGGGGGCAGCCTGATTGCCAAAGGCAATGCGCACAGTGTGCGCTGGCAGCTTGGCGCCTTCGGGAACCTTGCCGTAGAACAGCGGCACCTGGGGACGGTAATGGGTGTCCATCTGGCCTGGCGCTGCCATAGGCTGCCCCGGCTTGGAGGTGGATTCCTTAATAGCGACTTTACCTAAAACCTTCTCCACCATTTCGGGCGTAATTGCACCCGGACGCAACACAGTGGGAACTTCTCCCACCAAGCTGATGATGGAACTTTCTACGCCCACTTCGCAAGGGCCGCCATCGACGATGCCTGCGATTCCGCGGTCGGCCAGCTGGTCTGCTACATGTTGCGCTGTAGTGGGACTTACATGCTTAAACAAGTTGGCGCTGGGAGCGGCCAGCGGGACACCTGCCTTACGAATAATTTCTTGCGCCACAGGATGGCTTGGGAAACGAACTGCTACAGAAGGCAATGCGCTGGTGCAAAGATCCGGAATGCAATCCTTCTTGGGAAGGATGAGTGTCATAGGGCCGGGCCAGTAGGCTTCTGCCAGTTTATAGGCTGCTTCGGGAATATCTTTTGCCACATCCTTCAGCTGTGCCACATCGCAGATGTGCACAATCAGCGGGTCGAAGGTAGGGCGTTCCTTGATGGCGAAAATCTGCGCCAAAGCTTTGGGCTCGTAAGCGTTTCCTGCTAAACCATAAACAGTTTCAGTAGGGATGCCGACGACTTGACCTGCGGCTAGCAGGCGGGCTGCTTCATCAACGGATGTCCAAGGAGGAAATTTCATTGTGAATCAAATTTAAAAATTAAAGAGGATTCCGGATTGAGCATAAGATGACATTGGTATGAAAAAAGGACGACCCTTGGGCCGTCCTTCTTAAAGGTTTGGAACTAGTTTATTCTGCTGCGGGAGCTTCTGCGGCAGGTGCGTCTGCTGCAACTTCCGGTGCATTACCTTCAGATGCGTCAGCCTTGGGTTCATCCTTGCGGCCGAAGGCGAAAACCTTGTCGCAGGCGGAGTTGAAGCGGTTCCAAGTCTTTTCAGAATGTTCACGAGGAACTGCGCCCACTTCCTTCCAGAGGCGACGCAGGTGCTTCACCTTGTTCATGGAGGCACCTACAGTTGCTTCGCTCAGATCGGTGAGCAGGTCTTCGGCCTGTTCGCAGAGCAACCGCTTCTTTTGAAGGTTGTTCTGGCGGGCCTGTTCCTGAATGTCCAGCTGATCGCGACGGCGGGTAAAGAAGTCGTCGCAAGCTTCGCGGAAGGTCTTGTACAAGGACTGTTCTTCAGCACCGCAAGAACCGATTTCGCGCCATTCCTTCTGGGTTTCGCGAACGGCGTCTGCCAACTGGTTGGAACCTGCGCTTTCGCAGAACTGCTTAACCTTCTCGATCATTTCAAGCTTCTTGGCCTTGACTTCGTCCAAAGTTGCAGCCAAGGCTGCATCGGCCTGAGCGAGGCGGGCAAGAATCTTGTTGTAAATGGTGTTGAAGCGATCGCTGATAGTTTCGATGGCTTCCTTGGGAACCATTCCCAGACCCTTGAATTCAACTTCGGCAGCCTTCAGTTCGTCAAGAGAGAGGCTTGCTTCTGCAGCTTCCATCTTTTCGCAGACGGCGTTCTTTGCGTCAAGGTTCTTCTGCTTGCTTGCATCCATTTCTTCGAAGTGGGTGCGCTTCTTTTCAAAGAAGCTGTCGCAGGCAGTGCGGAAACGGTTCCAAATTTCGTCGGACTTGCTCTTGGGAACAGGGCCGGTAGCCTTCCAGGCATCCTGCAACTGCTTCAACTTGTTGGAAGTTGCGTTCCAGTCGGTGGATTCGGTAAGGGCTTCGGCTTCAACGCAGAGGGCAACTTTCTTTTCGTAGTTGGCTTCGCGAGATTCGTCTTCGGCCTTGACGTTTTCCTTGTGCTGTGCGTAGAAGGCGTTGACTGCGGCCTTGAAACGTTCTGTCAATGCAGCCACATTTTCCTTAGGAACCATGCCGATGTTCTTCCAGGATTCCTGAAGTTCCTGCATGGACTTGAACTTGTCCTTCCAGAAGATTTCTGCGTTGGCCACCAGTTCTTCAATCTTCTGACAAAGGGCTTCCTTGTCGGCTAAGTTCTTGAGGCGTTCTGCATTCATTTCTTCAATGAAGGAGGCACAGTTTTCCTTAATCTTTTCGTAGTTAGCCTGGAAACGTTCCTGCATGACCTGGTACTTGTCTGCGGAAACGCGGCCGATTTCCTTCCAACGGTTGGAAAGTTCGCGGAGCTTGCTGAGAACTGCCTGGCTGGGTTCTTCCTTGGTCAGGGCGTCCATTTCGGTCAGCAAGTCGTCGCGGTCCTTTTCGTTGTGCCAGTTTTCCCACTGCTGCATTTCCTGGAATCGGGCTGTTGCTGCCTTGTATTCCTGCCACAGGTCGTGGTACTTGAACTTCTGTTCGCCAACGATTTCCTTCCACTGGTTGTAGAAGTCACGAACCTTCTTGTTGATTTCTGCGAAGTTTTCGTTTTCATCCAGAGCCTTCACCTTTTCGATGATGGCTTTCAGCTTGGCGGAGTTTTCTTCAACAATCTTCTGTGCGCTTTCGTTAAAGGTGGAAATCTTTTCGGAGAGCTTGTTGCGCAGACTGTTGTAAGACTGGAGAATCGGATCTTCACCTTCGAGAAGGGGCTGCTTTTCCCATTCGCGAACGATGGCGTGGAGATGCTTGCCGGTGGACTCGTTCACATCGGTTTCGGAAAGTGCCTGGAGTCGTTCCAGCAGGCTGGGACGTGCGGATTCGTCTGCACCTTCGGTAGCTTCTGCTTCAACTTCTACGGGCTTCTTGAATTCCTGAACCTTGAAGTAGGCGTTGTTGAAACGCTTGATGAGGCTTGCGTCCATCAGGGACTTGCCGTCGTTCCAGTCTCTCATGATTGCTTCTACGCGATCTGCGCTTTCTGCCAGCTTGCCTTCGGAAATAATTTGTTCCAGTTCCTCAAGTTCGCTTGCCAGATTCTGGATCTTGGCCTGCTTCTCGGCTTCGGCCTTGGCGGCTGCAATCTTTTCTGCGTTGATTTCATCGCAGAACTTGTTGAAACTTTCATAAACCTCGTTGAGCTTGGGCTGGAATTCGCCCATGCCGATGGAGGAGGCTTCCTTCATCAAAT
Source organism: Fibrobacter sp. (assembly GCA_045597525.1). Lineage (GTDB taxonomy): Bacteria > Fibrobacterota > Fibrobacteria > Fibrobacterales > Fibrobacteraceae > Fibrobacter. Next base: position 57,223 of record JAZLKF010000028.1, on the reverse strand, counting down.
CATCGAACTGGGCCTTGACGCTGAGAGGGTCCTTGTTTGCGGCGAGGCTGTGTGCCTGGCCGATCAAAGCTTCGCGCTTGCTCTGCAAGAGGATTGCTGCCTTCTTGCCGCCGTCTTCTGCTTCTTTCTTAGCACGAATCTTGTCGGCAACCAACTTGCGGACGGAGTTGTGCTTGGATTTCTTGGTCAGTTCCTGCTGCAGGGATTCGGAGGTCACCTTTTCTGCTGCGGCCAAGGCAATCTTTTCGTTGGCGTCGTTATTTGCCACTGCAGCCAGAATGCTGGACTTGTTGCAGTGCTTTACCAGTTCGGCGCGAACGACTTCGCTAGTCACGGAGGACTTCAAAAGATCTTCTGCGTAATGGGAATCTTTGAGCTCAACAGCCAGGGCCAATTCCTGTGCGGTAGGATTGGTGGCGTTCTTCAGAATCTTGACCACTTCGTCCAGGTAGCGGTTGGCTGCAAGGCGACGGATGTTTTCGTCACTGTCAGACTTGGAAATTTTCTGAAGTGCTTCCAAAACAGTCAGCTTCTTGACAGCTGCGGTGCGAACCTTAACATCGGGGTCGGAACTGGCCAGGCTTTCGATAATTTCCTGATCGTCTACTTCCTTTTCTACGGCGGCAGCACGTACAGCAGGGTCAGACTTTTTCCAGTTCGCTTTCATAAAATCAAATAAGCTCATAAAGTATCTCCAATAGGTAGGTAAACCCGTTTGCCGGATTTATGGTTATAATCTAAATAAAAAAACTTTTTTGAAATAAATATTTCCAAAAATTTAAGGGATTTTGGCGGGTTTAACTATCTTTAGGTTCGTGGCAAAGAGAATTCCCAAATTATCTCCCCCAGAAGAGGTCCGTCTCAAGGTGAAGTCCGCAGAACTGGCACAGTTTTGCGAGGTTTATATTCCCTTGGCCCCGGCGGTCTACACTTACGGAGTTCCCTCAGGCGTGTCCTTGAAACGCGGAGACCTGGTCTGGGTTCAGTTTGCCACCCGAAAAAAGCCAGCCCTGGCCTTGGTGAGTAAAGTTCATAACCTTCGTCCTGACTTCAATGTGCGTTTAGCATACCCTCATCAGTCTGGATTCAGCTTCAATGAACGCTACATGGAAAATTTGGAGTGGGTGTCCAAGTATTATTTGTGTACTCCCATGAAATCCCTGTTTGTCTTCTGGCCGGCGGACTTTGAAAAATTTTTAGAGGCGTTGGCGTATTATAAGAGCTTGTCTCCAGAAGCATCAGGAGATGACGAGCCTATAAAACATTGCCAAAATAAAATGCTGCCAAAACCAGATCTTCCTGAACTGACTTTTGAACAACGTAACGCACTGGATTCCCTAGTGAAGGACTTGAATGGTTCTGGCTTTAGGGGAACTCTGCTTCATGGCGTGACTGGTTCTGGCAAGACTCGAGTTTATCAGGAATTGGCTTACGAGGCTTTGCAACAAGGCAAGAAGGTTTTGATTCTTGTTCCTGAAATTGGGTTGACTCCCCAGACGGCGCAACGCTTTGAAAGCTACTTGCAGGTGCCCGTGGTGGTGCTCCACTCTGCTTTGTCTGCCCCTAAGAAACGCGACGGCTACGTTTCTATTATGAGGGGGGAGGCCCGCGTTGTACTTGGTACACGAAGCGCGATTCTTGCACCCTTTGATTTTGACCTGGTGATTCTGGATGAAGAGCACGATTCCTCTTTTAAGCAACAAGATCCGGCACCAAGATATCATACCCGCGAACTGGCTTACCATTTGGCGTACAAGCACGGAGCCCTTGTTGTTTTGGGAAGTGCAACGCCTAGCCTTGAAACATTCAACAATGCCGCTGCAGGTCACTTGAAAGTTTTGCACCTAAAGGAACGAGCCACCCAAGCTCCGCTGCCCCAGGTAAATATGATTGATATGGCCAGGGTTCATCAGCAAAAGGGAATGCTTATGTCTCCTGCCTTGCGCGAAGCCATGTCGGATTGTGTTGCTGCAGGTGATCAAGCAATTGTCTTGATGAACCGTCGAGGCTATTCCAAGATTAGAGTTTGTTCGGAATGCGGCGAAACTTTGTTCTGTAAGAATTGCCATATTCCCTTGGTGTATCATAAGCAGTATGGCTCTTTGATGTGTCACTATTGCGGTACCCTTTACTCGGTCAATTCGCCTTGTAGCGCATGTGGTGCAGAAACCTATGAGTTTGTTGGTGGTGCCATTGAAATGTTGGAAGAAGAAATCCAGGAATGGGTGCCGGGGGCAAAGGTCATTCGTATGGATCGAGACACCACACAAAACGTAGGTGCCACGGAAAAGATTTTGGAAGCCTTCCGCAATCGCGAATATAATGTGCTGCTGGGAACCCAGATGGTGGCAAAAGGTCACGACTTCCCAGGAGTACGTTTGGTGGGTGTTGTTGGCGCCGATACAGGGCTTGGAATTCCTGACTTTAGAGCTACTGAAAGAATGTACCAGCTGTTGAGCCAAACCGCGGGCCGTGCGGGTCGTGCTGGCGGCGCTCCTGGCCAGGTGTTTATCCAAACTCTAAAACCTTCGGAACCTGTGATGCAGTTTGCCATTGCGCATGATTACGATGGCTTTGCTGAAAAAGAAACTCAGGACCGTCGTGATGCTTTCTATCCGCCTTTTTGCAAGTTGGTGGAAATCAGTTGCGGTTCCCGAGATGAAAATCTTTTACGTAATGCTGTAAAACGTGTGGAACAGATGCTTCGCGCAGAAAAGTCCCTGATGGTTTTAGGACCTGTAGATGCGTTTATTCCGGTTGTTCAAAATGTGCATTGGGTTAAGCTGTATGTAAAAACTGCAGACTTGAATCCTGTTCGACGCGTTCTTTCACCCATCGTAAACAGCCCGAAACCTTGGGTCCCGGGCGTTGAAATTAAAGCCGAAATTGATTAAAAGAATAGAGGGGGTAGGGGCGGCCCACCCTCGAGTTATTTCTTGAGAATAGCACGAAGTTCGTCGGCAGCCTTTTCCACATCGTCGTTGATGATGGTGTACTCGTACTTGCCTTGGGTCTTGGCGAATTCCACTTCTTTCTTGGCGTTGTTTAGACGGAGCTGAATGACTTCTTCGGAGTCGGTTCCGCGTCCGCGGAGTCTACGTTCCAGTTCTTCATCGCTGGGCGGCAAAATCAGGATGCCTGTAGCTTCGGGATAGACCTTGTCGAAGTTTACTTTTCCAAAAACGTCAAGGTCAAACAAGACGCGGTTGCCTTCTGCCAAAGTCTGTTCCACAAAGCTCTTTGGGGTTCCGTAGTAATTGCCGTGGACTTCGTTGTATTCGATGAGGCCATCGTTCTTGATCAGTTCTTCGAATTCTTCACGAGTCTTAAAAAAGTAATGTACGCCGTCAACTTCGCCAACGCGAGGAGCGCGGGTGGTGGCGGAAATAGAATACTTGATGTCGGGAAAATCAGGAAGAACCATCTTCTGCAAGGTGGACTTTCCTGCGCCGCTGGCGGAGCTCATTACAAATAACTTATTTTTCATAAATAGACCTTTTAATTAATAATTAACAATGAACAATTGAGATAATGGCGCTGCGTGCGTTATTATTGAACGCTAAATGCGTAGCTTTTATCATTGTTAATAATTTATCTTTCATTTTTCATTTTTTTGTCTTCAATGTACAGCGGGCGCTGCTTGACTTCGTCGTAGATTCTGCCAATGTATTCGCCCAGAATGCCGATGGTCATAAGCTGCACGCCAGAGAAGAATACGATAACGGTCATTAGAGATGCCCAGCCAGGAACTGTTGTGGCAGGGGACATAATCTTTTCGATGATGGACCAAACGAAAATGCCAAAGCCAACCAGTGTGGCAAAGATGCCCATGTAGAAACTAATCTTGAGAGGCGCGGAACTGAATCCGGTAATGCCGTCAAGAGCGAGGCGAACCATCTTCTTCAGGGGGTACTTGGAAGTACCTGCAGTTCGTTCTGCGCGGTCGTACTTGACGCCGATTTTCTTGAAGCCAACCCAGCATACCAAACCGCGAAGGAAACGGCTACGTTCCGGAAGGTTCTTCAACTGATCGACAACGCATCGGTCCATAAGGCGGTAATCGCCTGTGTCAGGGGGAATATCAATGCTAGTAAGCTTGCCGATTATGCGATAGAAGGCGAATGCAGTGAACTTCTTGAAAAGAGTTTCGCCGGCACGTTTGTTACGTTGAGCGTAAACAACCTGGTAACCTTCGCGCCACTTTTCCAGCATTTCATGAATCAAACTGGGAGGGTCCTGGAGGTCTCCGTCGATAATTACTACTGCGTCTCCGGTAGCCTTGTCCAGACCTGCGCTAAATGCGGCCTGGTGACCGAAATTGCGGCTGAAGTTTACAATCTTGTTGTGGGGTGTAGATGGCAATAGACCTTCGAGAATTTCTCTGGTCTTATCCTTGGAACCATCGTTTACGAAAATCAGCTCATGTTCCACATCCTTCAATTCTTCTTCAAGGACTTTGAAGGTGGTTGCGACGATTTCTTCTTCGTTGTAAAGAGGTACGATTACCGATAATAACATAATTACTCTAGGGGATAAGTACGGGTTGGATAAGGTCTACGTGGCTGCAGTTAATTCCATCTACAGGCCTCGTCTTTATGGTCAGCTTTTGAACATCCTTGATGTTTGCAGTAATTGTTTCAAGAACGCCGTTCTGGAAAGGCTGGGTTTTTGCAAGCATATTGCCATCGCCAAAAATTTCGATGAATACACCCTTGCTACAAAGAGATTCGTCGTCCAAAGCGTAACTAGTTCGGAAGCTGGAGTACTTGCCTTCAATATTGTAGACCGTTTCAGAACTAGCGTGAATTCCCAAACCATTTTCAAAAATGTTGCCGTTGACTGTAAAATGGTTACCGTCAATACTCTGGTTCACATGGATAGATCCCCAGTCTTGCTTATGGCTTTCGTACTTCATGTTGCCTAGGTCAATGACTCCTTCCGCACTATTGAAATAGGTTTTGTTGACGTTGGCTACAGTCTTGCCTGTATTTCTATTGTTGATGATGAATCGAATGTTGTTGTAACCTGGGAGCAACGTGTCTGCGGAAATCGAGAATGTGCTTTCGCCAAAGGTATAGCTGCTGAATTGCATGCTCTTGTTGTTCAGTACAATCCGCAGATCCCATTGTTCAGCGGCCTCGCCGTTTTCCTTGAGACTGTAGTTGATCTTTAGAGAGTCTACCACAATTTTGTTGATGTCGGTGTTTTCTTCCATTTCGTTCAAGTTCAGCTTTTCCTGAGGTGCTGCACTCTTGAGAACGGGGTCTTCAATGGTGATGATATTCTTGGGATTGAAGTTCTTGCGGCCATTGAACTTTGCAATTTGAACCCAGTAGTTGTTGGTAATCAAGATATTCTTGACTCCATCCAAGTCCATTTCACGTTCAAAGATGTCGCAAGTCGTGGCGATGCGGTGTTCTACGGCCTTCTTGTGGTAGGTCTGGCTGTCCCAGCAATCCAATCCGCGGATGTAGTAGACTTCACCATCGTATTTGCTGATGAGGTTTTTGAAGGTGTCGTCGTTCATTTGGCGAGCACGGTCGTAGTGGATAGAAGATATTCCGTAGCCAACAAAGTGCCAGGGCCTACCATAGATAAAGAGTCTGTCTTTCTTAGGAAGTTCCGCAAGCCAACTTAAGATTTCATGTTCTTCGATGGTCAGGTGGTTGCGGTTGTACATAATGTTTTTGTTGAAGTCTTCTTTGTAATGGGCAGTCCAGCCGGCGAAGCATAGGGCGACCACCACGGCAAAGAAAAATGCAGCCATGGCTCGGGATTTTTCAGAAACAGAGTACTTGGCTGTGGCTTCAATTAAGTGTGCCACAGGCAATGCGCAAAGGAATGCCATGGTAGGCAGCATGACCAAGCTATAACGCTGGTTGATTTCAATGCTGAAATCGCCGGATACGTTTTCCAAAATCACGTAGGTCTGGATGTGGTAGAAAACTACGAACGCAAGAACTTTCAGGTAGAAATAGTTCTTCTTGGTAGCTTCGTAGATGGCGCGGATAATCAAGTAGATGCCGCCGGCAGCAAACAGATAATTGAAGTAGGATAGGAACGGGTTGGATAGTTCACCATTTTCCTTGAGAGGTGTGGTCATTACTTCCCAGTTCTTGGCAACGTCTTCTAGGAAGTGTCCGTGGGCTTCAAACTCACCACCCTGGAAACCGAATCCTTGGAAGTAGCTGATAGTCAACAAAACCGGAGTGGTGAATACGGATAGGGTGACGAAAAATACAGGAGCCTTTTCGCTCTTCTGGTCCAGAATCTTGGGGAGGGCGAAGAGGATGAAAGGTACAAAGCAAAATACTGTTTCTTGGCGGGTCTGCGCGAAGAAGGCGAGGACTAGAGCAAGGAATGCCCAATGCTTAACGGTGTTGCGGTCGTAGGCCCACTTGAATGTCAACAGGGAAAGGGCGGAAAGGAAAATGTAGAGAGGTTCTACGGACATAGAACGGAACTGGAACAGCACCGTAGGTTGCAAGGCTGTTAAAAGGGCCGCGAAAAATGCCAGCAATGGCTGCTTTGTCCAAGCCACAATGGCAAGAAACATCAGAAGCACCGACAGGGGGAGCAGCAAAAGTTCTAGGTTGAAAATCCAGTGCAGGTCCTTACCCAGTAATGGCATACCCAAGGTATAAATAAAGGAAAGACCTTTGGTCTTGAAACTGTTGGATCTGGAAACGCAATCTAGCTTTGAACCATCAAAGATTCCCTGGTTGCATGTTCCGGATTGCTGGTTGTAGTACATGTTCTGGGCGACGGACATGAAGACACTTTCGTCGCTTTGTACGCGATGGCGCGCCTCGATTTGTGTGCCCGCGAAAATGGTGACAACAATGGCAAACGTGGCAACCAAAATGGAATAGGGCTTGGCAGGGAGAATGCTAAAGAGCCAATCTCTAAGATCCTTTCGCAAAAGAACCAGTAGGGCTATGGCAGCAATAAACTGGATTATGAATAGGGGGAATGGAAGGTTTAGATCCAGGTTCTGGATAGTGCCCCTATGGTTAATGTTTGGAGCCAAGTAAATAAGGAAAGGAATGGCAATTGCAATAACCAACCCAAAAATAGTACCTGGATGAGCCAGGTTTTTCAAAAGTCCCAGAATGTAGTTCTTCATATTTTAAAATATAGGTAAAGTGGGCAATCCGTGTTTTTTTAGGAAATTAATGGGGTCTATTTATAGGGTTGTGAACATTTGTGCATTTCTTTACTGGGAAGTTCCTCATTTTCCTCTTACGTGACTTGAGAGATTGCCTATAAAAAACTAAATTTGGGCAAAATTTTAGGGCGGCTCATCGTCCTATATAGAGAGAGGAAATAAAAGTGCAAGACGCAATCGTTACTAAAGCGGCCGATAACGTTCGAATTCTTTCCGCTGCCATGGTGCAGAAGGCTAAGTCCGGTCATCCGGGTGGAGCCATGGGTGCAGCAGACGCCATCACCCTGCTTTTCGCAGAATTCCTTCGTTTTGACCCCGAAAACCCCAACTGGGAAGCCCGTGACCGTTTCTTCATGGATCCGGGTCATATGTCTGCACTTCTTTACTCCGAACTTGCCCTCCAGGGTAAGCTCAATATGGAAGACCTGAAGAACTTCCGCCAGCTTAATAGCCGTACCCCCGGCCACCCCGAAGTGGACTTTGCTCTGGGCATCGAAAACTCCAGTGGTCCTCTGGGCATCGGTCATGCTGTTGCCCTGGGTAACGCCATTGCAGAACGCTTCATGGTGGAACGTTTTGGCGACATCTTGAACCACAAGGTGGTTTGCCTGGTTTCCGACGGCGGTCTTGAAGAAGAAATCGCCTACGGCGTGGGCCGCGTTGCCGGTCACCTCAAACTCTCTAACTTGATTTTCTTCTACGACGCAAACCAGGTCCAGCTGTCCTGCCGTTGCGAAGACGTGATGAGCCACGACTTCAAGAAGCAGTACGAAGCATGGGGCTTCCGCGTTATCGACGTGGCTGACGGTTCTGACATCGCCTCTCTCCGTGAAGCTTTCAAGGCTGCATGGGCAGAAACTGAAAAGCCCACCATTGTCATTGGTCATACTACCATGGCTAAGGGCGCTATCGCCGAAGACGGCAAGTCCTTCGAAGGCGCTGTCTCTACTCACGGTCAGCCTCTCAACGCTGCCGGTGCCTCTACCGACGCAACCGTCAAGAACCTGGGTGGCGATCCCGCTGATCCGTTCAAGATTTTCCCCGACGTTGCCGAAGCTTTCGAAGCCCGCAAGGCCGAACTTCGTAAGGAAGTGGAAGCCTGGAAGAAGGCCAAGGCTGCTTGGGACGCTGCAAATCCTGAAAAGGCTGCTACCCTCAAGGATTGGCTCTCCGGCAACGCTCCGAAGATTGACCTCACCGGTCTGGAACTGAAGGAAGGGGTTGCAACCCGCGTTACTTCCGGTACCGTTCTTGGCCACTTGGCAGAAAATGTAAAGAACTGCATCTGCTCTTCAGCAGACCTTTCTAACTCCGACAACACTCAGGCCTTCCTTAACAAGACTGGCATCTTCCGTGCTGGCGACTTCAAGGGCGGCTTCGTCCAGGTTGGCGTTGCTGAACTGACCATGGGTGCCATCTGCTGCGGTATCGCCCTCCACGGCGGTCTCTATCCCATTTGTGCCACCTTCTTCGTGTTCAGCGACTTCATGAAGCCGGTGCTGCGTATGGCTGCCCTCATGGGTCTGCCTGTGAAGTTCATGTACACCCACGATAGCTTCCGCGTTGGCGAAGACGGCCCGACTCACGAACCTATCGAACACGAAACCCAGATCCGCCTTTTGGAAGGTCTCAAGAAGACCCACGGCGCAAACAAGGGCAAGTCCGAAATGCTGGTGCTCCGCCCGGCCGACGCCTTCGAAACAGTTGTTGCTTGGGAAATGGCTTTCGAAAATAACGACAGCCCCACCACCTTGATCCTGACCCGCCAGAACGTGAAGTCTTTGCCTGGCGACCGCAAGGCTGATGCTGCCAAGTGCCGTAAGGGTGCTTACATCGTGAGCGATAACTGCGGTTCCGACCGTCCGGATTTGACTTTCGTCTCCAACGGCTCCGACGTTCTTCTGACTCACGACGCTGCTGAAATCCTCCGCGGCGAAGGCCTGAAGGTTCGCGTGGTCTCCATGATCAGCCCGGCCCTCTTTATGAGCCAGAGCAAGGAATACCGCGACTCCGTCATTACCCCGTGGACTCCGGTGTTTGCCAAGTCCAGCGGCCTCCCGCTCTTGTTCGCCCAGGTTGTGGGTGGCTTCGGTAAGGTTTCTGGTCTGGAACGCTTCGGCGCCTCCGCTCCGGCTGGCGTTCTTGAAAAGGAATTCGGCTATACGACCGAAGCCGTGGTTGCAGAAGCCAAGGCTTACCTGGCTGAATACAAGGCCAACGTCGAAGAATTCAAGAAGGCCAACTAACAGGGTCTGCTAGTTTCATGATTTGTCCGTTTTGCAAAAAAGACAACGATAAGGTTGTGGATAGTCGCGCTATCGGCAGCTATATCCGTCGTCGTCGCGAGTGTGTTGAATGCGGTCGTCGCTTCTCTACTCGCGAGTACGTGGAACTTCAGCCCTTGACCGTCATCAAGCGCAATGGAGAACACGAACCTTTCCAGCGCGAAAAGTTGCTTCGCGGAGTAATCAACTCCTGCAAAAAGCGTCCTGTATCTGTTTCTGATATGGAGCAGCTGGCTATCAATGTTGAAAATGCTTTGACAGTTACTGAAAACTTTGAAGTAACTTACGAGCAGATCGGCAACTTGGTCATGCAGGAACTGAAGAAACTGGACCTTGTGTCCTATGTCCGCTTTGCATCCATCTACCGCGAATTCAAAGAAGTGGATGAATTCGTAGACCAGATTAAGACTTTGGACAAATAGAATGGAGAACGCCGTTCTCCAATTCGCCCGTCCAGATTAAGAAGGAAATGTAAGTTTCGGACTTCAAGAGAATTAAAGTAAGAGTCGCCCCGAATTTGGGGCGACTCTTTTTTTTACGAGCATGTACCCAGTTCACGAATGATGGGAGTCAAATGTCCGTCGCTGTTAATTTGACGTAGCCTTGTTCTTGCCTGGTCTCTCAACTGTCGGATTCTTTCTCGAGATAAACCGAGGACTGTGCTTTCTTCTCGAATGCTACGGGCGTAATCCGTGTGGATTCCGTTAAGGTCTTGCATGATTTGCTTCTCTCGGGCGGGCAACTTGTTTAGTAGTTTGTCTGTAAACTTCTTCACGAAGTCGTTTGCCGCAATCTCTTCCGGATTCTCGCAGCCCGTATCCGCAATAATGTCTTCGAGGCGGATACCGCTTTCGCAATCCAGAGGTGTACTGATGGATAAAGTCTTGCCCCCAATGGCCTCCAGCATCTGCATGGATGAATTCAACGCCTTACCTTTGACGCAATCCGCTTTGGCTTTGTGCAGCAGGGTCTGCTGGTTTAAAGGCAAACGCACCATGGATCCTTTTTCGCTGATGGCGCGAGTGATGGAAGCCTTGATCCACCACACCGCATAGGTGATGAATCGCAAACCGCGGCTGGTGTCGTAATAATCTAGAGCCTTCCAAAGTCCAATGGCGCCTTCGTTAATCAGTTCCTCTTGGGTCAAACAGGAACTGCTGTAGTTTGCTGCGACTTGAATTACGAATTTCATGTTGGCCTTAAGTATTTTTTCTTTGGCGGCCCTATTCCCCTTTTTTGCCAGCAGGAAGAGCGTATCTTCTTCTTCTTTTGTAAGGGGTCGTTCCGTTTTGAACTTTTCCTTGATCCATTTTTCAGCCATTGTTCTTCTCCTTTATTTGCTGGTTTAGGTTTGCTCACTTTATTAATACGGACAATGTTCTGGCTTCGCCACTTTTTTTCTAGTTTTTAATCATGGCCTTAAAAAAGTCCGAAATCAAGGATTTTCTCCAAACTGCTAGCGAAAAACGCAGCAGCCTTTTTGAAGTTACCGATGCTTATCGTGTGGTGAATGGTGCTGCCGATGGATTTCCCGGAATGACAATGGATCGTTTCGGAGACCGCTACCAGATTCAGTTTTTCGGACCGGAACTTTTATCTGAGAAGGAACGGGTCGCCGAAGCTGTAGACGAAATTTTTTCTCCGGTTTGCCTTGTGGCCAAGGAACGTCTTTCCAGTGCTGGAAAGTCCCTGGAAAACCCGCCTATGGAAGTTCTTCTGGGAACCGCAGCGGACTCTACAGGAATCGTTCACGAAGGCCCTGCAAAGTTTAATGTTGATCTTTTGGATACTGTGAATCCAGGCTTGTTTCTGGACATGCGTCATGTGCGTTTAGAAGTCGGCAAACGCTGCGCAGGCAAGCGATTTTTGAACTTGTTCAGTTATACCTGCAGCTTTTCTGTGCATGCGCGCCTAGGTGGCGCTGTGCTTGCAACTAATGCCGACATTAGCGGGAAAATTCTGGACAAGGGCCGCGAAAATTTTGCATTGAATAATCTGGATTTGCGTCCTGGAGAATTCTTCAAAGGCAATGCGGTGGAGTACGTTCACTGGGCTCAAAAGAAAGGCCTGAAGTTCGATGGAATCGTGCTGGATCCGCCAAGCTTTGCTCGCTTTAAGGGCTTTAACTTTAATGTTCGCGAACACCTGATGCCTCTGGTGGCAGACTGCGCAACCATCTTGAATCCCGAGGGCTTCTTTATGGTCAGTTCCAACTACAGCGAATTTAACCTGCAGGCTTTTGCCCGTAGTGTTCGTGACGCCGTGGCGACCGTGCATCCCAACGCGCGTTCTGTGTGGAAAAAATCTCAGGATGTGGATTTTGTAGGAAGCGGCAGCACTAAGGATTCATGCCTTGTGGCGACTCTAGTGGAAGTTTAAACCAGCGAGGATTATTCCTCTCCGCCTTCCATTTCGATTTTCAATTCTTTCAGCTTACGCCAAAGAGTGGCGCGGCTAATACCTAGCTTCTTGCAGACTTCGGTACGGTTGCCGTTGCATACGCTGAGCGCGTTAAGAATGTGTCGACGTTCCATTTCTTCTAAGGTGAGAATCTCATCACCTCCATTAATGGATACGCTTCGGGAGTTGCTTGCGTCATTGTTGTCGTCACTGTAACCGATGCTTCGAACTGGATTCGCAACAACATCGACACCGCTGTTGCTTGCTGCAATATTTGCAATAACTTCGGAATTCTGTTTGATGTGGGGAATGGCCATGGTCTTTTCCTTGGCGCATTCCTGCACGTTTTCGGGAAGGTCTTCCAGACGGATAATCCCGTTTTCCGAAAGCACAATGGCGTGTTCCAAGATATTTTCCAGTTCACGGATGTTTCCTGGATAATGGTACTTGGTCAAAGCGTACAGCGCTGCGGGCTCCAGGTCCAGGATTTCCTTTCCCTGAGATTCCTTGTTCTTCAAGATGAAGTATTTGATCAAGTTGGGCAGTGCCGGCTTGCGATCGCGCAAGGGAGGCAACTGCAAATGGAACGTGTTCAAACGATAGTAAAGGTCTTCGCGGAAGTCTCCGCTGACCATGCGGTCCTGAAGGTTTCTGTTGGTTGCCGCAATAACGCGTACGTCCAGGTAGCGGGCTTCGGTTTCACCTACGCGACGGATTTCGTGGCTTTGCAAAAAACGCAACAGCTTTACCTGGGTGGCGGGGGAGAGTTCGCCCACTTCGTCCAGGAACAAGGTGCCGCCGTTGGCGGATTCAAACAAACCTTTCTTGTCTGTTGTTGAGCCGGTGTAGGCTCCCTTCTTGCTACCGAACAGTTCGCTTTCCACCAGGTTTTCTGGAATGGCTCCGCAGTTTACAGCTACGAAAGGTTCCGTGGCGCGTTTGCTGTAACGGTGAATTACGTTGGCCAGGAATTCCTTGCCAGAACCCGACTCGCCGGTAATCAGCACGGTGCTGTTGGTGGGGGCGATCTTGTAGATCGTCTTCAAAATCTTGCGCATTTCAGGAGTGTTACCAAGTAGGCTGTCCAGCACTTGGGATTCCATAAGCTGGCTGTTGGACTTGTTCTGTAACTGCGCCTGAATTTTCTGTGCGGTAGCTTCTAGAAGAGAAATTGTAATAGGCTTCTTCAAGAAACTGTTGGCGCCGCGGGTGATTGCACTGGCTGCTCCCTGCCAGTTGCGGTCGTCGCACAGAATAAAGATTTCAATACCCGGATGGCGTTCCTTCAGATAACTCACCATGTCCATGTTGTCTAGCATCAAGAAAGGAACTTCGATAAACGCAAGGTCAATCGAATCCTTCTTAACGATAGGCATCAAGGCGCTCTCGTCAGAACAGGTCAAAAGGTTTGTGCCTGTTACCGACCAGTTGCGTTGAATTTCGGCAATGAGTTTCTGATCTGAATCCGCGATCAGGATATTCATGTTTTCTAGAGACTCCTGTTAGGAATGGCTCTTGATGATCTCGTCTACCTTGGCACGCAGAGCCTGAATGTCTACAGGCTTGTTGAAGGTTGCTGCTACATCGAAGTGCTGTGCAGTTACCAGGTAGTCTTCTGCTGCAGTGCGTCCACCGCCGCTAACAGCGATGGTGCGGTCGTTCATGTTCAAACGGCGAAGGTCCAAGATGACTTCGTATCCGTCAACATCCGGCATAATGATGTCGGTGATGATTACGTCGTACTTCTTGTTTTGGTAGAGAGCCTTGGCGTCGCGGCCATTGCTTGCAGTTTCCACATTGTAGCCCTTGATTTCAAGGGCTGATTTCAGCATGAGGTTGAACTGTTCGTCATCGTCGATAACCAAAATAGTAGACATTAGTTCTCCTTACTTTCGTTTTCTAATGGCCAATATAGATTAAATGTAGTTCCTTTGCCTAAGGTCGTTTGTACAGTAAAGTACCCATTTCCCTCTTTTAGCAGTCGCAATGCCGAAGAAAGCCCCAAACCGAGGCCTTCGCCAGGTGCCTTAGTGGTAAAGAAGGGGGCGAAGATACGTTCCAAGGTGTTGGAGTCCATGCCTGCACCGGTATCTGAAATGTCTATCTTAGCGTATCTGCCTGCAGGAATCGGGGGCGCAAAGGGCGTGATGAGCTCGTTTTCAAGTACAGCGCGTTGCAACTGGAATGTGAGGGTTCCGCCAGTTTCTTTCATTGCGAACAAAGCGTTGTTTGCCATATTGCTGAAAATGCGGTCCAGAGAAGCCACGATGCCACGGATCTTTATGGTTCGGTCCAAATTTTCGCTGTTTACTACGATGTTTGGAGGCAAGGTCAAAGACAACTTCTTCACCACGTCTTCGATAATCATATAGGGCGAAATCACGATGGCTGGCGTTGCAGAGCGGGCGTTGCCATGGATAGCGTTTAGCAGTTCTTCTAAGGAAGTTTTACCTCGCTGAGCAGCTTTCAGAGCCTCGCTGATAAACAGATTGGCCTGATGGTCGGGAGGCAACATTTCCTGTGCAAGTTGACAGAACCCAATCTGGGATCCCAGAATGTTGTTGTAGTCGTGGGCGAAGGCTCCGCACATAGTTCCCAGTTCTTCCAGTCGTCCGTGAATGAATTTTTGTTCACGGAGCATGTTTCGTTCCTGTTCTAGGCGGCGTTGTTCAGTGATGTCTACTTTAATGCACAGAGTCTTAAAGGGTGCTTTTCCTTGAAGAATTGGAATGTACATGTTGTCAAAAGTTTGGACGGGCTCGCCGTCTTTTACGAGCATGTTGGCTTCATCCTGGGAGATTTCCTTGCCTTCTTTATTGACGAAAGATGTGTACATTCCTGCTTCGCCATTTTCTCGAGCTTTCTTTTCGTAGGGGGTAATGTTTTCTTGAGTATCGTTAATACCCTCCAAGGAACCCTGAACATCCAGGTCCAACTGATTCTGCTTTTGGTAAACGCCAAGTTCGTTCTTGTACCAAACTCTAAAGGGCAATGCATTGATCAAGGTGTTCAATACGTTTTCTTTTTCTGCCTTGATTCGAGCTTCTTTATTCAGTCGGTCTTGATAACGTACTAGGTCGTGGGTGTATTCCACGTACTGTTCGTTAAGAGTCTTAAGATCCTTTTGCAAAAGCAAAGTCTTGGACTGGTCTATAAAATATGCAATGTTCAGGAACGTGCTGAACGTTTGACGGACTTTAAAGAAATGGATTTTAAAGGAGTGATGCTCTCCGTTAATATCCATTTGGATGTTGTCATAAACGTAGTCGTTAAAGAAATTTAGGTTGGGTGGAAAAATGCTTTTGATGGACTTTCCCTGTAGGCTGTCCGATGGGTAACCAAGAATTTTCAGTGCTCCCTGGTTTGCGAATTCGATTTTGCCATCATTGTTGAAGTAGATGATGCCGTCGTCCATCTTGCTGATGATCTTTCGCAAAAACCAAAGGGAACTCTTGTTTTTGAAGGATGTTGAAGTGTAATACTGACCGCAGAGAATTGTCAAAAGAATGGTGAGAAACTGGTGCCAGATCATGAAGTGGAATGGACCTGTCCAACTTTTGAAATCACCTGCGATGGGTATAATAAAGTCAAAGATGCATGCGACAATGACGAAGAAAGAGTAAGTGACTGCCATGTTCTTGTCTGTCTGGGCCAGAGCGGAATCCATCTCCTGCATGGCATCATGAATCAATCGGTAGATTACCCCAATAAAAGTGGGTAGCAAAAAGAACAAGTACAATCCGCAGAAAGATGCGAATATAGGCGTCGTCTCGAAAAAGTCGATTTTTAGAATGTTAATGTCAGAAATAAAACTTGGCTTAATAATGAAAAGGACTGTCAGAGCCCCAATGAAGGATGCGGAAACCGCGGAGAATACCGTCCTTAGTTTCTCGACGTTTCGAAAGAATATCAGCTCTCCCAGTTCGTAGGAAATTAAACCGACATTAATCCATGCTAGCGCTTGGATTCCAAAAAGAACCTGGCGGACAGTGAATGACCAAGAACTTGTTTCTTGAGGACCGCTAAAAAAGAGTATGCCAAGGACGCTGCATAAGTTCCACACGATATTGACAATAATCATCTTTCGCAATGGCTTTGGAATGCCCTGGATGGCCATTTTATCTCCCATAAGGGTCGGAAAATAAAACGCCAATGCCAATGCGGTGATTGACAGTATCAGCAAATAGGGTGAGTTCGAATACAGGCTCTCGGACATATTACTTTATTCGTTTAACGCCGAAGGTCGCCGTCTTATCAAGCATGTTCTTGTTAGAGAACTTTTTGATGGTTTCGGGATCTTTTTCCTTGTTGGGTATAAAGGTTGTGGTTAGCTGAGCCTTGTACACGTATGCGCCCGTACCTACGGAACGGCCGTTTTCTGCTTGAACACCGGTACCCAGCATGTTCGGCCATTCAATATAGAATAAGACCTTGCCTGCGTTGGACAGGTACTGCGAGGAACTGACATTGAAGTTGTCGCTTAAACGGTTGACGAAACTACCCAAATTGGAGTAAATGGGGAAGTTTATTTTAAACTTCATGTAGTCCCATGCGGCAGATTCGTTGCCTGCTGCACCACGAGGAACGGTGAGATCGACCTTCCAGATTCCTCCATGAATTGCTGTGGTGTCCAAACCTGTGGCGGTAATTTTTCCGTTTTCAATTTGGTCCAAGGTGTTGTTCTTGGGGTTCAAAATAAAGAATCGGATGTTTTTCTTGCTAGGAATCATAGACAGATTTTGAGTGCTGGATTCCACTACGTTTTCCTTCATGGTAATCTTGAACTTAATCTTAGGCTTACCGTTGTTGGAAATAGGAACCCAGGGAGCGTTTGTTGCGGGCATGTTGCCGTGAATGTCAACAAATGCGCTCAAAGCCTTGGGAATCAGTCGCACATAGTCGCCTTCGTTGGGGGCAATCTCGTTGTCGGTGCGATAGGTGGCGTTCATTTGGGTGCCGTTCATGCCAAATGTTAGGGACAGCACATCGTTTGCACCTACGTTTCTTTCTGTGCTGTTCTGCTTGTGACCATAGTAAGACAGCGTGTTGCTTACTGTCTGTACGGGTTCACTGATGGAAAGCATCAAAACTTCAGTCAAGCCATCCTTAGACAATAAGATCGTGGCGGAGGAAATGACGGGACCGGCCAGGTCTTCTGCCAAGGCTTCGCTGGTTTCGTAAGTTGCCCCACTACCCATGTGCTGGATAACCATACCTGCACCTTCAATTTCTTTACCTCTTGAGGTACCATCGAATGTGCCGCTTGTATTGCCAAGGGCGAAGGGCTTTGCCAAATCAATGGTGCCTTCGGATCTGGAGGCATTCAGTACAATGCTGGATCCCGCAACCCAAAGTGTTTCGGGTTGTGCAGCACCAAAGATTATGGAAAGACTGTCGGGAATATGTTTGTCGTCTACTGCACGAGAGAAGACTACATAGAGGTGTTCCACCAAACCGTCTTCGTTTTCATCAGACAAGGAGGCGTACTCGATAGGTACCGGTATTTTTTTCAACATGATCGGTAACTTGGGCTGGCCGCAATCAGCGGCAACGCCGTTGCCGTTCTTGTCGATTAACTGTGCGGTACTAAGCAGTTGTGCGTACATGCCTTCTGTGACAATGGAACCATTGCCGGCATCAAAGCCGATTTCAAATTCCCAAATATTCAGTTCGCTGTTGTAGATTGTTGCAGCGATAACAGAGGGGGCGCTTACCAACGTAGTGTTGTCCTTGCCGTAGAGCTGAACGGACCACTGGTTGTTGGGAATGACCACCGGTTCACTGAACTGGAAGTAGACTCGATCGCTTGTCGCGGTATCAAGACGTTCCAGCACAGATACGGAAAGCAAGGTCGGTGCCATGCCGTCTTTGTAGAAACCGGGTTCGTTGCGGAGAACGCCGTTATCGTTGGTAGAAAGAGTGATCTTTCCGGAAGGATTGGTGTTCACTGCAGTTTCGTTGGTCGTAGCCTTTACCACAAGGTCCTTTCCTGAAAGGCTGATAACATCCTTGGAAACGTATTCGACTCCATTATAATCGAAGGTTATGGAGTTGAACTTTTGACCTTGCTGGTATTCGTTGGAAAGGGTGATGCTCATTGCGTCAGGGATGTTGTCGCAATCGGTATCGATCATCTTTGCATCGTCAATAATGGGCCAGGGAGGAGTATCTTGAATAATCAGTACTGCTGTGGCTGCATTATAGGCGTACAGGGCAGTTGAATTACCTGCCGCTCTCAAGATTGTTTCTGTAGGCGTATCGGACTTGACGTAGAATATGGCCTTGCCCTTGATGAGGTCAATGCGCTCAACGGGAGTTACCGCGTCGCTAGAGGTGTAGAATGTTGCAAAACCAGTTTCCGAAGAAACCAATACGGTGATGTCTTCTGCCAAGGGTGTGAGCGTACTGTCGAACAGCTCGATATGAACTTCCGCCACTTTGCCAGTATAGGCGACAACGGTATCTACAGAGAATGCAAGGAATCTTTGTTCCGGCGGGATGGTGATGGAGTCTATTTCCACATTGCTACGAACTACGGCGCATGCGCAGTCGTAACTTCCATTCAAGTTTGCTCCGCGATTGTGCCAGCTGACCCATTCCGTATAGTTGTTGCCGTATTGAGAAACGGTGTTGTAGCCAAATACCAAGGAGTCCTTGCGGTTGCTGGGCATGTAAGCGGTATAAGGCATCATGGATGTGCCGTTCATTTCCAACTCGTCCAGGAAACCGGTGGGTGTAACCCTGCTGGATCCTTCATAGACTGTTGCGGCATCTACCTTTTCTACAGAATAAGCAGGAGATACAAAGGGACTTGTGAAGTTCAGGGATACTGTCTTAATTGTTTGAGGTCCTTTTTCCGGAGTGTAGTCCGGACCGTAGCCGTAGATGTGCTTACCATGGTAATAGACTGTGATGTAGGGATCCTTGGTTACAGCAAGCTCGCCAGTAGCATTGGATCCGACAATTTCAACTTGGTCTGTTTCACTTCCCTTATACAAGGGGCCTTTTTCTAGAGGAATCCCCTTGAAATGTTCAGGATCTGTATCTGCGGTGTGCGGAACGATAGACCAACCATTTTGGAAATCGTTATAGGTTCCGCGGGTAAACTTAAGCTGGAAAATCATCTGGCCGGAAACGTAGAGCGTATCCTTGATGGAAATGGGGAGGTAGTACTGGTCTCCTTCCTTGGCAGGGCTGCCAAAGGAAATGGATTGGAGAGAAGTCATGGTGCCACTGCCGTTCCAGTTTTGAGTCAAAGGCTTCCAATTGATGGTTTCAAAGTTGGGGCTGGTTCCAAGATAGAGTCTCACCTCGAAATCATGGAAGGGTATGGTGTCGTTGTTGGTCAGGTAGATTATGAATTGCTGGCAGTCTTTCCAGTCGCTGCATTCAGCCTGGTAGGAACTTGGTTTTACGTAAATTTCAATGTCGGCATAGGAGGCTTCCTTTTCTGTGGTGAAGCTGTAGAACTGACCGCCGTTGTCGTCGGTGGTAGAACCAGAGGAAACGGAGAAGTAGTAAGTTGTGCCTGCCTGGAGCCCTGTCAAAGTTGCCTGATGGAATAATACTGCGCCGCCTTCTGCGTTTTGTGCGTCAGAGAGTGTTGTCTTAGATGTACCGTAGTTGACGATACCGTTCATACGGTCTCCACTCCACCAGAAAATCTTTGCGCTTCGATTATCCACTTGACAAATGGTCACGCCATTGATTGTTGTGCTGGAAGGCGTCATGGTGAACTGGTACCACTGACCATGATTGTCGTCGGAAGAGAGGTTGCTCTTGGTGTCCATACCTTCCAGGAAGAAGTAGTAGGTCTGGCCTGGAACAAGATTTTCAAGAGTCAGAGCTCCGCCCTTGCTAGCCTTGGCCTGTTGAATAGACTTTGCTCCGGCTGCATCGGGGGACGTGTTGTAGAATACTGTAACAAGAGAAATTTCGTTGGCGTCCCAACTTACAATGGCTGATGTTTCTGTAATTGGAGTGCCTGCAATATTGCTGAATCGAGGTCCTTCCTTATCCACCGGCAAAGCGTTGGAGAAAATCAGCATGGGCATGAAAAGTGTCGTGGTGAAGTCTGCACAGGTTTCCGTCACAGTGAAGTCTTCCCAGTCATCCTTCAGCATCTTGTCGGGGGCTGCACCACCCATGAATGCTCCCAGGGGGCAACGGTACTGGTAGGGCATGCCACCGGCGTTATAGCCATCGGGGTTGGCAGCGCGGTTATGGGGATGATTCAGGTTCTTGTCGCCTACACCCATAATGAAGGAAACATCCCAAGGATTGGCGCCCAGGTTGTAGTAGATGTTGTCCAAAGCGGTGTTCAAGTAAATTTGCTTTTCTTCTCCAGAAGTTAGTTCGGATAGCATAAAGAACTGGTTGATGGCACCCATGTTGTATCGGTTGAAACCCCAGTCACTGCTGGTCCACACCAGGTTGTAGGGAGCCATTGCCTTGACGGTGCCGAAACGGTTTGTTGCGATAGCTCTACCTTGGGTGCCGTCGTTAGTTAAGCGGCGAAGAAGGTTCACGGATCTTTGCATCAAAGTGTCGCGTTCCAGTTCGCCCACATTGTACTGTGCTGCGGTTTCTGCGTCTTTAAGAATTAACTTTGCGAAGGAGTATAAAACCAGGGAGTGGACGTTTTCGAAGTCCAACATCCAGCCACCAGGAGAAAAACCGCTGCGGTGGCCCAGAATGCCCGCCCTAAAATACGGACCCGCGTCGTTGGGTTCATTGTTGTACATGTAGTTGGTTGCGTTATCGTTAATGTCCTTGTTCTTGTACAAGTCATACTGATACATGGTGTCCTTTGTGGCGTACCAAAGGGCGAGGGCACCAGCTGCGGCATCGTCCATCCAGTTAGCTTCTGAGGATCCACCAGGGTAGAAGCCCTTTAGTTCGTCCGTACCTACGTATTCTCTGCCAGTCGACATGTCCTTCATGTTGTAGCGGACGACGTTTGCGTAGATATCAATAGCGGCTTGCTTCAGTGAATCGGCGTAGATGGGGTCGTAAGGTCTCCAACCTACAGAGAAGTATGCCAGGACAGCGGCAATCATACCAGAGGATGTTCCAACACCCTTTGCCACATGACGGTCGGGGCCTCCCTTTGAAAACGGTTGTGCGTCCTGTTTTTCAGGCATGTCCCAGAACTGATGGTCTTCGGAGCCTACGCCCACAGAGTGGTACATGTCGTGCTTTGCTATGAGACCGTCTGCCTTGGAGGCTTTGTAAAGTTTAAAGAAGAAGTCTGCACCGATTTTTGCTTCGTAGAGAATATCGGGGTAGCCATCGGGTTCCGCTTTTTCGTCGTAGAAAGCGTTGTACTTGTCTTCGGCTCTTTCCGGGTAAACCAAGTAAGTGGTGATAAGACCGTAGGCTGTATAGGTCATCGTTTCGGAAACCTTGAAGTGGTCTCCGCAGTCATGCCAACCGCCAGTCAGGTCGTGGCCAATTTCGGAACCGTCCTGCAAGTGACAGGGTTTATGGAACCATGAATTGGTATTGCCGCATCTCTGAGCTCCGAGGAACTTGAGGGCGTCTTCAAAGATTGCGTTAAATACACCGGGATGAATATTGAAGTGGGCAGAAGTGTCGGCTCCAATTTTCATATAGTACTCACCTTGGGTGGTGAGAGACGAGAAGTACGCCTTCGTCAAAAGTTCTGTCCCGGCCTTTGCCGTGGAATCTCCGAAAACATACAACTTGGTACCGATGGACTTGAATACGCCATTGACCCAGATTCCTGGCTTCGGAGCATTTTCCATCAGGGCTTCTGTTTTGCCTGTATAGACTTCCTTGTTGGTGCCAACCTCGATGATGGAGAATGGCGTGCCTGCAGGTTTGTCTGCCACGTAGGCGTATTTTTGGTCTTGTGGACGGAATCCTGCTTGGTTGATTCGGATATTACGGCGGGCGTAAACGTTAATGGAGTCTAGGTAACGACGGTCGCAGTCGTGACAGGTTCGGTCGATGTTGGGCAGGTCCGCAAAGGCTTCCCCCACGAACATGTAACCTACGAGAAAGAATAGTCCGAGTAATTTTTTCATAATCAATCCAATTTTCCTAGTTCCCAAAAAACGCAAAAGAATGTGAACTTTTCAAGTCACATTCTCCTGCGGTCGATGTTCTATTAGACAAGCATCTTAATTCTTGATTCTCCTGAATCCAAAGGTCTTGGTAATGGATTCGTTAGCATTAAAGGCCTTGGTGTTGTCGTCCTTGCTCGGAATCTTGGCCGCGTACTTACCCTTGGCCTTTGCTCCGAACTTGGCGATGTAGGATCCCGTTGCAATCTTCTTACCTTCGGCGCTGATAGGAGCATCTCCAGGTACACACCATTCCAAGTAGAACGTCAAGGAACTTTCTGCCGTAGAGATGAAGTCCACGTAGTCCATGGGGTTGAACTTGAATGTAGTGCTGTTGGCGTAGGTTCCAGTAGTGTTGTAGAAATCGGCAGCCAAAGCGACTTCGTATTCGCGCTTAGGTTCACCCAGTTCAGTCTTTTCGAGGACTTCGGGCATAACGATTTCAATCTTGAATACAGGACCTGCGTGTTCGTAGTTCGCAATGGGTGTGCTTACCACAGGTCTAAGCTTTCTATCGCCAGATGCAACCACCAAGGTTTCGTCGTTCTTGGTCTTCAGAGAAAGTCTGAAGTTCTCGTCAGGTGCCAGTTTCTGACCGCCGTAGGCATTGACCTTATTGACGGTGGAGAGGGGGTTCAGCACGGAGACCTTGAACTTGGCCTTGGTAATCTTACCTACGATGGGAGCCCAAGGTGTTGCAACACCGGCAAAGAGACCCTGCTTGTCGCGAAGATGGCTGATGGTTTCATCAGGAATCAAACGGATAGAGTCGGAAAGCCAGAATGCTTCCGGGGCGTCGTGAGAGTAAATCAAAGTGTAAGATCTATCGGAACTCTTGTTTGCGGTAATGCTGGGGTTGCTGATGGGGCTGTAGTAGGTTCCAGACTTGCCGTCACGGAGACGTTCAAAGTAGAAGGGTTGACCTGATACGGTATCCATGGGCTCGGAAAGCATTACTTCAAGGACATCCCTGTCGGAGGATTCCGCAGACTTCCAAGTTGCCTTTAATACAATGGGAGCGCACTTGTCGTTCACATTGTAGAACTTGTCAAAGAATCCGCCTTCAGGTCCCAAGCGCGGGGTCACATGACCCAGCCCTTCATAAGGACCGCTGGTTGCTCCCAGGGAGAATGCGTTACCCGGTTTGATCTTGATTGTGACAATGGAGAATGTATCAACCTTGGTGTCGACTACAGAGTCAATCATGATTTCGTAGGGGAGTCCAAGGCTGTCCTTAATGGTCCAGGAATCGTCAGAGGGAATGATCTTGCCAGTAGAAATGTCTGCCTTAGTGATAAAGCTTCTGGTTTCACTCTTGTATCCCCATTCTACGACAAAGCTATCCAAAAGATCCTTGGTACGAAGCTTCTTTTCAAAGAGCATGTAGAGTTCGTCTGCGTAGCCGTCGCCTTCGAAGTCTCGCATTTCTGCAAACTTCACAGGAACAGGCTTGGGAGTTTCTGCGATATTGACAATCTTACAGATAGCCACAGGATCCAGAAGATTGAAGTTTTCATCCAAAATCTGGAAGCCAGTGCGGACCTTGATCTGGGCGCCAACGGGGAGCACCTTACCATCGGTGTTTCCGGTGACAGTGAACAGGTAGCTCTTACCATTGTTTTCTGTAGTGGGAGAACCGATTACAGAGATGGAACTCTGAGGAATTTCTACGCCACTGGCGTCATATACCTCGAATGGCCAAATATTGAAACTTTGTACCGGTTCGCTGAAGGATACCATGATGGTGTCTCTTTCAGATGCGTGATCCGGGTTTTCAAGCAAGGTGACGCTCATGAGCTGAGGGGCGATACCGTCGTTGATATCCACCTTTTCATTGTCAAGAACGCCTTCTGCCTTCATAACGATGGTAGCCTTTCCCGAGGGAGCTGCATTTTCAGGAATGCCGAGAGAAGCCGGAAGATCCATGAAGATCTCAGACTGACTTGTGGCAGAGGCAGGATCTGCAGCGATTGCTACCGTATCGGCCATGCCGTTGATGAATACGCGAACTTCCTTCAATTCGTACTTGTCGCTGAGTTCCGAACTGAACTGGATGAACAATTTGTCTGCGATGTTGTCGCAGTTTGTATCCATTGCCAGAACCTTCTGAGGAACAGGCTTGGAAGACAGCGAGAAGAAGGCGGTAACCTTACTGTGGTCTTCTTCGTCATCGGGGTCCGTATAGACCACCGTAATGGTGTCGCCAGCAAAGAAGGAAATCTGGGTGCTGGTTCTTGCATCCTTAGATACGGACTGGGCAGAAATGGTACTGCTGGAGAAGTAGCCAGGATTCTGGGGGTCTTCTTCCAAGGTGACCTTCAGGGAATCTTGCTTTCTGTTGTTGTGTACCCAGACATTCACCTTACCCTTTCCAGACTTGTCCTTGTCAGTCAAGTTAATGACGAAAGGTGTTCCACTGCCCTTAAATTCTGCAGGGCTGCTGAGAGGTGTGCCGTTAGGGCTCTTCACTGTCAGAATACCGTCGGTTGCGTTCCCCTTTGTGAACTGAACGTAGTAGGTCTTGTTCACAAAGGCACAGCCGCCGTTTTCTAGGCATTCCGCACAGTCAGGATTTGCGCCGGCGAACAAGGTGATGTCGACCTTATTACTACCGATACCCATCTTGACAGGAATGTTCAATGTCCAAAGGCCCAAGGAATCCATGTCTGCACCTTCTTCTCCTCCGGAGTTGTAGTGCGCTACGATTTCGCCGTTGTCTGTAACCATGTAACGTTCACCGTTGATGATTGCAGGCAATGCGTTGATCTTGTTGCCATTGGCCCAAATCTTGGTGATGTAACCACCTTCGGAAATGTAGGCATGACCTTTTACGTGAACGATGCTGCTGTTCTGGTCAATCTGTACGTAGGAACCTTCAGGAACATTGAAGGGGGCGTCGTAAGAAACTTCCATTTCGTAATGAGCTCTCTTATGAGACATTTCCTGAGCAGAGGGGCTGTAACCCCAAATGAATTCATCCTTACGATAGACCGCAATGTAGGGGTTGATGGGGACTTCGTTATCCACGTCGCCATAGTCCTTGTCCTCCAGCGGCATGCCGTCGTAGTCGGCGCCATCTTCCTGGAAACGGTGAGGCTTCCAAGACCAGTCACCGGAATTCTTGGTGAAGCGCTTCTTGCCCGGTTGACGTAAGGTTTCGCAGGTCTTGAAACCATCATTGGAAATGCCGGAAGAGAAGCCGAAGTCGATGCGGAGACGAGACTGGGACTTGATCGTAGAAGAACCCAAAGGTGCAGGGAAGTAGTAAGAGTAGGTTCCATCCTTGGGGTTGTAGGTATCGTCAAGGCGAACCGGCAAAGCGGCGCGCAACAGGTCGCGGAGTTCGCGGTCGTTTTCGCAGGGCTTGTTAAAGCCAGCTTCATCGTATGCCTGGCAGATATCGGAGTCAATCAAGGTGGCGCACTTTTCAACCTGGTCCGGAGTTGCTGTAAAGTACAGACGCAGGGTCAGACTA
This sequence comes from Fibrobacter sp., assembly GCA_045597525.1. GTDB lineage: Bacteria > Fibrobacterota > Fibrobacteria > Fibrobacterales > Fibrobacteraceae > Fibrobacter. Next base: position 31,807 of record JAZLKF010000028.1, on the reverse strand, counting down.
TCAAAGGGTCTTGCTTCGTTGTTGTAAACGTTAGTGTTCAAGAAATCCATGCCACCGAATTCATACTGGTAGGCACGAACGCTAAAGTCGTACCACATCACGGGAGTGGTGAACTTCAAACGGTTGCCGTCGTCGTCGACATTGGCCAGGGCTCCGTTACTTTCAACCATGTAGTAGTAGGTGGTCTTTTCCTTAAGTCCACCAATCTTTACATAGTGGAACCTGGTGGGAATGCCGGAAACGTCTGCGTTGCCTGCCCCAGAGTTGAAGGCATATTCGCTGGCGTTCGCATGAGGAATGGTGTCCCAGTAAATCTTGGATTCGTATTCGCCATTGGGTGTGTACCACATGATTTCGGCGCTGTCACCCTGCAGGTTACAAACGGTGACGTTGTTGATTTCGGCGCTTTCGATTGTATTCAGAGTGGTAAAGGTGTAGGGAGCCTTAGTGCTGTCCACCATATATTTTTCGGTATAATTAGATTCGTTGTAGGCGTTCTGACCCAGAGCGTAGAAATAGTAGGTGGTTCCTTTTTCAAGACCACGAAGAATAATTTCGTGCTGGGTTCCCTTTTCGCCATCGGTTGCGGAAAGGGTGTAGCTACCTTCTGCGGTACCGTAGGCGATGGTTGCTGTTCCGCGGTTCGAAAGCTTGACCATTACAATAGCAGAGTCCATGCTTACGTGACGGATTTCCACGGTGACATTGGGTGCTGCGGTACGGTCGAACTTTGCTGCGGCAATGGCACCTGTACCAACCAGGGTGGCTGCAGCATCAATACAGGTTTCAGAAAGGTGGTAGTCTTCCCAGCTCTTATTGTCGGGGACCCAGGAGTTGCTAAGACCCGGTGTTACACCACCAAAGAGAGCGCCAACCGGCGGATTGTACTTGTAGTTTGCACCCGGCATGTTCTTGCCTTCGGGATTAGCTGCGCGGTGGTGGGGATGTGCGTCGTTCTTGTCGCCAATGCCCAAAATAAAGGAAACGTCCCAAGGGTTCACGCCAAGCATATAGTTGAGCTGGTTGATGGCCAACTGATGCATTTCACCGGAGTGCCAATCGCGGGATCCGTTTTGGGGGAGAACCTGTGTTTCCAAATCCTTGGTTACGTCGGCATAGGCCAGGACTTCAAAGATGTTACCCATTTGATAACGGTTGTAGATCCAAGTTTGGTCGGTCTGCATGGCGTACCAGAGACCGTCAACATTCAAGTTAGTATAGTTCAGGTTGGGAATCGCAATCTCGAGTGTTGTTGATCCGTTGTAGTTTGATTCGGAAGCGAGGTTCGTTCCCAAGATCAAGGCGACGTTTTCAGCATACCACAAACGAGTCCTGTTGGAATTGGACTTGGTTGCTTCTGTGGAGATACCGTACTTCAGCGCGGTTTCGTCATCCTTCAACAGCAGCTTGTAGAGTGCGTAAAGAGCGTAGGTGTAAGCGTTTGCCCAGGAGGTGTTCTTCATGGACTTGCGCATACCATCACGGGTAAAGGCCATCCAGCCACCGTCAAAGAATCCGTTTCCTTCGCGTTCCTGCGGTACGCTGAAATCCTTGTTCTGTACGGCGTCGTTGAAGTAGGACATATCGCCGCTTTCTTCGTAGGTGGCAAAGTGCAATGCAATTGCTGCCAGAGCCAGGTCGTCGTATGCTTCATTGTTGCCATTGTAAGCTTCACTGTCGAATTTGAAATCCGAATGATTCTTGAAAGGCTTGCCTCCGTCATAGGAGTTCTTCTTAAGCATAAGATTCTTAGCGAAGTCATACATTTTCTTTGCCACCATAAGGCAGCTGTCTGCAAAAGGCTTGTCGTATTCTGCGTACATCTTGCCGAGAATGGCAAGACCTGCAGCTGTTTCACCACCTACGGTAGAACCAACTTCGCCAAGACGGACTGCTCGGGATGCGGGACCGCCACGGTCTGTTGCAGCTGCAGAAGCGTTTGTAGGCAGGTAATCCTGGTTTTCAGGACGGCCCCACCAACCATGGTCTGTTCCGAAAGTACCTACAGAAAGAGCCATGTCGTCAATGACGCCCTTGGCACGAACGAAGGATCTCAATACGAAGTCTGCACCGTGCTTTGCTTCGCGGAGCATGTCGGGAATACCGTCGGTATTCTGAGCGTCACTTTGATTGAAGGCGTAATGGTCGTTGTCAGCGTCGGGGTTGGTTGCCGCCATGACGGCAGCCACCATGAAAGCGTACATCTGGGTTAAGGATTCCTTCAGATGGTCTCCGCAGTCGTAGTAACCGCCCTGAAGAGTTCCGGCTAGAGCTTCGTTGTAGGAACCTCTGGCACCATCGCTGGTTGCCGGATTCACTACGACTCCACCTGCACCATCTTTCATATGGCTTGCAGGATGGAACCAGGAATCTCCATCGCCACTTCGGTTAATGCCGTAGAATTTAAGGGCGGCGTCACGGACCATGGTGTACACTTTGTCGCTAATAATAAATGTACTGGAAATGTCGTTGCCCACTTTGACACGCAAACGTGTTTCAACAGGAACATTCTGGGGAATGTTACCGATTTGCACGGTGCCGGATTGACCGGTGATATCCACCTGATAGCGCTTCTGGTCGTTGGTGGCAGCGTTGGTGCCTGCGATAATGGTCCAGTCGGAGGAAATGCTTGCACCGGAGGAACGGAATGTGCCCGTCACCTTCGGAGAAAGTGACTTTCCATCCATGTCCACAATTTCAAAGTCCTTGGCGGTACCCACGTAGTAGAACTGGCGTTCCGGATCGCTTTCCATGTAACCGGCCTGGTTGACACGGATGGGAGACATGCGCACGTTCATGTTATCCAGATAGGCCTGATTCAAGGTATCGGGAATGAATGTGTTCGGAGAGAATGCCGCCGGTGTCCTGTTCTTAGGCACCATGTTATGTTTCTTTGTGACTGTAGTGTCAAATCTGTCGAAGACGGATTCGTCCCAAGTCAGGGGCCAAACGGGCCTGATCAGATCATAAGGAGTTGCTTGCTCCTTGTTGGCTGCCATTAGCGACGAAACGGCCACAAGAGCTGTAAACAATAATTTTTTCAGTGGCACAAAAGCCTCCTTTTGCGATCTCAATACAAAATCTAAAACAGCGGACATATAAAACGCCCGACCTAACATTCCAACACTCTTAGGTTAAAATAGATTTATAATTGTGAAAATGCTCACTATAAAGAGAGAAAGTGTTCCTTTATTGCTCCCAAATGTGGACATTTTTAAGAAAAAATAGTGCAAATCTTACAAAAAACTTACGATGAAGTGGGGCGGTTCAAAACAACCGCAAAAACACGTGATTTGCGACACAAACCCGAAATTTCCCAAAAACGAGAAAAATCGGATAAAACGAAAAAAAAGCCAGCAGTGCTGGCTTTTTTTTGTGAGAAATTTCCTTGCTTAGGATTAGTCGCGGCCGGTGAAGATGATCACGAGCACAGAAGCGATGAATGCTGCAGACACAGCCAGGAATTCCCAGGGGTTATCCATAACAGAGCTCTTAGCTGCGCCGGTGGATTCGTTTTCAATCTTCACTGTTACTTCAGCTTCGGCCTTGGCCTTTGCTTCAGCTTCGGCAGCCTTCTTGTCGGCTTCGGCCTTGGCGAGAGCTGCGGTGTCTACCGGTGCGGGATCAGCCTTTGCTTCGAGAACTTCGGCTTCTGCAGGAGCGGCTTCAGCGGCGGGAGCAGCTTCGGCAGCAGGTGCTTCGGCGGCGGCGGCTTCAGCGGCAGGAGCAGCTTCGGCAGCAGGTGCTTCAACAGCGGCGGCTTCAGCAGCAGGAGCTTCTGCAGGAGCGGCTTCAGCGGCAGGAACAGCTTCGGCAGCAGGTGCTTCAACAGCGGCGGCTTCAGCAGCAGGAGCTTCGGCTGCAGCGGCTTCAGCAGCAGGTGCAGCGGCTTCAGCGGCCGGTGCGGGTGCTGCGGCGGGTGCAGCAGCAGGTGCGGCAGCTTCAGCAGCGAAAGCCATTGCGGAGGCAAGCATAGTTGCCAACATCAAGTTCTTCATCTTCATAGTATCCCTCGTTTTTAAAATTTTACACCCAAAAGATAATTCATCTTTTCCAAATAAGAACGACTTTACAAAAAAAAGTTGCAAATTATCCTGAAAAAAAAGCAGTTCATCGCTGTTTTTTGCATTTTGGAGGGGTGGCGGAAGACGTTTAGGGGCCTCCGGCGACCAGGGGGAGCCGTCTGGATGTCTTGGTCCGGAGGGAGGCGCCGTTGAAAACGGCTGCAGCCAGGGGAGGGCTCTCCCCCTTTTCCCCTTTTTTATGTAATTTTGCCCATGTAACTTTAACCCTACGGGTAATTACGAATTATAAAGTATGAATTATGAGAAGAATAATCGCGGCTATGCCGCCTGGTTAGATTTTGTAATTCATAACTCGTAATTTATAATTGCCGAAATCATGAGAAATGAAGGACCTGTCCGAGAATCTCTCGTCTCTCGTCTCTCGTCTCTCGTCTAACCCAGAGGCATATTTATGGCATTTAAGTACGAAGCTACCGTGCAGCACACCGGTGACACTACCGAATACGTCAATCTCGGCAAGGAAGGCGTTTCTGTTGCCGAATTCGAAGGCAAGAAGATTCTGAAGGTTTCTAAGGAAGCCCTCACCAAGATCGCTCAGGCTGCTTTTGAAGAAGTCAGTTTCCGTCTGCGTCCGGCCCACACCGCCAAGGTGGCCAAGATTCTCCAGGATCCGGAAGCTTCCGACAACGACAAGTTTGTCGCTCTCACTCTCCTGAAGAACGCTTGCGTTGCCGCCAAGGGCGTGCTGCCGTTCTGCCAGGACACCGGTACCGCTATCTGCGTTGCCCACAAGGGCCAGCAGGTCTGGACCGGCTGCGATGACTTCGAAGCCATTTCCGAAGGTATCTTCAACGCTTACACCACCAAGAACCTCCGCTACAGCCAGATCGCTCCTCTGACCATGTACGAAGAAAAGAACACCGCCTGCAACCTCCCGGCTCAGATCGACATCCACGCCGAAGAAGGTGCCGACATGAAGTTCCTCTTCGTTGCCAAGGGCGGTGGCTCTGCCAACAAGACTTACTACTGGCCCATGACCAAGGCCCTCCTCACCCCGAAGAACCTTGAAAAGTTCATCTCCGAAAAGGTGAAGACTCTCGGTACTGCTGCTTGCCCGCCGTACCACCTGGCTATCGTCATCGGCGGTACTTCTGCTGAAATGAACACCCACACCGTTAAGCTCGCTAGCTGCGGTTACTACGATGACCTTCCCACCACTGGTTCCGAAGGCGGCCGTATGTTCCGCGACGTGGAAATGGAAGAAAAGGTTCTCCACATCTGCCAGAAGACTGGCATCGGCGCTCAGTTCGGCGGCAAGTACCTGGTTCACGACGTTCGCGTGATCCGCTGCCCCCGCCACGCTGCTAGCTGCCCGGTTTCCATCGGTGTTAGCTGCTCTGCTGACCGTAACATCAAGGCTAAGATCGACGAAAACGGTCTCTGGCTCGAAAAGATGGAACACAATCCGGAACAGTATCTGCCCAAGGGTGAAGCAAAGATCGCGGCCGCTGTGGAAATTGATCTTGACCGTCCCATGAAGGATGTGTGCGCAGAACTCACCAAGTATCCTGTTGCAACCCGCCTGAACCTGAAGGGCACCATGATTGTGGCCCGCGACATGGCTCACGCAAAGATTGCTGAAATCCTCGACAAGCAGGAAGCTGGCCAGGAACTCTCCGACATCGAAAAGAAGGTGCTGGAAGTTGTCTCCAACCATCCGATCTACTACGCCGGTCCGGCTAAGACTCCGGAAGGCATGCCCACCGGTTCCTTCGGTCCTACTACTGCTGGCCGTATGGACCCGTATGTAATGCGCTTCCAGAGCAAGGGCCACTCCATGATCATGGTGGCTAAGGGCAACCGCTCTCAGGACGTTACCGACGCCTGCCAGAAGTTCGGTGGCTTCTACCTGGGCTCCATCGGCGGTCCGGCAGCAATCCTCGCTGAACAGAACATCCTGTCCAACGATATCGTTGCCTTCCCGGAACTGGGCATGGAAGCAATCCGCAAGATCACCATCAAGGACTTCCCCGCCTTTATCTTGGTCGACGATAAGGGTAACGACTTCTTTAAGGGTCTTCTTTAAGGGCTTGCTGTAATCCTTAGCTGTCATCCCGGCCTCCGATCCGGGATCTCCTTTAAAACACACCCCGTCAGCGTTAATGCGCCGGCGGGGTGTTCTATTAGATGGCGTTCTTTAGAATGATTCCGCCGTTCAAATAGCGATGGATGATGGAGTTTATCAGTGTTTGGTAAGGAATGCCTGCCTCGGCTGCCTTTTTCTTCATTCCGTCGATATCTTCCTGCTGCATGTGGATAGTGACGTTACGTGCAACGGGACCGCCAATAACCTTAGGAATTTTTCTTAGTTCTTCCTTCATTTCTTTTTTTGAAAGAGATCTTGTTTGTCCTTTTTCAATGGCTTCCATGAGCCACTTTTCTTCTTCGTCCAACGGCTCGAACGCTTTTGGATCGATTTTGTATTTAGCCATTGTTTCCTCCAAATTTTTTGTGATAAGTTCTAGATGGAAAAACTGTTTTCAAAAACAATGTTCCATCTTTTGTATAGGTGAAGGGAACGCAGAACGTGTAATCTTTATAGTTGAGTATGTACATTCTTTGACCCGGGTGATCGCTTTGGTTTGGGACATCTTCGATAGTAATGATTTTGTTAGACTTGATAATTTCTGCAATATCATTCATATCAATATTTCTATCTGTTAAAAGTTTGTCCGCTTTTTCAGAATTCCATTCAATTTTTGGTTCTATATGCATAATATACATATTCCTAAAATTAAAGTCAATAGGATAACAATACCGTTGGCATTGTTGATGGAAATTCAGCAGACCGTCGTCTGCGAACTAAAATGCTGTAAATGGGGGATGATTCTGCAGAATTACTGGCGAGGGCCTACCTCGGCGTTACTTGGACGCTTGCGCATGGCGCGGTTTGCATCACTTGATCAGGTCGTGTTCCTGACAGCTATCCAGTCTTTTTGCAAAAAGGGTGGATGTTCCCAGCCGTGTAACTTGCAACCTCCGTCGCCGGGATTATTTTAAAGCATGGTAAATATACAAAATAACCCCGTCGGTTTGCATTTGCGCCGGCGGGGTGTTTTTGTTTTGAAAGACTTTCGGCTGTTCAGCCTTGAATCTGTTTATGGTTACTTGGCTTTGAATTGCAGGCTGGAAATGGTTTCAAGCATTTCTGATTTTATCTTTTCGCTTCCAATTTGATTGGTTCTAAAATCGAGGAAGACAACGTTGCCTTTGTTCGAAAGTTGAGCCGCGCCGCAAACGTCAAACATGCTGCCTGACATTTCGTACCGTGTTTTTAAAGTAAAGCACTTGTAACCCATTTTCTTTTGCGCGTCATAAACGAATTCAGCGGAACTGTCTGCATGGGTTCCAGAATAAAACAAGGAGATGAGGTCCTCGATTTTTGCCGCATCGTCAAGTCCTTGGGCCGGTCTTTTGGATAAGTCTCGGTATGCTTTTTCGTAAGGCATAGACGAAAATGTCATTTCAATGTTTCTGTTGCTCAAGGTAATTAGAGAATAACCGCCGTATTTGTTGTACATAGCATTTCCGTACTTGTTGGACCCATCGGTACTGAAAAAAGGTACATCGACTTCAATTTCTTCGGGAGCGTCGGTGGTGATGTACAAATAGGCCGTAGAGACTCTGGTTTTAACGGCCATACCGCCAAAAGCTTTGAACGTCATGGGCGCGCCCAGTAGAATGGCACAGCCGGAAAGCGTGAGTGCCACAGCGCCGATGGCGCATAGAGCGATGATTCGTTTCATTTGTTCCTCCTAAAAAAATTAAATCACTTTCTCGGTCACAACCCGCCATTCGCCGGGCTGTAAATCACCCAGGGGAATGTTCCCGATTTTCACGCGGACTAGACGCAGGGTAGGGAAGCCCACGGCAGCTGTCATGTGACGGACCTGGCGGTTCTTGCCTTCGATTAAAGTCAGCTCCACCCAACTGGTGGGAATGTTTGCGCGGAAACGGACCGGCGGATTGCGATTCCAGATCCAGTCTGGAGCAGGCACAATTCGAGCGCGGCAGGGCTTTGTGTGATACCCCTTGATGTCCACTCCGGCGGCGAGGCAGCGTACGGCATCGTCTGTAATTTGGCCGTCAACTTGCGCGAGGTAGGTGCGAGGGTGTTCGAACTTGGGGTCCAGAAGTTTCTTGATGAGCTTGCCGTTGTCTGTGAGCAATAGAGCGCCTTCGCTGTCGTGGTCCAGGCGGCCTGCGGCGTACACTCCCGGCGGAAAGCCGAAAGTATCCAGAGCAGGGTGACCCGACTCCGGCGTAAACTGGCTTAATACGCCAAAAGGCTTGTTGAACAAAATAACGGTAGACATTTTGATTACGATTCTAAAGTTAACAAAAACCTGACCCGCCGAAGCGAGCCAGGCTGTTGGTTAGGAGGAACTTTGGTCCAAGGAACGTTGGGGGTTATTTGACGTTAACCTTGCGACTTTGGTGGCCAACACGTACGATATACATACCGGCGCGAGGCAAAACAATATCAAAATTATGGGTTTGTACAAATTTTCCGTACATGAGGCGGCCCTGCATGTCCATGACGGTGACTGTCTTTCCGGCGGCGCCTAGAACGTTCAAGGTGCGGCCTGCAATTACCAACTGGAATTGGGGTGCTGTGCTTACGGCGATGGTTGTTCCCTGAGTTTCGTTTTTGGATTCATTGCTTTCCAGGGCGGCGTCGCTGCTGCTCTCGACCTGTGTGTCGTTGCTGCTAGAAGAACTGGGAGCGACGGCGGAAGAACTTGTGTTGGCTGCACTGCTGGAAGAAACTGCAGGTGCGGTTCCGTCAGTGACGGTGATGGTTCCGTTCTTCGTGGCGGTAGTGCTGCCGCCTGTTGTGGTGACAGTCCACTTGTAATCGCCGGAAGTTGCGTTTGCGGAAACGGTGCCGGAGATGTAGAAGTCAGATCCCTTCAAGGAGCCGGTGACTCCTGCGGGCAGGCCGCTGACTGTTGCACCGGTGGCGCCTGCAATGGTAAAGTAGAATTCGTCGATGGGGGCGCCTGCAGCAACGATCTGAGTGGAACTGCCGGTGCCGTGCTTAGTGAGGGAGGCTGTGCCAGAAACCGGTGCCGTGGAACTAGACGACTTGACGCTGGAGCTGGAGGACTTTGCAGAGCTTGAACTTGCGACGACCTTGCTGGAGGAACTTGCCGGAGTCACTGCGGTGTTGGAACCGGGGTTAGGCAGGGTGGCGCCTGCATAAAGCTTGATGGAATCGCGAAGTGCGTAGGCCTTGGCCTGAGTGCTAACATCAGTAAGCTTCATGGAGTAGCTGGGGGTGAATGCAGTGCCCATGCCGGCTTCTTTCTTCTTCACGTTTTCTTCGTAGTTGTTGATCATCTGGGCTGCGGTAATGGCTCCGTCGCTGGTGTACAGGTCCAGAGCCTTCTGGACGTTCAGGAAGACGTTGTTCTCGATTCGTATGTTGGCTTCGATTGCGGCGCGAACGCAGTAGCTTGTATTCTTGCTGTCGAACAGGTTGTTTGCCACATGAACCTTGCCGAAGCGGACGCGGGGCATACGTTCCACAACGCCGTCTGCCCACCAAGTGTGATGGAACGTGACGTTGAGGTGCCCACGGTCTGAAGTTTTTTTCTTGTCGTTACCAATGAGGTTGCTGAATTGGTGACCGGTGCTTTTGCTGGTGTAGCTGAACTTAGTCCATGAAATGGTCACGTAGTCGGAGGCGTTGGTAATGTCCAAATTGCCGTCGTGACCATCGTAAATGTCTACGTGGTCGATCCACACGTTCTTGGATTCGTGATTCACCTGGAGGCAGTCTTCATCATCGTCGTCGTGGGCGCCGATTCCCTGGAATTTCAGGTTGCGGATGATGACGTTCTTGGAGCCGCTAAGCTTCATGGCACTGCCGGAGGTGGGCTGGGTGATGATTGCGCCCTGGTAACCGTAAATGGTCACGTTGCTGCCCACGTTGATGGGGCCTGCGTAGGTGCCCGGCTTCACGTAAATGATCTTGTTGCCTGCGGAGGCGTACTTTGCCAAGTCGGCGGCGTTACTCACGGTAACTTCGCCGTAGCCCTTGCCGCCGGTGGTGCCGCCGTTCTGGGTGGCGAAACCGGTCATTGGAAAGTCCGGAGAAGTGACTGCCATGGCGGCGGTGGCGAGGCCGAATGCGACGGCTGCGATAAGTTTAGAATTCATACCCACATCCCTTTTGTTAATACACCAGAATTTGAGCCGTTTCGTTGAGAAATGAACTGTCCCAAACACTTGTTCAATTTTTCTGAACAACGAATGTTCTCAAAATCTTCTCATAATTTAAACATAAAATTTGGTAAAATCAATGGGTAAAATGTAAATATTTGTGAAAGTAGTTGGTAAAATAGGGTGATTTTGGACTTAGCTAGAATAAAGATGTTCTCAAAATTTGAGTAAATGTTCTCAAATCCTGCAAAATAATCCTAAGTGCAAAAAAATCCGCTTCGATTGCTTCAGCTACGCCTCGCAATGACTTTTGGAGCGATTCCGGGGGATAATTTTGTGAAATCAGGTCGAATTACGGGAAAAACAGCTTTTTTATTACCCGTTTTCCCGTAATTTTACATACAAAATAACGAAAAGTGGGCGCCAACAAGGCGCTTTAGCCTGGTTTGAACCGTTTTTTCCATGAAAACCACTAGGTTTGTGCCGAAATTTCGAACTTTGGTGGCTTTTGGGCTGCGAATTGTGTGGAAATGTTGCAAACAACGTAATAATTTACGGGAAAAGCCTTTGGAATAGACCTGATTTTCCCGTAAAATGGTGCGTTTCTTGAAATTTATCTCTGAAACGCGGCTTTGCGGAGCCTTATGTGGCCTTATGCGGCTTTGTACAACTTTACGTAGCTTGGCAGAACTTTACAAAGCCTGATAAATATTGAAAATCGCCAGGATCTTGCCCACGATGGCGGGAATACCCGGGCAAAGGAAGCAAAGGATCACTCGCGTCACGCGGTTTTTCCACCAGCGCTTCACCTGCCAGATGTCATCGCTCAAGGATTCCATCTCGGCGACTCGGGGCGGGCGCATGTAGACCTGAGTGAGGGCGGTAAAGAACCCGACGCCGATCAGCGGGGTAAGGCCTGTGAATGGTGCGGTGACCAGTGCCACTAGAATGGTGAGCGGGTGGCCGCCGGCAATGATCGTGCCCAGCATGGCACCGCCACCTGTAAGCATTGCCCACTGGAGCGAAAGTTCGCCGGCCTTGGCGGCGCCAGCGTGAATGCCCACTGCGATAATGCTTGCTACAATTGCGATAGGAATGGCCCAGCCGATGATCTTCCAGATGGGAGCGCTCTTGGGGATGACGCTGATGGACTCCTCGGACGGCAGTTCCTTTTCTTCTTCGATGATGCTTGCGATGCCGCGCATGTGACCTGCGCCAACAACCGCGATAATCTTCCTGCCCGGAGCGTTCTTGATCTTGCTGGCCAGGAACTGGTCGCGTTCATCAATCAGGACTTGCTTGACTTCGGGGAAACTTTTGCCGAACTCCTGCATCATGCCGTTCAATGCGTCTTGCTCCTTGATTTTGGCCAGTTCTTCTTCGCTGACTTCGGTCTTGTCGAAGATGCTTGCGAAAAGGCCTCCCAGGAGGCTGAACTTGCGGTACCAGGGGGTGCAGGCCCAGGTGCGGCGCAGGGTGATCTTGATATCGCGGTCGGCAAGAACCAGTTCGTGTCCGGCAGCTTCAGCTACGTCTACGGCCTCCTTCAATTCAGAGCCCGGCTTTACTCCGGTCTGTGCGCCCATACGCTTCTGATAGGAACCCAGCACAAGGTTTGCAATGAGGGTGCCCAGCTGCTTATTCTTGATGACCTGGCGCAAATCTGTCTTTTTCCAGCGGTCCGGGTCCTTGATAGAGGAGAGACGGCCTTCGTCCAGTTCAACGCAGACTGTGTCCGGAGTTTCCGCTTCGATGGTCTCACGCACCAGGTCCTTGGATGCCTGGGAAATGTGGGCCGTGCCGATAAGGATGATTTCTCGGTCTTCTTTCTTGATTCGATAGATGTCTGCGTTTTCTGTCATGGTTTCGCCAATTTAGTAAAAGTAGAGGCGAAAACTTTGAATTGGAGTAAAAACTGCCCCCCATGGTTCGTTTAGACCTAAAAAAGAGCTTGTAACTTGGCTTTTGACAGCGCTTTACGTAAAAATTTCGTTTGAATTTGCTAAAAATCACAAAAATAGGTTATATTTAGGCGGGATTTATTTTTTTTCGGAGGTCCAATCCTATGAAAAAACTGATGGTGTGCTTGTCTATGATGGCTATGGTCGTTCTGTCCGCTTGTGGTGGAACCCTGTCCGACGATCCGGAAGCCCTGGATAATGCTTTAACTGCTTTTACCGCTTGTGTGCAGAGCTCCCGCTGGCAGGAAGCTTTGCAGTACGTAACCCCTGACGAAGCTGATGCAATTGGCACTTCCGATGGTTACGAATTCAAGGAAGACTATATGAAGGCCGCTCGTCGCCTTCCTCTGTCCACCCTCCGTAGAGCTGGCCTCACTGTAGACCGCAAGGGCCGCCTCGTGGGTATCAAGGACGCCATGGACGACGCAAACGAACGTACCAAGATGTCCGCAGAACAGGCTAAGGTCGGTACTAACTTGAAGCAGATGGAAGATGAACGCATCAAGCGCCGTCTCGCTGAAGGTCAGAAGATCATGCAGGAAGAAGAAGAAGCTGCCAATAAGGAACAGGAAGAAATCGTCTTCTCCAACAAGCTGACCGAAGAAGAAAAGCGCAAGTACGGTAGCACCGGCGAACTTCGTGCCGCAGAAACCTACCAGGACGAAAACACTCAGCAGGCTGAAGAAGAACTGTACAGCGGCGACTACGAAAGCCCGTAATTGCGATTTTTTCAAAGATTTTCGAAACGGTACCCCCAAAGGGTGCCGTTTTTTGTTTTGCTGCCACCATAAAAGCCCCATTTTACCCTTGTTCTTTAGTCGATCACCTTTAATCGCTCCGTTTTTTTAACTATCTTTCGCCTCACTTATGAGTAATTCTGAAAACTTTGTGATCGCCTTGGACGGCGGTAGCGGCACCGGTAAGAGCACCACGGCAAAGATTATTGCCAAAAAATTGGGCATTACCTACCTGGACACTGGCTCCATGTACCGTGCTGTGACCTTTGCAGCTCTCGAAAAGGGAATCCCTGCAGAAGAAGGTCCTGCCATGGACGAATTGCTCAAGAATTTGAAGCTTAGCTTTGATTCCGAAAACCACATCCTTATCGACGGCGTTTCCTACGAATCTGACATCCGCGGTATGCGTGTTTCCTCCAACGTGAGCATCTACTGCGCCCTGCCGTCCGTCCGCCGTGCTATGACCGACAAGCAGCGCGAGATCGGTGCTGTTTCCAGTTGCATTCTGGATGGCCGCGACATCGGTACTGTGGTTTTCCCCAACGCCAAGTACAAGTTTTTCCTCGTAACGGATGTTAAGGTCCGTGCCGAACGTCGCCTCAAGGAGCTCCTTGAACGCGGTGAAAAGGTTACCTACGAGGAGGTTCTGGAGAACCTGGTCGAACGTGACCGCCTGGACTCCTCCAGAGCTACGGCCCCTCTCAAGAAGGCCGACGACGCTATTGAAATTGACACTACACAAACCTCAATTGAACAACAGGTTCAGAAAATTCTCGACTACGTAGGTGTAGTGGCGTAGCCTGAATTTTTTGTACCGCAACCAAAAACAAACTAATATGGCAAATACACTTAAGTTCGGTTCCCAGGCAGACCTCGACGAAATCCTCGCTGCAGAAGCAGAATGCGGCGCAGACTTCCGCAAGGCTAACGCTGACGTTTATGCTGGTATGGACTGCCTTGCTCAGGGCAACCTCGTTACCGGTAAGATCTCTCAGGTCAACGATCAGGAAGTCCTCATCGACGTTAACTACAAGTCCGAAGGCGTGATCGATCGCGCAGAATTCAAGGACTCTGACTCCCTCGAACTCGGTTCCGAAATCGAAGTTTTTGTTGAAAAGCTGGAAGATGAAGACGGCCGTCTCATCCTCAGCAAGCAGAAGGCTGACTTCGTTCGCGTATGGGATCGCATCCATGCTGCATTCGAAAACAACGAAGTTGTCCGCGGTACCCTCACCAAGCGCATCAAGGGCGGCGTAGTTGTCGACCTCTTCGGTATCGATGCCTTCTTGCCGGGCTCTCAGATTGATCTCCGTCAGATTCCGGATATCAACGCCCTCATCGGTCAGGACTACGACCTCAAGGTTATCAAGGTTAACAAGGCTCGTCGTAACATCGTCGTTTCTCGCCGTGTTGTTCTCGAAGAAGAACGCAACAAGCAGCGTGGCGACGTTCTCGAAACCCTCGAAAAGAACCAGGTTCGCAAGGGTATCGTCAAGAACATCACCGATTTCGGTGCATTCATCGACCTCGGCGGCGTAGACGGTCTCCTCCACATCACCGACATGAGCTACAAGCGCATCAACCACCCCACCGAAATGGTTCAGCTCGGTCAGGAGGTCGAAGTTATGGTTCTCGACTTCAACGACAAGAAGGAACGCATTTCTCTTGGCATGAAGCAGCTTAAGCCGCATCCCTGGAAGGACATCGCTGAACGTTACCCCGAAGGCGCAGTCGTTAAGGGTAAGGTTGTTTCCATCACCGATTACGGTGCATTCATCGAACTGGATTCCGGCGTTGAAGGCCTCATCCACGTTTCTGAAATGTCCTGGACTCAGCACGTTAAGCACCCGTCCAAGATCCTCACCGTTGGTCAGGAAGTTGAAGCTGTCGTTCTCAAGGTCGAAGAAGAAGCTGAACGCATCTCTCTCGGCATGAAGCAGCTCGAATCTGATCCGTGGGATTCCATCGAAACCGAACTTCCCCCGGGCGCACGCGTTGTTGGTGAAATCCGCAACATTGCTTCCTTCGGCGCATTCGTCGAAATCAAGGAAGGTGTTGATGGCCTCATCCACGTTTCCGACATGTCCTGGACCAAGAAGATCACCCATCCGAACGAAATGGTCAAGAAGGGTGACAAGGTTGAATGCGTCGTTCTCGCTGTCGATAAGGAAAAGCGTCGCATTTCCCTCTCCATGAAGCACCTCGCCGAAGATCCGTGGGATTC
Organism: Fibrobacter sp.; assembly: GCA_045597525.1. Taxonomy (GTDB): domain Bacteria; phylum Fibrobacterota; class Fibrobacteria; order Fibrobacterales; family Fibrobacteraceae; genus Fibrobacter. The sequence goes on along the minus strand of JAZLKF010000028.1, from coordinate 16,632 downwards.
CATCGATTCCACCTACCCGGTTGATGCAGAAGTGAAGGGCAAGATTGTTCGTATGCTCGATCGCGGTGTTGTCGTTGAACTCAACGAAGGCATCGAAGGTTTCATCCCCGTTTCCAAGCTCACCGCTGAATACATCAAGGTTCCTGCCGATGCATTCAAGGTTGGCGACGAAGTTCCGGCCGTTGTTACCGAAATCGATCAGAACAACCGTAAGATCTACCTCTCCGTGGTTGACTACTTCAAGAACCGTGAATCCGCTGAGCTGAAGGCTTGGATGGACTCTCACAAGCCGGGCGAAAACGGCACCACCATTGGTGACGCAGCTCCCAAGGCTAAGAAGGCTTCCAAGAAGAAGGAAGAAGAAGCTTAATTGTTGATTCGCGCAACCTCGTTGCGCAATCGAGCTTCTTTAATTTCTAAGGAATCCCGTGGTTAACGCCACGGGGTTTCTTTTTTTTTGTTTGGGTTTCTGCATTAGGGACTGGCACGGCGGATTTCGTGTAGCAGCTGGCGTCGATTTGCTAGAATTGCAACCGATTTTTTCTAACATTGTCACTATGAATTTAGCTGGAAAGAAAATTCTCCTAGGAGTGTCTGGTGGCATTGCCGCCTACAAGTCCTGCGAACTTTTGCGTCTGTTGCAGAAGAAAGGTGCGGAAGTCCGCGTTTGCATGACGGAAGCTGCAACCCAGTTTGTGGCGCCTTTGACTTTTGCCAGCCTGAGCAAGTGCCCGGTGTATTTGAAGAATGGCGCGCCCGAGGCTAGACCTTTCCAGCATATTGATTTTCCGCGATGGGCGGACTTGTACCTGGTGGTGCCTGCAACAGCCAATGTGATTGGCAAGTTTGCTTTTGGTATTGCCGACGATCCCGTTAGCCTTTGCTTTATGAGCTGCGACTGCGAGCGCTTTGTGGCACCCGCTATGAACGTGGCCATGTATAACTCCCCGGCGGTAAAGCGCAATCTTGAAATGCTTCGCGGCTTTGAGCATACCCATGTGCTGGAATCCCCGGCAGGCTTTTTGGCTTGCGGAGAAGTGGGGCAGGGTAGGCTTTTAGAACCTGCGCAAATTGTGGAACACTTAGAGAATTATGAAATACTAAGTACGAATTACGAGAAGAAAAATGGGACGGGTTCAGTTCCTGTTTCTGAGGCGCAGAAATTCCTTGAGGAAACTGCTCGTCAGGATTCTCTCGTAAATCATAATTCGTCATTCGTAAATGGTAACAGCACCCGCAGGGTGCTGATTACTGCAGGTCGAACCGAAGAGCCCATCGACCCGGTCCGTTATATTTCCAACTGCAGCAGCGGAAAGACTGCGGTTGCACTGTCGGCAGTGTTCCTCGCCAACGGCTTTGACGTAGAAGTTGTGGCTGGCCCTATGGAGGCCCAGTTCCCTGGCGGAGTTACCGTCACCAAAGTTCGCAGCGCCTGCGAAATGCACGACGCAGTTATGTCACGTCAGCCTGACGTAGATGTTTTGGTTCACTGCGCAGCCGTTGCCGATTACCGCCCGGCAAATCCTGCGGATTCCAAGATCAAGGATAGCCGAAGCCAGCTGACTATTGAATTGGTTCCTAATCCCAATATTTTACGGGACTGTTCTGCAGCCCGTTGCGCTGCAGCTCCGGAGTCCCGCTTGGCTAAGCAGACAATTGTGGGTTTTGCTCTCGAGACGGATCACTTCGCAGAACACGCTGCAGAAAAGTTTGCAAAGTCCGGTGCTGATGCGCTTCTGCTCAATGCACCTGTAGCCTCCGACAGCGGTTTTGGCCGCGATAACGTGCGCTTTGCCCTGGTGGAACACAACAAGCCCATTCCTGAATTGAGTATGGGTAGCAAGGTCTCCCTTGCAGAATCAATCGTGAATTTTTGTAAGTCGCAGTTTGAAAATCGCGACGGATTGCAAACAAAGTAGAGGTGATCATGTCCGAAGAATTTGATTTCAGTGAACTTCGCAATTACCTCTTAGGCCAGATGGACTTGGGTGAAGCCGAATTGTTTTTGGATGAACCTTGGACTTTGACCCGCAAGCCTGCTGCTGCACCAGGGGCTCCACATCCGGGTGTTTCTCGTAATCCGCCACCGGCTTTCCCAGGTTCTGCTTCATCTGGCGCTGTTCCGCCTCGAGCTCCGGCGGCTTCACGTCCGGCTTATGCTAACGCAGGCGCAACTCCCGCAGCACCTGCTGCAATGCCCGCCCAGTCTCCTGCAGCCTTTGGCGCCGGTGCTGCACCGTCACTTTTCGGAGGTCCTGCTGCGGGCCTTAATACGCCGAGCCCTCGTCCCGTCAAGCGCACGATTTCTGCTTTTGAGTCTGCGTCTTCTCTGCAAGAGTTCTATGACAACCTCAAGTCTGAGGCCCTCTACGCCAAGGAAGCTGAACTTGCCCGTTACATGGGTCCGGAACATCCCAAGGTTTTGTTCTTGCTTCCCGCAGTAAAGCCGGGTGCAGACGCCTCCGCGTTCTTCCAGATGCCTGTGGGCGAAATGCTGGTTCGTTTGTTCGCAAGTCTCAACGTGGCTCAGCAAGATATTGGCGTTACCTATTTCTTCAAGTCCACAGAACGCCCCCTGTCGCCTCTGCTGGAAACAGCCCTCAAGAAAATGCTGACCAAGGAACTTTCCTTCATTCAGCCCGAAGTTATGGTGACATTCACACAGCCACTGTTCCATCAGCTCTTTGGTAAGGCAAAGAATTTCGAAGAATTGGCTGGCACAGACATGGATTTCGCAGGAACAAAGACCTGCTCTCTCATTGACCCTTACGCCATGGTGAATGACAAGCAGATGAAGTGGCTTACCTGGAAGGTCCATATTCCCCGAAGCTCCTTCTTTACCGTAAAGCAGTAAGGCTTTAAAATCCTCGGGAAATACGATACAATTAAGGGACCTTGCGCAACAGGCCTCTTTTTAAAGAATTATATTTCAAGCGGATTTATATATGGCAGAATTTGAAGAACAGCAAAACTATGAAGGTCGTCAGGTCCCTATGGATCTTGACGCAGAACGCTGCCTTTTAGGCGGTATTCTTCGCGATCCTGAAGTGATGGGCGAAGCCATCATGGTAATCAAGGACGAATCCTTCTTCTACCTTGAAAAACACCAGCTGGTATGGCAGGCTCTTTGCAGCCTCAATAGGGCTGTTACTCCTATCGACTTGGTAACCTTGGCTTCAGAACTTGAAACCATGGGTAAACTCCAGCTGGTCGGAGGCCGTGAATACCTGTTCGAACTCATGGAGTCTGTGGCTTCTTCAGCCAACGTTTCTTGGCATATTGAGCTTTTGCGCAAAAAGGCAACCCTTCGCAAACTCATCAAAATGTCTTCTTCCATAATCAAGAATGCCATGGACCCTGCTGCCTTGCCCGACGAAGTTCTGCAAGATGCTGAACGTGACATCTTCTCCATTGCAGACGACCAGGTCCGCGACTCCTTGAAGCCCATCGACCAGTTTGTATCGCCCCTCCTGCAGCGTCTAAACGAACGTAAGGATGGCATCACCGGTATCCGTACCGGCATTACCGAGCTAGATGAACTGACCAACGGCCTCCAAAAGTCCGACTTGATTATCTTGGCCGCCCGTCCTGGTGTGGGTAAGACTTCTTTTGCCATGACCATTGCAGCCAACGCCGCAGTGAAGTACAATCAGAATGTCGCTTTTTTCAGCTTGGAAATGGATGGCATGCAGCTGGCTCAGCGTCTTCTTTGCTCCCAGGCTGAAATTGACCAGAGTAGGCTTCGTAACGGTTTCTTGAATGCCGACGAAAAGCGCAAACTCATTGCTGCGGTTACTCCGATTAATCAGGCCCCCCTGTTCGTTGACGACAATGCCGACCTGGGTATTATGGAACTGATGAGTAAGGCTCGCCAGCTCAAGCGCAAGGGCAAACTGGACCTTTTGATTATCGACTACCTGCAGCTGATGAAAACAGGCAAGGAAGAAAACCGTGCCGTGGCTATCGGTGCAATTTCTCGTGGTCTTAAGATTCTGGCCAAGGAAATGCAGGTGCCTGTAATCGCCCTGGCCCAGCTTAGCCGAAAGGTAGAAGAAAAGGGCCGCGAACGCCCTCAGCTTTCGGACCTTCGTGAATCCGGTTCTATCGAACAGGACGCCGATATGGTGTGGTTCGTGGAACGTCCCTTTGTGCAAACCCATAGGGAAGAAGACCGCCACTTGGCAACCTTGATTGTGGCCAAACACCGTAACGGTTCTGTGAAGGATATTCCCATGACCTTCATTCCCGAATACACCACCTTCTACGACGCTGCACCTACAGAGCCGGAAGGTGCTGACAGCGGAGCCTATTCCTACGATGATGGCGGTGACATGGGTACCCCCGATTTTGCAAGTTTCTAAGGAGTCCTATAGATGCTTTTGATCTTTCGCCCCATAGCCTGGATCGGTGACATCATTGTCACTGGTATCTCTGCCGTGGGTGAGGTCATCTGTATTCTGTTGAATACTCTCAAGCAGTTGCGTTACGTCCATAAGAATCCAGACCTCATGGTCAAGCAGATGATTTCCATTGGCGTATCCTCTTTGCCCTTGCTCTTCGTGACCTCCATCTTTACCGGCATGGTGGCCACGGTTTGCGCTGAGTTTGAATTCCATAATCTTGTTGCTGATAAGTTCGTCGGTACTGCCGCCTGTAAAATGGTGCTGATCGAACTTGGCCCGTTGCTTACCGCTATTGTGCTGGCTGGTCGTGTGGGTAGCGCCATTTCTGCGGAACTTGGTTCCATGAAAGAAAAGGAAGAACTTTCCGCTTACGTTGTTCTTGGACTTGACCCCTACCGCTACTTGGCCCTGCCTCGCTTCATGGCTTTTATCACCATGATTCCTTGCCTCACCATTATTTCCAACTGCCTGGCCTTGATCGGTGGTTGGATCGTATGCGTGCTTGGCTTGGATATTACCACCTACACTTATACCACTGGCATGCAGTACCTGTTTGATCCCATGGATTTGTGGTCCGGTGTGATCAAGTCCTTTGTCTTTGGTACCATTATCTTTTTGCTGGGTTACTACCATGGCATTAACGCCAAGCCTGGTGCCCGAGGTGTGGGCCTTGCTACTATGAGTGTTGTTGTGTCCTGTTGCTTGATGATTTTGATTTCTGACTTTGTTGTGGACGCTTTGCTGTTCTTCTAATGAAGGTTTGTCATGCCAAATGTAAAGATCGACCCGAATGATATCGCCATCCGTTTGAAGGGACTCAAGAAATCCTTTGGTCCCCAGGACGTTCTGTGCGATGTGAATCTGGATATCCGCCGTGGTGAAACCATGGTGATCATCGGTAAGTCCGGTGGTGGTAAGTCCGTTATCCTAAAGCACATGATCGGCCTTCTGCAGCCCGATGGCGGTGAAGTGACCGTTGACGGCGTTACCATCAGTACGCCCAAGTTTTTTGACACTCACACCATCCGTCGTAAGATGGGCATGTTGTTCCAGATGGGAGCCTTGTTTGACTCCATGACCACTGGCGAAAACATCGCCTTTGCTCTTCGCGAACATCACCCGGAACTTTCCGAAAAGCAGATCCAGGATGTGGTGACCGAGAAACTCCAGATGATCAATCTGGTCCCAGAATTCCGCACCAAGATGCCCTCTGAGCTTTCGGGCGGTATGCGTAAGCGTGTTGCCCTGGCCCGAGCCATTGCCTTGAATCCAGAGATTCTTCTTTATGACGAGCCGACTACCGGTCTGGACCCCATTACCAGCGACGTGATTAACGACTTGATCCTGGATATGCAGAGCAAGCTGGGCGTTACCTCTGTTGTGGTGACTCACGATATGGTAAGCGCCTTTAAAGTAGCCGATCGTATAGCCATGCTCTATAACGGAAGAATCATCGAAGTGGGTACTGTAGACGAAATTAAGAATACTACCAACCCATATGTGCACCAATTTATCACTGGTCAGCGCAAAATTTCGGTGGAAGAGGCCTCTCAGGAGTGACAAAATAGTTTAAAAACAGTTCTATTTCCCTAATAATTATATAAATTATGGGGAAAGAGGTTTTATAATATGAATAAGAAACTTTTTGCAGCATTATCTACCGCAGGCGTTGCCGTATCCTTCTGGGCTTGCGGAAGTGGCGAAATTTATGAACCTAGTGTTGATGATGAGTCCGTTAAAATTTCTGTGACTGACCCGTCTGCCGCAATTTACCTTTGCGACCCGTATCAGATTGAATGTACTCCCCTTGTAGATCAGAGCAGCGCTGCCGAAGAAATCAGTAGCAGCAGTAAGGCACGATCCTCATCTTCTGCTATCACACACGAACTTCCGACGTTCTTCAGCTCTTCCTCTGCTTTTGTTATCGGTGGCGGTGAATCCTCTGCTGGTGGCGGAACACCTGCTGCAGGTACCTATGGTACTTGTGAACCTTCTGCAGCTGTTGTAGATAAGATAACCGGAACGGTTTCGTACACATTCAAGCCGATAACAACGGGTAATGGTCATACCGTTAACGATTTCCTTACTAAGGCTGCCTACAAGTGGGACCTTGGTGCCAATGCCACTGTGAAGACTTCAAGCACTTCTAAGTTTTCTAGCGATGTTGTCGTTTACTCCACATCCGGCCCTGTGACCCCCACCGTGACCGTTTCCTTTGACGGTACACAACCTCAGGTTATTTCTTGTGGAAAGGTTCAGGTGAACGGCGACCCGATTACCGGTTGTACCTGTACCACGGATGCTTCCGGTGCAGTTGACTTTACCGCAACTCCCGATGTAACTTGGTCTGTTACTGGCTGTAAGAGTTCCTCTGCAGTAAACTCCTATGCTTGGGCTGGCGGTGCCGCTGGTGCATCTCCTTCTTACACGAAGACGTTTACCGCAGCAACTGCTAGCTTCGCTCCGACCCTTAAGGTGGGTAACTCCGATAACACCGTTATCGACGTGACTTGCCCCGCAGTTAAGGTTACCGAAGGTGCTGAATACGAAATCAAGAAGAGCCAGGATGAGGTTGAACTTCCGGGTGCAGGCACCTATGCTGTTGTTATCAGTGGTGGTTCCAGCCTGACTGCTTGTCGAATTTCTTGTAATGCAAAGGGTGATTTGACTGCCAAGGTAAATGGCAAGACCTTCACTGGTAGCTACTACGTCAACTTCGAAGGCATTGATACTAGCTGGTGCAATAAGACTCTTGACTTCAACGTCTCTGCCGCCGCTACTTGCCAGGCAAGTTGGAACTAATCAGAAAATCAGTACGATTTAAAAAGACCGGCTCTCTGAGTCGGTCTTTTTCTTTTTGATGCGCACCGCGCTGGCGTGAGCTTGTCCTGCGTGGGAGCCAAAAAAATCCCCAGCAAAAATGCTGGGGACTTTTAATTGTGTGCGGACCGATAAGTTGGCAATTGTCATCCCGGACGGTACAATGTCATCCCGGACTTGTTCCGGGATCACCCTTACGACTTGTTCGTGGGGGCCTGGCGGGCTACGGGAGCCAGTTCGCCGTGCTTGCGGAACAGGTGCTTCACCAAGGTGTTGAAGCCGCGGAACACACGGTAGCGTTCACGGGGATTTTTCAAGGCCATGATGCCCTGACGCCAGATGTAGCTGGGGCGCAGGTAGAACTCACGGCGAGCCTTGTCGCAGAAGTCCACCAGGGCCTGACTTGTAAGTTCGCCACGCTGGATGGTGGTGCGGTGGAAACCGTCCTTGTCCAGCCACTGGTTGTAATCCTTTGTCTGCAATGCGCCGCTTTCCAGGGCTTCCTTGTAGGCTTCGGTACCGGGGTAGGCCATGATGGGGTAGAACTGGGCCGTGTTGGGGTTCAGTTTCTTGGCGTAGTCCAGAGTCATGCGGAGAGTCTGGGGAGTGTCGCCGGGGTTACCCACCATAAAGCATCCGTGAACCAAGAGGCCTGCCTTGCGGGCGTTCTTGGTGAATTCGATTGCCTTGTCGGTATTCTTTACACCCTTGTGGATGTTTTCAAGAACTTCGGGGGAGGCGCTTTCGAAACCAACGCACATTTCGCGACCGCCGGCCTTCTTCATGAGTTTGAGAAGATCCAGGGGTACGTCTGCGCGGGCGTTGCAGCTCCAGGTAATCTTGAGGCCCCGTTCCAGAATCAGGTTGCAGATAGCGCGCACGTGTTCGTGACTTGCGGTAAAGGTGTCGTCTTCAAAGAAGACTTCGCCCAGGTCCTCGAAATTTTCCTTGATGTATTGCAGTTCGTCTACCACGTCCTTGGGGTCGCGGCGGCGGAACTTGTGGCCGTTCAAAGTCTGAGGAATAACGCAGTAGCTGCAGTGGTTGGGGCAACCGCGTCCGCTCAGGATAACGATCAGCGGATTCAGGTTGGCGCCGTAGAAGTACTTCTTGTAGCAGCTGTAGAGATGCTTGCGGTAAACCTTGCTTACCCAGGGTAGCTCGTTCAGGTTCTCGATCTTGGGGCCTTCGGGCTGGAAGTCCACCTTGCCTTCGGCGGTGCGGTAGGCGAGACCGGGGAACTGACCGATGGAAGCTGCACCTTCGTCGCCACGCAATGCGCGGACCAGGTTGCGGCTGGTGTAGTCGGCTTCACCGATAATCACGTAGTCCAGGCTGGGTTCCATTTCCATGGATTCTAGAGGCTCTGCGGTGGCGTGGGTTCCCATGATGGCAACCTTCACCTGGGGCATGGCCTGCTTGATGGCCTTGACTACCTTAAGGTCGTTCAAAATACTGGGGGTACTGGTGCTGCAGATAATCAGGGCGGGGGCAAACTTCTGGATGCCCTCCAGGGTCTGCTGCAGGTCCAGTTCCATGGCCGGGCTGTCGATGAGCTGGATTTCGTTACCGTCGGCTTCAACGGTGCCGGCGGCGTAGCTCAAGAACATAGGCCAGTAAAGAGTGCTCGACTTCGTCACGCATGGGCTGCGGGATTCGCGGCTGAACATGGGGTGGAAGGGAGGATTTAAAAATGTAATGCGCATATATTGACCCACAAAATACATAAAATGAGCCGAATTAGTTACATTTTATGGCGATGAAACGTAATTTTTTCGTTGTCTACTTGGGTCTTGTGATGCTCATCAGTTCTGTGACCGCTTTTGGGGCGGAAACGGATGTTCAAAACCAGTCTAAGACCCGTCTTGACACGATTAGAACCAGCTATGAAGATGGTTCTCCGGCAAGGATTTACACTGTATTGGCGGGCTCCGAAATCCGGGAAGGCCTGTCGATTTCTTACCATCCCAACGGAAATGTTGCTGTGGAGGCTCCCTACAAGAATGGAAAATTAGACGGGGTTTTCCGTAGTTATTATGAAAACGGCAAGGTTTGGCAAACAGTTGGGTACTTGGATGGAGTTGAGGAAGGTTTTTCCGTAACGTACTACGAAAATGGCTCCAAGAAAATCAAGGAAACCTATAAGAACGGGGTGCTCAGTGGCGCTACCGAGGAGTACTACGAAAGCGGCAAGCTTCGCCGTAAGTTACCTTATCTGAAAGGCCAGATCCATGGCGTGGGCAAAGTCTATGACGAGGCCGGCTCCATGGTAGAAGAAATGACCTTTGAATATGGCCTAAGGCATGGCCCATACCGTCGCTACAAGAAGGGCCTAAAGATTTTAGAAGCGGAATTCGAACACAACCGCTGCGTCAAAAACTGCGATTTCTAGCTGTCATCCTGGCCTGCGCCGTGATGACATTGTGCAGGTTAGTAGCCGCTCCATTCGGCGGTGATGCTGGGGCTTGCCTTGCGGATGGTTTCGGCTTCCTTGCTGGTGTCTGCGGGGGCGATGTCGCCACTGGCAATACGGGCCTTGATATCATCGAAGGTCTTGGGACGTTCTCCCTCGGGGAGCTTGTCGCCGGGCACCTTGCAGGGCGCATCCAGTGCGGTCTTTGCCTTGTCCTTTACGGGAGAGTATTCGCGGGCGGCGGGCACCACGTAGAATTTGTCTTCTTCCGGACACCAGGCGGTAAGCTTCTTGCCGTACACGCATCCGGAATCCAGCCCGATGAAGTGGGGGCGGCGGTCTACGAATCCCATCTTGGCCCAGTGGCCAAACACCACAGGCTTATTCCACGTCACCTGATCAAACCAGGGAATATCGTTCCAATAGCGGATGGACAAGATGACCTTCGGGTCCATATCCTCCAGACGAGTCTTGCCCGGTTCCAGCCCGGCATGGACTAGGAGCGCATGGGGTGTGTCGCGCCAGAGGGGCCAGTTCTGAACCTCGGCAAGAATGTATTCCCAGTCTTCCAGCGGGAGGCGGGCGAAGCGGGCGCACTGCTTTTCCGTCCAGTCGCATTGGGGCGTTGTCATCATGCGGATGAGGTGCTCCTCATGGTTTCCGCGGACAGTGAGAATACCGTTCTGCTGGATGAACTTAAGGGCCCGCAGCATGTCGGGACCTTTGTTGATGATGTCGCCGGTTTGGTACAGCGTGTCCTTGCCGCGGACGAATCCGAATGCGTCCACGATCTTTTCCAGTTCATCGGCGCAGCCGTGAACGTCCCCGATGTAGAGGGTACGCGCGCCTGTAACCTGCGCGGCGTTCATATTGCCCGCGGCGCTTGACTGTGCGGAACTCATATGTGAACCGCCTGACGCAGCTTGTTCATTTCGTCGGCAGTCAGTTCGCGGAACTCGCCGGCAGGCAAGTCGCCCAGCTGCAGCCTGCAGTAGCTTACGCGCTTCAAGTCGCGGATCTCGTAACCTACGGCGCGCATCATGCGGCGGATTTCACGGTTCTTGCCTTCGGTAAGCACCAGTTCTGCAAAACCACGTTCCAAATAAATGTCTGTGGCGAATGCGATTTCTTCTTCCTCTGCACCCTCTTCGCGAATGTCCACGCCATCCACAAGCTTCTGGGCGGCATGTTCACTGAGGGGGCGGTCCGTCCACACGAAGTAGCTGCGGGGAATCTCGTAGCTGGGGTGGGTGAGGCGGTGCAAAAGTTCGCCATCGTCGGTAAAGAGAATCAGGCCGCGGCTCTGCAAGTCAAGGCGCCCCACATATTTCAACGTGTGGTAACCAGGCGGCAGGTAGTCGTAGACAGTCTGGCGCCCCTGCGGGTCATCCTTGGTGCAAACGCATCCGGCGGGCTTGTGGAACATGATGGTGGTTGTCTTCTTGGGCAGGCGGGCGCGTACGCCGTCGACCACCACCTGGTCGTTTTCTTCGTCAACCTGATGGCCCAAGTCGGTAATGACTTCGCCGTTGACCATGACCTTGCCGTCGGCAATCAAAGTATCGGCGGCGCGGCGGCTGGCGATACCACATAAAGAAATAAATTTATTGATTCTCATTTTATCTTCCTTGCAACTTCACAGCTGGAGTTGATGTTTTGCGCCATTCTCGGCGCGGTTTATAAGCGCGATTTATTCTGCGGCGGTCTCGGCGGCTGCGGTTCCAGCAGCCTCGGCCTCGGCCTTCTTCTTCAACCAGGGCGGAACTCGCTTGGCCTTGGGCTTTTCTTCGGGCTCAGCCTCTGGCGGATATAGTAAACCAAAACGCAAACCGGCAGTACTGATCTTGAAACTTTCGACGCGGAGCTTTTCCAGCAAAGACCTAAGCCAGAACAAGCCGCAAATGATCACTTCGTGACGACCATTTTCCAAGCCCGGCAACATGGCGCGCAGTTCCTTGGAAAGGTTTGAAATTCTTGTGGTCACCGCTTCCAGATCGCGGATGGTCAGTTCTAGACCTTCGATGGCCTTGTAGTCGAACTGCTGCTTGTCCAGGTAGACCATGGCCAGAGCCGTACCGGTGCCACCGATAAGGAACACCTGCTTTTTGGTCATACCCTTGAAACTTACGTCCTTGAAAACTTCCTTCACGAACTTCTTGTATTCGGGGCCGGGAATGGGGCCCATTTCCTTGAACATCTTCAGGGCGCCCACAGGAATGGAGAATGCGTTTTCGCCGTTGGAAAGTTCCGTGGAGCCGCCACCGATATCTACAGTGACGATGTCTTCGCCGTGCCATTCCTTGACGGAGCGGTAGGTGAGCTTGGCTTCCTGTTCGCCGCTAATGATTTGCGGGCGTACCCAGATGGCCTTTTCTACAGTGTCCAGAACTTCTTGCTGGTTGCTGGCGAGGCGCATGGCTTCTGTCATGACTACAGCCTTAAGGTCTGCGCCTAAAGCGTGCAAATCCATGCGGAACTTCACCATGATGTCGCAAAGTTCCTTGATGCGCTTTTCGCTGATGGGGCGGGGTTCTCCCGAGCCGTCGTCGTAGACATCTTCGCCCAGGCGGCACACTTCGGCCTTCTGGAGCTTTGGCACCAGCTTATTTTCCTCGAACGCAGCGATCAGCAACAAACAGCTGTGGCTTCCGATGTCGACTGTAGCGATAAGCTTATTTTCCATAAGGACCTCGGCCTAGTTTTCGGCGGAACCTTCAGCGGCGCTATTTTCACCCTCGGCGGCCTTTTCTTCGGCAGCTTTTTCCTCTTCGGCCTTCTTGGCGACGCCGGCCTTGATCTTTTCGGCGAGACTTGCTGGATTTGTCAGGAATTGCTTTGCCAATGCAATGGCTTCTTCAACGATGGAATCTGGATACTTGCCAACCCAGCTTGCCACCAGGTCGCCAGATTCGCTACCCAGTTCCTTGCCTTCGCGAAGTTCCTGGCCCATCTTGAGAGCCAGCAGCAAACCAAGTTCAAAGGCGCGGGGTTCTGCCTTGCCTTCCAAGAGTTTCTCGACGCGCCAAATGCGTTCGTCGTAAGGGATATTTTCGAAATCGGCGAGATCTTTTTCTGAAATCATATGGTGAAAGATAGAAAAAGCCACCCCGAAATCAATCGGGGCGAATTACCCTGCCATCATTTTTAGAAGTTCTTTTTTGGTAGATCCTAATGAAAACAAGGCTCTGATCATCAGTTCCAAAGATACGCTGGAGTTTGCCTTTTCCATTTTCGCTAAACGTGACTGACTTGTTCCAGACATTTTTGCGACTTCTTCCTGGGACAAACCATTCGCTTTCCGTTTCGCAATCAGAGCCCTTGCAAGGGCCACCTTCATCTCGATAATAGCCATTTCAGCTGCGTTTAGGTCGAGAAATTCGTCAATATCCCCAACTTTCCAGCCATTCCTTTCTAATCTTTCTTTTTTTGCTTTTTCCATATCGCCTCACTAAGCCTCATAAGCGACTAGCCTTTTCTTACAAAGATCTATTACATTCTGAGGTGTTTTATTCGTTTTCTTGTCTACCCAGTGAATCACAACGATTGCGTCATCATCTATCCTGTAAAAAAATCTCCAGGTCTTATTCTCGTCATTGATTCGCAATTCGTGGCAATGCGCGCCAATAGATGGCATCGGACGACTTTGCGGCATTGATAGAGATAAACCAGACTGCAGGAGTCTTAGTTGATAACCAGCCTCGATTCTTGCTTTTTGAGATAACGGTGGAGTTTTTGGTTGATCAATCAACCAGGCCAAAGGTTTATGTTTAGGACTCATTAAATATATGTCATTTTTGGCATAATGTCAAGAGCTCTACGTCAACGATCAGGGGCCGGCCTCCCCATAGGGTTCCTGTTGCATTTGCAACGATGTTAAGCAGAGAGTTTTACCTGCCCCACGCATGGGGATTTCTCATACGGAGAGGAATATACAAAAAAAGAGAGCTCGAGATTTCTCTCGAGCTCTAAGTTCTTTTGCTAAAAACGAAGAATTACTTCTTCTTAGCAGGAGCCTTCTTAGCAGCCGGCTTCTTTGCAGCGGGCTTAGCAGCAGCCTTAGGAGCGGCCTTTTTAGCAGCCGGCTTCTTTGCAGCAGCCTTAGGAGCAGCCTTCTTAGCAACCGGCTTTGCAGCAGCCTTAGGAGCAGCAGCCTTCTTTGCTACGGGCTTAGCAGCAGCCTTGGGGGCAGCCTTCTTAGCAGCCGGCTTTGCAGCGGCCTTCGGAGCAGCCTTCTTAGCAGCGGGCTTTGCAGCCTTGGGAGCAGCAGCCTTCTTAGCAGCGGGTTTCTTTGCAGCAGCAGCCTTGGGGGCAGCCTTCTTAGCAGCAACTTTCTTTTCAGCCATTTTATTTCTTCCTTATGGTTTGTTGATTAGATGTGTATAAAATAACTTTGTTTTCACAAATAATCAACACCTTTTTGCAAAAAAAATGAAAAAATTTTTCACAGTGCGAACTAAATCACAAAAAAATTTTGTATAGAACGATTTGTTAGTTTGTTTGTAATGTGCGACTTGGTAAAAATTGAAAGCGAGTTTATATAAAAAAAGTCCGGCCAAAGCCGAACTTCTTTTAAAGGTAAAATGCTTCGGAACCCTTGTGATTACAGGAACCAGTAGGTGGCGCCTACGCGAACGCTAATGTCTCTAGGAGTGAACTTTTCGTCGTTGGTCATAGACATTACGCCAAACACCAGATGAATGTCGATATCCACAGGCACGTTGGCAACGGGAATGGGGCGACCTGCACCAACGGAGATTCCCATGGTAAAGGAATTGCTCTGAACCGGAGTGTTGGCAACCAGGTCAGTGCTGATGTCGGTAGAGGTGCTCATGTTGATGGAGAATACGAGACCTGCTTCTGCGTAGAAACCGCTTTCGTCACCAGTGGGCAGCAGCATATGGCAGAGAACAGGAATATCCAGACTGAACTGGTCGAAGGACCTTTCGCCAAGCTGGGTTCTGCTGTGCATGGTGCTGAGGGCGACGTCCTTATTGTTCATAAGATCGTGCTGGATAGTCTTGGTGGCCACATCGTTTGCAATGCTGTTGGAGTGCATGCGGTAGGCCAGCAAAAGGTTGCCGCGGATGCTAATGTAATCAGTCAACGGAAGCATTACGGAACCACCCAGTTCAAAGCCGAAACCGGAAAGATCGTCGGCGCCTACAATACTTTTGGTGATTTCCTTGTCGATGAACGGACTTTCTGTTTCGGTGTGCTTGTTCAATACGACATATTCATCTACGCCGCTTACGACGTTGTAGCCCAGGCTCAAGTGACCGCCTACGCGGATACCCTTGTCTGCGGCGAAACTTCCAGAGACCAAAACGCTGGTTGCCAAAATCGCTGCGGTAAGCAAAACCTTTTTCATATTTTCTCCCATAGTTTTCCCTAACAATCCCCTTTTTGACACGGATAACGTAATGTTATTAGTAGACTGTGTGTCAAATATATGTAATAAAAATCACAATGGCTGTAAAATAAAGATTTTTTCAGAGCTTGCGGATTTCCTGCAGCCATTGCAAAGAGTTCAGCTCCCTTAGAAACCCGATATGGTTCCGCAAGTAGGTGAGCAGAGCGTTTTCCACAAAAACTCGGTTGGAACCAATGTCCCTATTATTATATAGAGCCCACAGGCCTTGAACCGTTTGCTCACGAACCCTTGGGCGGTCTACGCCTAAACAAGATTTGCAGACTAGGCCCCCCGATTCTGGGTGGAAATCTGCTGCGGCCTCGCGAAGCGGAAGCTCGCACCTGCTGCATGAACCCAAGTCCAGATGGTAGCCCCACAAGTCGCTGATATCCAGGAGCCAATTGGCGAAAACGTTGGTTGAGTTCGCGGTATCCAAGTTATCGAGCGCCTGACTCAGCAAGGCGAATTCCTCGGGCAAGGGAACACCCGGCGGCGCGTAACGCATCACGATCTCCGCCATCACCTGGGCTACAGCCGTACTCATCAAGTCGTTGCGCATGTGGCCACGCCAGTTCAAAAGCGTAGCCTCCTTCACGAACAAAAGCCCGTCGCCGCCGGCTTTCTGCGGGTTCTCGCGAAACACCACCTCGCTTTCCGCCAGCGGATCAAGTGCGCCCTTGAAAGGGGAGTCCTTTCGCTTGCCGCCCTTGAGGATAAACGACACAATGCCGCGCTCCTCGGTAAGGGCCTTAACGATCCAGCTGGAATCGCTGTAATCAAAACGATGAAGAACTATGCACCGAGACTTGACTAACACGCTGTCATCCCGGGCTTGACCCGGGATCTCCCTTAGGCCTGCGGGAACGGAGGCCAGCCTAACTTCTGGCCGCCAACCACATGCAGATGAATGTGGAACACCGTCTGGCCTGCGTCTTCCTTGCAGTTGAACACGAAACGAGCGCCAGATTCCTCGAGGCCCAGCTCCTTGGCAATACGCTGGCCCTGGAACAAAAGCTTGCCCATCAGTTCGCAATCCTCGGCCTGCATTTCCATAAGGCTGGAAATATGCTTCTTGGGAATCACCAGGAAGTGTACCGGGGCGGTGGGGGCGATATCGTAGAAGGCGAACACGTCGTCGTCTTCGTAAATCTTCTTGGAGGGAATTTCACCCTTGATAATTTTGCAGAAAAGACAATTTTCACTCATAGTATATGGAATTATAGTAAAAATGGAAAAAAACTATAACGACCTTTCTGCGATGCACTCTTCAATACTTGCCAAATTTGCATGGGGTCAATAAGAGAAATGCAAAACAGCGTACGTTCCTATAATGCTTAAAAAGTATTTTTTATTCTCAAATGGGAATAAAAAATGTATATTTTTGTTCTTGAAGGAGAATAAAAATATGAGCAGTTTAAGCTTGTCGCAATTATCTACGATTTTGACTGACCTTCCCTAAAAAAGGTTGACACTTTTGGGGTGTTTTTACTGACCGAGTTGACAGTTTCACTGATATGGTTTACACCTTTCCCTCGGTATCACGGATCTGGTTGACACTATCACCGATATGGTTGTCGTTGTCCAGT
>JAZLKF010000027.1:0-7918 GCA_045597525.1 Fibrobacter sp. | reverse complement strand
TGTAGGAGAATGATCCGTTGTTGAAACATATTCATAAAGGGCTTTGGTTGCATCTTCAGAATATTCCGTGGGATAATACCATGACACGAATTCTTTCAATTTATTAAAAGCTCCATTTTTTCTAATACCAGCACCGGTAAGGGAAAGTCCGGATTCATTTGAGCCTGTGAACCCCCAGCTAGAGCGAACACCAGCAATACCATCTGTATTAGTTTTGGCATGCCAGGCAATGTAGAAATCCCTATAAGTCATTAAACGCCAACCATCGGGGCAGATTCCCTGATGTTTATTTTCAATCAAATCTGCGCAGCTTTCAGTATTGCAGCGACTGGGCAAGGCCATCATTTCGGCCCACTGGTAAAGTCCGCCAAATTCGTCGCATTTGGTAGTGTCGTTGTTGTAGCAATAACGTTCAATGACGTTGTCATCGTTCTGGTCGTTTTCACCATTAACCATGGTACCGATATTCAGGTTTTCAGCCATGATAGTTACAGAAGCATCAACGCCACCTGGTGTTTTACCTTCAATAGTGATGTAGTAATAGCTGCGGCCATTACGTTCATCGGTAAATCGTTTATAAGCACCATCCTGCCACATATATCCCAGCGGCAGAATATGATCAAACGGCACATATTCACTGCTGCTGGAAATCTTCACAGAACTGGAGGAAGACTTCACTACAGAGCTACTGCTCTTGGCAGAACTGGAAGAAGATGACTTAACGATGGAACTACTGCTCCTAGCACTGCTAGAAGATTCTTTGACACCTGAGCTGCTGCTCTTTGCGGAGCTGGAGCTGCTCCTGGCTTCGCTGGAGGAAGAGCTGTCAATTTCGTCGTCCTTAGCGCTGGAGCCATTATCGCCTCCGCAGGCAATAAGCATGATCGCGGCGATGGACATCACGGCAAGATTCTTGAATATATTCATATGTTCTCCTAATTTATTCCCATTTTTTTTGAAAATATAGTCAAAAACGCAGATTGTCATAATCTGACTTTTGCAATTTGTATATTTATCCCAGCCGGAAACGCCGGTTTTTATTACATCCCCCGACAGGGGCCCGCGAGTCACCTCGCATCATGGGAAATGCGTTCCTCGGAGTATCCGATGGAAAATCAACTGGAAAAAGCGCCCGAGAAAGGCGAAATCATCGCCTACCACACCGATGGATCCATCCATTTGGATGTGAAACTTCTTGACGACACTGTATGGTTAAACCGTCAACAAATTGCACTCTTGTTCAATAGAGATGTCAAAACCATCGGAAAACATATAAACAATGCTCTTTCCGAAGAATTACAAGACATACCAACTGTCGCAAATTTTGCGATAGTTCAAACAGAAGGAGAACGAACCGTAACCAGAAATGTCGACCACTACAATTTGGACATGATTCTATCCATAGGATATCGGGTAAAATCATCCAATGGGGTGAAATTTCGCCAATGGGCCAACAGAGTCCTTAAGGACCACCTTCTCAAAGGCTACAGCATCAACCAGCGATTGCTTATAGCAGAAGAACGAATCGACCACCATTTGGCAAATCACGAGAATCGCATTACCGACTTGATTTCTTCAAATTCTTTTTTGCCATCATGCGGAGTTCCACCATTTGCCTGCGCCAGACATCGGCGTCGATGGCAGGGAATCCTGCTACGGTGCGGCCTGCGGGAACACTCTTGGTGACGCCGGCTTTTGCGGTGACGATGGCGCCGCGACCGATGGTGAGGTGGCCTGCAGCCTTTGCGCCGCCGGCAATGTTCACATCGTCTTCAACGATGGTGGTGCCACCTAATGCAGTTTGTGCGGCCATGTAGATGTTGTTTCCCAGAACGCAGTTGTGCCCAATCTGCACCATGGCATCGAAATGACAATCGTTCCCGATGGTGGTGGGCGAAATAAATCCGGCGGCCACCACGGTGTTTGCACCAAAACTGCAGTTGTCGCCAATGCGGACTCCTGCCACATGGGGCACCATGCGGCGTTTGCCCTGGTATTCATAGAAGCCAAAACCGCGGCTACCCACAACAACGCCTGCCTGAAAAATGCAGCCCTCCCCCACAACAACGTTGGGGTAAATCACCACGTTTGCTTCCAGGCGGCAGCGGGCACCAATCCTTGCGCCGGCCATTACAACGCAGCCGGGGCCAATTTCTGCGGTGGGGTCAATTTGTGGGACCGGAGCGTCCGAGGCGTCCCGAGGCATTTCCACCAGACGGGAGCCGTACTTTTCCAGAAAACAGACCATGGCGTGATAGGGATTTTCTACAGGAACAAGGCAGCGGACCTTTGGGAAAATTTCCCGCGCAGTTCTCCCCTGCGACCCCGACGCGGCACCATTCGGCAAAACATTCGGTGCGACACTCTGCGGAACAAACAAAACGCCGGCTTCGCACTTGCTTAAATCTTCTGCGGAAAAACCAGCCGCACCGGTAATGCTCTTGACGTTTCCCGTCCAAAAGCTGATGTCTGTGGGGCCCGCTTTTTCCAGCGATGCAAACCCGCGAATTTCCACGCCTTCGATGATTACCGGGTTCATTATTCCCCCAGGGCCAAGATCTGGACGCGGCAGGCGTATTCCACCTCAACCTTGGTTCCCACCTTTCCGCTCAAATCTTCACCATCCAGCTGCAAAAATTCATCTTCTGCAAAATGGAATTCCAAAGATCGGGCCTTATGGGTCCTGAGGAACAGGCGTTTCACCAAGGTGCCAAGCACAGGCACGGTACCTAAGGCAAATGCCAGCAGGAACTGGGCCAAGTTGCGAACGCACACCACTTCCAACAGGCCATCGGCCATGTCGGACTTATAGAAGGGATTTGTACCGCTGGCAAAGCTGGGAATATTCCCCACGATCACGGTGCGGTATCCAGAAATATCACGAACACAAACTTCACCGCGGCGGTTTATATAGTTCAGGTTCGCCTTTTTCAGGCGGTAGGACCTGTCGGCGAAAAAGCTTTTCACGTAATGCAACTTATTCGCCACCACAGAGCTGGACTTGAACTTGCCTTCAGAGCGGGCGCGGTTAAAGTCATGAGCGATTCGAGCATCGATACCGCCAGAAAAATAGTTGGCGAAAGCGATCTTGTCGTTTACCTTCCAAATGTCAAAAGGACGAGCCTCAGCCTGCAGCAAACGACGCACCAGGAACAGCAAGCCCTTATCCACATAAGGTTTGTACAAATTCAAAACGCGGGCCAAGTCGTTACCCGTTCCCAAGGGAATCAGGCCGATTTTCACAGTCTTGGCATATTCAGAATCCAAGAGCTGGCTAAGCACCGCGGAAACGGTTCCGTCGCCACCTACGGCAATCAAAGTTTCGGCGCTAGCCAACGCACCACGAATTTGTTCTTCCATTCCCTCATGTACGGTGAATTCAGCCTTCCACTGGTCATCGCTGTAATTAAGCGACGCCATGATCTCGGGCAAAAACTGGTAAATCACCTTGCCCTGGGCTCCACCGCTAATGGGGTTTATGAGAAAAACAAATTTATACACTTAGGAGTTCATCCTTGATTTCAATGTAGTGCAGCACACCTTCATGAAATTTACGAATTTCTTCGTCGGTAAGCTGACGGGCAACTCTTGCTGGAGTGCCAACAATGAGACTTCCTTCGGGATATTCCTTGCCCTGGGGCACCAAGGCTCCTGCGGCCACCACAGAATTCTTGCGAATGAGTGCTCCATCCATGACGATTGCGCCCATACCAATCAAGACATTATCCTCGATAGTGCAGGCATGGACAATTGCATTATGACCAATGGTCACGTCGTCGCCAATGTGAACGCCCACGTCAACGGAAAGATGAATGGAGGCATTGTCCTGGATATTGGTTCTTTTTCCAATTCGGATTTCGGCCAAGTCAGCGCGAATCACCGCATTGTAGAACACGGAGGAATCGTCACCGATTTCCACATCACCAATAAGGCGGGCTCCTTCGGCAAGGAACACACGCTCTCCTAAAACAGGTTTCTTGCCCTTGTACTCAATAATGCTAGACATGTTATACCCCGTAAAAAGCTTTCATCTTGTCGGGAATGGCCAAGGGGCGGCCACGTTTCATATCCACCAGCACCCAATGGGTCTCGGATTCAAAAATCACCTTGCCATCGCTGACACGTTCAAAACGGCTGCGACGAATAGAAACCACACGACTGCAGGAATCCACCCAAGTGGTTCCCTTGATTTCGTCACCAAAGAACGCCTGGTTCTTGTATTCCACATGCTGGGTATGGACCATCCAGCCGGCACCAAGTTCGCGCATGTAGGCGGTTCCGCCACACTTTTCGGAATGGGCAATGGCAATATCCTGGATCCACTTGACGGACCACACGTTGTTGAAATGGTGGTTGTCGTCGATCATTTCGGGAGTGACCTTGAAAATCTGTTCATGATGTTCAGGGTTCACATTTTCATTCATCTGAATTTCCATTTAAACCTCCCTTAGAGACTGCTTAGATTGCCACGTCGCTGCGCTCCTCGCAATGACACTTTGCATACTCCACAGTTTACTTCAAAGATTCCACCAGCGTGGGAATTGCAGTTTCAAACTTGACGCCGTACCAATGGTTCACTTCGTCGCCGTAGGTATTCTCAATGGCCTTCAAGGTAAAGTCAGCAGCCACCTTCACCGCATCCATCTTGGACTTACCACGCATCACAGCGCCAGTAAATGCAGAAGCATAAATGTCGCCGGTACCGTGGCACCACATGGAAACCTTCTTGTGCTCGTAGTGATTCAGTTCGCCGTTCTCGTAAACGGCAATGCCGGTGTAACCTTCGCGGAAACCGATACCGGTCATGACAATGCACTTGGCACCCAAGTCGCAAAGTCCCTTGCAAAGTTCCGTAATCATAGCCTTGTCATAATCTTCGGTATATTCCCTGCCTGTCAAGTAACAGGCCTCGGAAATATTGGGCAACAGCACGTCTGCCTCGGCACAAAGACGTTTCATGGCTTCTACAAAATTCATGTCAAAGCCGGCATAAAGCTTGCCCGCATCCGCAAGAACCGGGTCAACAACCTTCAACGCCCCTTCATTACCTACGGTGTTCATGATTTCGCGGACAATATCCACCTGGCGAACACTCCCCAGGTAACCGGTGTAAAAAGCATCAAACTTAATACCTTCCTTAACCCAATGATCTCGAATGGGCAACAAGTCGTCCGTCAAATCTCTAAAGGTATAACCCTTGAAACGCCCCGTATGGGTACTCAACACCGCAGACGGGAGAACCGCACATTCTACACCGCAGGCAGAAATCACAGGCAACGCCACAGTGGAGGAGCACTGGCCAAAGCAGGAGATATCCTGGATAGTCAAAACGCGTTTATACATGGCCTAAATGTAGTAATAATGGAAAACTTCTTAAAAAAAATGACGTTGCAAAAAAAAGTTTAAGTTATATTTGACGAGTATAATAAGGAGTTTTATATGGATTGGAATCAGTTCACAAGCCTCACTGCCGAAGACATGCAGGCTATCTGGAATTTTTCCACCAAGGACCCGTTCTCGATTCTTGGCATTCATCCGCTGAACACGGACAAGGGCGTAAAGACCGTTATCCGTACCTACCAGCCCCAGGCTTCCTACATTACAGGTGAATCCTGCGATGGTGAATTTGAATTCGACTTTGTGAAGATTGGCGACACCGGCTTCTTCGAAGCTGTGCTTGACAAGGACTACGAGCCTTTCTTCTACAACCTGAATATCCGTCAGGGCGATAGCAACGAATACACCGTTACCGACCCGTACGCATTCCTCCCGGTGCTTTCCGACTTTGACCGCCACCTGATCGCTTCCGGTACTCATTACGAACTTTACCGCAAGCTGGGCGCAAACCTGGTAGAACACCAGGGCTTCAAGGGCATCCACTTCGCCGTCTGGGCCCCCAACGCACAGGCCGTTTCCGTCATCGGTAGCTTCAACTCCTGGGACGGCCGTCGCCACCAGATGCGTATGCTGGGTTCCTCCGGCATTTGGGAAATCTTTATCCCGAACCTGGGCGAAGGGGAACTTTACCGCTTCGAAATCCACGGCGCCGATGGCAACCTCCACGTAAAGGTGGACCCGCTGGCAAAGCTTTCTGAAGTGCGTCCGGCAACCGCCTCCATCACTACCCATCTGGATGGCTACGAATGGGGCGACGACCTGTACATGTGGACCCACACCGCAACCAAGGTGTTTGGCAGCCCCATGAACATCTACGAAGTCCACGCCGGCTCCTGGCGTCGTGACCCGTCCGACCCGGATCGTTTCCTCAACTGGGAAGAACTTGCCGAAACCCTCATTCCCTACCTGAAGGAAATGGGCTACACCCACGTGGAATTCCTGCCTCTGGCCGAACACCCGCTGGATGAATCCTGGGGTTACCAGGTTACAGGTTACTACTCCCCCACCAGCCGCTACGGCACTCCCGACCAGTTCCGCAAGTTCGTGGACCTTTGCCACCAGAACGAAATCGGCGTGATTATCGACTGGGTTCCCGCACACTTCCCCAAGGACGCCCACGCCCTTGGCCGCTTCGACGGCACCGCCTGCTATGAACACGCAGACCCCCGCCAGGGCGAACACCCCCACTGGGGCACCTACATCTTTAACCTGGGCCGCAACGAAGTCAAGAACTTCCTCATTGCAAACGCAATGTACTGGCTCAAGGAATTCCACTGCGACGGCCTTCGCGTAGACGCTGTTGCAAGTATGCTGTACCTAGACTACGGTAAGGGCCCCGGCGAATGGGTTCCCAACAAGGACGGCGGCAACATCAACTACGACACTCTCGAATTCCTGAAGCACCTGAATTCTGTGATGGGCCGCCTGGCTCCCCACGGCATCCTCATTGCCGAAGAATCCACCAGCTTCCCCAGCATTACCCGTCCTCCTGAACAGGGCGGCCTGGGCTTCCACTACAAGTGGAACATGGGTTGGATGAACGACTTCCTCAGCTACATCCAGCACGAGCCCATCCATCGTAAATATCACCACAACAGCCTCACCTTCAGCATGGTGTACGCCTACTCCGAAAACTTCATCCAGGTGTTCAGCCACGACGAAGTTGTCCACGGTAAGGGTTCCATGCTGGGCAAGATGCCGGGCGACAACTGGCAGAAGTTTGCAAACCTCCGTTTGACTTACGCCTTCCAGTACGCACATCCGGGCAAGAAGCTGAACTTCATGGGCAACGAATTCGGCCAGTTCCGTGAATGGTGCGAAAAGCGTTCCCTGGACTGGCACCTGGTCAGCTGGGATAGCCACGGCAAGATCCTCGCCATGATGAAGGACCTGAACCACGTCTATAAGGAAAACGCACCGTTCTGGGAAATTGACCATTACCATACCGGTTTCGAATGGATCTGGTGCGACGATGCAGACAACTCCATCGTCAGCTTCGTCCGTAAGGATGACCACGGCAACGAAATCCTCTGCATATTCAACTTCACTCCGGTGGTCCGCAACGACTACCGCCTGGGTGCACCTACCGCCGGTAAGTGGAAGGAAATCTTCAACACCGACGCAGGCATCTACGGTGGCTCCAACGTGGGCAACATGGGCGAAGTCCAGACCGAACAGATCCCGTGGCAGAACCGCGCACAGAGCCTGAACGTACAGGTCCCGCCCCTAGGCGCCGTATTCTTCAAGTTGGAGAAGTAATCGCAAACATCATCCTGAACGGTGACAACAAACGTCATCCTGAGCGCCGTAGGCGCGAAGGATTCAAAAAGGCCGTGCCATTGAAGGTGCGACCTTTATTTTTTCAGATTCTTGGACTTGCGTAAAGAAAATTTTTCCATCAAAAGCGGGTTCGTCGGGAAATTTCCTGCGTGTTAATAAGGAGCGCAACAAGCGCACGAAATGCGGAGGAATAATGAACAACTCAGAGAACAAGGCTAAAAGCAAGGCAAGACAGATCCCT
>JAZLKF010000026.1:0-1580 GCA_045597525.1 Fibrobacter sp. | reverse complement strand
GGTGAAAATCATTAAGGCCCCAAGGTTATCGTGCTAAGATAACACAATACCTTACTTTTTCTGGAGGGAACCTTAATGAGATTCTATAAGAACCAGCATCAATTTTACATCGGTATCGACCTGCATGCAAGGACTATGTATGTCTGTGTCATCAACAATCTTGGTGAAACCGTATTCCACAAGAACATGATCTGTTCCACAGAAAATTTGGAACTAGTTACCAGCACATTCGGAAAAGACATTGTAATCGGTGTCGAATGCATCTTCACCTGGTACTGGATTGCAGACTTCTGTGCAGAAAACGGAATCGACTTTGCCCTGGGACACGCCCTGTACATGAAAGCGATTCATGGCGGAAAGACAAAGTCTGACAAGATTGACTCTGAGAAGATTGCCAACATGCTCCGTGGCGGAATGTTTCCCATTGCATACGCATATCCAAAGGCAAAGCGTGCAGTACGAGACCTTCTCAGAAGACGGCTTTTCTTTGTACGGCAGATGTCCGAACTTTCTGTTCATCTTCAGAACACGAATCATCAGTACAACATAAACGATCCACTTGCATCTTCCCGGATGAGAAGTCCAAAATACAGAAATACCATCCCTTCAAGATTCAAGAATCCTGCAACCATAAAGATGATAGATGCTGACCTTTTTCTGTTTGATTCCTATCAGGACACTATCAGGAATCTGGAAAACAAGATACAGGAAATGATAGAAGTTCAGGATCCTTACTCACTTAATCTTCTCCAATCGATTCCAGGTTTTGGCTTTATTCTTCCGCTTACGATTCTTTATGAGATAGACAGCATTTCCCGCTTTCCCGATGTTGGGAAATTCATTTCCTACTGCCGTCTCGTAAAATGTGCCCATGAATCTGCCGGAAAGAAGGAGAAAGGCGGACACAACAAAATCGGAAACGTCCACCTCAAATGGGCTTTTTCTGAGGGTGCGGTTCTTTTCCTTCGCAACAATGAACGCGGACAGAAATGGCACGAGCAGCTTGTATCCAGATACGGAAAGGCAAAGGCAATGAGCCTTATCGCTCAGAAGCTTGCAAGGACAGTGTTCTACATGCTCAAGCGTAAGGACCCCTTTGATCCGGACAAGTTCTACGGTGAATGACAGGACGGAACGGTGAGCCCTTCGCATAACTGAAGCAGAATACGGTGAGTTCTTTGAAAAATGTGGATTATATGCTGCCAGACAGCCTTACACTTTCTGACTACATGCCGTGACTTCCATAATGCGTGAATAGACACCGTTCCGGTCCTTACTTCGCAGCTTAGCTGCTCGGAGAGTCGCTAAAAACAGTCCACTGGACTGTTTTTGCCACTATGTGGCCGCCCCCTATATATTCTGTTTTGATTTGAAATAACAGGCTGACTGTCCTGGCTTTGACCTGCCTATATAACTGTCGGAGCAACTGCTACCACTTAATCTTGCATCAGGCTTAGCCGGGTACCGATGAAATTCTTCAGCACTTCTTTTAGTGACTGACTATATGTGTTTGATTCAGGAAGCCTTTCCTGCAATCCGCTTTGAATGACGATTCAGTTTCTTCCTTTTTGTTTTGAATC